>NZ_CP150302.1:5179442-5826873 GCF_038051945.1 Paenibacillus sp. FSL H3-0469
TCTTGAATCAGTTCAATCTTGGTTTGGCTTAACATCACTGAAATTAGGGGAGCGTGGCGAACAGTGAAACAGTTAAAGAAGAAAAGCTCGGCTTGGCTCATGCTGCTGACAGCCGTAGTTACACTTGTAACCGGTTGCAGCGGCGGGAATAATGCGGCTGCACCGGCAACACCGGCGGCGGAGGCGACTCAGGCTCCGGCAGCCAGTGAAACGCCAGCAGCGGCAACGGAAGCGCCTTCGGCAACACCGGCTGCCAATCTGAACGGGCGGGAGATCCGCATTTCCCACTGGTGGGATGCCACTCCTGTCGGGGATTCAGAGGCAGATGAGCTTGCCCGCGAGCGGATCAAAGCGGTGGAAGAGAAATACAACGTCAAGATTAAATACCTGAATACAGAGTATTGGTCCACCGCTGAGAAGCTGTCCTCTTCCGTTATGGCAAGCGATCCGTTTGCCGAAATTGTCCGGCTGCCGGACGGCTTCATCTGGGGCCTGATGCATGGCGGCTTCCTTACACCGCTGGATGATTATCTGAAGGATTCACTCATCGATCAGAGCGTGATTGATTCCATGCGCTTCGGCGGCGACAAGGTCTATGGCCTGGAGAGCTGGTACAGCCCGAACGACAGCGGCGTGTTCTACAACAAGCGTATTTTCAAGGAAGCAGGCCTGAAGGACCCGCAGCAGCTGATGGATGAGGATAACTGGAACTGGAATACGATGCTTGATGCGGCGAAGAAGCTGACGATTGACAAGAACGGGGACGGGAAGATGGATCAGTACGGTCTGGCCGGAGCCCATTATGTAATCTCAGAGCTATTGATCGCCAGCAACGGCGGCAAAATCTATGACGAAGCTACCCAGAAGGCGGTCTTTGACTCACCGGCATCGATGGAAGCGCTTAACTTCCTTCATAAGCTCTATACCCAGGATAAGGTATTCAAGCCTAACGAGGGCAATGACTGGGAAGATCCGGCTAAGTATTTTGGAGAAGGAACGGTGGCTATGTATCCGGGCGGTCTCTGGGAAATCGAGGGGCGTATTCTCGGCAAGATGAAGGATGAATGGGGATATGTCTATATTCCAAAAGGCCCGCAGGCCGATAAGTACTACGATCCGCTGGGCCAGACAGCAGCCTATGCCATTCCCAAAGGGGTCAAGGATGCGGATACCATCGTGAAGATTTGGGAGGATCTGCAGCCGTTCGACAGCTGGCAGGAGAACCGCAGATTGTCGATGGAGAATGTTTTGCCGGATGAAGCCTCTATCGCCAATGCGATGAATGATGAAGGTAAGGTGGAGCGGGTCTTCGGCGGACGTTACGGCGGTCTTGGCGTCAAGGATCAGCTCGATAAGGTGACTGAGAAATTTCTGAAGGGCGAGATTACACCGTCCACCGGGGTGGCCCAAGTCATTGGAACGGCGCAGGCCGCAGCCAAGAAGGTACTGAGCGGTGAGCAGGATAAAGAGAAGAAATAGGGAACAGGACAGCTTATAACAAGGGTAATACCTGCTTGTCCTGCGCAATACCTGCTGTGGTAGTCCGCAGAATCGGCAGCCGCCCTTATAGGGCGGCGTAGCCGTGTGCACCTGTATCACTCTTAATTTGCAAGTCTGCTAGAGGAGGGAACCCGAGTGAGAATATCATTATCCCGGCGGATGATGAACCGGACACTTGTAACCGTCATGCTGATCTCCATGATGGCGCTGCCTGCGGCAAGTGCAGAGCTGCCTGCTGCCCAGGCACAAGGTGTGACGGGGAACGGGCAGGAGATGCGGCAGCCGCCTGAGGGCAGCTATGAGCATTATCTGCAGCAATACGAGGGCGGGGAGCAGCCCCGTGAAGAAATTATGCTGAAGGGAGCCGATTATACCGGGGCCGAGGGGATGAGCCCGGAGGTGCTGACGGAGCTTGGCGGTGAGACGGGAAGATACGTCAGAACGGAGGAGAGCGGTTCGGTGGAGTGGCAGCTGGATGTGCCGAAGTCCGGGCTGTACCACATCTCTGTCCGGTATTATCCGGTGAAGGGCAAAAGCTCGGCGATTGAACGTGAGCTGCTGATCGACGGCAAGCTGCCGTTCACCAGCGCCCGCAATCTGTCCTTCGGGCGGATCTGGGTCAATGAGAACCCGGTGATCCAGCAGGATAACCGGGATAACGATCTCCGGCCGCGCCAGATTGAGGCCCCGGCCTGGCAGGAGACCCTGCTGAGAGATACGGAAGGCTACTATGAGGAGCCTTACCAATTCTATCTGTCGGCCGGAAGGCACACCTTGACGATGGTATCCAGCAGAGAACCGATGGTCATCGACTATATTAAGCTGCACAGCTACGCTGCACCCGCTGCCTACGCAGAGGTGAAGCAGAGCTACGAGGCCAAGGGATATAAGGCCACCAGCGGGCACGCGGTGAAGGTGCAGGGGGAAGCGGCGGCCTACAAGTCCTCCCCGACCCTGTATCCGGTCACAGACCGCTCAAGCCCTTCAACAGAGCCGTACGATGTCTCCAAGATCAGAATGAATACCATTGGCGGCAACAACTGGCGGGTACCGGGCCAATGGATCGCCTGGGAGGTGGAAGCGCCGGAGGACGGTCTGTACAACATCACCATCAAAGGCCGGCAGGAGCTGCTAAGAGGGATATATTCCACACGCTCTATGCGGATTGACGGAGAGATTCCGTTCCGGGAGATGCTGCAGATTCCGTTCTACTATGATTCGGATTGGCAGATGAACCGGCTGGGGAACGATGAGGAGCCTTATTTATTCTATTTAAGTAAAGGGAAACACGAATTGCAGCTGGAGGTCAGCCTTGGAGCCATTGCGCCGCTCTTGCGCCAGGTGGAGGCCAGTGTGCTGGACATTAATGCGATGTACCGCAAAATCCTGATGATTACAGGCAATGTGCCGGATCCGTACCGCGATTACAGGCTGGAGGAGCAAATCCCGGATATGACGGCGGTCTTCCGTGAGCAGAGCAAGATTCTGTATGGTGTATCGGAAGAGCTGGTCCGGCTTACAGGGGAAAAGAGTGATAAAACCGCAACCTTGAATAAAACTGCCTATCAGCTGGCGGACATGGCCGATAAGCCGGAAACGGTGCAAAAGCGGCTGTCGCAGTTCAAAATCAACGTGGGCAGCGTAGGCTCCTGGATTCTGGAGGTACGGGAGCAGCCGCTGGAAATTGATTACCTGCTGCTGTCTTCGCCGGAAGTGAAGCTGCCAAAGGCGAATGCTTCCGGGTTCAGGAAGCTTGTGCATGAGGTGTCGTCCTTCACCCATTCGTTCTTCGAGGATTACAACACCATTGGCAATACCACGGAGAACGGAGAGACCATTGATGTATGGATCGGAACCGGCCGCGACCAGGCGCAGGTGCTGAAGGCAATGATTGATGATACATTTACCCCGCTCACCGGCATCGGTGTCAATCTGAAGCTGGTGAGTCCGAATGTGCTGCTGCGCGCCTCGCTGGCCGGGGAAGGCCCGGATGTGGCGATGCAGGTCGGCAATGATATGCCGGTGAACTTCGGGATGCGCAAAGCGGCAGAGGATCTGTCGAAGTATCCCGGCTATGAGGAAGTGGTGAAGCAGTTCAGAGACAGCGCGCTCGTGCCGTACCGGTTCGAGAATCAGGTCTTTGCCCTGCCGGAGCAGCAGATCTTCAACATGCTGTTCTACCGGAAGGATATTCTGCAGGAGCTGAATCTTGAGCCGCCGCAGACCTGGGATGAGGTATATGCAATGATTCCGGTGCTGCAGAAGCACCGGATGGATATGGCGCTGCCGCTCGCGCAGACGACAGGCGTGCCGGTGCTGGAGGTCAACCGCGCCTATGCCATGCTGCTCTATCAGATGGGCGGGTCCTTTTATCTGAATAACGGAGCGAAGAGCGGACTGGATACAGAGACCGGGCTGGCTGCCTTCAAGGACTGGACCAATTTCTATACCAGCTACAAGCTGCCGCTGATCTTCGACTTCCCGATGCGGTTCCGCACCGGCGAGATGCCGGTCGGCATTCAAGACTATACCTTCTATAACTATCTGAGCGTATCCGCGCCGGAGATTAAGGGGCTATGGGAATTCATTCCGGTTCCGGGCACGAAGCAGCCGGACGGCAGTATCCGCAGGGATGTGGCCAGCGGGGGCACCGCCGCATTGATGCTTAAGCAGGCTAAGAACAAGGATGCCGCCTGGGAATTCATGAAGTGGTGGGTAGACAAGGATTCGCAGGTCCGCTTCGGCCGGGAGATGGAGGGCCTCATGGGCGCGGCTGCGCGGTATCCGACCGCCAACGTTGAAGCGCTTAAGGAGCTGCCGTGGCCGACAAGCGATTACCGCCATCTGGAGGAGCAGTGGCAATGGGTGCAGGGTGTGCCTGAGGTGCCGGGCGGTTACTTCACGGGCCGACATCTGGACAATGCGCTGCGCGAGGTCATCAACAATGGAACGAATACCGCCGATGCCCTGTACGATTATGTGCAGGAGATCGACTATGAGATTGATCAGAAGAGAGCAGAGTTCGATTTGAAACGAAGGGAATAGGGAGGGACTCTTGTGCAGAAAGTCAAAAATACGGCCGAACCCTTGATTCAGCCCCGGCTGTCCCCTTCCGGGCTGCGTAATTACTGGGCATTGTTCGGCAAGGATGTGCGGCGGGATAAACACCTGTATATCCTGCTGGCTCCATATATGGTGCTGTTTCTGTTGTTTACCGTGCTGCCGGTGGTGATATCGATCATCTTCAGCTTCACGCACTTCAACATGCTGGAGATGCCGCGCTGGATCGGCTGGGAGAATTATTCCAAGCTGCTCTGGAACGATGATGTGTTCCTGATCGGGGTCAAGAATACGCTGATTTTCTCAGTGGTTACCGGACCGGTCAGCTATATCGCCTGTTTTCTGTTTGCCTGGCTGATCAATGAGCTGAACCCCAAGCTGCGGGCGTTTATGACCCTGATCTTTTTTGCGCCGTCCATTTCGGGGAATGTATTCTTCATCTGGCAGATTATCTTCTCCAGTGACTCCTACGGGATTATCAACGGCTTTCTGATGCAGCTTGGTGTAATTTATGAGCCGATCCAATGGCTGCAGGACCCCAAGTATATGCTGGGGATCATCATGCTGGTACAGCTCTGGCTAAGTCTGGGGACCAGCTTCCTGGCCTTCATCGCCGGACTGCAGACCGTTGACAAGACGTTATATGAAGCAGGGGCTGTGGACGGTGTCAAAAACCGCTGGCAGGAGCTGTGGTTCATTACGCTGCCTTCCATGCGCCCGCAGCTGATGTTCGGCGCGGTCATTCAGATCACGGCGTCGCTGGCAGTTGCCGATGTGGCTATGGCGCTGGCAGGCTTCCCGAGTGTGCAATACGGGGCGCATACGATTGTAACCCATCTGGTGGACTACGGTACGATCCGCTTCGAGATGGGCTATGCCTCGGCGATTGCCACCGTGCTGTTCGTGATGATGCTGGGCAGCAATCTGATTGTCCAAAAGCTGCTGAAGAGGGTGGGTGAATAAGCGGGATGAAGCTGGCGATACGTCTGAACAAAAAAGTAAACCGTTCCTGGCAGGTCGATGCCCTGCTGTTCCTGGCCCTGGCCGGA
This sequence comes from Paenibacillus sp. FSL H3-0469, assembly GCF_038051945.1. Taxonomy (NCBI): domain Bacteria; kingdom Bacillati; phylum Bacillota; class Bacilli; order Caryophanales; family Paenibacillaceae; genus Paenibacillus; species Paenibacillus sp. FSL H3-0469. The sequence goes on from NZ_CP150302.1 coordinate 5,185,052, forward strand.
TTCGGATCATTCATGGCGATTCCGTTAATTTATGTCATTAACAATGCGTTCAAGCCACTGGATGAGCTGTTTATTTTCCCGCCTACGCTGTTTGTACGCAATGCCACGCTTGAGAACTTCGCCAATCTGTTTCAGGTGATGAAAAATTCCTGGGTGCCGTTCTCCAGATATATATTTAACACCGTATTCATTACCGCCGCCGGTACAGCCGGGCATATCCTGCTGGCCTCGGCGGCGGCTTACCCGCTGGCAAAGCATAGATTCCGCGGCTCTAAGGTGCTGTTCACCGTGGTTGTCCTGTCGCTGATGTTCTCGCCGCATGTCACCGCGATACCGAACTATATGATTATGTCCGCTCTGGGCTGGATGGACACCTACCAGGCGGTTATCGTTCCTGCCTTTGCCTATCCGCTGGGACTCTATCTAATGAAGCAGTTCATGGAGCAGATCCCGGATGCGCTGCTGGAGGCGGCGAAGATTGACGGGGCAAGTGAATACCGCATTTTCTGGCAGGTCGTCATGCCGCTGGTGAAGCCGGCCTGGCTGACGCTGCTCATCCTGATGATGCAGATGCTGTGGGGCACGGACGGCGGCAGCTTCATCTACAGCGAGCAGCTCAAGACGCTGCATTACGCGATGGGCCAGATTATTCAGGGCGGGATCGCCCGTGCAGGAGTCGGGGCTGCAGTAGCGGTGATTATGATGACGGTGCCGATTGTGACGTTCATTCTGTCACAGAGCAATGTGATTCAGACGATGGCTTCGTCCGGCATGAAGGACTGAAGCGATGGAGGCGTTAGGGTTGAGAATAAAGTCATCGATACTGGTGCTTGTATCCGTGCTGCTGCTTGTGAGCCTGTGTCCAAGGCCGGCCGGGGCTGCGCCGTATGAAGGATATACCTACTCCTACTGGGGCGAGGCGGTTCAGTCGCCGATTGCCTATCTTCCTTCGAGGGCCATCGGCGGGCTAGAGGCAGGAACAGGAGCCTGGAATGCTCCGGGGGACCTGTTCGTTTCGGCGGAGGGGCTGCTGTACGTGCTCGATTCCGGGAACGGGCGGATTGTGGTGCTGGATAAGGAGTGGAACACACTCCGTGTTATCGAAGGCTTCCAGAACGGGGAGAAGAAGGACAGCTTCAATAACCCGGAGGGACTCTTCGTTACGGACGCCGGCCGGATCTACGTGGCAGATACGGAGAATGGGCGGCTGGTCGAGCTGGACGGCACAGGGACCTTCGTGCGGGAGATTGGACCGCCGAAGGCGGATGTGATCGGAGCGGGTTTTGAATATTTTCCGCGGAAGGTGATTGTTGATAAGGCAGGCCGCATCTATGTGGTTGGCAGAGGGGTCTATGAAGGGCTGATCGAGTTCGACAGCGACGGGCAGTTCACGGGCTTCATGGGCACGAACAAGGTGCAGTTTGATCCGGTGGATCTGTTCTGGAAGTCGGTATCGACCAAGGAGCAGCGCGAGAAGATGGTGCAGTTCATTCCGCTGGAATTCAATAATACCGATGTCGATGAGGATGGCTTCATCTATACCACTACAGTGGATAAGAAGACCTTTTCTCCGGTAAAAAGACTGAATCCCTCCGGCATCGATGTCCTGCGGGTCAGCAAAGAGATCCCGCCCATCGGCGATCTGAGCCGGGACCGCTCCGCCTTCATTGATATTGATGTGACCGGAAACGGAGTCTACCGGGTACTGGACTCCACGCGCGGGCGGGTGTTCACCTACAATGAGGACGGCAAGCTGCTGTATGTCATCGGTCAACTAGGCAGCCAGCTCGGTACCTTCAAGAACCCGGCGGCGGTGGAGAGCTATGAGAATGCAATCTATGTACTGGACCGTGATCTGGGGAGAATTACCGAGTTCACAGTGACTCAGTTCGGCAGCATGGTCAATGAAGCCAACACCCTGTACAGCTCCGGTAAGCATGATGAAGCCGCTAAGCTGTGGCGGGAGGTGCTGAAGCTGGATGCCAACTATGAGATGGCGTATGTCGGCATCGGCAAATCGCTGCTCCGCCAAGGCGAATATAAGGAGGCTATGACTTATCTGAAGCTGGGTAATGACCGCGAATATTACTCCAAGGCGCTTGGGAAATACCGCAGGGAGTATATGCGCGATTATTTCAGCCTCTATATGACCGGAATAATAGCCGTGCTGCTGGGCGGCTACGTCATCGTCCGCCTGGTAAAGCGGCCGAGAAAGGAAGGGAGGGTTCAGGATGCCGTTTCTTAAGGACATTAAATATTCACTGCATGTAGCAGTGCACCCCTTCGATGGATTCTGGGATCTGAAATACGAAAATAAGGGCAAGCTGCGCATGGCACTGGGCATTCTTATGGCCCTTACCCTGACTATGATTGTGAAGCGCCAATATGTAGGCTATGTGGTCAATTATAATCACCCGCTTGCACTGAACAGCATCAATGAGCTCAAGTATATTATTTTCCCGTTCCTGCTCTGGTGCCTGGCGAACTGGTCCCTGACGACGCTGATGGACGGGGAAGGGAAGTTCGGAGAGATCGTCATTACGACAGGCTACGCCCTGCTTCCGCTGATTCTGATCAACATTCCCAATATCCTGCTCAGCAACGTGATCACGCTGCGGGAGGCTTCCTTCTATCATTTGCTGGATGCTCTGGCCACGCTCTGGTTCGTATGGCTCTTGTTCATCGGGACCATGACCGTTCATCAGTACACGGTGCTCAAAACGATTACAACCATGCTGCTGACGCTGGCTGTGGTGGGCATCATCATCTTCCTGGGCCTGCTGTTCTTCAATCTGATCCAGCAAATTGTCAGTTTTGTCTATACCGTCTACCAGGAGCTTTCACTTCGCGGATAAGAAAGGAGGAGCCAGGCTTTGAAGAAGAAGCTAACCATCATTGCAATTGTACTTATGCTAAGCGGGGCAGCCGTTCTGCCTTACGCGGACTTGGCGGAATCCGCACCTGAAGCGGAAGCGGCGGTACAGTTTGAAGTGCAGAGCGGGCAGAATACCCGCACCCCGGAAGCGCCGGAGCTATCCGCAGATCTGAAGGCGGCCCTGGACAACGAGTATTTGACCCTGTATCTGAATCAGACGACTACGGAGGTTGCCGTTAAGGATAAGAAGAGCGGAGCGATCTGGTATTCTAACCCGCAGGACCGTGAACAGGACGCTGTTGCCACCGGCTATAACAAATCCAAGCTGAATGTGCAGGTAGAGCTGACCTACTATGACAGTAAGGGCAATCTCATGAACTACGACAACTACACCCACAGTGTGCAGAGTGGCCAGTTCACCATCGAGGAATCAGCCGATAGCCTGAACATCGTGTACACACTGGGGGAGGTCAAGAGCAACATCGACGGCATTCCCAAATACATCAGTGAAGAACGCTTCCGTACCCTGATCATCGGCCGCCTTGAGAAGGAGAGCGACAAGAAGGAGATTGAGAAGCGGTTCAGGTACGATGAATCGAGTAAGCGGTATGAGCGAAGAGATACCTCCTTCAAGGGAGTGGGGCTGAAGAAGGTAACCACCTTGTTTGGGCAGATTGGCTATGATGAGGCGCAAATCGCCATCGATAAAGCCGCCTACGGTGAAGAGGATGACGGAGCCGCCCTGGTGACACTTCCCCTGGAATACCGGCTGGACGGGAAGCAGCTGAAAGTAGGCATCCCGGGCGACAAGGTGCGGTATCCGGATACCATGCACATTCAGACATTGTCGCTGCTTCCGTTTTTTGGGGCGAGCGGGACAAAGGATGAAGGCTACAGCCTGGTGCCGGACGGCTCCGGGTCACTGATACACTTCAATAATAACAAGCTCTATGCTACCCCTTACCGTACAGCGATGTACGGGCCGGATGCTGCGCTGACCCAGCTGGGGCAAGTGCAGAAGGAGGAGACCGCAAGGCTGCCTGTATTCGGCATGAAGGTTGAAGACCGGGGCTTCCTGGCGGTGATCGAGAGCGGGGACGCGGTTGCGGCTGTGGAGGCAGATGTCAGCGGGCGGCTGAATCAGTATAACAATGTCTTCTCCAGCTATACGCTGGGCAGTCTGGAGGAAGTGACACTGACCAACGGCTGGCGCTCCAGTACAGTGAAGCAATTTCAGGCGGGGATCTACCCCGGAGATATCACTGTAGCGTACAGCTTCCTTGATCAGGAGGAAGCCAGCTATTCAGGTATGGCCGCGCATTACCGGGAGTACTTAATCGAACATACCGGGATGGCAAGGCTGGACGGGACAGAGAACGTTCCCTTTTACCTGGAATTGATCGGCGGCATTCCGAAGAAGAAATTCTTCCTGGGCATTCCTTACAGCGCTTATGAGCCGCTTACCTCCTTCAAGGAGGCCAAGGCCATTCTGGAGCAGATGCAGGAGAAGGGGATCGGGGACATTCAACTGCGGTATACCGGATGGTTCAACGGCGGCATCAACCATAATTACCCGAAGGGCGTATCTGTAGACAGCAAGCTTGGCGGGACCGGTGGGCTTAAGGAGCTGCAGGCCTACGCACAGGATAAGGGGATTACACTGTATCCCGATGCTTCTTTCCTGCAGACCTTTCCGGAAGCCAAGGGACTCCGCAAGTCACAGGCCTCCCGGCTGATTACGGGTAAGCTGGCGCATACGTATCCCTTCGACTTCTCCATGCTGAAGCTGGATGTGCAGGAGCCCTCCGGTTATGTCGTCAGCCCCCGGGTATTGCCGGGTGTGGTAGACGGCTTCCTTGGGGATTATGCAGAGCTTGGAGTAGACGGCTTGTCCCTGCGGGATCTCGGCAGCGGGCTGAATTCCGATTTCAATGCGGAGGAACTGGTTGACCGCCAGCAGGCCGAGGGAATCGTCAAGGAGCAGATGGAGCGTATGAGCAGCTCGGTGCCCCGCCTGATGGTGGAAGGCGGCAATGCGTACGCGGCTCCCTTCGCCCGCCATATAGTGGCTGCGCCCATGCAGAGCAGCGGGTTCAATATTACGGATGAGAGCATCCCTTTCTTCCAGATGGTATACCACGGTTATCTGCAATATGCCGGAACTGCCTGGAATATGGCTGACGATCAGGATGCATCGCTCAGTCTGCTGAAGGCGCTGGAGACCGGGAGCGCACCGTATTACACCTGGTTCTATGCTGATCCTTCCGCGATCAAAATGACGGGCTTTGGCAGCCTCTACTCCGCCGATTACCGCAGCTGGATTGACCAGGCAGCCGGGCAGTATCAGGCGTTGAGCCTTGTGCTGAAGAATGTCCAGTCCCAGACGATCAGAGAGCATAAGAAGCTGGCGGAAGGTGTCTATCAGACGACTTATGAAGCAGGCACCACGATTATAGTCAATTACAACCGTGCGCCGGTGAGTGTGGGCGGAGTAACCATAGACGGACGGAATTACCGGGTAGGAGGTGAGCAGCAATAATGAAGCTTAAGAAGCTGTCCCTGGAGCAAAAAAACAGATATTACGGCTTGTACTTCATCCTTCCCTGGTTCGCGGGCTTCTGCTTCCTGTTCCTGACGCCGCTGCTGTCTTCCCTGCGGTTCAGCCTCAGTAACCTGCAGGTCAATGATGAGGGCTTCACGCTGAAGTATATCGGACTCGCGAACTTCCGGGAGGCGCTGTTCTCCCATGAATCCTATGTCCGGACATTAACGGAATCCGTGATGAATATCGTGCTGAACACCCCGCTTATTCTGATTTTCAGCCTGTTTTTCGCCGTGCTGCTCAATCAGAAGTTCCATGGCAGAGTGCTGGCCCGGGCGATCTTCTTCCTGCCGGTCATTCTGGCCTCGGGTATTATCGCCAGCATTGAGAACGGGGACCTGATGCAGTCTGTTGTGCGCAGCGCCAGTGATTCCACGGGCGGAGGCCTGTCGGTGATCAAGAATCTGGAGCTGACCACGCTGCTGATCGAATCCGGTCTGAGCCCCACCGTGGTGCAGTATCTGACTGGAGCGGTGAGCCGGATCTATGAGATTGTCAGCCAATCGGGCGTGCAGATCCTGATCTTTTTGGCGGGGCTGCAATCGATCTCACCTTCCCTGTATGAGGCGGCAAAGATTGAAGGCTCCACCGGCTATGAGGCGTTCTGGAAAATTACGTTTCCGATGATCGGTCCGCTGATTCTGACGAATCTAGTCTACACCATCATCGACAGCTTCATCAGTGACCAGACCAGCCGCATGGTGGTGGATACAGCGTTCAAGAGCTTCAATTTCGGGCTGAGCGCAGCCATGTCCTGGATGTATTTTGCCATCATTGCACTGCTGTTGTGGATTACGACGGCGCTGATTTCACGTAAAGTCTTTTATCAAGACTAGCGGTTAGGAAGGAGGAGCATTCATGAAGACAGAGACCGCAGCAATGCCGCACCGATCCAGGAAAGAGCAGCTGCACAGGCTGGCCTCGGCCGCCTATTGGGTGGAATTTTCGAAAAAATGGTTGTGGGTCATCGCCCGCTTTGTGCTGGTCTTCGGCATCTCGTTCGTCATCCTGTACCCGATCCTGCTGAAGCTGTCGATTGCGTTCAAGAGTATGGACGATTTGTATGATTCCACCGTAATCTGGGTTCCGCAGGCCTTCACTCTGGAGAACTTCAGGCTGGTCTTCAAGGCGATGAACTATCCGGTAGTTCTGCGGAACACCATGCTGTTGTCCTCAGCGGTCATGGTGCTTCAGACAATTATCTGTGTGCTGGCCGGTTACGGCTTTGCCCGGATTAAGTTCAAGGGGAGCGGGCTGCTGTTCGCCGCAGTAATCTTTACGATTCTGGTCCCGTCCCAGACGATCATGATCCCGCTGTACCTGCATTTCAAGAACTTTGACCTGTTCGGTCTGATTGAGCTGTTCACAGGGAAACCGGCGAACCTGATCAATACGTATTGGCCGTTTATTATTTCTTCGATGCTCGGTATGGGCGTTAAAACAGGGCTGTATGTCTATATTTTCCGCCAGTTCTTCAAGGGTATTCCACGGGAGATTGAGGAAGCGGCCTATGTGGACGGAGCCGGCTATTTCACCACCTTCGCCCGGGTGATTCTGCCTAATGCCATTCCGTCGATGGTAACGGTGATGCTGTTCTCCTTCGTGTGGCAGTGGAATGATTCATTCTTCACCAATATGTATCTGAACGAACCGAAGGTTATGTCATCGATGATGTCTTCGGCGGGCTACGGCATTGCTACCTACATGACTGGCGGCGGCCAGGCGGCAAATTCGCTGGTTCAGGACCCGTTCTTCATGTCCATGATGATGAATACGAGTGTGCTGATGGCGATTCTGCCGCTGATTATCCTCTATGTATTCGTTCAGCGGCATTTCGTGGAGAGTGTGGAGCGTTCCGGTCTGGTTGGTTAGGAGGAGGATAGGAGCATGAAGCGGCTGGCAGTTACGGCGGTTATCGGCGTTGTTCTAGTGTGTATTGTTGTTGTTGTTGTTGTAATTCTGTTCAGTAATAGGAAAGAGGAGGAAATCCCTGTGCAGCACCAGAAACCGCCTGATGCGGCAGTTACGATAGACGGTAATCTCCGCTATCAGACTATCGATAACTTTGGCGCGTCCGACGCCTGGTCCATGGACCCCCTGGGGAAGGAGTGGACCGAAGAGAATAAGAACAAGGTGGCAGATTTGCTGTTCTCACGCAGCAGAGGGATCGGGCTGTCGGCCTGGCGCTTCAATATAGGCGCAGGCTCGGCGGAGACCGATCAGGCGATCATTCCAGATCCGTGGCGAAGAACGGAAGCCTTCAAAATAACGGAGGAAGAGCCGTACGACTGGAGCAGGCAGGCAGGCCAGCAGTGGTTCCTGCGGGCGGCCAGGGAGCGCGGAGTCGAATCCCTGATTGCCTTCGTCAACAGCCCGCCGGTCTGGATGACCAGGAACGGTCATGCCCAGCCTGATCCAGAGGTAGGGTCCAGTAATTTGAAGGAAGGCTCTGAAGCTGCTTTCGCCTCCTTCCTGATTGATGTGCTGGAGCATTTCAAGCAGGAAGGGCTGGAGTTCGATTATATCAGCCCCGTTAACGAGCCGACCTGGGATTGGAATCATGCGCAGCAGGAAGCCAGCCGGTATAACAATGACGACCTGAAGCGGGTGATTCTGGAGCTGCACGCCCAGCTCCGCGCCAGCGGACTGGAATCACAGATCAGTGCCCCGGACGGGGTAGAGATTACCTCTCTGCTGGATGATGAGCACTACCGGGAATTTACAGGCAGCGGTGTCTATTCCAGCGGGGCTAACAGCCTGGGGCTGGGGAAATACCGTGAATATATTAAGGACCTCTTAGGTGATCCTGTGCTGAAGGAAGCGGTAGGCAATAAGATCGCCTCGCATTCCTACTGGTCCGATTACAGCCATTCCGGCGATGACCGCCTGGTTAAGCTAAGACAGCTGCTGGCTGGGAATCTGAAGCAATATGATCCTGAGGCCAAGTACTGGGTTACCGAATACTGCATTATGGGCGATTATGGACCGGGGCGGGATCTGGGAATGGAGCCGGCGCTACAGGTGGCGCGCACCATACACTTTGATCTGACCGAGGCGGATGCAGCCGCATGGCAGTGGTGGACCGCAGTCTCCAAGGTAGATTACAAGGACGGTTTGGTGTACACCGATTACACTCAGCCTGGGGATGATCAGAACATACTGACCTCTAAGATCTTGTGGTCGCTCGGCAATTACAGCAAGTTCATCCGCCCAGGAGCGGTGCGGATTGCGCTCTCCGGTCTGAGCCAGGAGGCCGGAAGCGAGCTGCTCGGCTCGGCTTACGTGCACGAGGAGGAGCAGAGCATGACGGCGGTGCTGGTGAATGACAGCCTGGAGGAGAAGCGGGTGCAGCTCACCTTGAGCGGACTGGGACTGAAGGCATCTGCCTTGCGTTCCTATGTAACCAATGCGCAGCTGGATCTGGCGCGCGGCGAGGATGTGGACGCTGATGTAGCTGCTAATGGGACAGCAGCTGGGGAGCAGGTATTCCAGGCCGTTATCCCGGCCAAGTCGGTGGTGACCCTGGTGGCAGGCGGGCCGGAGTTAGAGGAGGATACCGGCCAGCCGGGTGAGGTTGCAGGAACTCAGGTTACCGGGACGCAGGCTGCACAGGATATTCCGGCGGCGGGGGACTATGCAGGCTATCTGTTCAGCTATTTCACCGGCGAAGGGACCGAAGATGGCGAGCAGGTATACTTCGCCCTCAGCGAAGGCAATGACCCGCTGCATTGGAAGGAGCTGAATGGCGGGAAGCCCGTGCTTAGGTCCAGCTTGGGTAACAAGGGGGTCAGGGACCCGTTCATCATCCGTTCACCTGAAGGGGACCGGTTCTATCTCATCGCCACCGATCTGAAGATCAACGGTAACTGGGATTGGGGTGCAGCCCAGACACAGGGCAGCCGGGCAATTATCGTGTGGGAATCGGATAATCTCGTGGACTGGTCGGAGCCTTGGGAAGCCCAGGTCTCACCTGAGGAAGCAGGGAATACCTGGGCACCTGAGGTGATCTATGACCAGGAGAGAGGGGAATATATCGTATTCTGGGCCTCGCGGATGTATGCTGATTCCACTCACACCGGGGAGGCCTACCAGACAATCATGTACAGCAAGACACGCGATTTCCGCGTGTTCTCAGAGCCGCAGGTCTATATGGACTACGGGTATTCGATCATTGATACCACTATGGCTGCATATAACGGGAAGATTTACAGATTCACCAAGGATGAGCGCGAGCAAGGCCCGGAATCCCCTTTTGGCAAAATGGTGTTCCAGGAGTCCCTGGATTCCATATTTGCACCTGAGGCGAAGCGGCTTAGCGGGAGTGTTGGCGCACTGAAGGGCATTGAAGGTCCAACCCTGTTCAAATCCAACACGGAGAAGAAGTGGTATCTGTTTGTGGATGAATTCGGAGGCAGAGGGTACATCCCGCTGGAGACGGAAGATCTGGATTCCGGCAAGTGGACGGTATCCTCTAATTATAAGCTGCCGGCCAGCCCCCGCCATGGAACGGTAATTCCGGTCACCCGGCGTGAATACGATGCTCTGAACGCCAAGTTCATGCAATGATTTCAGGCCTGGCTTAGCGTGGCAAGTGGAAACGGCATTGCCGTCCTTTTAAAGGACGGTACCGTTTCAGCGAGAAATAGAAGGATAATTTAGCATGTGCAACATCTAAATTCTTATATTTTATACAAAAAACAGGTTCACCCTTGCCGTTACGGCAGAGGTGAACCTGTTTGCTTAGAGCATCATGCTGAAAGCTGATGCTTATTTCGCGCTTTCGTAACGCTTGCCGACTTCTTCCCAGTTCACTACGTTCCAGAACGCCTTGATGTAGTCAGGACGTTTGTTCTGGTAGTTCAGGTAGTAGGCATGCTCCCATACATCGAGGCCGAGGATTGGAGTTGCGCCTTCGCTGATCGGGTTGTCCTGGTTCGGTGTGCTGGTCACAGCAAGCTTGCCGTCCTTCACAACGAGCCAAGCCCAGCCGCTGCCGAAGCGTGTAGTAGCCGCAGTAGCGAAGTCTTCCTTGAATTTATTGAAACCGCCCAGCTCGCTGTCAATGGCAGCAGCCAGTGCGCCAGTAGGTGCGCCGCCGCCGTTCGGTCCAATCACTTCCCAGAACAGGGTATGGTTGGCATGTCCACCGCCGTTGTTGCGGACCGCTGTGCGGATCGCTTCCGGTACAGCGTTCAGGTCGGTCAGAAGCTCATCGATGCTTTTGTTTTGCAGTTCGGGTGCCTTTTCCAGTGCGGCGTTCAGGTTCGTCACATAAGTGTTATGGTGCCTGTCATGATGAATCTCCATCGTCAATGCGTCGATGTGTGGTTCAAGTGCGTTGTTCGGATACGGAAGTGCCGGTAATTGAAAAGCCATGGAAAAATCCCTCCTGATTATATGTTGGTTTTGGTATATATCCGTTGAGATACTACTATTAAAACGCATCTGGAACAATAATGCAACACTAAATAAACATTATTGTTTAAAAAGTATTTTTTCGTCCTCAGCTCACCGAAAGTGTTAAGCCTATGTTAAACTGATAAGACTCGTAACCGGGACGTTTTGACTACTAGAATTTCCTAATACATGTTAAATATGAAACTATATTGAATGTAAACGCTTTATATCAAGCGCTTTCAAAAGAAAAATGATGATAACGCGAGAAAAGTGTGCTTTAATAGAGACAAAAGCAGGTATTCCTCGGTTTTTGATGCTTTTTTCCGTTTTATACTGTTATGGAAACTCCTTCTTTTTGTAAAATCATAAGCCATAGAAAAGGGAGACTTGAAAGTATGCACGTTCGTTCCTTTCAATTAAGCGATGTAACTCCAGTGACTGAATTGCTGCAGACCGCATTATCGGAAGAATGTTTCGAGAGCACGATCGAGCCCTTCTCCAGGCAATTGTCATGGGATTCTGATCTCATTGTAGTTGCTGAGGATGAAGGAGAAATCATCGGTGCGCTGATTGGTACGATTGAGAAGAATCACGGCTGTTATTTCCGCATTGCCGTCCATCCGGATTACCGCCGCAGAGGAGTCGGCAAGAGTCTTGTAGCGGCTATGGAGAGCAGATTTCAGGCGCGGAAGGTCAGCGGCATTTATGTTGCCGTCGATGAACACAATTCTTTTGCAATGCCTCTCTATGAAGCCATGGGTTATGACGAGAACCACATCTTCAAATCCGTGCGCAAGCTAAGCATTGTCGGGTAACTGTTGCTGAACCGCTGCTGTAAGCGGAATCAAAGGTCAGAGTAGAGAACTGTTGCAGGGCGGATACTTTGAATATGGGTATTCCTGCATAGTCTGTTTCATTATACTAAAGCATATCTTCCCTATGTCCATTGCAAATGGGCGGGAGATATGCTTTTCTATTGTTAAGGAACGGATAACCCAATCGAAGCAAGTAGGTGGCCTATGAACCGGGAGCTTGAAGAAGATTTCATGCGCAGCCGTAGACAAAGATACAGATCAGTAACGCATAACAAGTCCAGACAGAAGTCCGGAAGAACGTGGATCAAGGATATGCGGGAGTGGATCATTACGGCGGGGATTGTGTTCGCTGTGATGTCGCTGCTTAATATCTATGTGTTCAATGTGTCTACTGTAATCGGCCAATCCATGCAGCCTACCCTGTATCAGGGAGAGAAGCTGATTATTAATAAAATCGCCCTCAGCTTCGGGAATCCGGGCCGCGGGGAGGTTGTCGTCCTTCATGATCCCAGTACGGGACCCAGCCGCAAGGAATATCTGGTCAAGCGGGTAATCGGCATTCCCGGCGATATCATTGAAGTGCGGAACCAGCAGCTCTATCTCAACGGCAAGCTGCTGGATGAGCCATACATTGATACGTCTATAGAAGATCCCGATTTCAGCAGCCTGACGGTGCAAGCGGGGACCTACTTTGTCATGGGGGACAACCGGCATGCCGGAGCCAGCAAGGACAGCCGTTATTTCGGCGCTGTCGCAGGGGAGAGTATCGTGGGTAAGGTATCCCTGATCTGGTGGCCTATCTCTAAGATGAAGGCCCTGTAGAGCAACCTTATTCAATCTATAAAGGAGAGGCGGATATGCACCTCAACATCCAGAAAGGTTACGCTCCGCCTCCTTCCAGGTGGGAGGAACTTAAGGCTGAGATTAAGGCGGCTGCAGCTGAGCTCGGTATTGATGATATCGGGTTCACCACTGCGGAGCCGTTTTTATATTTGAAGAACATTCTCCAGGAGCATCGGGACAACGGCTATGAATCCGGGTTCGAGGAGCCGGATCTGGACAAGCGGACCGTTCCGGCCCTGCAGTCCGGGGAGCAGCCGCTCTCCATCATTGCCATTGCGGTGGCCTATCCCTCCAAAATGGAGGACCCGCCCAAATCCGAGCCGGGTGCGCGCAGAGGTATCCTGGCCCGCGCCTCCTGGGGCCAGGATTACCATCATGTGCTTCGGGAAGCGCTGGCGAAGCTGGAGAGCTTCATCCGTCAGCGCGTCCCGGATGCCGTGCTTGAGAGTATGGTGGATACGGGAGCGCTTGTAGACCGGGCTGTAGCAGAGCGGGCGGGCATAGGCTTCAGCGCCAAGAACTGTGCCATAATCTCACCCAAGTGGGGATCATGGATCTATCTGGGGGAGATGGTGACGAATCTCCCGCTTCCCCCGGACCAGCCTGTAGAGGAGGGCTGCGGCGATTGCACCAAATGCATCGACGCCTGCCCTACCGGCGCGCTGGTCGGCCCGGGGCAGCTCAATGCCCAGGCCTGTATCTCCTTCCTGACCCAGACGAAGGGCTTCCTGAGCGATCACTATATGACCAAGATCGGCAACCGGCTGTACGGCTGCGACACCTGCCAGATTGTCTGCCCGCATAACCGGGGCAAGAACTGGAACCACCGCCCGCAGCTTCTGCCTGACCCTGAGGTGGTTAAGCCGCTGCTGATGCCGATTCTGGACCTCAGCAACCGGGAGTTCAAGGAGAAGTTCGGCAGCAGCTCGGCGGCATGGCGCGGCAAGAAGCCGATCCAGCGCAACGCGGTCATTGCGCTGGGCAATTTCAAGGAGGCTTCGGCGGTGCCGAAGCTGACGGAGCTTCTGCTGAAGGAGCCCCGGCCGGAAATGCGCGGAACCTCGGCCTGGGCGCTCAGCCGCATCGGCGGCGAAGAAGCGCTGGCGGCTGTTGAGCAGGCGCTGAAGAGCGAAGAGGACAGCACGGTGTGCGACATGCTGGAGCAGGCTGTAGGCAAACTCCGGGAGCAGGGAGCGGCAGACGAAGAATGAACCGGCCGGCAGCGGGATTTGCCAATTGCTGTCCAGTTGTTGAAATGCTATGATAGATTCGCGTGCCTGAATAGGGTTATCGCCAGACAATAGAGTACAAAGGTGGATTACAGATGAATATTGCATTGCCTATTATTACGCTTGTGGTAGGTCTGATTGGCGGATTCTTCATCGGTGTGTATTATCTGCGCAGACAGATGACAACGATGCAGAATGATCCTGAAATGCTGCAGAAGGTTGCCAAGCAAATGGGGTATAACCTGAACGGGAAGCAAATGCAGCGTGCCCAGCAGATGATGAAGAATGGTAATCCGCCGGGACGGCCTGCTGCGGGCAAAGGAAATTCCCGCAAGAAGTAATGTAATAATGAGGAACGTATGAAATAGATAAGAGTCAGCTGCAGGTGCGGAAGGAGGGAGTTTTCATGGGGGGCATCAAGGAGTACAAGAACGGGAAGGTTTCTGTAAACCGGGAGCAGATTGAATATCATGTAGAGAAGATTCTGGAATTAATCGGTGAGGATACCAGCCGTGAAGGCCTACTGGAAACACCGGCCAGAGTGACCCGGATGTATGAAGAGATCTTCGGCGGTTATTCCGTTGATCCGCGCGAAGCGCTGGGCGTAACCTTCGACGAGTCTCATGAAGAGCTGGTCATTGTGAAGGATATTGTCTACTATAGCCAATGCGAGCATCACATGGCTCCATTCTTCGGCAAGGTGCATATCGGCTATGTTCCCAGCGGCCGCATTGCCGGACTCAGCAAGCTGGCCCGGCTCGTAGAAGCGGTCAGCCGCCGGTTACAGGTGCAGGAACGTATCACAGCCCAGATCGCCGACATCATGACCGAGGTGCTGAATCCGCACGGTGTCATGGTTGTAGTCGAAGGGGAGCATCTGTGCATGTGTGCCCGGGGCGTGAAGAAGCCGGGCAGTAAGACGGTTACGATGGCCACCCGCGGCTCATTCCGCGAGGACGCTGCGGCAAGAGCAGAGTTCCTGGCCCTGATCAAGGAATAGGAACGGATAAGCCCGCCTGCCACTTCGACAGTGGCGGCGGGCTTTTTTTGCGCGGGGAATGCGTGGGGCGACACGCCACAGCTTCTAATAAATTTAGAAAAATCCTGCAAGAAGTACAACAATGCTGTCCGATAGAAGCGCCCTATGCGGAAATCATGCACGAAATGCAACAAATGCAGCGCTAACTTGCTATAAGCACCTAAATTCCTGCAAATGATACAACAATACACCGCAACCAGTCATATTTCTAGAAAAATCCTGCAAAAATTGCAACAATGCTGCCTCAAACAAGCGGTCAGTGAGAGTGAATGCCCTCAGAATTGACCATAGAAATAGATACGCAGAACACCGCCATGAGAGGGGAAAATCCATCAGGATTTATGCGGCATGCGGCGGAAACCGAAGACACCACAGAGCCTTAGAAAGGCTCCCAGACCAGCTTGCGGGCAGCCCCGTAGCGCTCGGCGACATAAGGCCAGTTGACGACTCTCCACCAGTCCTGGATGTAATCGGCGCGGTTGTTCTGATGCTTGAGGTAATAGGCATGCTCCCACACATCGAGTGCCAGCAGCGGAACGACATCCCATTGGGACAGGTTCTGATGCTTCTCAGCCGTCAGAATCTCCAGTCTGCGGCTGCGCGGGCTCCAGACCAAGAGGGTCCATCCGCCGCCCTCGACTTTACCCGCGGCCTCAGTGAACTGGGCCTTGAAGGCTTCGTAGCTTCCAAAGCTGCGTTCTATGGCGTCCAGCAGGGCACCGGAGGGCCGGCCGCCTCCTTGCGGGGACATGACATTCCAGAAGATCGTATGCAGATAGTGTCCGGCCCCATTGAAAGCAAGCTCCCGCTCCCAATGCTTAACCAGATCGAAGTCGCCGCTCAGGCGCGCTTCCGCCAGCTTGTTCTCCGCCTTGTTCAGGCCGTCTACATAGCTCTGGTGATGCTTGTCGTGATGGATGATCATCGTCTTCTCGTCAATATACGGCTCCAGTGCATTATAAGCATAAGGCAGAGGGGGAAGCGTATGCCCGCCGATGGGAACCGGGCCTGCCTCGCGGGATTCCCATAACGGAACTGCGAAGCTTCCTGTTCCCTGAAGACTTTCTCCGCTTGCAGCCGGAGCGGGTGAAGGAGCGGCTTCAGCCTGCGCCGGCGGATTCATCCGCAGCATCCCGGGCCCGTAGTCCGCAGGGGTCAGAGCAGCCAGCACAGCGAGGAAGTATTCAGACTCCCGGATGAAGTGCAGCAGCGTGGTTCCTGCCAGGGGGAAGGCATTGACGGCGGCGCTGGCTGCCTTCATGGCCTTAAGATGCCTGATGAATTCGGCGGATTGGTCGCAGGCGGTGTGCAGCAGCAGCCCGGCTTCGGCGGATGGACTCCCGGGACCGCCAGTGTCCGGTGCCTGCGGAGTGGAAAGCAGATGCTGGGCCGCCTGTTCTGTAGCCAGGAATACAATGGCCCAGTCCTCCAGCAGCTTCACATAAGGCTCCTCCAGGCGTGGGATGATCTGGATTAGAACCTCGGCATGCTCCTTCTCCTGTTTTTTCCAGAAGGCGATTTCCCCTAGAATCTGTACTGGCGGCGGTGCAACGAATACATATGGCATGACATGTAGTCCTCCCGTCCTAAAGTTTCATCGGTCCATTATATGCGGGAGAGGAACAGCTTATGAGACTAGCCTGTGCGGGGAATCGCGGTGGACTGAAGGTCCTGGTGCCACGCACAGTAAAAGGCATGCACAGAATGTATCACAAGATACATCTGCACATGCCTTAGGGTAACGATAAGAAGCTTATTTGCTTGCGGTTGGATTGCTGTGGCTCCCGCCGATCTGGGCCAGCTGTACATTCCCGAGAAAAGCGGATACCCGCCGCAGATACTCACGCGGGTGCTCGCGGAACAGCAGCTCATGATGGCTGTTCTCCACAATCCATGAATCCGAATACGGATTGCTCTGGTTCGCCGCCAGCTCCTCGGCAATCGGATAAGGTGCCTTATCGTCCTTAGTGCCATGCATGAACAGCACCGGGAACGGATAATCCTCCGATTTGACCTTGGAATAAGGAATCTGATTCAGTCCTGTGCCGTTCAGCACCGGGAAGAGCATCTCCATAATCTCCAGCGAAGGCTGGCGGGGAAGATTGATGTTCTGCTTGATGTTATGGTACAGGGTGTCCGGCTCCAGCAGGAAGGTGCTGTCCAAAATCATCGCATCCACATCTTTGGTTACAAGTCCTGCCTGCAGGGCGGTGCCTGCGCCCATCGAGAAGCCCCAGACCACAATCTGGTCTGCCCCCTGCTCCTTGGCGAACTCAATGGCTCCGAGCAGCTGCTGGGATTCCTTTTTGCCGCCGGTTGCGATATCCCTGTCGGTCTTGGAGGCGAAGCCGTAGTCGAACATGACGACATTGAATCTCAGGCTGTGCGCATAGTGGGCCAGATCATACATGGGAACCCAGCTCTCTTCGCGGTTTGCGCCGTAGCCGTGACTGAAGACAATGGTCTTGGTAGCTCCCTTGGAAGGAATATACCATCCCTCCATCATCCGGCTGCCGTCCTTGGCAGGGAAGCTGATATCCTCGTAAGCGAGCCCCTTGGCCTGATAAGGATTGGAGTAGAGCGGGGCTACGGTAGGATTCGAGAGTACCCAGGCGATATAGGCATGCAGAGCGATGAAGCAGAATACAAAGAAGAAGAATACGGATAACAGCAGGGCCACAATGATGTGCTTGACGCGTATCATCCGAATCGGAATTAAGGTTGACGAAGCAGGCTTATCCTCGTTAGGCATACGGGAGACCGGCGCGCCGGGATGACTAGTTGCCAGATTCATAAGGTCCCCTCCTGGAAAAATTCAAGATTCAGAGCATGAATAGTTCATATATTTAATCGTAAATTTATGCCCTTACAAAGTCAATGGAAATGGTTCTTTTGTAATGTAACTGTAAACTGCGGACGGCTGATTATGGATACGGAATCTGCTGGACTTTATTTAGGCTTTTGCACTAAGATAGGGATATCTTAATAATTATGTAACCGGGTTTCAATAGGTGAAACATGTGAAGGGGAGATCGGGGTGGAAGACCGGAAGCTGACTGTACGCGCCGTAGAACGTGCGCTGGATATATTACTGTGCTTTACTCAGGATAATGATGATTATGACCTTAGTCTCACGGAGATCTCTGCGAAGATCGGCCTGCATAAAAGCACAGTGCACCGTCTGTTGACTACACTGGAGGAGAAGGGCTTCCTGCAGCGGGACGAGGGGACTGACAAATACCGCCTGGGTATCCGCATCTGGGAGCTGTCCACACATCTTCCGACGCTGAACGAGCCGGCGGCTCTTCTGCTGCCCGCCATGGAGCGGCTGCGCGACCGCCTGGGCGAGACAGTCAGCCTGTATCTGCGCGACAATCTGGAGCGTGTGCGCATTCAGGCGGTGCAGAGCCGCCAGGCTATCCGCCGGGTAGCCCAGATCGGTGCAAGGCTGCCGCTCTCGGTAGGCGCATCCAGCAAGGTGCTGGCTGCTTACGCGCCGCCTGAAGTGCAGGTCAGGCTGCTGGCCGACCCCGCATGGCCGGACAGCGTAGACCGCAGCCTGTACCTGGAGCAGCTGAAGGAGATTACCCGCCGCGGCTATGCGACCAGCTTCGAGGAACGGGAGCCGGGAGCGGCAGCCGTGGCTGTGCCCATCGCCGGCCGGGCCGGGGGCGTGGTAGCAGCGCTCTCGCTGTCCGGCCCGGTCAGCCGTCTGTCGCGGGAGACTCTGGAGGAATATGCTGTCATTTTAGCTGAGGCCGCTGCTGAAATGGGCCTAATGATGAGCTGAGCTGGAGGCCTCCGGCAGCAGATCCGCGCAGGAAAACTTTAGGAAATGCAGGCTATTCAGCCTTCGACATTCATTGTATATCTAGTTAAAATGGACTATCATTAGTAATGATTAGCTAAATTGAGATTGAAGAAATAAGAGGAATCCAGTGCACGAGGTGATGGGATGAAAGTAGTTATACCCGATTCACTGATGGGAGAAATTCAAGAGCTCCAGGATACGTTCGGCTCTGTTACGGGTCAGGCGCTTGTGCTTACGGATCAGGCCGGGAATGTGGTTACCCGCCCAACGCTGTCCGGAATATTCTATCAGAAGATGTTTAAATCTTTACAGGTCATAGAGCGGCCCTTCGAGCCTGCATTGCTCAGATTGGGCCCCTTATCATATCCTGCCATACTTGAGGAGTGGGTCCCCGGGCTGAAGTATGTGGTCAGTCCGCTGGTTCCTGACTATGGACAGACGTACTATTTATGGTCCGGCTTATATATGGAAGAAGGCACCCGCGGGCTTGTGCTGCAGGCGTTCGAGGCCAAGATGCGGAATCACCCTGACTATGACATGCTGAAGGATGTACTGGCCGTCATGCCTGAGCTTAGCCGGGAAGGCATCGTCAGCATCAGGGGGAAATTGAGTGTGCTCGGGAATGTGCTCTCCAAATTGCTGGCGGGGTGCGCAGTGAAGCCGCTGGAACAGAGACGGGGTCTGCTGATTTCCCAGCTGTTATCCAATCTGGAGAGTGAGTTCCTGAAGATAGAGGTTGTGCTGCAGCAGATGGCCGGTACGTTATCTGATGCAGAGCTGTATGCCTTTGCCCAAGAGGAGGAGGCCGGCCAGTTCAAGGTGAAATATTCTGCCGGCAAAGAAGCAGGACTCCTCATGAATGCCGGGTTCCAGCAAGGAGACGGTTTTCTGGGGCAGGCAGTTCTGGGCATGGAGCCCAGGCATTGGCAGAGCGTTGCCCAAGATTCGAGATCGTTATTCTTCACCCAGCGCGGGATGACGCAGCCGGAATATTTGTCATGCTATCCGGTGAGAATTCACAGCGGGAAGAGAGCGTTGCTGCTCGCTGTGGGCTTTGGGAAGAGCCGCCTGATACAGGACTATGCCCAGTACGAGCAGAATGTTACTGCGCTCCTGGGCTTATCCGGACGGGGAGAGCAGCTGGTACAGCGTGAAGCCCTGCGCAGGGAGGCCACCCTGCGTTTGAAGGAAGCTGCCCGCCTGCTGCCGCAGGCCGCATCCACACAGGAGCTGGGCGCCGGGCTGCTGGATATGATTATGGGCATGCCTTTCTTCCCGTCATCGGTGCTCGTATTCTTCGAGGAGCAGCCGGACGATACCCATTACGCCAAGGGGTGGAGGACGGAGGAGATTATGCCGTATGTCCAGGACCTCCAGTCCCGTTACTCCTCGCAGGCCTTTCTCTCTTCTGCGATCATCAACGGGGAGGTGGAGGGGCAGGTCCTGCTCGAATGTCCGCTGATTGCCGAGAAGGTATTCAAGGGCATTCTGTCTGTGGGCTTCAGACGCCGCAGCGAAGCTGAGGAGTGGCTGTCCTTAACGGGCTGTCTTGCCAGTCTGGCGAGCACTTCGATCCGTCTGATCGAGAAGGAAGCCAGACATATGAAGCAGGCAGGGGTCTTCACCAGCCAGACGCTTCATTATCTCCAGCTCAGTAATCCCGAGCTGCACCGCCTGTCGGCAGAGGCTTCTGCTATGGCGTATGAGCTTGCCCGTTATACAGGGCTGCCGGAGCGGGAGTCAGAGCAGATGAGAACGGCTGCGCTGCTGGCTCCGTTCAGGCTGGAATTCCTGCATGGGTACGGATTCTACCTGGAAGAGCTTTCTTTGCTGAAGCAGGTGGACCAGTTTGCTTCGTTCTATTTTGAGATCAATAAGCCTTCGGTCTCTGTCACTGCCCAACTGCTCGTGCTGGTGCTTCATCATTCAGGCAAAGGCGCAGACAAGGAGCTGCTGGCGGACGCGGATCTGGAGTGGCTGAACCCCTCCCGCTTCTATCTGGATGACCATGTGGTCGGGGAGCTATACACTGAGCCGCGCAATACCTTCCAATCCTTTTTGCGCAGCCGCTCGGAAGCGATGCCCGTCAAAAGAGGTGTGTCTGCAGGGAAGCTGCTGAACAGTACAGCGCTGAAGACGCCCAAGGAGGAATGGGGAATCTCACCGCGTGAGGAGGAAGTGCTGGAGCTGATTATTCTGGGCAAGACGAATAAGGAGATTGCCAGCGCCTTGTTTATCAGCGAGCATACCGTCAAGAATCATCTAAGCCGCATTTTTAATAAAATGAACGTAACGGACCGTTCACAGATCATAGCTCTGGTCTATAAAAGAATATTCGATTCCGAACGTATCGAGATGTCCTGAAGGTCTCCTGAGGCTGCGATAATTTATCCGCTTATTTCAGAGAAATGAAATCCCCTTTCCAGCGAAAGGGGATTTTTCGCCGAAACGGTACCGTCCCTTAAAAGGACGGTACCGTTTCCACTTGCTGCGGAAAAGTCCGGGGAGTTGTCAGTCTGCAAACTCTGTGATATATTACTAATGATAATGATTATCAATATCATATATACATAGGGGGATTATCTTGCGATACTCTAAACAAAGTCTTGTCCTGATTGTTTTTACTCTCGTCATGGCTGTCCTGCTGGCAGCCTGCGGTTCATCGGCTAACTCCGGCTCTGGCTCCGGGACGGCAGCGAATGCACCTGCACCTGCAGCTTCTGAAGCACCCACGGCTGCTCCGGCTACTGGAAATTCTTCCGCTGAAGCAGAGATGGTTACTTTCCAGGATGGTGCCGGTGAGGTTCAAGTGCCTAAGAATCCACAGAGAATCGTGGATACTACAGCCTTTTATACAGGATATCTCCTGGCGCTGGGTGTGAAGCCGGTAGGGGTCATGCAAGGAGCCAAGGATAGTCCGTATCTTGCAGAGATGCTTGAAGGGGCAGAAGGGCTTGGTGATGATGTCACCCCGGAGAATATCCTGGCCCTGGAACCTGACCTGATTATTGTGTATACCGGAACAGAAGGCATCGATAAGCTGAAGGAAATCGCGCCTGTGGTACAGATTAAATATGGCGCTAAGAATTATAAGGATCAGATGCTCGACTACGGCAAGCTGGTGAACAAAAATGATGAAGCCAAGGCCTGGATCGCCCAGTGGGAGGCCCGCATTGCTGAGTTGAAGCCGCAGGTACAGGCTGCTGTTGGCAATAAGACCGTATCCATCCTGAATCCATATGCCAAGGGGCTGTATGTCTTCGGGCATAACTATGGCCGGGGCGGTGAGATTCTGTATGGTGAGTTCGGGCTGAAGGCTCCCGCAGAAGCGCAGAAGGAGGCCATCGACAGCGGAACAGGCTGGGCTTCCATTTCTATGGAGAAGCTGCCGGACTATGCCGGAGATATTATTTTCACCTGCCCATGGTCAGGGGATACTACAGACCCGAAGATTGTCTATGACAATCCGCTGTGGAAGGGGCTTCCGGCGGTCAAGGCAGGAAATGTATTCCAGCTGAATCCTGCCGCCGATACGTACAATGACCCGATCTCCCTGGAGAAACAGCTGGATTTCATTACGACCAGCCTGCTGTCGGTCAAATAGGGCATTCCTGAATAAGACAAAAAGCTGCGCCGGTATCAGACTGAAATCTGATACCGGCGCAGCTTGTATAATGATCTAGCCTTATGAAGCTGTCTTATTCTACCGGCTGAGCCGCTTCTGAAGCTGTAGCATCTGCCAGCATCTGGCGGAGTACCGTCTGCAGAATACCGCCATTGCGGTAGTAGTCGATATCTACGCTGCTGTCGAGACGGGCAATGACCGGGAAGTCGAACTGGGTGCCGTCTTCACGGGTAGCAGTGACTGTCAGCTCCTGTCCGGGAAGGACATGGTTGTCAAGACCGGTAATGTCGAAGGTCTCGCGTCCGGTCAGTCCCATGCTGCTCCAGCCATGGCCTTCCTGGAACTGCAGCGGCAGCACGCCCATGCCGACGAGATTGCTGCGGTGAATCCGCTCGAAGCTCTCAGCGATGACGGCTTTGACTCCGAGAAGGAGTGTTCCCTTGGCGGCCCAGTCGCGGGAGCTGCCTGTGCCGTATTCTTTACCGGCGATAACGATCAGGTTCTGTCCGGCCGACTGGTACAGCATGGAGGCGTCATAGATCGACATGACCTCATCGCTTGGCAGGAAGGTGGTTACGCCGCCTTCTGTTCCAGGAGCCACTGCATTGCGGATACGGATGTTGGCGAAGGTACCGCGCATCATCACCTCATGATTCCCGCGGCGCGAGCCGTAGGAGTTGAAGTCGGCGCGTTCCACGCCATGTCCCCGCAGATATTCTCCGGCCGGACCGGATGCTGTGATATTCCCGGCCGGTGAGATATGGTCGGTAGTGACGGAATCGCCAAGCAGCGCAAGTACACGCGAGCTTCTGATATCCTTAATGTCAGAGGCACCGTCTGCCAGATGCTCGAAGAATGGCGGATTCTGAATGTAGGTGGAGTTGCTGTCCCATTCATACAGCTCGCCTTCCGGTACCGGAATGTTATTCCAGCGTTCATTGGCCGTGAATACATTCTCATATTTGCTGCGGAACATTTCAGGACTGAGCGAGCGCAGGGTGGCTTCGCGGATCTCGGCTGTAGTCGGCCAGATATCGGCCAGGAAGACAGGCTCACCCTGCGGGTCATAGCCCAGCGGCTCGGTCTTCAGGTCAATATTCACTGTGCCGGCCAGAGCGTAAGCGACAACCAGCGGCGGTGAAGCGAGATAGTTGGCTTTGACCTGGGCATGCACGCGGCCCTCGAAGTTACGGTTCCCGGAGATGACTGCGGCAACCGTCATATCATGCTCGGTAATGGCTTCGCTGACTTCATCCGGCAGCGGGCCGGAGTTACCGATACAAGTGGCGCAGCCGTAGCCGGCCAGGTAGAAGCCGAGCGCTTCCAGCGGCTTCAGCAGATCCGCCTTCTGCAGATATTCCGTAACGACCAGCGATCCGGGAGTCAGGCTGCTTTTGACATATCCGGGCTTGGTCAGACCGCGTTCTACAGCCTTCTTGGCAAGCAGTCCTGCGCCCAGCATTACGCTCGGGTTGGAGGTGTTCGTACAGCTCGTGATGGCTGCAATGACAACCGCTCCTGTTGAGAGCTTGCTGCTGCTTCCGTTCTTGTGCTGAATCTCAACTTCTTCGGCAATCTTCTCGTCGCTGAGGCCATAGCCGCCCTTATCGACAGGTGTACGGATAATGCCTTCGAAATTCTCCTTCATATGGGTAAGCTCTACCCGGTCCTGCGGACGCTTCGGTCCGGCCAGGCTGGGAACCACAGAAGCCAGATCCAGCTCAATGATATCGCTGAACGTAGGGTCCGGTGTCTCTGCGGTGCGGAACATGCCCTGCGCCTTATAATAATCCCCTACCAGCTCTACCAGCTCATCCGGGCGTCCGGTGCTGCGCAGATAGGCCAGCGTCTCATCGTCTACAGGGAAGAAGCCGATCGTTGCACCGTATTCAGGAGCCATGTTGGCTACTGTCGCACGGTCTGCCAGACTGATGTTCGCCAGACCCGGGCCGTAGAATTCGACGAACTTGCCGACTACGCCTTTTTTGCGCAGCATTTGGGTAACGGTAAGGGCCAGATCGGTAGCTGTAGCGCCTTCCATCAGACTGCCGGTCAGCTTGAAGCCGACGACATCCGGGGTAACGAAATACAGCGGCTGTCCGAGCATTCCTGCTTCAGCCTCAATTCCGCCGACGCCCCAGCCCACTACGCCAAGGCCGTTGATCATTGTCGTATGGGAATCCGTGCCGACCAGGGAATCCGGGTAGACAACGGTCTCTCCGTCAATGGTCTTGGTGGCCGCCACAGAAGCCAGATACTCCAGATTCACCTGATGCACAATTCCGGTTGCCGGAGGAACCGCACGGAAATTATTGAAGGCGGTCTGTGCCCAGCGCAGGAAGCGGTAGCGCTCCTCATTACGCTCGAATTCTACGTTCATATTATATTCAAGGGCATCCGCCGTTCCGAACGCATCAACCATAACGGAATGGTCAATAACAAGGTCAACCGGTACAAGCGGGTTGATCTTCTTCGGGTCCCCGCCCGCCTTCTTGACGGTATCGCGCATAGCCGCGAGATCGACAACTACAGGCACGCCGGTGAAATCCTGCAGGACAATCCGGGCAGGAATGAACGGGATTTCCTTATTGCGGTCAATGCCGCCGGACCAGTTAGCCAGCTGCTTGACATGTTCTTCGGTAATCGCCCGTCCGTCATATTGGCGGACAGCCGCTTCGAGTAATACCTTAATGGAGAATGGCAGGGAGGAAATGTCGCCTGTACCTTGCTCCTCCAGAGCGTTCAAATGATAGTAGCGATAAGTTTTGCCACCTGATTTCAGGTTCTTGGCCAATGAGAAATGGTCCTTGCTTGGCATATATGCGCCTCCTCGTTTCATCTGGTGAAACTACATTTCATAATTTATATACTTTAAGTATAACGTTTACAATGGGGGGAGTAAAGTTTTTTTTGCTCCTTGATGTAAGGTATATTCAGGGTTCACACAGATGCATAGAACCCTCTGCCCCCTGACTTCCCTGCAGTTAAATCGCTCCCGCTTCCGTATAGGTGCAAGCAATCCTTCATATACATAGGACAGCAGCCATAATGGCGGTGATACCGTGAAGGAATATTCTTAGCTTACATCATATACATTCTTATCTGTGAACGAAAGGGCGGAGTATGAATGGAGCAGCAGTGGAAGAAAAGTCTCTATGTCTATGTGGACCAGCTGAACAAGGGGCGGGTTGCACCTGGCGCTGAGCCGCGCCACACCACGATCAGGGACCCCCGGTTCCTGGACGAACAGCGCACGCGTTCCCGCCGGATCGCCCAGTGGTACACCCGCCGGGGCATTACTCCGCTGCGCGGGGAGACGGGGGTGCGGACGCTGCGGACCGTGCGGCAGAACCCAGCTGAGGTGGTCGCCGATGTGGCGCTGCACAGCGCCTTCTATTACGAGAAGGGCGGGATGACGCACCGTGAGGATGTGGTGGAGTCGGAACGCCTGACCTTTGTACGTGAAAAGGACGGCTGGGAAATTGTGAACGTGGAGCGCCGTGTGCCTGAGCGGAATGGGGTACGCAAGGTGGTGGAGAAGGACCCGGCTCTGCGGCTCTCGGAGTGGGGAGAGGCTCTGTCCGATCCGCGTCCGTCCCAGCCGCTGCTGAACCGCCGTGTCCTGAAGGGCGCTAGTGGTGTTCGAGAGGTGCGCTACCGCCGGGAAGAAGCCGCAGCCTATGCTGACCTTTGGTGGAAGGAAGGGAACCCGGAGTTCGAGATTTTTGAGGTGGACTGCACCAATTACGTCTCTCAATGTCTCTTTGCAGGGGGAGCACCTATCAACTATACTGGTAAAAGAGAAACGGGCTGGTGGTACAAGGGCTATAATGGAGCCCAGGAATGGTGGAGCTTCAGCTGGGCGGTCTCCGACAGCCTGAAGCGTTATCTGAGCGGGAGCCGGGGAAGCGGGCTGCGTGCAGAGATTGTCGAGCGGCCGGAGCAGCTTCAACTGGGCGACATTATTCAGTATGACTGGGACGGGAACGGACATTATCAGCACAGCACGATTGTTACCGCATTTGATGCGGGAGGGCAGCCGCTGGTGAATGCGCGGACGGTTAGCAGCCGTCACCGCTTCTGGGATTACAAGGATTCCTACGCCTGGACGGACCGGACGGCTTATCGTTTTTTTCATATTAATGACTATTTATAGTTCAGAAAGAGGTTAATGCATGGGGAACGCTAAAACTACCGTAGGACTGGTGTACGGCGGCAAATCCGGAGAGCATGAGGTATCGCTGCAGACGGCTTATGCGGTTATGAACGCTTTTGACTACGATAAATATGAGATTATTCCGTTCTATATCTCCAAGCAGGGGGTATGGAAGGTAGGTGCAGTGCTGGAGGCTCCCTTCCCCGCAATTGAGCAGCTTAAGCTCTCCGGGGTGGCTGGTGATATGGGCACGGCTCTGAATGCCTTGTTCAGCGGGCTCAGCGGAGGCGAGCAGGTCATCGACGTGATGTTCCCGCTGCTGCATGGTACGAACGGCGAAGACGGCACCATTCAGGGACTGTTCGAGATGGCGAATATCCCGTACATCGGTGCAGGGGTACTGGCTTCATCAGCGGGCATGGATAAGGTCGTTATGAAGAAGCTGTTCGGCGAGGCGGGGCTGGAGCAATGTGACTATTGCTACTTCAATGCTGTGAGCTGGAGACAGCGCAAGCATGAGCTGATTATAGATCTGGAGGATAAGCTGGGGTATCCGGTCTTCGTCAAGCCAGCCAACCTGGGCTCCAGCGTAGGAATCTCCAAGGCTACCGACAAGGAAAGTCTGATCAAGGCTGTGGACTATGCTTTCCGTTATGACACGAAGGTGATTATTGAGGAGTTCGTGGATGCGCGGGAAGTGGAGGTGGCGGTACTCGGCAATGAGGAGCCGGAGGCTTCGGTTCCGGGTGAAATCGTCTCTTCCGGTGAATATTATGATTATGCGGCCAAATACACTGACGGCAAGTCACAGATGCTTATCCCGGCACCTGTCGATCCCGAGGTAGCGGATCGTCTGCGGGAGTCGGCGATACTGGCCTTCAAGGCTATTGAGGGCAGCGGGATTACCCGGGCCGACTTCTTCCTGCGGAAGTCTGACGGCAAGATTCTTATTAATGAAGTGAATACCATGCCCGGCTTCACCCCGTTCAGCATGTATCCTCTGCTGTGGCGTGAGACCGGTGTGTCCTATAAAGTACTGCTGGACCGTATGATCGGGCTGGCGCTGGAGCGTTACCGGTTCAGACAGGGCCTGAAGTACGATAATGAATAAACCACGTTGATCGGCGGGAGTATTCCAGCCGGGAAGGAGAGAGGTGCATGGGGTTTCAATCAGAATTCAATTCGGTGTGCAAGTTCAAGAATGAGCAGGAGCTGTACGAACTGCTGGAGTACGGACGTACCAAAATGGTGAAGCAGGGCTTCCGTGTCTATCCGACCGGCCAGAAGGTGATCGCCTATACCCCGGAGAATGTAGCGGTGGCCATTGTCAAAATTTCTGCGTCGATCGCAGAAATCAATTTTCAGGGCAATGAGGTTACGGCGGTGGAAATGGATCTGGTCCGTAAGCTGAATGAGGAAGAGTCACGCGTACAGACGGCTCTTGCCTTCGAGATGTTCTTCGGGGAAGAGGGATGATCGTCCGCTTCGGCTATGTCGCCATGTCTACGGTGATTCCTGACTGTTCTCCCTCCAAAACGATGACTATGGCAAGCTTTAACAAACTGGGCGACCGGGAGGCGGGCCTTCGTAAGCTGGAATCCATCGCCCGGATGAATCTGCATAATACGCTCCGTCTGCTGAAGCATAATGTCGGCTCGGATATTAAGGTCTACAGGCTCACCTCCAAGCTGGTTCCGCTGGCAACCCATCCTGATCTGGCGGACTGGAATCCGCTGGCTGCTCTTGCGGAGGAATTCGCTGAGGTGGGTAGCTATGTGAAGAAGCACGGGCTGCGTGTCAGCTTCCACCCGGATCACTTCACGGTGCTGAGTACACCGCGGCCGGAGGTGCTTGCAAGCTCGATCCGTGATCTGCAGCATCATACAGATATGCTGGACTCGATGGGGCTGCCGGCGACGGCTAAGAGCAATATCCACATCGGCGGCGCCTACGGGGACAAGCCTTTGTCTGCGGAACGCTTCTGCGTGCAATGCTCTGCACTGCCGCTTGCACTTAGAGAGCGGATGACACTGGAGAACGACGACAAGACGTTCAACGCGGTGGAGACGCTGGAGGTGTGCCGCAGAGTGGGACTGCCGATGGTGCTGGATATCCATCACCAATGGGTCAACAATGAAGGCGAGTTCCCCTGGGAGCTGTGGCCGGAGATTCTGAAGACATGGACAAGCCCTCTGGCGCTGAAGGATGTGCCGCCTGGCGCTCATCTGCCGCCGAAGATTCACGTGTCCAGCCCGCGCAGCCCGTCTGATCCGCGCAGCCATGCCGATGGGGTGGAGCCGGCACCGCTGGTTGCTTTTCTGAAACGGATTGCTGCGGATACTCCCGCCGTAGATGTGATGATTGAGGCGAAGCTCAAGGATGGCGCCCTGTTCGGTCTGATGGAGGAGATGAAGGGACTGGCTGAGGGCGGGAATGGAATTATGGTACTAAACGGAGCCAGCGTGAATATAGAACCATAACTGGCAAAAAACTTGACAGTTAGGCTTTATAGCGGTGCCAGCCATGACTTGATAAGTCAGCTGAAATGAGGTACGTTGAAAGAAAGTTGAGCAAGCATGTTCTAAGGCAGAGAAATGGTATCCTGCGGAAACAGTGTTCCCCGGGAGAACAATCATGCGCAAAGAAAGCGGAGTGAAGAGATGAGTCCTGTAAGTCCTGATAACCGAAATGAACGGCAGCCCTATGTAGTTACAAGCAAGGGACATACGGCGGCAGCCATCAATGCTGCGGCCAAAGCGGGGGAATGGATCAAGAGCAGACAAGGCCAGGTGAAGGAGCTGGGCAGTAAGACATCGGCCCAGGATCTGGTCACGGAGGTCGATAAGGGTGTGGAGCAGATGATCCGCCGGCTAATCCTGACCCATTATCCCGACCATGCCATCCTTGGCGAGGAGGGTGTTGAGCCTGGTGCGGAGGCATTGACGGCCGCCCTGGATGAAGCGCGGGAGCATGAGTACCTGTGGATCGTCGATCCGATAGACGGCACGACCAATTTCGTGCACGGCTTCCCGTTCTATTGCGTATCGATTGCTCTGGTGGTTAAGGGAGAGCTTACGGTAGGCGTGATCTATGATCCGATCCGGGACGAGATGTTCGTGGCCGAGAAGGGGAAGGGTGCATACATGCACGGGATTCCTACGAAGGTATCAGCGGAGACACTGCCGGGTAACAGCCTGATCGCTATGGGCTTCCCGCCGGACCGCGTGTTGGCCCAGCCGGCGAATATGGCCGGGCTGCAGCAGATTATGCCGCAGGTTCGCGGCATTCGTGCAGGAGGATCGGCGGCACTCCATCTGGCTTATGTTGCTGCCGGACGAGTGGACGGGTATTGGGAGGTTGGACTGAGCCCTTGGGATTGCGCGGCCGGGGTGCTGCTGGTGCTGGAATCCGGCGGCAAGGTCACGAATACGCTGGGCGATCCCTACGATATCAGCACACGCCATGTAGTCGCAAGCAATGGACGAATTCATGATTATCTGGTTACGTCCCTGCAGGCTGCAGATGCCACAGGCTTCAAGAAGCAGTAGGAGGGCTTACACTGTTATGAATGAGAATGAAGATCTGGAGCGGAGACTAAGCGAGCTTCTGGAGGACGGCGAGATGCAGCAGGCGGACCGGCAGGCCAAGGAGATCCGTCAGATTTCGCCCAAGTATGAGATTCGCATACAGACTACACTTGACCCTATAGTCGAAGAGACGCTTCGTTACCGCAAAATCGCTTATGAGCTGGATGACCGGTATGATAAATATGTGAAACGCTCAGACCAGGCAAGCGGTCAGCCAAGCACTGGCGGACCGAAGAAATCTTCAGAATCGGGCAGCGGGGAGCAATAAGCTGCTGCTGTTATCCCAGGAGCGGTTTTCCGAATAATCGGAAGACCGCTCTTTTGTGCAAATATAAGAATCTATATGTTTCACACGATAGATTATCCTTCTATTTCTCGCTGAAACGGTACCGTCCTTTAAAAGGATGGCAAAGCCGTTTCCACTTGTGCGAGGCGGGATGTTAGAATAGAATTATACTAATTTAGGAGGAATACGATGCTGAAGACATGGAGAAGGTTAATATCAGCTTCTACTAGCGGACTGCTGTTGTTCACCGTATTAATTAATGTGCATGCAGGTCCGGCGGATGCTGCTGCAGCAGCCGTGGCGCAAGGAACGGAGCAGGATGTCTTTCGTATCGTAGCACTTGGAGATTCCATTACTGCCGGGTATGAGCCTGGAATGACTGATCCCAGCGTGAAGCCGTACGGATACGCTGAGCGATTACTGGAGCAGGGCTGGTATCATGGGAGAAGTGAGCTTAAGAATTATGGCATCTTGGGCCTTAAGACAGCGGGACTGCTTCAATACACCGGAGCTATTAAGGACGGTGCGGCCATTACGCCGGAGGCCATTCAGCCAGGGCTGTCTGATCCGCGTACCTTGCAATTTGCCGCGCTGGCCCCGCAGATTAGAACAGAGCTCGCTGCGGCGGATCTCATTACCATTACCATCGGCGGTAATGATGTCAGCAGCCTGTTCTTGAATTACAAGACGCTGACTGATGCCGATTTCGCTTCCCAGCTTGCGGAGCGTCTGACGGAATACAGCAGTAATGTAACAGCGCTGCTGAAGAATGTCCGGGAAGTGAATCCGCAGGCAACCATTCTGCTGGCCGACCAGTATCAGCCTGCTCCAAAAATCGCTCTGGGGGCTTCGTATGACAAACTGATGAATGCAGCTGCACAGTTCACCATCGCGGCTGAGAATATCGCGGCTACCCTGAACCAGGCAGGCGCTCCTCTTAAGGTAGCTCATGTAGCCGCGAAGTTCGCCGGTGTAGAGGGATCGCTAACTCATATCATCGGAGCCGGGGCGGCAGACTTCCATCCTACGCAGCTTGGATATGAACGGATTGCTTCTGTATTTGCTGAGCTGCAGTGGGGGGAATACCGTACGCCGGCAGTAACGGCGATGGCTTCGGAGACAGCACCGATGTCCATCGTGGTGAAGGGTAAGGAGCTGAATACACCCAATAAGCCCATTCTGAAGAACGGGCAAAACTTCCTGGCGCTGAAGGATATTCTGAATGCGGTCTCGGCGGACGGCAAATGGGATAACAAAACCTCCAGCGCGACCGTAATTTACGGCGGAAGAACGGTGGTTATTACAATCGGCTCGAAGACCATTAAGGTGAACGGTGCGGATGTGGCGATTGATACTCCAGCTTTTCTGCACAAGGTCGGTAAAGAGGATAAAACCTATCTTCCGCTCGCCGCGCTCGCTACCGGACTGGGCTTCGATGTGAATTACAGCAGCAAACTGCGGACAGCTTTCATTAATCCGTAGTCGCGCATAATCTAACCATAGCATCATCAAATCAGTCCCGTAGTGGAAAAGGTGGATGAACCCAGTTGTCTAGTATAAAGTATAATGCGGATTACATCATCACGATGGAGGATATCATACGGGAAGGCGACCCTGTCCTGCGTTCGGTAACGCAGCCTGTACAGTTGCCGCTGCAGGCGGAGGACCGCGGTGCGCTGCAGAGCATGATGCAGTTCCTGAAGAACAGTCAGGATGCCGAGATGGCTGCCAAATATAAGCTGCGCTCAGGGGTAGGCTTATCCGCCAATCAGATCGGACTATCGAAGCGGATGTTTGTCATGTATTTGAAGGATGATAACGGCAAAAATGTGGAATATACCTGGGTGAATCCTAAGATTACCAGCCATTCGATGGCCATGGTCTATCTGCCGGAGAGCGAGGGCTGCCTGTCTGTAGACCGGCCGGTGCACGGCTTCGTACCGCGTTATGAGTCTGTGAAGGTCAGGGGCTTTGATCTGAACGGCGAGGTGATAACCCAGAAATTCAAGGGTTATCAGGCGATCATTATCCAGCATGAGATGGATCATCTGGACGGAATGATGTTCTACGACCGGATCAATCCGCAGAATCCGTTCAAGCTTCCGCAGGATGTGGAGATCCGCAGCCTGTATGAGCAGAAGGGCAAGTAGCGGAGGGTGGCGGATGAGCCTCGCTTAAACGCTGTATCTGTTCGTAGCGTATCTGTCCGTTTGGATAAGCCAATCGACTTTTAAATGATGAATGAGGGGGTGTCTCAGGCCATGTGCATGGCTGTTGAGACACCCCCTCATTGTTATGCAGGAGCCCTGCCGAACCGGGACGCTCCTGTATAGGAAAGGCTCTATTATCCTGCGTGATGGACTGGGAGGCCCTTATCCAGAGAAAAATTACAAATCCTCAGGCTAGGCGGACACGGAGGACGTTAACTTATCACTTTTTGGTCTCTATCAGCTGAAAAGACAGGGTTAAGAGCTTCTGAGTCCGCGCTAGGCGTAAAAACCGGATTTATCGCAACAATAGCGTCTTCTCTGTCCGCATAGGTCTATGATAAGCGTATTGAGGAGCATGGCCGGCGCTGCGGATTACTTCTCCGCAGCCATAGCCGCGAACGAAGCCTCTGCTGCTTCGAGGGTGAGGTCGATGTCGGCATCCGTATGGGCGGTGGTCAGGAACCACGCCTCATATTTGGACGGGGCCAGGTTGATGCCCCGGCTCAGCATATGCCGGAAGAAGCTGGCGAACATTTCACCATCGGTATCCTGTGCTTCTTCATAATTCGTAATGGGATGGCTGCAAAAATGTGTGGAGAAGGCGCCGCGAATCCGGTTGATGGTGAGCGGAATGCCGTGACGGTCAGCGGAGGTCTGAAGTCCTTCGGTCAGCCGGATGGCCAGACGCTCCATCTCGTCATAGACGCCTTCTGCGCTAAGCACCTCCAGGCAGGCAATTCCTGCCGAGATCGAGGCAGGGTTACCGGCCATCGTGCCGGCCTGATAAGCAGGGCCGAGCGGAGCGACCTGCTCCATGACATGCTTGCGTCCGCCGTAAGCACCGATCGGCAGCCCGCCGCCGATGATTTTGCCGAGGGCCGTCAGATCGGGAATAATCTCCTCATGATTCGCAAGACCGGCATAGGTCTGGGTGGAGCCATAGTGGAAACGGAAAGCGGTAATCACTTCATCATAGATAACCAGGGAGCCGTTCTCGTGCGTCAGCTTGCACAGGCCTTCCAGGAAGCCCGGCTGCGGCATAACCATACCGAAGTTGCCGACAATCGGCTCAACCATAACGGCAGCCACATCCTGGCCCCATTTCTCCAATGCTTCACGCAGGGCATCCAGATCATTAAAGGGAACGGTGATGACCTCTTGGGCGATGCTGGCCGGAACGCCTGCGCTGTCTGGAATACCCAGGGTCGACGGGCCTGAGCCTGCGGCTACAAGCACAAGGTCAGAGTGGCCGTGATAGCAGCCGGCGAATTTGATGATTTTGCTGCGCTTGGTGTAGGCGCGGGCGACGCGGATGGTCGTCATGACGGCTTCTGTACCGGAGTTGACGAAGCGTACTTTGTCCATCGAAGGAATGGCTTCCTTCAGCATCTTGGCCAGCTTGATCTCAAGCCGGGTTGGTGTTCCGTAGAGCAGTCCGTTCTGCGCGGCCTCTGTAATGGCAGTGGTGATATGCGGGTGGGCATGTCCGGTTATGATCGGGCCGTAGGCGGCCAGATAATCAATATATTCATTGCCGTCCTCATCCCAGAAGCGTGAGCCTCCGGCGTGTTTCATGAAGACAGGAGCTCCTCCGCCTACGGCCTTAAAGGAGCGGGAGGGGCTGTTCACACCCCCGACAATATGCTGGAGAGCTTCCTCGTATAACTGTTCTGATGTGCTGCGGTTCATAGATAATGTTCCTTTCTTCTTGGCTTGCGCCCATGGGAAAGGGCGAACCGCGGCTGATTCCCGCTGTCCGCCCGCCCCGTGTGCCAAGCATGGTTATATTGGATGTTACTTTGTTACCGGTGATGCTGTAGGACTGCTGCCTGGTGAAGCCTCTGCTCCAGGAGTTGGCGATGGTTCCGGTGCAGTGAGTGTATCCTCTACGAACTGCTTCAGTGCCTTCTCGCTGCTGAAGCTTATCACCTGGGAGCCGTCCTTGAGGGTCTTCTCCCGGATCAGCTTCATCGGCGGAATCTGCTCGCTGCCGCCCATAGAGCTGTCATAACCTACAGCGCCCAGCTTCCACATGTCGCTCGCGTCAAGGTTCGTGTCGATATAAGGCGTAACCTGACCGAGAATATTCGGCAGCTTGATGATCGAAGTGGTACTGATCACCTTGTCCGCCACCGCCTTAAGGAAGCCGCGCTGGCGCTCGGTCCGGGTGAAGTCGGAGGTGGCATCATGGCGGAAGCGTACATACTGCAGCGCCATTTTGCCATCCAGGTGCTGGAAGCCTTTTTTGAGATCAATATCGTATTCAGGCCCGTCTGCCTTAGTGGTGTAGCGCATGTCCTTCTCGACCTCATAGTCCACACCGCCCACGGCATCCACCAGCTTAATGAAGCCCTGGAAATCGGTATAGACATAATATTGAATCGGAATGCCGAGCAGGTCGCTTACCGTCTGCATCGCCGTATTGGGTCCGTAAGTAATGGCGGCATTGATCCGCTGGGTCCCGTGGTCGGGAATATCAACATACGTATCGCGCAGAATAGAGAAGACATAGAATTTCTTCTTCACCGGGTCCAGAGAGGCCACCAGCATGGTGTCGGAACGCGGCACCTCGCCCTTCTTCACCCCGCGGCCATCCACGCCCATGAGCAGAATGTTAACCGGCTCTGTGCCCTCCCATTCAGGGGGCTGAACCGCCTCCGCCGAGGCTGTAGGAACATTAGCAAACGGAGAAGCTTCGCCTGTTTTATGAAGGTTATCCAACTGGTTGTAAATAGCAGTGAAATAGTAAACCAGACCTCCGATAATTAAAAGGAGTATGATTGCCAGAGTCCAGAGCAGCGTTTTCTTCTTTGACTTGCCGGCTTTTGCGTGCCGGTTCTTTCTTGGCGGCATTTCGTTCGTCCTTTCCAGTTCACATTCTCTACATTATAATTTCTTTTGGGAAGACACGCAATTTCAGAAATCATTAACCATATTACAAGGAGTGAATAATAAATGAATATCACTATAGGCGACAAGGTTCCGGACTTCACACTCCCTGCGTCAACAGGTGGCAGCATCAGCTTAAGCGACTATCGCGGCAGGAAGGTGCTGCTCTATTTCTATCCCAAGGACAGTACTCCGGCCTGCACTCAAGAGGCCTGCGATTTCCGGGATGCCCATGATACCCTTGCCGCTAATGGGGCAGTTGTACTTGGAATCAGCGCCGATCCTCTAGCCTCGCACAGCAAATTTATTGCCAAGAACAGCCTGCCCTTTCCGCTATTGTCCGATGAGGACCATGCAGTGAGCGAATTGTTCGGGGTATGGCAGCTTAAGAAGCTCTACGGCAAGGAATTCATGGGCATTGTCCGCTCTACTTTTCTAATTGATGAGGAAGGCATTCTGAGCGCAGAGTGGCGAAAGGTCAGAGTGAAGGGCCATGTAGAGGCCGCATTAGAACAAATCGTGAAATAATTAAGTATGCTGGGAATTAATTGTATTTGTCTGTTACTTTTCTAACAGCTATAGCCACGCTCACTCGTGATATAGTTGCCTCATATTACTTCAAATTTGGAGCAAGGTATGGGGGATGGCATGAAGAGACTGCGTATTGGGCTTGACGTCGGATCAACTACGGCCAAATTGGTAGTTATGCAGCGGGATATCATTATATATCAGGATTATGTGCGTCATTTCAGTGATATAAAAAAGGCGGCGGTCACCTTGCTCTCAGAGGTTCAGCAGAGGTTCCCCGGCAGTGAAGCAGCGCTCACCGTTAGCGGCTCCTCCGGGTTATCCCTGTCTAAGCTAGGGGAGATTCCGTTTGTCCAGGAGGTTATTGCCTGCACGAGGGCGATCAGCGGACGGATTCCAGAATGTGATACCGCGATTGAGCTGGGCGGCGAGGATGCCAAAATCATCTATCTCAGCGGCGGCATTGAGCAGCGGATGAACACAGCCTGTGCAGGCGGTACAGGGGCATTCATCGATCAGATGGCCTCTCTGCTGCAGACGGACCCTGCCGGGCTGAATGCGCTTGCGGTGAAGCATGAGCGGATCTATCCCATCGCTTCGCGCTGCGGGGTATTTGCCAAGAGCGATGTGCAGCCGCTGCTGAATGAAGGAGCGCGGCGAGAGGATGTGGCGGCCTCGATCTTCCAGAGCATCGTGAACCAGACCATCAGCGGCTTGGCCTGCGGACGTCCGATCCGCGGGCGTGTTGCTTTTCTCGGGGGACCGTTGACCTTCCTGTCCGCTCTGCGGGACCGGTTCACGGAGACGCTTGGACTGAAGAAGGAGGAGGTGCTGTTCCCGGAGCACTCGCAATACTTCGTGGCCATCGGTTCGGCGCTTGCCGCGTCAGATCCTGTGTTCCTGCCGCTCGGCGGCTGGATTGCCCGGATCATGGCTGTAGACTTCTCGCAGGACCGCGCGGAGGATGCAGAGCTGGCGCCGCTGTTCAGAGCGCCGGATGATCTGGCGCAGTTCCGGCTACGCCACGGAAAGGCGACAGCACCGCGCTCTGCGCTGGCCGCTTACCGGGGATCGGTCTATCTCGGTATAGATGCCGGCTCGACCACGACAAAGCTGGTAGTTACCGGAGCGGGGGATGAGATTCTGCATACCTTCTATGGCAGCAATGGCGGCAATCCGTTGCAGTCGGTCACTGACGCGCTGAAGGAGCTCTACCGGATTCTGCCCTCTGGCTGCTACATTGCTGGGGCTTACACAACCGGTTATGGAGAGGGTCTGGTCAAGGCGGCGCTGCGGATGGACGGCGGAGAAGTAGAGACGGTGGCCCATTACAAGGCAGCCTCCCGGTTCATGCCGGAGGTCGACTTCATCCTCGATATCGGCGGCCAGGACATGAAGTGCATCAAGATCCGCGGGGGAGCCATCGACAGCCTGATGCTCAATGAAGCCTGCTCGGCGGGCTGCGGCTCCTTCCTGGAGAGCTTTGCTTCCGCGCTGGAGCTTGGCATAGAGGAGTTCGCCGCTGCGGCGCTCGAATCGAAGGCACCGGTGAATCTCGGCTCGCGTTGTACCGTGTTCATGAATTCCAAGGTGAAGCAGGTCCAGAAGGAGGGGGCTACGCTTGCCGATCTCTCGGCCGGGCTGGCTTACTCCGTGGTGAAGAATGCGCTGCAAAAGGTGATCAAGATCCGTAATCCGGAGGATTTGGGCCGGAATATTATCGTCCAGGGCGGCACCTTCTACAATGAAGCCGTCCTGCGGGCTTTTGAGCTGCTGACCGGAAGAACGGTAGTCAGACCTGATATCGCCGGCGTGATGGGCGCTTACGGCTGTGCGCTGATGGCCAGAGAACAGGCTGCGCCGGAAGGAATCAGCACGATTCTCGGACCGGAGGAGCTGGAGGGCTTCCAGTATTCCGTCGCTCCAGGCCGCTGCAGCCGCTGTGCCAACAACTGTGCGCTGACCATCAGCCGGTTCCCGGACAAGAGCTTCCATGTGACGGGGAACCGCTGTGAACGCGGCGCAGGCGGCAAGAAAGAGAAGAACACGCTGCCGAACCTGATGCAATATAAATATGAGCGGTTCTTCGCCTACGAGGGCTTGCCTGAAGTGGCAGCGCTCCGGGGAACGGTTGGACTTCCGCGCACAATGAATATGTTCGAGAATTACCCCTTCTGGCATACCTTTTTCACCTCGCTGCGCTACCGGACCGTGCTGTCTCCGAAGTCTAGTAAGAAGCTGTATGAGAGCGGAATGGATACCATTCCTTCGGAATCCATCTGCTATCCGGCCAAAATGGCCCACGGGCATGTACAGCAGCTGATCGGCCTGGGCGTGGACTTCATCTTTTACCCGGCGGTGGTGTATGAGAAGAAGGAGGATGATGCGGCACAGAATCACTTCAACTGCCCGGTGGTTGCCTCCTACCCCGAGGTGATCCGCAATAATATGGACGGCCTGAAGGAGCAGGGGGTTCCGCTGGTCAGCCCGTTCCTGACCTTCGACGATATTCCGGCGCTGACCCGGGTGCTGGCGCGAACCTTCGCCGAGGTGCCTAAGGAGGAGATTGCGGCTGCTGTCCAGGCGGGACTGGCGGAAGCGGAGCAGGCGAAGAACGATGTGCGCACCAAGGGCGAGGAGACGCTGGTCTTCCTCACGGAGACAGGCACGAAGGGGATTCTGCTCTGCGGACATCCGTATCATGCCGACCCTGAGATCAACCACGGGATTGCTGATATGATTACCGGTATGGGACTTGCGGTGCTGACCGAGGATTCGATCTGCCATCTGGACCGCAGCGAAGGGGATGTTGGCGTAGTGAATCAGTGGACCTACCATGCGCGGATGTACCGCGCGGCCCGGCTGGCGGCGGGAAGAACTGATCTGGAGCTGGTCCAGCTCACCTCCTTCGGCTGCGGGATCGATGCGATTACCTGCGATGCAGTTCAGGAGATTATGGAGCGTCACAACAAGGTCTACACGCTTATCAAAATCGATGAAATCAGCAACCTTGGAGCCGCGCGGATTCGCCTGCGTTCGCTTCAGGCCGCGATGCGTGAGCGCGAGAGAGGCGAGGTTAAGCCGCAGCTGCTCTACAAGCCGCAAGTCAATGTGCCGTTCACCAAAGAAATGAAGGATACCTATACCATCCTTGCCCCGCAGATGTCGCCGATTCATTTCGAGCTGTTCGAACGGGTCTTCCAGGATGCGGGCTACCGGCTGAAAATTCTGGAATCGACCGGTCCGCAGGAGACGGAGGAAGGCCTCCGGTACGTCAACAATGATGCCTGTTATCCGGCGATTGTAACGATCGGGCAGATGCTGTCGGCACTGAAGAGCGGCGATTATGACCCGGACCGGACGGCTGTAATCATGTCGCAGACCGGAGGCGGCTGCCGGGCGACGAACTACATCTCTCTGCTGCGCAAGGCGCTGAAGGATGCCGATCTGGGGCAGATCCCGGTGATCTCCCTGAATGCCTCCGGGATGGAGAACCAGCCGGGCTTCCGCATCAGCCTGAAGCTGGCGAACCGCCTGATCGCCGCAGCCTGCTACGGAGATCTGATGATGCGCCTGCTGCACCGCTTCAGACCGTATGAAGCGGTGCCGGGAAGCGCAGAGGAATTATTCCGCGAAGGAATGGGCCGCTGCAAGGGCAGCCTGTCAAACTTCTCGTTCCGCGAATATAAGCGGCTGACCCGTGAGATTGTAGCCGGGTTCTCGCGGCTGCCGGTCATCCCGGCGGATAAGCCCAAGGTGGGCATTGTCGGGGAAATTCTGATCAAATTCCATCCGGATGCCAACAACCATATCATCGACATGATTGAGGCCGAAGGCGGAGAGGCCGTGATGCCTGATTTCCTGGACTTCATTTTCTATTGTGTCTACAATCCGATCTACAAGGCCGAGCAATTCGGTAAAAGCAAGCGGCTGGGTTATATCAATCCCATGCTGATCTCCTATCTCGAAATCTACCGCAAGCCGGTCAAGGTAGCGCTGGAGCAGGCTGGACTATCCAAAGGCCGGGAAAATATCTACGGTCTGGCCGAGAAGGCAAGCCGCCTCGTGTCGGTTGGCAACCAGATGGGCGAAGGCTGGTTCCTGACGGCCGAGATGATGGATCTATTGGATAACGGCGTGAACAATATTGCCTGCATTCAGCCTTTTGCCTGCCTGCCGAATCATATTACCGGGCGCGGGATGATTAAGGGGCTTAAGGATCTATACCCTGGCGCG
This sequence comes from Paenibacillus sp. FSL H3-0469, assembly GCF_038051945.1. Lineage (NCBI taxonomy): Bacteria > Bacillati > Bacillota > Bacilli > Caryophanales > Paenibacillaceae > Paenibacillus > Paenibacillus sp. FSL H3-0469. Next base: position 5,225,180 of record NZ_CP150302.1, read on the forward strand.
AACATCGTCGCCATTGATTATGATGCCGGAGTCAGCGTGGTCAACCAGGCCAACCGGATTAAGCTGATGATGTCGATTGCCAGCGGAATTGCAGCCGGCACTCAGCCGTCACCGGACGAGGTGGCACAACTGGTGCCAGTCATGGCCGGTGGTGTGGGCTGCCAGGGGTAGAGCCAGCCGGCTGCGAATAAGTAGCGGTTGAATAGATTAAGAGCGGACCGGAGGGAACTCCGGTCCGCTTTTTTTCGGGATTTCGTGCAAAGAGTTGAGGATAAGTGCTCGGAAACTGGTCTAATGGGTAAAGAGGGGAGCCTAAATACGAGTGAGCCCAATGTAGTCGGAAAACCGACTATATTGGGCAGGCACGGAGCACGTGGGCCGAATCCCCCAGAGTCACTTCTGCAGCTTCTGCTTCACCCGCATCGCTTTGTTCAGATGGACGAAGTTATGCCGGGTAGCCGGCATCAGCACATGACCGGCAAAGGTTTTGCCGCCCCAATAATCCATTAGCCACTGCTCGCTGTCCAGTACGGCCTTCTCTTCCCGGACTCTCTCGAATTGCGCCGGAGTTGCCTTCATCCCGAGCTGTCCCGGCTCCAGAGCAGACAGGATGGAACGGGTTCTACGGGCGACATCGCGACGGTACTCGGATAGCGCTCCGAGATTCACCTCTCTACTGAGAGTAGCGACATCCTCTTCACTCATTCCGTTGCCGGAATGAACGTAAGGAACCTCCAGCCTCCGGGTATACTGACCGGAGTATAGCACCTGCTCACGGTCTGCCCCCAGGATGTTCATGGTGATATCCTCAATCCGTGCACTGTGCCAGAGATGCCAGACTATAGAATTACGGCTGCCGGGTGTCTGCACCGGGTAGCTGCGCACGGTGGACACCAGCAGCTTGTCCCATAAGGTATCCTCATAGGTTACCTGTTCCCCGCTGCCTTCAGAGGCGTAGAGGGCAGAATGCAGCTCCAGAATGATAGCTATGGCTTCAGTATGCGCCTCCGGCTTGGTGATGATCCTGGGCAACATTTTATGCTGCCTGTTCCAGTGATTTCGTTGTTCTGTATTCATGTTTAATCCTCGCTTTCCGTAATTTTTCAGAAAATTTCTGCAAGAAAATCATTGACGGATAAATAGGTAAATTGTAAAATAGTTCGTATGCGAAGTATTATTGTGCATTATGCTTGTGGAGGGATAAGGCTTGGAAGAAAAGGAAAAGCAACTGGACGATATTCTGTCCTCTTTCCGCTGCATTACCCATAATTTCCAGCAGCTGCTGTGGAAGGATGCAGAGGAGCTTAACATCACATCTACCCAGCTGATGGTATTGCGTAAGTTATCCTTGCATCCCGATATCGGGATCACGGAGCTGGCCGATCTTCTGCATCTGGGCAACAGCGCAGCCAGCGGTGTAGTGGACCGGATGGTGAAGGCCGGACTGATTACCAGAGAACGCTCGCAGAGCGACAGACGAATATTCAAGCTGGCGATGACTGAGAAAGGCAAGGAGATCCGTCTGCTCAGCAGACAGTCACTCCGAAGACATTTGCAGCCCTTGGCAAATATTCCTGCGGAGGATGTACAGGAGCTGCTGCGGCTGCATGGTGAAATTATCCGAATTCTAGAACAAGGGAGAGACAACAAGAAGCTATGAGTACAATTACAGCCGGTAATGCACCGTCCAAGACGGTCCGCAGAGGCCCAATTATCGCAGCGCTCCTGATCGGCGCCTTCGTGGCGCTATTGAATCAGACACTGATGAATGTGGCACTGCCCAAAATGATGGAGGATCTGAATATTCTCGCCAATACGGCCCAATGGCTGACGACAGGGTTCATGCTGGTTAACGGTGTGCTTGTGCCGATCAGCGCCTATCTGGTGGAGAAATTTACGACCCGTCAGTTGTTTACGACAGCAATGATGTTATTTTCGATAGGTACTCTAGTCTGTGCAATAGGAACAGGCTTTGAGATGATTATGGTCGGCAGAGTCATTCAGGCCGTGGGTGCCGGAATTCTGATGCCGCTGATGAACATTGTGTTCCTGCGCATTTTCCCGATTGAAGAACGGGGCAAGGCGATGGGACTGATGGCGGTTGCGATGATTTTTGCTCCGGCTGTCGGCCCTACCTTGTCCGGTTGGGTCGTGCAGAACTATTCCTGGCGCGTGCTGTTCTACATCGTGCTTCCGCTGGCCATTTTCTCGATGCTGCTCGGTATGAAGACTATGCAGAATGTCGGTAAGCTGACTTCTCCGAAGCTGGATAAAACTGGTGTGATCTTATCGACCCTGGGCTTCGGCGGGCTGCTCTACGGCTTCAGTGATGCCGGAACAGACGGCTGGGGAAGCACGACGGTTATTCTCTGCCTGATCCTGGGTATCGTATCCATGGGGCTGTTCGTATGGCGTGAGCTGACCACGGATAAGCCGCTGCTTGAGTTCCGCATTTTCCGCTACAACATGTTCTCCCTGACCACCGTGATTAACATTATCGTCACCATGGCTATGTATGCAGGGATGATCCTGCTGCCGATTTATCTGCAGACGATCCGAGGCTTCACACCGATGGAATCCGGACTGATGCTGCTGCCGGGTGCGATTCTGATGGGCGTGATGTCACCGATCACCGGAATTATATTTGATAAAATCGGCGCCAGATGGCTGGCAGTTATCGGCCTTGCTATCACCACTGTGACTACCTGGGAATTCAGCCAGATCAGCACCACTACCACCTATACTCACCTGATTCTGACGTATACGGCCCGCATGTTCGGGATGTCGATGCTGATGATGCCTATCGTCACCGCCGGGCTGAACCAGCTGCCGCAGCGTCTGGCTTCCCATGGTACAGCCATGTCCAACACCCTGCGTACCGTAGGCGGCGCACTGGGGATGGCCCTGTTCGTCAGCCTGATGACTAACCGTACGAAGAGTAACATTACCGATGCACTGGTAAGCGGAGCGGTGTCGAAGACCGATAAGGCTGCGATGCTGAAGCTTACACAGGACGCAACGATTAACGGGATTACCCACGCGTTCGCTGTAGCAACCTGGGTGACTGTTGTTGCTCTGGTACTGGCGCTGTTCATCCGCAAGACCTCACCGCAGCCTGACTTCCTGAAGACGGAAGAAGCGGAAGGCGGACAGCCGCAGCCGAACCTGACGAAATCACAGAGAGCCTAATCCTGTATACATTACAAAAAAGACGATCCGGTATAACCGTTAACGGTTACCGGGTCGTCTTTTTGCGTCTGCGAACCAGGGTGGAATTGCCCCACTGTCCTTCATGTTCCCCAGTCTCCCAGTCCAAAACCGGCTTCTCCCTTAGAGTATAAACCGGCAAACCTGACAACATGGATTCAGGTTCGAATGCGGATGGAAAAAGATTGTACATGCTTGAATGCGGGTGGAGTAAAGAGGAGGTCATGCGATGGCGAATTGAAAATGCTAAGGGGCGGCGGTTATTGCCGCTCCGGCAAGTCTGATGAATATGCCGCCGCGACGCCGCGGGCCACCTCGCCTAATCTGCGGCGGACATGCTCCGGTCCCAGCACCTCCAGGACGGTCCCGAAGCTTAGCAGGAAGCCGTACAGCCAGTCATTCTCAGGGTACTGGAGTGTGAGGGTATATCCGCCGGTAGCATCCCGCTGGAGCGTCTCACAGTCGAAGTATTCCTCGGCTAGATGCTTGCCTTCCGGCGTGAAACGCAGCGTGACGGGCGTGAGATTCTGCGATTCCCTCCAGGCACTGCTCCACGGCAGCTCTGTAAGCGGGATATCCTGGCGGATATAGTGCCTGTTCTCCTTTACCAGCGCTTTCATCCGCAGCAGCTTGAAGAGGCGGAAATCCTGACGTTCCTGGCAGAACCCGTATAAGTACCAGAACTGTCCCTTAAGGACCAGCGTATATGGCTCGATTGTACGCAGACTTACCCTGCCTTCGGCCGTTATGTATTCAAAAGTGACCATGACCTCTTCCTCCAAGGCTTCTTTAAGGAGGTTCAGCCGCTCCTCCAGCGGAGCTGTCAGCTCCCAAGGGGAGAAATCGACGATCATTTGGGTGGTTTTGCTGCGGAAGGCGGCGATCTGGGAGGGAGGGACAACGCTGCTGATCTTCTCCATCAATAGCTGGTGACCCTCTCCTCCGATAGAGGAGGCGCTTTGCAGCGCACTGAATATATCGGCCAGCTCGCGTTGCGATAACACATTGCGGTCCAGCCGGTAGCCCTGCATGAGGCCGATGCCGCCCCCTGAGCCCTGAAAGGTTACCACAGGGATACCTGCGCTGTTAATGCTGTCTATATCGCGGTAAATCGTACGCACGGAGACCTCGAACATATCGGCCAGCTCCTTGGCCTGAATCAGCGGCCGGTTGAGCAGCAGAATGACAATGGAGAGCAGACGGTCTATTTTCACAGGGATACCTTCTTTCAGGCGTTAGGTGAGGTTCTGATTCAGCGGGTCTTGGAGGTTTCTTTAACCTTCACTTGGACCTTGGGTTCAAGCGTAGCCACTGGCTTGCGCCGGCGCAGCCGGAGAGAAATGGCAGCCCGGTAACGGTAGACGACAATCAGCGCGGCGATGGCCAGCACACCTACCGCAATCCAAAGGGCGTAGGATTCGATCAGGTGGAAGATGCCCATCCACTGCGGGCCGAAGATTTTGCCGATTCCGAGGAATAACACTACCCAGAATATTGCGCCCCCATAGGCATACATAGCGAATTTACGGAAGGGCAGGGCGATAATCCCGGCAAAATAGCCAGTGAAGTGGCGGACGCCGGGGATGAAATAGCCGATGGAGATCAGCACGCTGCCGTATTTCTCGAACCAGCGCTGTGTCTTTTCCAGCTTGGCGGGAGAGAACATGAACCATTTGCCGTACCGCTGGATAAAGGGCAGACCGGCCTTCAGTCCGATGAAATAAGTGATGGTCATCCCGATTGTAGTGCCTAAGAAGGCTACGATTACCAGTGTGAAGAAATCCAGCCTCCCCGTGAAAGAGAGAAATCCTGCGAAGGCCATCGTGGTCTCCCCGGGAAAAGGCAGGGCGATAAATTCGAGCAAAAGCCCGAAGAACAATACGCTATATCCATAGCTCGCAAACAATTCCTGTATCCATTTCAGCATATCCATAGATTCTTCACTCTCCAAAGGCTGCGCGCCTATTCTATTCTGAAGCTTGTCTTCATACAATCTACCAAATGGTGCAGGTGCGCCAATAGAATGCTGGAGGTAGAGAAGATGAAGGACAATCGGGAAAATCCTATCCGCCGCATCATGATCTGCGGGTTGCTCGTTATTGCTGTTGTGCTGAGTCTAGGTGTGTCAGCCTATGGAGGGCAGGGGAATTCTTCCGGTTCGCGGAGCACGTACTCCCTGCAGGCTGAAGCAGGCAGTGCGTTACCTCTACTCTCTAAGAATAATGCTCCGGCTGTCCCGGTGCAAGATTTGCGCCCGGCAGCGGCCAGAATGACAACCGCAGAATTGCGGCAGCCGCACGTTTTAAGCGGTTCAGCCTCTAGGGCAGGTACGCAGCGTCCTGCTCCCGCTATACAGCAAGTATCTGCTGCTGCGGGGAAAGCTGCTCCAGCAGCCGGACACCGCAAGGAGAAGGTGGTCTATCTGACTTTTGACGACGGGCCAAGCGCAGTTACTCCTAAGGTGCTTAGCATATTGCAGGAGCAGGGGGTTAAAGCGACCTTCTTCGTGCTTGGGGATCAGGCCACAGGCCGTCCCGAGCTGATCAAGGCCATCTGGGAGCAGGGTCATGCTATCGGCAACCATACCTATAATCATAATTATCATGATTTATATAGCGGCTTCAAGGAGTTCTGGCGCCAAATCAAACAGACGGAGGAAACGGTACGTGAGATCACAGGCATCCGTCCGCAGCTGGTCCGTGCGCCGGGCGGCACGTTCGGCCATTTCGACAGCACATATTTCAATCTGCTGAAGCAGGCAGGCTACGGGGTGATGGACTGGACTGTGGACAGCGGGGATTCCCGCCGCCGGGGAGTGCCTGCTGCGGAGATTCTACAGGCTTCTGTGGCTGACTTGACCTCTTCCAGTGTGGTATTGCTGCTGCATGACGGATCGGGCCATGAACAGAGCGCCAAAGCGCTGCCGGCTATCATTGAACGCTACAGAGCAGCTGGTTATGAGTTCGGTGTTCTGGATGCGCAGAGTGATCCCGTACAGTTCAGGGTGTCCTCCAAGGCAGCCTCTCTTCATAGGAGCAAACCGTCACAGGATTGGATATCGGCCAATATTGCCCCGAATGCAGAGTTGCTTGCACCAGGCAAGGCGCTTGCACTTGAGATTGGAGGGATGGAGACCAAGCTGAAGCCCGGAGAGTACCGTCTCCAGGACGGACAGTACTATGTTCCGCTACGCGCCACCGTAGAACGGCTGGGTGGACGGGTTGGCTGGAATGCGGTTACCCGGAGCGCAGCTGTCAGCTGGAACGGCCGCAGCATGACGTTAGACTCACAGAAGCAGGAGGTGGGCATTCACTGGCCGGACGGTACAGCAGAGTACAAGGCGGCACAGGTGCAGCTCCAAGGCTCCTCCCTCTGGGTCCCCCTGCGTATGCTGCTGGAGGCGGCAGGTCATCCGGGTGCAGAAGCCTTTGTTAATGCAGAGGAGCGCAGGGTTACTGCAGCTTAAGGCGGATATCCGCGTTGGAAGGTGTGCTGGACGGAGGGGACGGCAAGGAGAGCAGAAAACAGGGGGAGCTTGCGGGGAAAAGCGGCTGCTGAATGTCTGGGCATCCTTTTTCGTGGAAAGAATAGATAGCAACAGGCCTCAGCAAGTAGTATAGCCAGAGAAAGTACAGGCTGCCGGGGGCTAGTCTATGACCATGGAAGGGTGTCCTCCTTGTCCTCATCATCATTGACGGATCCGAAATCACAGGTATTTTCACAGCAGAACAGGTACGGGAATGCAGAGATTGCCGGGTTCCCCCGGAAGCGCATCCGCCGCGCAGTCAAGGAGTGGGGGCGAATGCTGCTCCTGATGGCGGTTACCGGAGGGCTGTATATGTGGCGCGGCGGAGAATCGCTCCTGCTGCTGCTGACAGCTGGCGGAGTGGTTATGTCCGGCGGCCTGCTGATGCAGCTCTGCGGTCCACGGCGAGTTAGTGTCCAGCGCACGATTACTCCTGCGCATCTGTCTGCGGGGGATGACGCTATTGTGGAGGTTCAGATTTCTTTTGCCGCCAGAATCCCGCTGCCCTGGATGATTGTGACCGATTACTGGAGCGGGGGAAGCCATCAGGAGCTGCTGTTTCCCGGCTTCCGGCGCTCGTTCAACTATTCGTATGAGCTGCTGTCTGTCCCCAGAGGGGTGCATCAGCTTCACGGGTGCAGTGTAACCTGGGGAGATCTGCCTGGGCTGTTTACAGGCGGCTGCCAGCCGGGCGGCAAGGCGGGCTTCAAAGTGCTGCCAAGAGCTCTAGATATGGGCGCAGCAGTGCCGGACACCGGCTTGCTGTCCGGAGACCGTGCATCCGGGAGGGGGAACCACAGCAGCCCGCAAGCAGCGGATATCCGTGATTATGCGCCGGGTGATCCGTTCAGCCGGATTCACTGGAAGAGCAGCGCCCGTAAAGGCAACCTGCAGAGCAGAGTGCCGGAACGTGAATCGGGGCAGATGACCTGCATCGTGCTTGCGAGCAGTCCGGCGGATTATGAGGTTCCCGGCGGTGCGTATGCTCCCCGCAGCCAGCGGAGGTCGGTGATCCCGGCCTTCGAACAGGCGGTATCGGCTACTATGGGGCTGCTGCTCTCTGCCGAGCGCTCCGGCAGCTACATCCAGCTCTTCAGTGGAGGCTGGCCTGAAGGAATGGCCAGGCATGAGGGGGTGGGCCAGATCCCCGGGAGGGTCCGGGAACTGCTTACAGAAATTGCCCCCTCCGGTTCACAGAGTCTCAGCAGATTGCTGGAGGACGCGTCGCAGAGCTGGATTCCCGGGATGACGGTATCCGTCATTACCGGCCGGCTGGAGGAAGAGTCGGCGAGAACGCTGGCCCGCTTCCTGGTTCAGGGAATCAGGGTGGAGCTGTATTATGTCTGGGACCAGCCTTCTAAGGGCCGGACTCCCGGTAATCCTGTGCGGAGCCCGGCCGGAGCAGCGGGGACAATGCCGGAGCTATCCCGCAGCAGCAGGCTAGCACCGGGAGGGTGGGAACCAGCCGGACAGCAGGATTCAGCAGCTTACGGGAACAGCAGACCGCCTGCCTCGGATACGATTGCGGGAAGTCTAATGCGGCTTGGCGCGAGGGTTCACTGTCTGAGCCATGCTGCTCCTGCACAAGGGTACAAGGGGGCGGAGCCTGATGAATTTCCGGATAACTCCACCTCCTGCTAGTGCGGGTACGGATGGCGCCAGTCCGAAAGACTCCACCCACAGCAGGCAGCTCCGCTACGGAAGCATCGTGTTTACATTGGCAGAGATGCAGGAATCGGACCTTGCAGAGAACAGCCCCGCAGGTAAAAGAGAGAACAGCCCCCTGTACTATCGCGGCCTGTTCTCTTTGGCGATTATGGGCGTCTTTGGGCTGTGGCTGCTGCCGCTCTACAAATTGTCTGCGGCAGCGGACCATACACAGCTCCTGCGGCTTCTGATGCTCTCGGCAGCAGCACTGCTCGCCTGGGGCTGTCTGCTGTTACCCCGTCTTGTACAGGTGAGCGGGCAGTTTCTGCTAATCTTTATGACCTGGTATGGCCTCTGTGCTGCTGCGGGAGGCGGGGGCGGGTGGCTAAAGGTCTATGCCATGGAGAAAAGCGGACAGGATGCCCTGCTGCTGCTCTCCGGTAGGATCTCTGCATTAAGCGAGGACAGCAGGCTGCTGATTCTGGTGCTGGGCTGGGGACTGCTGGTGTCCTCCGTCCAGCAGCTCGCGCTGTACAGAGGAAGTATTGCGCTGTTCACCGGTGTAACGCTGGTGTATCTGCTGGTGCTGGATATGGGCTATGCCGTTAATACTTCCGGGGATGTACTGGTCACGGCGGGGCTGATCCTGTGGCTGCGGGCCTTAAGCGGCCTGCTCCATCTGCAAGAACGGACAGGGAGGCAGTTTCTTCCTTACGCCCGCTGGGGAGCCAGGGCGTTATCGGCGGCTGTGCTGGTGACGCTGGCCGCCTGGATAGCCGGCCAAGGGCTGGGCGCACGCCCGGCTGCCCCGGTTACACTGCAGCCGGTCCTGGACAAGCTGGAGCACTGGGCTGCGGCGCAGAGACCGGAGGACGCAGACGGACCTATAGCTGGCAGCACCGGCTATAGCATGGAGGACAGAGAGCTTGGCATGCCCCTGACACCAAGCACGGAGGCAGCCTTCACAGTCACTGCTTCCCGTCCCTACTACTCGCGGGGGGAGAGCATGGCGTATTATGACGGGCGCCGCTGGATCAGGAGCGGTGCCGCGTATTCAGCGCTGAATCTGCCCCGCCTGTCCGGGGCGCTGCCCGCTCTGGCGAATGCTTCATCCGCCGGGGGGCAGACCCTCATCCAGCGGGTTCAGCTCGCTGCGCCTTCCACTGGAGGTGTGCCGCTGTTCAGTGCAGGCGCTATCACAGATGTGCAGAACATCCGGCTTGCGGACGGAAGCCAGCTGGGTTACGTGCTGGCCAGCCCGGACAGGCTCAGCTTCCGCTTGCCGGAAGTCTACGGCTCCGCAGGGGTTACGGAGTATACCGTCAAGTCTGTTCTGCCGCCAAGTGATCCTGCAGTCCTGCGGACGCTGAGGGGGAGTGATCCCCAAGAGGTCCGCAGCCAGTATTTGCAGCTCCCTGCTGCTCTGCCGCCCAGAGTGCGTGCACTGGCCGGCGATCTTACCGCTGCTGCGGCGAGCCGTTACGATGCTGCCGTAGCTGTAGCCGGCTATCTTCAAGAAGGCTACACCTATTCGCTGAAGACCCGCGTGCCGCCGTCCGGTGCCGATTTCACCGATGATTTCCTGTTCGGGACCCGTCAGGGCTATTGTGTGCATTTTGCCACTGCGATGACGGTCCTGCTGCGCAGCAGCGGCATTCCGGCGCGGTATGTCCAGGGCTACGGCCCGGGAACCGCCGTGCCCGGCTCTGTGCCGCAGCGCTACAGCGTGACCGGCGGCGATGCCCACGCCTGGGTCGAGGTCTATTTTCCCGGCGCGGGCTGGGTCCCCTTCGACCCCACGCCCTCCGCCGCTGCCGCCGCTGCCCCCGGCGCGGCTGCTACGGACCCGGCGGCTGCCGCCGCGCCGCCGGACACCCGCCGCTCCGCTGCGCTGCACGCGGATGCGCTCACCGCCGCCCTGCCGCAGGCGGGCGGCCCGGACCGTGCGCCGCTTGCGCTGGCGGCGCTGGTGCTGGCTGCCGCCATCCGCTGGCGGCGCAGCCTGGCCCTGCTGCCGGCGGTGCGCCGCGCCGGCAGGCTTGGCCGTGAGCGGCAGCTGCGCGCGGCCGCTCTGGCCTGGCACGGGCTGGCGGCGCGGTATGGGCCGCCGCTGCCCGGGGTTACCGCCAGGGAGTACGCAGACTCCCTGGCTATCGAGGACGGGCGGCTGCGCGCCGCCGTCCGGGGGTTTGTACGCCAGTGGGAGACCCTGGCGTATGGCGGCGCCGGAGGCGGCGTGTCCTCTACGCCTTTCGCGCCTATGTCGCCCTCGTCGCCACCCAGCGCTGCCGATACCACAGACATAGAGGCTTTCATGGCCCGGTGCCTGATGATCACTTTCCATCTAACCTGATCGAGAAGCGGCGTCCCTGCATTTGCAGCGGACGTCTTTGTGACGGTTCAGCTTGCCGCTACAAATGTAATCGAAAAACCGACCACATTTACCACTGCATGGGCACGAGGACCAAATGTAATCGAAAAACCGACCACATTTAGCGCTGCGTGGGCACGAGGACCAAATGTAATCGAAAAACCGACCACATTTAGCGCTGCATGGGCACGAGGACCAAATGTAATCGAAAAACCGACCACATTTAGAGCTGCGTGGGCATGAGGACCAAATGTAATCGAAAAACCGAATACATTCAAATGCACGCTTCCCATAGTAGCGCAATACTACCAGTCACGGCTGTAATTCTTCACTGTATTTCCATAACATAGAGACAGGCTCCCGTTAGCAGTGAATCGGCAGACACTTGCTCATCTGCAGGTATTCCGTATTGTCATGGCCGCGAGCCTGTTCTGCTACCTTTGCCCCGTGCAGGCATTACCTCCTCCACCCTGCCACAGCTATCCCAAAACCTTAAAACAGAGGGACCCCATTTCCTTGACGCTGAGAATTAACCATGAGTATAATGAATCCAATAATCAAGGGAGGCAAGTAATGAACAAGCCAAATGAAATAATCGTTGTTCTGGATTTCGGGGGACAGTATAACCAGCTTATCGCGCGCAGAATTCGTGACCTGGGGGTATACAGCGAGCTTCTGCCCTACAATACACCGATGGAGAAGATTAAGGCCTTATCGCCCAAAGGGATTGTATTCTCAGGCGGGCCAAGCAGTGTCTATGCGGAGAATGCACCACATGTAGACCCGGCGATTTACGAGCTCGGGCTGCCGATCTTCGGTATCTGCTATGGGATGCAACTGATGGCACAGCAGCAGGGAGGCAAGGTGGAACGCTCCGCCAAGCGCGAGTACGGCAAAGCAGATGTGGAATTCGCACCCAGCTCCGTGCTGGCAGCGGGCCTTGAGAGCAAGCAGACGGTATGGATGAGCCACGGCGACCATGTAGTGGAGCTTCCGGAGGGCTTTAAGCTGGATGCCGGTACAGAGAGTGCGCCGATTGCAGCCATGAGCAATGATGCACGCAAATTCTTCGCCGTTCAGTTCCATCCTGAGGTACGCCACTCCGTGAAGGGGAATGAGATGATCTCGAACTTCCTGTACGAGGTCTGCGGCTGCGAGGGCAAATGGACAATGGAGTCGTTCATCGAGGATGCTGTGAAGGACATCCGTGATAAAGTCGGCGACAAGAAGGTGCTCTGCGCACTCAGCGGCGGCGTGGATTCCTCTGTTGTGGCGATGCTGATTCACCGGGCGATCGGCGACCAGCTGACTTGTATGTTCATCGACCACGGCCTTCTGCGCAAAGGTGAAGCGGAGAGCGTCATGGAGACTTTTGTCGGCAAGTTCGATATCCATGTTGTCAAAATCGACGCCCGCGACCGCTTCCTCGGCAAGCTGGCCGGTGTCTCCGATCCCGAACAGAAACGTAAAATCATCGGCAATGAGTTCATCTACTGCTTCGACGAAGAATCGGCCAAGCTGGGTGACTTCGCGTTCCTGGCCCAAGGTACACTGTATACCGACATCGTAGAGAGCGGTACGGCAACTGCACAGACCATCAAGTCGCACCACAATGTGGGCGGGCTGCCGGAAGATATGAAATTCAGTCTGATCGAACCGCTGAACACCCTCTTTAAGGATGAAGTCCGTAAGCTGGGCGAAGAGCTGGGCATGCCGCATGCGATCGTATGGCGTCAGCCTTTCCCGGGTCCGGGTCTGGCAATTCGTGTGCTGGGCGAAGTGACCGAAGAGAAGCTGACCATCGTCCGCGATTCCGACTATATTCTGCGTGAAGAGATTGCCAAGGCGGGTCTCGACCGCGAGATCTGGCAGTATTTCACTGCACTTCCTAACATGAAAAGCGTTGGCGTAATGGGTGACGAGCGTACGTATTCCTACACCGTCGGCATTCGTGCGGTAACCTCCATCGACGGCATGACCGCTGACTGGGCACGTATCCCTTGGGATGTACTGGAGAAAATCTCCGTGCGCATCGTCAACGAAGTCGACAACGTGAACCGCATCGTCTACGACATTACCTCCAAGCCGCCAGCGACTATTGAGTGGGAATAGACATAGGTTAAAATTAAAACTCTCTTCTACCGGCAGGCTTCTGCCAATAGAAGAGAGTTTTTTGTCGGATACGGTACCGTCCTTTAAAAAATCATCAAAGCTGTTCCCGCTTGTATTTCTATACGATTTTTTTAATATTTCTCTTTTGAAGAAAATATGTAATGATGCCAAAGGCAGCGCCTGCAGTACACCAGATCAGAATGTTGAACAAGCGGATGTCAATCTTATCACCAGCTAACGCCGGGAACAGGAACTCCATCAGGACGAACATAGTAATGCCCCACTGGGCACCGGCCAAGAAAAACTTTTTCTTCAATGCTTTAATGATTTGTTCATAATCTGCATCGGTGTCATATTCCGTTTCGGCAACTCCGGTTTTGCGGAGCCGGATCAGGATGTAGTACGCTACGAACTGCTGAACAATGAACAGAGCCATAGTTCCGAACGTGAAGGTGTGGTTGAGGGTATCAATAATTAAGCTGATGAGCATCAGACCGGATGTCAGATACAAGGCTTGCATGCAGGCAACGGCAAGAATCCGGTGGATCTCTGCCCGCTGATACTCATCTCTTTCCTCCGAATATCCAATAAATGGCTTCAACATTCTCTTCTCTATTTTACTCAGCATTACTATTTACCTCCCAGAAAAGTGTATTTAAATCAGAGTTCAGGGCCTTGGCCAGCTTAACGCATAAATCCAATGAAGGATTATACTTGTCATTCTCAATCAGATTGACCGTCTGCCGGGCAACTCCGACCTCCTTCGACAGAGCAAGCTGCGACATACCGGAGCGTTTTCTGTATTCGGCAACCCTGTTCATATCGATTCCTCCTTGAAAAAAAGTCGCATATATATGACTAATCGTTTGTTCATCATACTCTCCATAAGTTTATGTGTCAAATATATATGACAAGAAAGAACTCCAAAACCCTATATTAGGCTTTGGAGTTCTTCCCGCTTAGGCGGACAGCTACAAGCTCTTCAATTCATAAATCTTCTCTAGCGTACGAAGATTCTCCGCCTTCCCGTCATCCTCCTCCGTATGGAGATACCCTTCCACCATCCGGTATCCGAATACGAGCAGGATGAATTCGTAGACGCAGTGGCCGGCAAGCGGGGCAATCTCTCCCGCATATTCTGCGAAGCCCCGGTAATAAGCAGGGACACACCGCTGGTAGTATTCAACCATGTGATCAAGATCCGCCTCATCCGCAATCAGGCTGGCGATGTCCTCGCCGAGGTAGCCCCAGCCCGAGGTATCCCAATCAATCAGCGCGATGGTCCCGCCGGTATAGATGATGTTGGTTACCCAGAAGTCCCGGTGGCACAGTACGAGGGGCAACTTTTCAATCCGGGCAAAAATATCGTCCGACTGCTCGTCGATGTCGATGAGCATTTGCCGGATATGCTGCGGGAAGTCACATTCCTCCGAACGGATATAGTCGTAGACGAGCGGCCAGGACCGGTAATGCAGATAGGTGTTCTTCATGAGATCCGCATGGCTCAGGTTGGTCAGACTCTGCAGCACTTCAGGCTGCGCTGCGTATAATTTGCCTTGATAGCGTCCCAGCTCCAGTGCCGCCTGTTCATACATATCACCGGTCAGCTCCAGGCCGGAGATGCCATCCATATATTCCAGCCATAACCTCATTTCATCCCCGGCTTCATTCATCTCAGCGTGATAACACACCGGCCAGCGGAAGGATTCCGTGAAGGTTGCACCGAGTGGCGAAGCGTAGAGGTCATATTCCCGCCGCCAGGAATGCGGATCATCGTATCGTTCCCATTTCTTCTGGATTTTCAGCACAATACGGTACGGCAGCTGCTCTCCGTCAGCCGTTTCGGCTGTTCCGGTAACCAGCTGCACATCCCCCAAGGTCCCGCCATGTAGCTGTAACGTCTGGTAGTCAGCAGCTGTAATCGTTGTTTTGAAAAGCGCACTTAGTGCAGTATATAACGCTTCAGTTGGAATCTTCATTTTTTTCGTCCTCCGTTTTTCTTCATTTGCTTGCGCTGCATAGCAGCTGACTGATTGCGGGCATCCTTGCCCCTGAGATAGTTAGTTCTGTTCTGCACGAATTGGTTCTCCTGCTGCTGGGCCATGTAACGCTCCCAGCGTTCACGCGGCAAGGAACCGTCCGCAAGAGCGGCAAGAACGGCGCAGCCCGGCTCGGCCTCATGGCGGCAATCCTTGAACCGGCATGCGGAGAACCGTTCCTCCACATCACTGAAGCCGGCAGAGATGCCTTCGTCAGCGCTGAATAATCCAAGCTCACGCATCCCTGGGGTATCGATTACCATTGCGCCCGAGGGGAGCATGAATAGTTGACGGTGTGTAGTTGTATGCCGTCCCCGGCTGTCTTCCTCCCGGATGGCACTGACCTTCATCACATCCCGTTCCATCAGGGCGTTGAGCAGTGAAGATTTTCCGACCCCGGACATACCGAGGAAGACGACAGTCGAACCTGGCTTAAGATAGACATCAAGCTCATTCAGCCCGTGACCGTTATGACTGGACACTGCATGCACCGGCACATCCGGCATGCTCTGCTGGACTTCTGCCAGCGGGCGGCTCCAGTCTCCAGTAAGGTCTGCCTTCGTCAGAATGACCACTGGCTGGCCCCCGCTCTGCCTGGCCTGGGTCAGATAACGCATCATACGGGTGACATTGAAATCCCAGTTCAGGGAGGACAGAATAAATACATAGTCAAAGTTGGTGGCCACGACCTGCTCCAGAATAGTTTTGGTATAACCGGCGGCATGACCCGAATAATTCGCCCGCGAGAACTTGGAGCGGCGGGGGAGCAGCGTAACGATGAGTGAATCTCCGCTCCCATTCGGGAGAAGCAGGACGAAATCACCGACAGACGGGAAGTCCTCCCGGGTTTCTGCACTGTGATAGAAGGTGCCTTTGAGCACAGCCGTTACCTCGCCCTGTGCGGTTATAACGGTAAACCGCTCCCGCTGGAGCTCTGTAATTCTTCCGGGCAATAGTCCTGAAGGAATTTCCTCTATTTCTGTATATCCATAGGTTTTTAGATCAATCATGATTTTGGGTTTAGCTCCTTTTAAAGTTGTTTTGTGGACGCAAAAATGCCGCGGAACAGCAGCCTCAAGAAGAAGCTGCTGATCTGCGGCATCAGGATGCAAAGAAGATACGACCTTCATCGTATCCCGCAAACAGCAATATTCACGAAAGGTTACTTGGGATGGCATACCAAATAATACGGGCTTTGCCCGCCTTTTTAAGAAGCATGCCTGCTATGCAGTTCTAAACTGAAACCACCATATAAGTAGTAGCCAATTCAAACATCCCCTTTCGGATAAGGAACTTGTAGGAAAATTGATTGCTTATCGCTAAGCTCATTCAGGTTAACATATGTTGGCGCGCTAATCCATGTAGAGATTAATTATAATTAATTTAGTAAGGACCTCTCCGCATTTAGGCTGCAATGTTTGGGGAATTCTCTCTGAACCAAGCGGGATTTGTCATAAAAATGTTCAATTTACGAACATTTATGTAAACCTGACGGGCAATGTTCGTATTTACCATTGACAAGGCATGTCATCTCCCCCTAAAATGATAAAGCGCTACAGCAAATATATTCGTATAATTCCGGGGATCGGCCCGGAAGTCTCTACGAGGTCACCGTAATGACCTGGCTACGATTAAGAAGAGCAGCTTGTTCTGGGATGACCGGCAATGGTCCGGGATTTCGGGCAGCGATCTCTTTTTTCGGGCCGGTGTCTTCCCAGATGCCGGCTTTCTGTGTTGCTGTATTGGCACAACATACAACCTTAGGGGGAGAACCATTTGAACCGCTTTTTCAAACTGAAAGAGAACGGCACCACAGTACGTACAGAGATCATGGCCGGTATAACCACGTTTATGGCAATGGCTTATATTCTGTCGGTTAATCCAAGCACTCTGACTGCCTTCGGCCGCATTGATATGGGCTGGTATTCCGTATTCCTTGCGACGGCGCTGGCAGCCGGTATTTTCACCATTGCCATGGGGGTATTCATTAACTTCCCGGTCGCTCTGGCACCTGGTATGGGCCTTAACGCATATTTCGCTTCCGTAGTCTTATCCTCTGCCACCACTGAACATGAGTTCACCTGGCAGATGGGTCTTACCGCCGTATTTATCTCCGGGATTATCTTCATCCTCCTGACCATTACCCGGGTCCGGCAAATTCTGCTCACTGCCATTCCTGACAGCCTGAAGCATGCGATCACTGTAGGTATAGGGATGTTCATCACCATTATCGGCTTGAAGAACAGCGGACTGATGACTATCGGCGTCGAAGCCGGAAGTGATATCGCCGCTAACAAATTTACAGATGTACTTTCTTTTGAAACTGTAATTCATATGGGCAGCCTGGAGAACACCAATGTCCAGCTCGTGATTATCGGACTGCTGCTGATCTCTATTCTGATGGTATTGCGCGTTCGCGGTGCTATTCTGTTCGGAATTCTCGGAACTACCGTGGCTGCAATCCTCATGGGTGCTGTAGATTTCAGTTCACTGAGCAATCCGCAGACGCCATGGGTGCCTGACTTCACACAGCTGAACTTCTGGGAATTCGACTGGGAAGGTATTATGCACACCGGTATCGTATCGGCGATTGCCACCTTTACCTTCGTAGAATTGTTTGATACCTTCGGTACGCTGGTAGGTACTGCTGAACGTGCCGGAATCATGAAGAACCCTGAA
The DNA here is from genome assembly GCF_038051945.1 of Paenibacillus sp. FSL H3-0469. Lineage (NCBI taxonomy): Bacteria > Bacillati > Bacillota > Bacilli > Caryophanales > Paenibacillaceae > Paenibacillus > Paenibacillus sp. FSL H3-0469. Next base: position 5,242,761 of record NZ_CP150302.1, read on the forward strand.
GAGGGCAAAAAGCGTGTCGGAAATGCCATGTTCGTAGATGCGGTAGCTGTTGCGGGCGGTGCGATGCTGGGTACTTCCACCACTACCGCTTACGTTGAGAGTGCAGCCGGTGTAGCTGAAGGCGGACGTACGGGTCTGACTGCAGTAACTACAGGGATCTGCTTCCTGCTTGCCCTGTTCCTGGCTCCGGTAGTCGCACTGATCCCTGGTCCGGCCACAGCAGCAGCGCTGATTATTGTTGGTGTACTCATGGCTCAATCGATCCGTGACATTGACTTCCAGGACATGGTACTGGCAATTCCGGCCTTCCTGACCTTCGTAATCATGCCGTTTACGTATAACATTGCCAACGGAATTTCATTCGGGATTGTTACTTATGTTATTCTGGCTTGTGTTGCGAATATCGCCGGCAAGAAGAAATATGATATCCACTGGATGATGTGGGTGCTGGCGGTGCTGATCATTCTGCGTTATGTTCTGATCGGCAGCCAAGGCTAATAAGCTCCACGGATTCTGACTTCCAATCTGCGGTCTCTTCATTATATGAAGAGGCCGTTTTCTTTTTTGTTCTTGTAAGGGGCACGCGCCCGGGAGAAGCTGGGCTTTACCCTTTTCATTAACCAATATTTAGATTATATTGTTGAAGAGGTGATAAATGGTGTCCGGTGTATTCAATCGAGTGTACAAGTCCTTCCGTAGCCAGCCCTGGCCAGTGCTGCTGTTCCTGCTTGGGGCAATGGTCCGTATTCTATACATAACTTCTATTCCACCGGGACTGAATCAGGACGAAGCCTCTATCGGCTATGATGCCTATGCCATATTGCACTACGGAATGGACCGGAATGGTGTTCATCTGCCGATTCATTTAATCGCCTGGGGCAGCGGGCAGAATGCGCTCTATGCCTACTTGTCCATGCCGTTCATTCTGTTGTTCGGACTAACGCCGTTGTCTGTACGGGCGGTTAGCCTGATCATGGGACTACTGGGTATGCTGTTTTTCTATCTCATTATGAAAAGACTGTCGGTCTCGCCTGGGGCCGGAACAGCTGCTATGTTCTTTATCGCCATTAATCCGTGGCATATTATGATGTCCAGGTGGGCGCTGGAATCGAATCTGTTTCCTACGATGATTTTGATAGCCGTATACTTTCTGCTGCGCGCCTTTACGAATTCAAGGTGGCTGTATGCCTTTACCGGTATGCTGGCTCTCTCGCTGTATGCTTATGGAACAGCGTATTTTTTCGTCCCGCTATTTGCACTCGGTACGGCAATTCTTCTATTATATAGCAAGGTCCTGCGGCCCCGTGCCTTGGCCTGGAATTTTATATGGTTTGCGGCACTGGCGCTGCCTATATTACTATTTATTATCATTAACCGTTACGCCATGCAGGATATAGCTACTCCGCTGTTCACGATTCCGAAGCTTACGACGCCGCGCGTGGAGGAGATTTCATCCGTATTCGGCGGCAGGCTGTGGCAGGCCGCTGCGGATAACCTTAGTGCCTTCAGCAAGCTGATGTGGAGCGGGAGGGACGGTTTGCCCTGGAACTCCATCTCTCCTTACGGGTATGCGTACCCGCTTGCGTTGCCTTTTGCCCTGCTCGGTCTGATCGTTCTCCTGCATTCCTGGTGGACAAGCCGGCGGGAGAGGGAGAGCGCCGGCAGGGGAGCCGTGCTGCTCTGGTTCCTGGTGGCGGTGCTTATGGCGCTGATTACAACTGTGAATATTAACCGGATTAATATTATTTTTTATCCGTTCATTATGCTGGTAAGCACCGGATTCGTCTGGCTGGCAGGCAGAGTCAAAGGCGCAGCCATCCTGGCGGTGGCCGGATTCGCCGTGATGTTTATTTTATTCTCCAACACGTATTTCCGCGATTTCCCTGAACAAATCGGCCCAGCCTTTTATGAATCTTTGGGGGAGGCTGTCGGATATGCTTCCGAACACAGTACTGGTGAAGTCTATCTTACGAATCAGGTGAATATGCCTTATATTTATGTACTGTTCTATGAGCAAATCAATCCGCATGATTTCCTGAAGTCCGTTCAGTATGCCAATCCGGGAGAAGCCTTTCAGCGGGTATCTTCCTTTGGAAGATACAGGTTTGAGGATTTGAACAGGGTGCCTGCGAATACCGCATATATCTATGCGAATACTGCTGTGCCGCCTGCGGCAAGTGCCGGATCTAGAGTGAAGCGTTTTGCCAACTATAGCGTACTGCTCACCAGTGAACAGACAGACTGGTCTCAAGACACACCTAAGACTGCTGCAGGCGAGTTTGTGAATGGCGGATTTGAGGAAGGGACAATGGGGTGGACCTTCTCTGCTGGTACGGGAGTGGCCGGCAACAACCCCTTCGCCGGGAGTAAGCTGGCATATCTGGATCCCGGAGCGGAGACCATCGTATCGCAGACTTTTACCGCCACAGCCGGTGAGTACAGACTGACCGTTATGTCCAGTAGCGGAGGCAGCGGCGGGAAGATCGGCATTCGGGCAGCCGGTAAGGTGCTTGCCGAGACAGAGCTGCCTGCGGCGGAAGCCTATCAACAGGTCACACTTCCTGCGGTCACTCTGGAGCAGGGGATACAGGCAGAAGTATACATAACCGGCGGTAATGGCTGGATTAACATTGACGAGGTGAGGGTAGAACGATGACCAAGAATGTACGTGCAGCGGCAACCGTTATATTAATGCTCTTCTTATTTATTCTTCCTGTAACAAGCATTTATGCCGAAAGGAATCTATTGCAGAACCCGGGCTTTGAAGAAGGGGAAGAGGGGGCCCCGGCAGGCTGGAGCAAGGACATGTGGATTGCCGGAGATGCGGCAGGCTCCATATCCGTTCAGTCCGAAGAGGTTCATTCCGGCAGCAAAGCGGCGGTTATCGAGAACCTGGAGCCTAATCACCTGAAGTGGGTGCAGACCGTTACCGTTGTGCCGGATAGCTACTACAGAATCTCTGGATATGTCAAAATAGCCAGCATCGCAGGCGGGGGAATCGGGGCCAACATCTTCCCGGTAGGCATTGGGGGCGGTTACCCCGCTACCAGCGACACCGGCGGTGAATGGCAGCGTCTGGAGTTCATCGGCCAGACCGGCAAGGAGCAGACCGAGATCGGAATCGGCGCTGCGCTCGGCGGCTATGCTAATCTGGTTCAGGGCAAGGCCTATTTCGATGATCTGTCCGTAGAGAAGCTGGATACAGTGCCGGAGGGATCGAATATAATTTCGCTGGACAGCGGAGCCCAGGCTCCCCCGGCAGATGCGGATGGAGGAAGCAAGCCGGAGGAAGTGCCGCATAAGGTATCTCCGGCCAAGCTGCTGCTGCTCTCTGGAGCTTTCTGCCTGTTCTTTGCTTTTCTATACACAAGAGCCTTCCGCAGTGAGCGTCTGCTGAGACAGGAGGATGTAATCTACACCCGCTGGCTGTACGTTTTGTTCGGGGCGGCATTCATCCTGCGGATCTGGATCGGCCTTACGGCCCAGGGCTACAAGAATGATATGAACACCTTCATGGCCTGGGGCCAGCGCCTGACTGACCTTGGACCGGGCAAATTCTATGAGGAAGGTTATTTCGCTGATTACCCGCCGGGGTACTTATATGTGCTATACCTGCTGAGCCTGCTGCGCGGATTGTTTAATTTTGCGGGCGGATCAGGTGCCGAGACGGTTCTCTTCAAGCTGCCTGCGATGCTCTCTGATTTGGTGCTTGGCTGGATTATCTATAAGAGCGCGCGTACAAGGCTCGGCTCCGGGCTGGCTATGGGACTAATGATGCTGTTCCTGTTCAATCCGGCTGTGCTGATGGACTCGGCAGCCTGGGGGCAGGCGGATTCCTTTTTCCTCATCTTCCTGCTGCTCAGTATAATGGGGGTTGTTGATAAGCGCTTTGTACGTGCGGCGGTCTTCTTTGCCGTCGCTACATTGATCAAGCCGCAGGCGCTGATCTTCACACCTGTGCTGCTGCTTGCCTTCTACCATCACCGGGCCTGGAAGCAGCTTGCGCTGGGCGCCCTGTACGGACTGGGGATTTTTCTTGTCCTCGCAGCCCCGTTCTTCTGGAACAACGGCGGGTTTGCAGGCTTGATTAACCTTTACAAAAGCACACTGTCCTCCTATCCGTATTCCACAGTGAATGCATTCAACCTGTATGCCTTGACCGATCCGATGTGGTCGGCGCTGGACGTGACCTGGCTCGGCATCCCTTACCGTATCTGGGGCTTTATTTTCATCCTGGTAGCAGTTGCACTTGCAGCGTATTATTCCTTCAATACCAAGGACCGCAAGGATCTCTCCAAGTCCTACTTCATCGCTATGGTGCTGATCACGATTGTCTTCGTATTCGGTACCAAAATGCATGAGCGTTACTTGTATCCGGTACTGATCCTGTCCTTATTCGCCTTCATGGAGAGCCGGGACCGGCGGTTCCTGACCCTGTTCCTCGGGTTCTCTCTGACCCAGTACATCAATGTTGGTTATACGCTGGCGTACCTGAATACCGGCGGAAATCCGCCGGCTGACGGCATTGTGCTGGTTACAGCTATTACCACTATCATTCTTGCGATATATCTGCTCTATATTGGATACGATGTATATATCCGCCGAACTGCGAAGCTTTTACCTGAGCCGGTTACCCCTAAGGAGGCGTACGCAGCAGATCTGCTGCTTGCAGAAGGCATCAAGCCGCTTGCCCCTGCTGAGCGGCGTTCTCCGCTGAAGCTGAAGCGCAGAGACTGGATCTGGATGCTCGGCATCACCGCGTTGTACGGAGCGCTTGCCCTCTATCATCTGGGTGATAACAAGGCACCTGAGACTCTGTGGGAGCCGGCGGCCAGCGGTGAGAGCTTCTATGTGGATCTGGGGCAGGCCCGTCAGCTGGAGCGGGTTAATGTCTTCGGTGGTGTCGGGACCGGGAAGTTTCAGCTGGAATTCAGCCAGACCCCTGATAATTGGAGCAACCCGCTTGAGGTAAGCGAGGATGTCGGCAATGTCTTCATCTGGAAAAGCCAGCCGCTTAACGTATCCGCAAGATATGTTAAGCTCTCGGTTACGTCTCCAGGCTTCACTCTTAACGAGATGGCCTTCTATGAGCAGGGGGCACCGAAGGTCCCTCTGACCATAGCAAGCGTAACACCTGATTCGGGAGCAGCTAAAAGAGGAGCGCCGGCCAATCTGTTCGATGAGCAGTCCGTCATACCGGAGAACTCTAATTTCATGAACAGTACGTATTTTGATGAGATCTATCATGCCCGTACGGCTTATGAGCATTATCATAATATTGTTCCTTATGAGAATACGCACCCGCCGCTTGGCAAGCTGCTGATCGGGCTAGGAATGGAGCTGTTCGGCGTCAATCCGTTCGGGTGGCGGATCATAGGCACCTTGTTCGGGATTGCGATGCTGCCGCTGATCTATATCATGGCCATGCGCTTGTTCCGTAAGACTACCTATGCGGCACTGGCAACAGGATTGTTCGCTCTGGACTTCATGCATTTCACCCAGACGCGGATATCAACCATCGATGTGTACGGTGTATTCTTCATTATGCTGATGTTCTATTTCATGCAGCGGTATTTCACGATGAATTTCTACCGGGTGCCGCTGCGGACAACGCTTGTTCCGCTGTTCTGGTCAGGACTGTTCTTCGGTATCGGGGTTGCTTCGAAGTGGATCGTGATTTACGGAGGCGCGGGGCTTGCTATTATGCTTGCGCTGGTACTTTTTGAACGCTACAGAGAATACAAGGCTGCCGGACGTCTGCTGGCTGAAGGCAAGCTGGGCGGACAGGAACTCAAAGCCGCCTGCAGGACCGCAGATCAGTTCTTCTGGAAGAATACAGTGATCACCTTGGTTAGCTGTATAGGATTCTTCATTGTTATTCCGGGTATCGTATATAGTTTGTCCTTCATTCCTTCACTGTCTGCATCAGCAGAGGGCTTCACCGTTAAGGGCCTGATTGATGCCCAGAAGAATATGTACAACTATCACAGCCAGCTTGTAGCAACACATCCGTTCGCCTCCTCCTGGTGGGAGTGGCCGTTCATGAAGCGTCCCGTGTGGTTCTTCAGCGGCGGCGAAGGCTTACCCGCAGGCAAAACGAGCAGCATAGTTACCATGGGCAATCCGCTGATCTGGTGGACAGGAATCTTCGCAATGCTGGCCGCCGTATGGTTCACTGTGAAGCGCCGGGACAAGAACCTGTATATGATCTGGATCGCCTTCTTCTCACAATATGTTCCCTGGATGCTTGTGCCGCGTGAGACGTTCCTGTACCATTACTTTGCGATGGTGCCGTTTATGATTCTATCCATTGTGTACATCCTGAAGCTGCTTGACAGCAGGTTCCAGGGTGCCAGATATTTGCGGTACGCCTATGTTGCGGCTGCCGCCATCCTGTTTGTAATGTTCTATCCGGTCTTATCCGGCATGCAGGTGAACAGCAGTTATATCATTCAAGTACTTCGCTGGTTCCCTTCCTGGGTATTCTAGGAGGGGAGCTGTAAGAGCCCATAGTTGTTGAAAGCTGATGTTGAAGAGGCGCATCAAAGAAGCTGTGGCTTACAATAAATTTAGGAGGAACCCTTGTGAAGGCCAGATATAGTGTAATTGTGCCCATGTATAATGAGGAGGAAGTCATTCAGGTAACCTACGAGCGGCTCAAAAAAGTAATGGATGAGTGCGGGGATACCTATGAGCTTGTGTTCGTCAATGACGGCAGCCGGGACCGTACGGCTGAGATTATGCGCGGAATCAGTAATAGGGATGAGCATGTCAAGCTGATTGACTTCTCCCGTAACTTCGGCCACCAGGTGGCGATTACGGCGGGCATGGATTATGCTGAAGGTCAGGCTGTCGTGGTGATTGACGCAGATCTCCAGGACCCGCCGGAGGTCATTCTGCAGATGATCGCCAAGTGGAAGGAAGGCTATGAGGTAGTCTATGCCAAGCGGCTGAAGCGCCACGGAGAGACTTTTTTCAAGAAGGTTACGGCCAAAATCTTTTACCGTCTGCTCAGCAGCATGACCAGTGTGGAGATTCCCACAGATACCGGGGATTTCCGGCTGATCGACCGCAAGGTCTGCGATGTGCTGCGCGGTCTGAAGGAGAAGAACCGTTATGTACGGGGGCTGGTGAGCTGGGTCGGCTTCCGGCAGACCATGGTGGAATATGTGCGGGAGGAACGCTACGCCGGGGAGACGAAATATCCGCTCAAAAAAATGATCCGCTTTGCGCTCGACGGAATCACCTCCTTCTCGCATAAGCCGCTCAAAATCGCCTCCTATATCGGCTTCTTCCTGTCCTTCTCCAGCTTCATCTACCTGTTCCTGGTCTTATTCCAGAAGGTCTTCACCTCCTGGACCGTGCCGGGCTGGGCGTCCATTGTCGGGGTGAACCTGTTGTTTAACGGCATTGTGCTGATGCTGCTGGGCGTCATTGGGGAATACATCGGACGGATCTATGACGAATCAAAGGATAGACCGCTCTATATCGTGCGCGAGACCAGAGGCTACCCGGATACAGAGTCTGAAGACACCCGGAAGGAAAGCGATTATGCAAGATAAGGCTTGGCGCGCAGGCATGATCCAGTTTCTGAAATTTAATGCGGTGGGCCTGCTTAACACATTCATAGATTTTGCGGTATTTACCCTGCTGCATTCCCTGGGGATGCTTAACACCCCTGCACAGATTATTTCCTATAGCGCCGGGACGGCCAACAGCTTTTTCTGGAATAAGAAGGTGACCTTTAAGGGAAGGGACAGAGGCGGGAATGGCGGCTTTGACCGGATGCAGCTGGTGAGATTTATTGTGCTGAATCTGCTGGTGCTGGGCATTTCGGTGCTGTTGATTCATCTTCTGACTGACCGGCTGGGGATACAGGTGCTCCTGGCCAAGGTGCTGGTTACCTTCATAACAGTGATCATTAATTTCTTTGGAAGCCGGAAATGGGTATTCTAAAGAGACAGTATATCTTCCCCGTATTCTGCGGCGGGAGTACTTATTCTATATTGCGGAGGCGATTGTCATGCGGAAGTTATCCTATTTGATTATACTTGCCGGGGTCCTGATTATGCTCTACCCCAAAGGAAGCGAATGGTACGAGGACCGTCAGCAGCAGAAGCTGCTGGAAGAGGCCGAACAGGCCTATAGTGAAATCGTTCCTTCGGCTACCGCTCCTGCCAGCCAGGATCTGAGCAAGCCTTATGCGGAAGTCACCCAGCTGCTGGCGGAAGAGTCTGGTGCAGAAGAGCCGGTGCCCACTACAGCGCCCGAGATTGAAGTTGGAGGCAAGATCACTGCCATTATTGAAATTGACAAAATCGATCTGAAGCTGCCTGTACTGGAGGGCGCCACCAAGACTAATATGAAGCATGCTGCGGCGCATATGAAGGAGACAGCTCCGATTGGCGCGGTAGGCAATGCAGCGATTGCGGCACACCGGTCAAGAACGGCAGGGCGGCTGTTCAACAGACTGGATGAGGTCGGTAAAGGGGATACCATTACTGTTATTACAAGCGGCCAGGAATACAAATATGTTGTATATGATGTATCTATTGTAGAGCCTACTGATATTTCGGTACTGAAGGGAAAGGATGATGATAAGATTCTGACCCTTATTACCTGTGATCCGCTTGTCAACCCGACCCACAGACTTATCATTCATGCGAAGCTGACCTGAATCCATCAAGACAAGGCGATAAAGGTCGAAAAAACATAAAATTTTAGTATATTTGTGGTGGAATCTAGCAATTTGGGTCTTGATAATAGATAGAGGTATGGTAAGATAGAACTATCAGAAGCTAATACACGATAACGGCAAACCTATCGAAAGATAGGGACGCAAAGCTACAGGGCCTTCCCGTCATGGATGGCAGCCAGCTACCGAATGAAGAGGCTTTTTTTGTTTGTTTTAATTCAGAATCTGTCATTATGTGGTAGTAGATTGGACAGATAAAGCTTATACGATAACGGCAAACCTATCGAAAGGTAGGGACGCAAAGCTAAAGGGCCTTCCCGTAAGAATGGCAGCCAGCTACCGAAAGGGGTTTTATCCATGAAGAAGTTTTATTTAATGTTGATTACACTTTTTGTGATCGTCACTTCTGTACAGACAGGCACTGCTCAAGCCGCTAATGCAGATTCAAGCTGGTTAAATGTTGGACAACTTGATCAAGGGGTTATCGGGGTATCGTACGATGTTCCTAAGGATAAGAAGATGAAGCTCATGATTACCAAGGGCAACAACAGCTATACTTACAACTTATACACTTCCAAACCGAACGAGACGTTCCCGCTGCAACAAGGCAATGGCTCTTATAAGGTCTCTGTTCTTGAGAATACTACCGGCAACAAGTACAAAGTACTATCTTCCGAGACTGTATCTCTCTCCATGAGCAATGTGAATGCCGTATATTTGAGCTCCGTACAGAATGTAAAGTGGAGTTCTTCCGATAAATCCGTTCAAAAGGCAGCCCAGCTTACAAAGGGTCTGACTACAGATGCAGACAAAGTTAAGGCTATCTACAATTACATCGTAACTAACGTGAAATATGATTACTCTTTGGCTAACAGCGTAAGCACAGATTATATTCCGAACAACGATAACACGCTTGCTACCAACAAAGGGATCTGTTACGATTACGCATCCTTGTTCGCTACAATGCTCCGCAGTGAAGGTATTCCAACCAAATTGGTTATGGGGAATACAAGCTATGTAACTTCATACCATGCCTGGAATGAAGTGTTCCTGAACGGCAAATGGGTAACGATTGATACTACAGTCGATGCAGGTCTGGGTAAAAACGCAGCATCAACTGAACTGGTCAAATCAGCAAGCAAATATACTGCAGCGAAATTCTACTAAGGATAGCTGTGAACTATAGCATTACCTGAGAATAACCCGCTTAATAATTAAGCGGGTTATTTTTATTTATATAAAGGTTGCTTTTTAATAGAGGGATAGGTTATTATAAATAAGCGTTGTTGAGCGGCAAAGGAAATGAGAGATTACTTAAATAAGTGATTTCAAAAATAAAGCTTGCATTGCTCGGATGAACGTGATATATTATAAGAGTTGCTGGTGGCGTGGTGAGCGGCGCTGACAACGAGCTTGATCTTTGAAAACTGAACAACGAGTGAGTATCTGGAGATCACTTCGGTGAGATCCAAATTAGAGAATGTAAATTCTCGTCAGATGTTTCAAAATGAGCAATCGCTCTTTCTAAATACCAATTTGGAGAGTTTGATCCTGGCTCAGGACGAACGCTGGCGGCGTGCCTAATACATGCAAGTCGAGCGGAGTTTGAGAGGAAGCTTGCTTCCTTTCAAACTTAGCGGCGGACGGGTGAGTAACACGTAGGCAACCTGCCCTCAAGCCTGGGATAACTACCGGAAACGGTAGCTAATACCGGATAATTTCTTTCTTCTCCTGAGGAGAGAATGAAAGGCGGAGCAATCTGCTGCTTGGGGATGGGCCTGCGGCGCATTAGCTAGTTGGTGGGGTAACGGCCCACCAAGGCGACGATGCGTAGCCGACCTGAGAGGGTGAACGGCCACACTGGGACTGAGACACGGCCCAGACTCCTACGGGAGGCAGCAGTAGGGAATCTTCCGCAATGGGCGCAAGCCTGACGGAGCAACGCCGCGTGAGTGATGAAGGTTTTCGGATCGTAAAGCTCTGTTGCCAGGGAAGAACGTCCGGTAGAGTAACTGCTACCGGAGTGACGGTACCTGAGAAGAAAGCCCCGGCTAACTACGTGCCAGCAGCCGCGGTAATACGTAGGGGGCAAGCGTTGTCCGGAATTATTGGGCGTAAAGCGCGCGCAGGCGGTTATTTAAGTCTGGTGTTTAAACCTTGGGCTCAACCTGAGGTCGCACTGGAAACTGGGTGACTTGAGTACAGAAGAGGAAAGTGGAATTCCACGTGTAGCGGTGAAATGCGTAGATATGTGGAGGAACACCAGTGGCGAAGGCGACTTTCTGGGCTGTAACTGACGCTGAGGCGCGAAAGCGTGGGGAGCAAACAGGATTAGATACCCTGGTAGTCCACGCCGTAAACGATGAGTGCTAGGTGTTAGGGGTTTCGATACCCTTGGTGCCGAAGTTAACACAGTAAGCACTCCGCCTGGGGAGTACGGTCGCAAGACTGAAACTCAAAGGAATTGACGGGGACCCGCACAAGCAGTGGAGTATGTGGTTTAATTCGAAGCAACGCGAAGAACCTTACCAGGTCTTGACATCCAACTAACGAAGCAGAGATGCATCAGGTGCCCTTCGGGGAAAGTTGAGACAGGTGGTGCATGGTTGTCGTCAGCTCGTGTCGTGAGATGTTGGGTTAAGTCCCGCAACGAGCGCAACCCTTGACTTTAGTTGCCAGCAGGTTGAGCTGGGCACTCTAGAGTGACTGCCGGTGACAAACCGGAGGAAGGTGGGGATGACGTCAAATCATCATGCCCCTTATGACCTGGGCTACACACGTACTACAATGGCCGGTACAACGGGAAGCGAAGCCGCGAGGTGGAGCCAATCCCAGCAAAGCCGGTCTCAGTTCGGATTGCAGGCTGCAACTCGCCTGCATGAAGTCGGAATTGCTAGTAATCGCGGATCAGCATGCCGCGGTGAATACGTTCCCGGGTCTTGTACACACCGCCCGTCACACCACGAGAGTTTACAACACCCGAAGTCGGTGGGGTAACCCGCAAGGGAGCCAGCCGCCGAAGGTGGGGTAGATGATTGGGGTGAAGTCGTAACAAGGTAGCCGTATCGGAAGGTGCGGCTGGATCACCTCCTTTCTATGGAGAATCGTCACCTGCAACGGTGACATTCAAATCGGAAGCTTCGCTTCCAAACCAATCAGGTTTAGGCCTGTTACTCACTCGTTGGTCAGTTTTGAGAGTTTAAGCTCTCATCTTTACCTTTGATCCTTGAAAACTGGATACCGAAACGAATTTGCGTTTTAGAACATCTTTTAGCTGAAACTTGTGTAAGCAAGTGGAAATAGTTATTAGTTGCTACCGTGATTTTCCTTAGGGAAAACACATTGGTTAAGCTACTAAGAGCACACGGAGGATGCCTAGGCGCCAGGAGCCGACGAAGGACGTGGCGAACAACGAAACTGCCTCGGGGAGCTGTAAGCAAGCTTTGATCCGGGGGTGTCCGAATGGGGAAACCCAGCTGTGGTAATTCGCAGTTACTCGTATCTGAATACATAGGATACGCAGAGGCAGACCAGGGGAACTGAAACATCTAAGTACCCTGAGGAAGAGAAAACAATAGTGATTCCGTCAGTAGCGGCGAGCGAACGCGGAACAGCCTAAACCAAGAGGCTTGCCTCTTGGGGTTGTGGGACGTCTCACATGGAGTTACAAAGGAATATGGTAGGCGAAGAGGTCTGGAAAGGCCCGCGATAGAGGTAAAAGCCCTGTAGCCGAAATGGTATTCTCTCCGAGACGGATCCCGAGTAGTGCGGGGCACGTGAAACCCCGTATGAATCCAGCAGGACCATCTGCTAAGGCTAAATACTACCTGGCGACCGATAGTGAAACAGTACCGTGAGGGAAAGGTGAAAAGCACCCCGGAAGGGGAGTGAAATAGAACCTGAAACCGTGTGCTTACAAAAAGTCAGAGCCCTTTTTATGGGTGATGGCGTGCCTTTTGTAGAATGAACCGGCGAGTTATGTTTAACATGCAAGGTTAAGGTGAGAAGCCGGAGCCGCAGCGAAAGCGAGTCTGAATAGGGCGACTAAGTATGTGGACGTAGACCCGAAACCGTGTGATCTACCCCTGTCCAGGGTGAAGGTGCGGTAACACGCACTGGAGGCCCGAACCCACGCATGTTGAAAAATGCGGGGATGAGGTGGGGGTAGCGGAGAAATTCCAATCGAACTCGGAGATAGCTGGTTCTCCCCGAAATAGCTTTAGGGCTAGCCTCGGTGAATGGAGTGGTGGAGGTAGAGCACTGATTGGGTGCGGGGCCCGCAAGGGTTACCAAGCTCAGTCAAACTCCGAATGCCATTTACTTCTTGCCGGGAGTCAGACAGTGAGTGCTAAGATCCATTGTCAAAAGGGAAACAGCCCAGACCATCAGCTAAGGTCCCCAAGTGTGTGTTAAGTGGGAAAGGATGTGGAGTTGCACAGACAACCAGGATGTTGGCTTAGAAGCAGCCACCATTGAAAGAGTGCGTAATAGCTCACTGGTCGAGTGACTCTGCGCCGAAAATGTAACGGGGCTAAACACACCACCGAAGCTATGGCTAGATACTTTGTATCTGGGGTAGGGGAGCGTTGTATATACGTTGAAGGTGTACCGTAAGGAGCGCTGGAGAGTATACAAGTGAGAATGCCGGTATGAGTAACGAAAAGATCAGTGAGAATCTGATCCGCCGAAAGCCCAAGGTTTCCTGAGGAAGGCTCGTCCGCTCAGGGTAAGTCGGGACCTAAGGCGAGGCCGAAAGGCGTAGTCGAAGGACAACAGTTTGAAATTACTGTACCACCGTAATCCGCTATGAGCGATGGGGTGACGCAGGAGGGTAGTGACGCGGACTGATGGATGTCCGTCTAAGCAGTGAGGCTGGTGTGTAGGCAAATCCGCACACCGTAAGGCTGGGCTGTGATGGGGAGCGAAAATTACAGTAGCGAAGGTCATGATCTCACACTGCCAAGAAAAGCCTCTAGTCAGGAGAAGGTGCCCGTACCGCAAACCGACACAGGTAGGCGAGAAGAGAATTCTAAGGCGCGCGGAAGAACTCTCGTTAAGGAACTCGGCAAAATGACCCCGTAACTTCGGGAGAAGGGGTGCCTCGGTAGGGTGAATAGCCCGAGGGGGCCGCAGTGAAAAGGCCCAAGCGACTGTTTAGCAAAAACACAGGTCTGTGCGAAGCCGTAAGGCGAAGTATACGGGCTGACGCCTGCCCGGTGCTGGAAGGTTAAGGGGAGCGGTTAGGAGCAATCCGAAGCTGTGAACCGAAGCCCCAGTAAACGGCGGCCGTAACTATAACGGTCCTAAGGTAGCGAAATTCCTTGTCAGGTAAATTCTGACCCGCACGAATGGCGTAACGACTTGGGCGCTGTCTCAACGAGAGATCCGGTGAAATTTTAATACCTGTGAAGATGCAGGTTACCCGCGACAAGACGGAAAGACCCCATGGAGCTTTACTGCAGCTTGATATTGAATTTGGGTACGATCTGTACAGGATAGGTGGGAGCCGTGGAGGCAGGAGCGCAAGCTTCTGCGGAGGCGCCGTTGGGATACCACCCTGATCGTATCTAGGTTCTAACCTAGTGCCCTTATCGGGTACGGGGACCGTGTCAGGCGGGCAGTTTGACTGGGGCGGTCGCCTCCTAAAGAGTAACGGAGGCGTTCAAAGGTTCCCTCAGAATGGTTGGAAATCATTCGCAGAGTGCAAAGGCATAAGGGAGCTTGACTGCGAGACCTACAAGTCGAGCAGGGACGAAAGTCGGACTTAGTGATCCGGTGGTACCGCATGGAAGGGCCATCGCTCAACGGATAAAAGCTACCCTGGGGATAACAGGCTTATCTCCCCCAAGAGTCCACATCGACGGGGAGGTTTGGCACCTCGATGTCGGCTCATCGCATCCTGGGGCTGAAGTAGGTCCCAAGGGTTGGGCTGTTCGCCCATTAAAGCGGTACGCGAGCTGGGTTCAGAACGTCGTGAGACAGTTCGGTCCCTATCTGTCGTGGGCGCAGGAAATTTGAGAGGAGCTGTCCTTAGTACGAGAGGACCGGGATGGACGTACCGCTGGTGCATCAGTTGTTCCGCCAGGAGCATGGCTGAGTAGCTACGTACGGACGGGATAAGCGCTGAAAGCATCTAAGCGTGAAGCCCCCCTCAAGATGAGATTTCCCAAGTCAGTAAGACCCCTTGAAGACGACGAGGTAGATAGGTTGGAGGTGGAAGTGCAGCAATGCATGGAGCTGACCAATACTAATCGGTCGAGGGCTTATCCAAAAGCTACCCCAAAAAGTGAAGAAGAGGCTGACGAAGCCGATTCCGAATACTTTCCGGGGGCCCCGTAAGAAGGGCAAACACAAATTCGTTTCGGATTCAGTTTTCAGGAATCAATTCCTGAAGCATTTACGCTGTAAATGCCCGTTTGGTGGCGATAGCGGAGGGGTTCCACACGTACCCATCCCGAACACGACCGTTAAGCCCTCCAGCGCCGATGGTACTTGGACCGAAGGGTCCTGGGAGAGTAGGACGTTGCCAAGCACACATGAGCCATTGTCGAATTGTCGACAATGGTCTTTTTGTATTTTCGGGGAAGCGTTGTGGACAGCCTGTGAGTAGATTGCAGGTTACTTGACAAGTGACGTATAGTTATACACATGTGGATAGATTTAGTTTTTTTGATACTTCTCCCCAAAAGATGTGGATATCCGGTAGAATAATGTGGATAGGCACGGAAAATTGGGGATAGATAGGTGAGGGAGCCAAAAGTTATGGACAAGCACAGCAGCTTTTTGTGGACAGAGCAGTTCAGGGTTCAGGCAAGTGATACAGATTACCGGTCAAGGGGCAAGCTCTCCTTCCTGCTGGATATCATGCAGCGTGCTGCGGATTCGGCTGTAAGCAGTCTGGGGCTGAGTATGGAGAGTATGCTCAAGGCGGGAATGGGCTGGATGGTCATCACCCTTGATCTGAACCTGCAGCGTTTGCCGTCCCCGGGCGAGCTTCTGGATGTACACACCTGGAGTAAAGGGAATAAAGGACCGCTCTGGCAGCGGGATTACCGGATCTATGATGCCGAGGGTGTAGAGCTTGCTTCGGCACGTTCGATCTGGACTCTTGTGGATATTGCGAAGCGAAAAATTCTGCGACCGTCAGCCTTGCCTATTGTTGTCGAGCCGTATGTAGAGGATTCTGTAGGCAGTCTGCCGGATAAAGTGATTATTCCATCAGAACTTGCTTTGCAAGAGGTTTACCGTTATCAGGTGAGATATAGCGGGCTGGATAACAACAAACATCTTAACAATGCGCGCTATGCAGATTTATGCTGTGATGCTCTGGCGCTGGAGGAGTGGGAGGATTTAGAGCTTACGGGGCTTCATATCACCTATGCCCAGGAAGCCAAGTATGGTGAGGAGATCAGTGTTATGCGTTCTTCTCTGACTGAAGAAGGGGTATATGTGCGCGGGCAAGGCGGGGGACGGATCTTTTTTGAAGCTTGCCTGAAGCTTAGAAGATAGATTGGTGTCTGAGAGAGATACTTATATAGCGTTAAATCTAGACAGTTGCTCGAATTTCAGGGGAACTGTCTTTTGTCGTATTCGTCTATTTCTGTAGATGTCACAAATATACAACTGACATTCGTTATACAGGTGTAAAAGGAAAATGGAGGTGATTTCTTTGGAGCAAGGCAACCCCGGGGGCCCACCTGAATCCAAAAAGATTGAAGAAGCTATTCATAAGGTACACACAGGCGACAGGCAAGCTTTTACAACAATAATAACGGAGTATGAAAGGAAGATCTACACGTATTGCTGCTATCTCCTAAGGAGCCGTGAAGAAGCAGAGGATGCTGTGCAGGATATATTCGTGAAGGTGTATCAGCAGCTTTCGCGTTATGAGAAGCGGGTATCTTTTTCGGCTTGGCTATATAAGGTGTCTTATCATCACTGCATGGACCAGCTTCGCAGGCGTAAACGCCGCAACCGGTTGCTGTCCCTTTATAAGCTGCAACTGATGACGAATCAACAAGCGTTGCCGGAGGAGTCGCCAGTAGATCAGATTTTTGAAAATCTCACTTCGGAAGAGCGTGGGCTATTAATCCTCCGTGTCATTGAACAATACAGCTTTGAAGAGATCTCAATGATTACCGGAAGCAGTTCGGCGGCGCTGCGCAAAAAATATGAACGGCTCCGTAAAAAACTGATTCAGCAAAAAGCGAATGAACGAGGAGGATGCACTCATGGAGAAGTGGCAGAATCAAACTGAGCAGCAAATGATGGACGACATTCGCAGCAGTATGGGGAGAGTGCAACTTCCAGTAGACAGCTATAATGAGCAGATTATGAACCGGATTGAGCATTTGGAGACTAGAGGAGGAAATAATTTGCTTAAAAGGACGCTGGCAGCCGCAAGCATAGCTGTAGCGATAGGGTTAGGTACGATAACCGCAGGATTCATCTCTCCTGCTTGGGCCGATACCTTGAGTCAAATTCCTGTCTTCAGCAGTATTTTCAAGCACACGGAGAACCCGGGACTGAAATTAGCGGCGGAACAGGGCCTGACTACTTCACCTAATATGAGCGTTACCAAGGATGGAGTGACGTTAAGCGTTACGGAGGTATTTTATGACGGAATCCAGTTGGCCATCGGATTCGAAAGAACTGGAGTAGCAGATGAGCGGGTACTTGCGGCGATTACTGATTATAAAACTCACGAATTCGATCAATCGACGAAAGGACTGCTGGGTCTGCCAGAGGTTACTCTGGCGACAGGAGAGCCTATCGGCTTCGGTTCCTCTATGACAGGAGACATAAAAGGACAACCGAATACCCTCTTATTGGAGCTTAGAGAACTGCACAATACTTCGTCCCTCGGAGACGAATTCAAGGTGAATATCCGTGTGCCGGTTGCTCAGATCGCCGAGCCTTTTGAGTTCCAGGTCACGGTGAAGAAGCTTGCGGAGGGAATCATTAACCTTACCCCGGGCCAGGGAGCGAGCAAAGACTCCTTCCATTACAAAGTAAAGCGTCTGGATATCACGCCTGCTGCCCTGAGGTTAGTGGTAACCAGTGAAGGGGAAGTGCCTGCATCACCGGAGCAGACAGGGGAATATGGTCCAACTGCGGTATTCTATGAGCTTGTGGATGATGCTGGTAATGTTGCTACTTCCAAGCAAGGGTATGTCTTGATGAAGGCCGTTCAGCATCCTATTGTGGATAGCCTGTACAATACCTTCCCGCAAACCCCTAAGACGATTACGGTCAGACCTTATACAATGACTTTGGATAATGAGCTGAAGCTCTTGTTGGATGCCAATGGGAAACCGGTCCGAACTTATCATAAGGACCTTGAGAGCACTATAGTAATTCCGTGAACCTGTGAAGGCAGGAATGGGTAAAATTGGATGTTTCTGGTCCGCGTCTGCTGTGCAGATGCGGGCTTTTTTTGATAAATAAGAATATATGTTGTGGGGTTATCTTGCTGATTAGAGCAGTGTTAACGGGATGTAGATTTCACTTACTGAATCCGGATGCTCCGGTCCGAGATAGTCCTTGCCGTAGTATTCAAATTCATAAGAGAGGTTCAGGCGGTAATCGGTTCTAGGCAGAAAAACGCCATAGATATATTTGTAGGTGGCAGAGACTTCTGCAGATGGCCCTGTATGCTTAAATCTGAGATAACGTGCTGGCGGAAGTGTATGAGTTGTTAAATTGCTGCCTGTTTGCCCGCAGCTCGACTGAACGGTAATGCCGGTACGTTCAGATGCCAGGGTGTTCAACTCGCAGGCAATGTGAAAGGAGATTCCCTGATCCTCATAGTTATCCGGCCAATAGCCTATCTGGTAATATTGTTCTGGAAGCTTACGGTCCGGGATAGCAGAGAGGCTGCTGAACAGCTGCTTCCATGCTGATCCGATGACCGACTGATCTTGCGTAACGGTTATGAACGGGCCCTGAAGTCTGATTGCACCAAGCTCAATCAGGTCAGGAGAGGCGCCCTTCTGGTCTGACCAATGTGGTAAATCAGCCGGCTGTAAGGGATGAAGCAGCAGAGGGATGTCCGGGTTAGACTTGTGGCGGATATGGGTGGGAGTAGTGTGCAGCAGTCTTTTGAAGGCCCGGGTGAAGGTCTCGTAATCATTATAAGCATAGTCCAGTGAGATTTCGTGAAAAGTCCGCTCGGGTCTGCCTAGAATATCCCTGGCCGCCTCGGAAATCCTCCGTCTTGCAATATAGTCGCCCGGTGTGAGTCCGGTAACCCCCTGAAACAGGCGGATGAAGTGGAACAGGGAATAGCCGGTCTCTCTGGAGAGGTCCAGAACAGACAGCGGCTGCTTCAGTTTCGATTCAATATATTCAATCGCCTGTAGAATGAGCTGGCTGTTCTTCATGAAGTCCTCTCCTCTAGGTTACTCTACAGTCCACTCTCCCCATGAGGTGGCCCATTCCGGCACTCTAACCTGACGAACACGGTCAGTTGAAGGGAAATAAGCTTTGATATCGAGCACGGGCGTTCCCGGATAGGCATCCAGTCCGCTGACCTCAACAATTCCCTGATCTAGGTCAACGGATAGAATACGGGCAACCGTAAGTCCAAGCGGATTAGGGCGGACTGGAGACCGGGTCGCAAACACACCGCTTACCGGAGCATCATAGGGAGGCTCGATCTGAGTAGTCCCCCGGAAGCTATCATCTGCAAACTCATGAATCCACCACAGGATCTGGCAGTGGCTGAAAGCATCTAACCCCTTCAAGGCAGGTCTGTATTCGGGTCTAATCTCAAGTTGCAGGTTCGGCTGTGTTCCGGTTACTACACCTACTGGTATAATATTATACGATTCTAAGGCGGACATTGGCTGTGACTCCTTTCGGCTGGGGGATGATTCTAGTCTACCGGAAGTGAAGGGAATTCGGCCTGATGATAATTGCGGACTTGTATGTCATGGTATAATAGGTTGTTGATGACAGGGAGGGGTTTGGACGATGAAGGTATTGGTATTGGCTGAGAAGCCGTCGGTGGCCCGTGAGATTGCGCGGGTGCTGGGCTGTGGAAATAAACAGAAGAGTTATATGGAAGGTCCGAAATATGTGGTGACCTGGGCGCTGGGACATCTGGTCGGCCTGGCTGAGCCTGAGGACTATAACAATAAATATGCAACGTGGGCGCTTGAGGATCTGCCGATTCTTCCCGAGAAGGCCAAGCTGAAGGTGCTGCGTGAGACCAGCCAGCAATATAAGGCTGTGCAGCAGCTAATGAAGCGGCAGGATATTGAGGAGCTGATTGTAGCAACGGATGCGGCGCGTGAGGGTGAACTGCTGGCGCGCTGGATTATGAATATGGCGGGCTGGAAAAAGCCGTTCCGGCGGCTGTGGATCTCTTCGCAGACGGATAAGGCCATTAAGGAAGGGTTCGCTTCGCTGCGGCCTGGACGGGATTTCGACCGGCTGTATGAATCTGCGCGCTGCCGTGCTGAGGCGGATTGGATGATCGGGCTGAATGTGACGCGGGCCTTAACCTGCAAGTTTGGCGCGCCGCTCTCTGCGGGGCGTGTGCAGACACCTACACTGGGAATGATTATGGACCGGGAGAATGAAATTACCGGCTTCCGTTCCCAGGAATATGACCTGCTGACTGCGGATTTCGGGAATTTCCAGGCGGGGTGGCGTGCGCAGGGCGGGGACGGCCGGATTTGGGAGCGAGAGAAGTCAGGTATTCTTAAGGATAAGCTTACAGGCCGCAGCGGACGGATCACCAAGGTGCAGAAGAGTGAGAAAAGCGAGCCGCATCCGCTGGCTTATGATCTGACAGAGCTGCAGCGGGATGCTAACCGCAAATTCGGCTTCTCGGCCAAACAGACCTCAAGTGTGCTCCAGAAGCTGTATGAACAGCATAAGCTGGTCACTTATCCGCGCACGGACAGCCGCTATTTGACCGCTGATATGACGGGTACGCTAAAAGAAAGACTCGACAGCGTGGCTGTCGGGCCGTATGCTTCCCTCGCCAGACCGCTGCTGCGGAAGCCGCTGCCGATTACGAAGCGGATTGTCGATGACAGCAAGGTCAGCGATCACCACGCGATTATTCCGACAGAGCAGACGGTGCTGCTCAATCTGCTGAGTACGGAAGAGCGGAAGCTCTACGATCTGATTGTACGGCGGTTCATTAGCCTGTTTTATCCTCCGGCCCGTTATGACGCCGTAGCTGTGACGGTAACCGTGGATGGTGAAAGTTTCTATGTGAAGGGAACTACCGTCAAGGATGCAGGCTGGCGTGAGGTATACGGCGGAGATATGAGCTCGGATGACGAAGAGGAGAATGCGGGGGATGAACCCGCAGCAGGCAATGTGAAGCTGCCGGAGCTGCGGGAAGGCGATAGCGTGAAGGTTGCGCGCTGCATCATCAAGCCGGGACGGACACATCCGCCGAAGCGCTATAACGAAGCCACGCTGCTGACGCAGATGGAGAAGCATGGGCTGGGGACACCGGCTACACGCGCGGATATCATCGAGAAGCTGGTCAGCTCAGATACAATTGAACGGCAGGGCAATCTGCTGCATCCGACCGGCAAGGGCAAGCAGTTGATTGAGCTGGTCTCGGGGCAGCTGCGTACACCGGAGTTGACGGCACGCTGGGAAGCGGAGCTGGAGAGAATTGCGCGCGGGCAGGGTCGCCCGGAGCCTTTTTTGCAGGGGATCCGGAGTATGGCACAGGAGCTGGTGTCCGGGGTGAAGAACAGCGGAGCGGAATACAAGCCGCATAATGTCTCTAACAGCCATTGTCCGGAGTGTGGAACAAGGATGTTAGAAAAGAAGACCAAACGCGGCAAGCTGCTGGTCTGTCCGAAAGAGGACTGCGGCTACACCCGGGCGGGCGAGAAGCAGTTGTCGAACCGCCGCTGCCCGCAGTGCCATAAGAAGATGGAGATGAAGGAAGGCAAGGCCGGGAAGTATGTGCAGTGCCTCGGCTGCGGCATTACAGAGACGATGGATAAGGACCACAAACATATCAATAAACGCGAGCAGCAGAAGCTGGTTCAGCAGTACAGCAAGACGGAAAGTGCCGGCAACAATCTTGGCGATCTGCTGAAGGCTGCGATGGAAGCGAAACAGAAGGGCGAATAGCTTAAGGAATAAGACTGCCGGGATATACCGGTGGTCTTGTTGCGGATTCAGGGCTGTTCAAGGGACGGTAGATATGCTTTACTTACAAAGATTGAAAAGGGATCAGGCTTCAGGGTTTCGATAAATAGAGTGGGGCAGGTGGAGAAGTGGCAGCGGCTGAAGGGATAGAGGGTGTGGTGAAAGCGGCAGAGGCTCAGGGTACGAAGGGGAGCAGCCGGTTGTATTTTCTGGTGATAGTCTTTATGTTCTGGTTCTCTTCGTATATCTATGTTCCGGTGCTCTCACCTTATGTGGAGCATCTGGGAGCTTCTTATGTCATGGTAGGAGCGGTACTTGGGATATACGGCCTGATGCAGATTCTGTTCCGGCTGCCGATAGGGATGGGTTCAGATGTACTTAACCGGCGGCGGCCGTTCATTTATCTGGGGCTGATCGCAAGCGGAGCGAGCTGTCTGCTGTTCCTGGCAGGGGCACATCCGGGCTGGGCGCTGGCGGCGCGGGCGGTCTCGGGAATTGCGGCATCGGCGTGGGTCGTGTACTCGGTGATGTTCGCGGGGTATTTTCCGAAAGAAGAGGCGGGCAGGGCTATGGGGATGCTCCAGTTCACCACGGTGATTGCCCAGTTGGCTAGTATGATGATCAGCGGCTATATCGTAGAACACTTCGGCTGGAATACTCCGTTCATCATCGGAGGGATTGTGGCGGTGGCCGCTATGCTGCTGGTCATCCGTCTTCCGGAGCAACAGCTGGAGAAGCGCACGGCGATTAAGCTCAAGGATCTGGCCGGCGTCGTGAAGGAACCGCTGCTGGTAAAAGTATCGCTGTTATCGGTGCTGGCCCATTGCGTGCTGTTCATTACGATGTTCGGCTACACGCCGAATCAGGCGCTCTATATTGGCGCGAGCAAAGGGAGTCTCGGCTGGCTGACGCTGGCTTTTATGCTGCCTCATGCGATAGCGACCCTCTATGGTGCTCGGCTGTTCGGCCGGTGGCTGGGGGACCGGGGGACGCTGATGCTGGGCTTTGCCGGAAGTGCAGTGTTCACGCTGCTCATTCCATCGATGCCAACACTTGCGGCGTTATGTGTAACACAGATCGGGAACGGCTTCATGCAGGGACTGATCTTCCCGCTGCTGCTGGGCAAATCCGTCTCCGGGGTAGCTCCGTTCAAGCGGGCGACAGCGATGGGGTTCTATCAGGCGGTGTATGCGATTGGCATGTCCGGCGGTCCTTTTGTAGCGGGATGGATGAGTGCGGTGTACGGTCTGCGAGGAGGCTTCTGGCTGGGCGCCATGGCAGCAGTGCTGGCGGCAGTGCTGTCCTGGTTCTGGATCAGGGAAGCCGGAGCCGCAGGCGGGCGGAGCAAGAAAGAGCGGCAGTTGCAGGGCCGGTGATGTGAGGTTATTGGTTTTTTGCCGGAAAGGGTAATATAATAGAGAGCAAGGTAGGATGCTAGGAGGAGGGGCCGGAAGGATGGTCAAGGTGGTATTGCTGTGGTTCGCGCTGATCAACATTATCGGGTATGTAGTAATGTCGGAAGACAAGAACAAGGCCCGGAAAAGACGGGATCGGGTGCCGGAGAAAACATTGTTTCTGCTGGCGTTCATGGGCGGTGCGCTGGGTGTGCTGATTGCCATGTACCGCAAGCGCCATAAGACAAGGCATACTTCCTTCAGACTCGGAATTCCGCTGCTGCTGCTGCTGAATATGGTGCTGTATGGGTATTTTTTGAGGTAAGCCGCTTGAGGGCTTGGTAATGATGTAAATAATAGAAAGAGGTGGCGTAAATGTTATTCTCTAAAATTCTGCTTGCCTATGACGGTTCAAAGGCTTCGAATCAGGCTCTGGAACGGGCGATTGAGCTGGCTAAGGTAACTCCAGGGTCCTCCCTGTACGTCGTACACGCATTTGAATTCCCGCGGTTCTTCATCGGGGAAGCTCTCGCGCCTCTGCCGGCATCGGTGAACAAGGATTATTATGACCTCGCGGTCCAGACTACGGATGAAGTGAAAAGCCGTCTGGAAGCCGAAGGTCTAAATGCTACGGTAGAATTGCTGCAGGGATCGCCTGCGGAAATTATTCTGAATTATGCCAAGGAGCAGGATGCAGATGTGATTGTAATCGGCAGCCGGGGGCTGGGCGGTATCCGGGAATTCGTTCTGGGCAGTGTCAGCCATAATGTGGTGCAAAGTGCGCGCATTCCGGTGCTGGTTGTTAAATAATAGAAACTTTAGTAGAGGAACGCTGCGGCGTTCCCCTTTTTTTAGGCGAATTAGCGGGAATAAGATTTTCATTCATGCCCAAAAAGCGAACGATTTGCAGACATGATATGACAATGTTCGTGTTTAAGTTGACATGATGTGTAGGGCGTTGTTAAACTGAATCTATGAAGAGCTCGTATAAAACCGGGGATAGGGCCCGGAAGTTTCTACCCGGTAACCGTAAATTGCCGGACTACGAGGAAATAGGATAACTGGAACGACAGCAGATAGCCTCCCCGCAGACCGGGGCGGTGTTCCTGCATTCTCCTAACTGTTAGGATGGGGAGAGTGCGGCTGCCGGGCGGTTATCACCTGATTCCTTAGTAGTCCGGGTCCACCCGCAGCAGAATGCGTCTGGAGTCCGGGCTATTTTTCACGGTTCATGCGGGAATTGGCAGGAAACGGGACACACTGAAATCAGAGAAATCTCTATTACGGAAATGGAAGGCTGGGTGAACGATGTCTGTGCAAGTAGGTGTCATTATGGGCAGCAAATCGGACTATGAAACGATGGAGCATACCTGTGCGGTGCTGGAGGAGCTGGGCATAGCTTATGAGAAAAAGGTTGTCTCCGCACACCGCACGCCGGATCTGATGTTCCGTTATGCCGAGGAGGCGGCGGAGCGCGGCCTGCGGGTCATTATCGCCGGAGCGGGCGGCGCGGCGCATCTGCCGGGTATGGTGGCTGCTAAGACCACGCTGCCGGTCATCGGTGTACCTGTGCAGTCGAAAGCCTTGAACGGCATGGATTCGCTGCTGTCTATTGTGCAGATGCCGGCGGGTGTCCCCGTAGCCACGGTAGCTATCGGCCGTGCCGGAGCTATTAATGCGGGGCTGCTGGCGGCGCAGATCATCGGCGCCTTTGAGCCGGAGGTGGCGCAGCGGGTGCAGCTGCGGCGCGAGGCGACCCAGCGCGAGGTGCTGGAAAGCAGCGAGAGCTTATGAGCCCGGAGGAGCTGAAAGCCGGACGGCTGGAGGGTGGCGCGGAGCAGGCTAAGGCTGAGCGAAGGATGAAGGCTGAAGGTGCCGGGGCGGAACGCGCGCTAAAGGCTGAAGGCAGAGAGATAGCTGCCGGAGCGGAGCCGGAGCGGGAAGAGACCGGGGCGCAGCCGCCACGGACGCTGCTGCCCGGCGCAACGATCGGCGTGCTCGGCGGCGGGCAGCTCGGGCGCATGATGGCGCTGTCCGGCAGCGCCATGGGCTACCGCTTCGTGGCGCTGGACCCGGCAAAGGATGCGCCGTGCGGGCAGATTACGCCGCAGATCACTGCGGCGTATAACGACCGGGACGCCGCGCGCGAGCTGGCGCGGCGCTCCGACGTTATCACGTACGAGTTCGAGAACGTGGACGCGGGCGTAGCCGCGCTGCTGGCGGAGGAATCGTACGTGCCGCAGGGCAGCGCGCTGCTGTATACGACGCAGCACCGGCTGCGCGAGAAGGCGGCGATCGAGGCGGCGGGCGTGCCCGTTGCCCCGTACCGCAAGGTCGGCAGCCTGGCGGAGCTGGAAGCGGCGGCTGCCGGCCTGGGCCTGCCCTGTGTGCTGAAGACAGCCACAGGGGGGTATGACGGCAAGGGACAAGCCGTCATCCGCAGACCGGAAGAGCTGGCCGCAGCGTTCCGGCAGGTCGCTCCGGGTGCATTGGCCCAGGCAGACGGGGCCGCGCCAGTGGACGTCCCCGAGCTGGTGCTGGAGAAATTCATCACTTTCAAATGTGAGATTTCGGTTATCGCCGCCCGTAGCGCATCTGGGGAGGTCAAGAGCTTCCCGCCTGCCGAGAATATTCATGTGGATAACATCCTGCATCTCTCGATTGTACCTGCGCGGGTGCCGGAGGAGATTCAACAGCGGGCCTGTGAGCTGGCCGAGCGGATTGTCTCCGGCATGGAGGCGGTTGGACTGCTGGCGGTTGAGATGTTCGTGACGGAGGATGGAGAGCTGTTCGTCAATGAACTTGCGCCGCGTCCGCATAACTCCGGCCATTACACGATGGATGCCTGCGTAACCTCGCAGTTCGAGCAGCATGTGCGGGCCATCTGCAATCTGCCGCTGGGCGATACCTCACTGCTTACTCCTGTGGTGATGGTGAATGTACTCGGCCAGCATCTGGATGGAGCCATTCAGGCAGCCTGCCTGGCGAGTGAAGAAGCAAACAGGCTTGGGGTATCAGCCAAGCTTCATATATACGGCAAGACGGAGAGCAAGACCGGCCGCAAAATGGGCCATATCAACCTGCTCTGCAAGGATACCGGCGACGGATTGTCCTGGGTAGAGCAAACTAACCTTTGGAGGAACTGACAAGCTATGATCGAACGTTACAGCAGACCTGAGATGCGGGCCATTTGGACCGAAGAGAATAAATTCAATGCGTGGCTGGAAGTTGAAATTTGCGCCTGTGAGGCGTGGGCCGAGCTGGGAGTCATCCCGCATGAGGATGCCGCGAAGCTGCGCAAGGATGCCAAATTCGATATCGCGCGGATCGACGAGATTGAGCTGGAGACGCGCCATGATGTAATTGCTTTTACCCGTGCGGTATCCGAGAGTCTTGGTGCAGAGCGCAAATGGGTGCATTACGGACTAACCTCGACAGATGTGGTCGATACGGCGCTGGGTTACCTGCTGCGTCAGGCCAACGAGATTCTGGAGCAGGATATTATCCGGTTTATTGAGATTCTAAAAGACAAAGCTATCGCCTACAAGGATACCCCGATGATGGGCCGTACCCATGGCGTACATGCAGAGCCCACGACATTCGGCCTGAAGATGGCGCTGTGGTATGAGGAAATGAAGCGGAACCTGGAGCGTTTCCGTCATGCAGCGAACGGCGTACAATTCGGCAAAATCTCCGGGGCCGTCGGCACCTATGCCAACATCGACCCGTTCGTGGAAGAATTCGTCTGCCGCAAGCTGGGCACCAGCCCGGCACCAATCTCCACGCAGACCCTGCAGCGTGACCGTCACGCGGAATACATGGCGGCATTGGCACTGGTTGCCACTTCCCTGGACAAGTTCGCTACCGAGATCCGCGCTTTGCAGAAGAGTGAGATCCGCGAGGTCGAGGAGGCTTTTGCCAAGGGTCAAAAGGGCTCGTCCGCGATGCCGCACAAGCGCAACCCGATCGGCAGCGAGAACATCTCCGGCCTGTCGCGTGTCATCCGCGGCCATATGATGACAGCTTATGAGAACGTGCCGCTGTGGCATGAACGTGATATTTCGCATTCTTCCGTAGAACGGATCATCCTGCCGGATGCGACCATGCTGCTGAACTACATGCTGAACCGCTTCGGCAACATCGTGAAGAACCTGACTGTATTCCCTGAAAATATGAAGCGCAACATGAACCGTACCTTCGGCGTTCCGTTCTCCGGCCGCATCCTGACCAAGCTGATCGACAAGGGCTTCAGCCGCGAGCAGGCATATGATACTGTGCAGCCGCGCGCGATGCAGGCTTGGGAGGAACAGACCCAGTTCCGTGACATCGTGGAAGCCACCCCGGAAATCACAGCCGTGCTTAGCGCGGAGGAGATCGAGGATGCGTTCAACCCTTCCTGGCATCTGAAGCATGTGGACACCATCTTCCGCAAGCTGGAGCTGATCTAATCTTTAAAAATAGTAAGTCAGTGGTGAAGGGATGAGCTGGAGAAGAGTTGGGCGGAGTGTTGGGGGAACTTGTTGTTCTGGAGCGTAAGCGGCAGAATTGAATTGTATAGGCAAGTTAATAAGGAACGGAGAGGAATTTTGGAACTGGAGAAGCGTCAGCGTTCGCCTTTATCCTCGGATTTTTACCGCGATCAGCGGTTCAAAATCAGGAAATCTGAGGATAACAGCGATCGGAAGTCCAAAATTTTTTGGAGTGTTACCAGTTAACTGACCGTTTATTTCAGTTCTCCAGCGTAGCGGAGAATGACGGCGCCCCAGCGCTTTTAGCCCAAATATACGCAAGATCATTTGTTCAAGGGGGGAAAGGTCATGACACACCTAGCCGTATCCACTGCCGTGGAACTAGTAAATGCGCCGCTGCTCTACAAAGGCAAGGTTCGTGAGCTGTACGATTTGGGAGATGAGGTGCTGATCGTCGTTACCGACCGGATCTCCGCATTCGATTATGTGCTGGACCCGGCGGTGCCGGACAAGGGCAATGTGCTGAACCGGCTCAGCGCCTTCTGGTTCGGCCAGACCCGGGAGCTGATCGAGAACCATGTGGTGCATATCGAGGTGGACAAGCTCGGGGATATTGTGAAGGACCGGGAAGCGCTGAAGAACCGGATCATGGTGGTCCGCAAAGCCGAGCGGATTGATATCGAATGTGTCGTGCGCGGCTGCATTACCGGCGGCGGCTGGCGGCAGTATCAGGAGACCGGTCAAGTCAACGGTATCGAGCTGCCCAAAGGACTGCGCAAGAATGCCGTGCTGGCAGAGCCTATTTTCACACCTGCGGCTAAGAATGATGTCGGTCACGATGAAGACATTCCGTTCGGGCAGATGCAGGAACAGATCGGCGCAGAGCTTGCACAGGAGCTGAAGGAGAAGAGCCTGAAGCTGTTCGCTTTTGCCAGAGCCTATTGTGAAGAACGCGGCATCATCCTCGCCGATTGCAAATTCGAGTTCGGTCTGCTGGATGGTAAGGTGATTCTGATCGATGAGATCTTCACGCCGGATGCTTCCCGCTTCTGGGCCAAGGACAAGTACGCTCTGGATATTGAGATCGACAGTATGGATAAGGAGCCAGTTCGCACGTACCTGTCAGCCTCCTCCTGGGACAAAAACAGTACGCCGGACCCGTTGCCGGCTGAGGTGGTCGAAGAGACATCGCGCCGGTACCTGGATATCTATCACCGCTTGACCGGGAAGTCGCTATAAGGAAAACCCTCTTTTGTAAATTAGCCATTAAGTGTTAACTGTACTTAGCGTAGGTGAGCGTTTCTTTTTCAGATAAAGGCCCATTCAGTTCATTAAACTCTAGGAGGAACTACAAGCGTATGTTAAAAGCGACAGTCTACGTCACCATCAAGAAAAGCGTGCTCGACCCTCAGGGGGTTGCCGTGCAGGGTGCCCTGCATTCCGTTGGATTTCAGGAAGTTGAAAGTCTGCGGATTGGCAAGTATATGGAGCTGACCCTCGATACCGATAACCGCGCTGAAGCGGAAGGACGCCTGAAGGACATGTGCGAGAAGCTGCTGGCCAACACGGTGATCGAGGATTACCGCTACGAATTGGAGGACTAAACGTCATGAAATTTGCGGTACTTGTCTTTCCAGGCTCCAATTGTGACATTGACTGCTACAAGGCAGTAGAAGACAGTCTCGGCGAACCAGTAGATTATGTATGGCATACAGCGACAGACCTGTCGGCGTATGACTGCATTCTTGTGCCAGGCGGCTTCTCTTATGGTGACTATCTGCGCTGCGGCGCAATCTCCCGGTTCGCTCCGGTAATGGCTGAAGTGGCTAAGGCGGCAGAGCAGGGCAAATTCGTGCTCGGTATCTGCAACGGGTTCCAGATTCTGACCGAAGCAGGTCTCCTGCCGGGCGCGCTGCGCCGCAACATGTCGATGAAGTTCCGTTGTCATGACTCGGTGCTTAAGGTCGTTAATAACACAACCCCGTTTACTATTGACTATGCGAAGGATGAAGAGATCGTCATTCCTATCGCGCATGGCGAAGGCAATTACTATTGTGATGAAGAGACGCTAGCAGAGCTTCAGGCGAACAACCAGATTGTATTCACCTACAGTGACAACCCGAACGGTTCGGTGGCTGATATTGCCGGAATCAGTAATAAGGCGGGCAATGTAGTCGGCATGATGCCGCACCCGGAGCGTGCAGCGAACAGCCTGCTGGGCTCGGAAGACGGCAAACGGATGTTCACATCCATTCTCAAGACATGGAGGGATCGTTATGACGCAGCAAGTATCCGCTAAGGAGCCGAACGCAGAGCAGATCGCGGAGCAGAAAATCTACAGTCAGTTCGGTGTATCAGACAGCGAATATGAGCTCATTACCTCCTTCATGGGACGTAAGCCCAATTATACAGAAATCGGTGTGTTCAGCGTCATGTGGTCTGAGCACTGTGCATATAAGAACTCCAAGCCGCTGCTGAGCCGCTTCCCGACAAGCGGGCCGAAGGTGCTGATGGGACCGGGTGAAGGCGCGGGCATCGTGGACATCGGTGATAACCAGGCCGTTGTCTTCAAAATCGAAAGCCACAACCATCCGTCGGCGGTAGAGCCTTATCAGGGCGCGGCGACTGGAGTGGGCGGGATTATCCGCGATATTTTCTCCATGGGAGCAAGACCGGTGGCCTTGCTGAACTCCCTGCGTTTCGGGAAGCTGGAAAGTGACCGGGTCAAATATCTGTTCGAGCATGTCGTGTCCGGGATTGCAGGCTACGGCAACTGTATCGGCATCCCTACTGTCGGCGGGGAAGTTATGTTCGACAACAGCTATGACGGTAATCCGCTGGTGAACGCGATGTGTGTCGGTCTGATTGATCATGACAAAATCCAGCGCGGCGTTGCTAAAGGGGTGGGCAACCCTGTCTTCTACGTAGGTCCGCCTACTGGCCGTGACGGGATTCACGGTGCGACCTTTGCCTCTGTGGAACTGAGCGAAGAATCCGAAGCTAAGAAGACAGCGGTTCAGGTCGGCGATCCGTTCATGGAGAAGCTGGTAATGGAATCCTGCCTGGAGCTGATCGACAGCGGTATCGTCCTCGGCATTCAGGATATGGGCGCAGCCGGACTGACCTGCTCCAGCGCGGAAATGGCGAGCAAGGCAGGCAACGGTCTGGAACTCTATCTGGATCAGGTGCCGCAGCGTGAAGACGGGATGACCCCGTATGAGATGATGCTCTCGGAATCCCAGGAGCGGATGCTGTTCGTGGTGGAGCCTAAGGATGAGGCTCAGGCCCAGGAAATCTTCGATCGTTGGGGCGTCATCTGCCGCAAGGTGGGTAAGGTGACCGATGACGGCCGCCTGAAGCTGTTCCATCACGGTGAAGTAGTAGGCGATATGCCGGTGAAGGCGCTGGTGGATGAATGCCCTATTTATAACAAACCATCGGCAGTTCCTGCTTATTATGAGGAGAATGCCACGGTAGATACGCTCCGTTATGAAGAAGTTACCGATCTGGGCGGCGCTTTGCGTACCGTACTGGGTTCGCCTACGGTAGCAAGCAAAGCATGGGTGTACAACCAATATGATTACATGGTACGCACCAGTACTGCGGTTCGTCCGGGTTCCGATGCGGCAGTGGTAACCATTCATGGCACCCGCAAAGGTCTGGCGATGACGACTGACTGCAACGGCCGTTATGTCTATCTGGACCCTGAAGTGGGCGGACGCATTGCTGTCAGCGAAGCGGCGCGCAACATCGTCTGCTCCGGTGCCCAGCCGCTGGCGATTACGGACAACCTGAACTTCGGCAGCCCGGAGAAGCCGGAGATCTTCTGGCAGATGGAGCGGGCGGTAGACGGTATGGCGGAAGCTTGCCGGGTGCTGGATACGCCGGTTATCGGCGGGAATGTCAGCCTGTATAACGAAAATGCCTCCGGGTCCATCTACCCGACACCTGTTGTTGGCATGGTCGGTCTCATTGAAGATACGGATCACATTACAACCCAGGCGTTCAAGCAGGAAGGCGATGCTGTATTGCTCCTGGGTGTGACGAAGGCAGAGCTGGGCGGCAGTGAATTCCAGTATGCCGTTCACGGCGTGACTGAAGGCCGTCCACCGGAGCTGGACTTGGCTACAGAGCGCAAGCTGCTCGATGCTGTTCTGGCTGCGATTCGTAGCGGTGTGGTCCGTTCGGCTCATGACTTGTCTGAAGGCGGTCTGGCCGGAGCCCTGGCAGAGAGCTGTATCAGCGGCAGCACCGGCGCGAATATTGAACTGTCTGCGGGCGGATTACGCCCGGATGTGGCGCTGTTCAGCGAGAGCCAGTCCCGTATAATTCTGACTTCGGCACCTGAGCATGCAGAGGAACTGAAGGCGGCAGTTGCTGCGTACGGCGTGCCTGTAGAGATCATTGGAACCGTGGGCGGAGAGCGCCTGCGTGTTACACTGGACAATTCGTCTGCACTGGATGAAGCTGTTAGCGAACTGAAGACCATTTGGGAGGATGCTATTCCATGTCTTATGAAATAAAGACCGGGAACAAGCAGGAAGCCCCTATCCTGTGGACCGGCGACTTTTACAATGAAGGAACGGGCTCGGGAGATATTTTTGACACGTTAAAAGAAGAATGCGGCGTCTTCGGGGTCTTCGGACACCCGGAGGCTGCCTCCATGTCCTATTATGGCCTGCATGCCCTGCAGCACCGGGGAGAAGAGAGCGCGGGCATCTGCGTGGCGGATGGACGCGACTTCAACTATCACCGCGGCATGGGCCTGGTGAAGGAAGTCTTCGATAAAGACAAAATCGCTTCACTGGTGGGAGACATGTCCATCGGCCATGTGCGGTACTCCACCAGCGGAGACAGCCGGCTGACCAATGCGCAGCCGCTGGTCTTCAAATACCGTGACGGCGATCTGGCGATTGCCACGAACGGCAACATCGTCAACGAGCCGCTGATCCGCAAGCAGCTCGAACAGGGCGGCTCGATCTTCCAGACGACTAGTGATACCGAGGTGCTGGCGCATCTGATTGCGCGGTCACAGAAGGATTTTGTCGAAGCGACGAAGGATGCCTTGTCGCAGCTGGTCGGCGGCTTCGCCTTCCTCTTGATGACCAATGACAAGCTGATTGTCGCCTCAGATACCCACGGACTCCGTCCGCTCGTGATGGGCCGTCTGGGCGAAGCCTATGTCTTCGCTTCCGAGTCGTGTGCGCTTGAAGTCATCGGCGCTGAGCTGGTGCGTGATATTGAACCGGGTGAGCTGTTGGTGCTGGATCAGAACGGCTTCCGTGAAGACCGCTTCGCAGAGCCTAAGCGCAAAGCACTGTGTGCGATGGAGTACATCTACTTCGCCCGCCCGGACAGCGACCTGAACGGCTCCAACCTGCACTCCGCCCGCAAGCGTATGGGCAGCCGTATGGCGCTCGAAGCCTTCGTGGATGCGGATATTGTCACCGGCGTGCCGGATTCCAGTATCTCCGCCGCCATCGGCTATGCCGAGCAGACGGGCATCCCGTACGAGCTGGGACTAATCAAGAACAAATATACCGGCCGTACGTTCATCCAGCCCAGTCAGGAGCTGCGTGAGCAGGGCGTCAAGATGAAGCTCAGCGCGGTACGCCGCGTCGTGGAAGGCCAGCGCGTAGTGATGATCGACGATTCGATCGTGCGGGGTACCACTTCGCGCCGGATCGTCAACCTGCTGCGCGAAGCCGGAGCCTTAGAGGTCCATGTGCGGATTACCTCGCCGCCGTTCAAGAATCCGTGCTTCTATGGCATCGATACTCCCGACCGCCGGGAGCTGATTGCCTCTTACAAGACCATCGCCGAGATGTGCGAGGAGATCAACGCCGATTCTCTGGCGTTCCTCTCTCCCGAAGGGCTGATCCAGTCCATCGGCGGCTATAATAGTGACGACTATAAAGGCGGCCTATGCCTGTCCTGCTTCGACAATGATTACCCGACGCAGGTGGATTTCGGCGGGGAAGAGAAGGATGGATGCAGCTGTTAACATCCCCCTAAGTCCCCCTTGCGAAGGGGGATTCCGGAGGGCGCTGCCCTCCGGCCACCCGAAAGTTTGGTGGAAGGAGCTTGCTCTAAACTTGCTAAGTAGGCTTGGGTGCGGGTCCCCGCTTTGTCCCTGTGTGCTGCACGGACGGGACACGCTTAGCGGCGCTGCCCCCCGGCGGCCTGCGGTCCGCCGGCCCCTCCGGCTCCTCCGGCTCCAGAATCTGTCCTGTTTGCTGCGCAAATCCGGAGATTCTGTTGCCTTAAGGCCCGCACGGCTTCGCCCGTGCAGGCCAAGCTCCCGCCCCCGTCCTATTTGCTGCCGCAAAATCGGGGTGACGGTCGCTTTAAGAGCCCGCACGGCTTCGCCCGTGCAGGCCAAGCTCCCGCCCCCGTCCTGTTTGCTGCCGCAAAGTCGGGGGACCGGTCGCCTAAGGAGGCGCTGTGCGAAGCCCAGCGCCGACCCCTTGCCGCTGTGCAAGGCGCGAAGCTTCGGCTTGCGGCAGGGATTTAAACCCGGTGGTTGGAGTCATGGAGAGGAAATTTGGAACTGTAGGAGCGGTAGCGTCCGCCTTTA
Source organism: Paenibacillus sp. FSL H3-0469 (assembly GCF_038051945.1). NCBI lineage: Bacteria > Bacillati > Bacillota > Bacilli > Caryophanales > Paenibacillaceae > Paenibacillus > Paenibacillus sp. FSL H3-0469. The sequence goes on from NZ_CP150302.1 coordinate 5,277,027, forward strand.
TGGCCCGATTTCTACCGCAAATAGCGGTATCAATCAGGAAATCGGGCCATAACAGCGGCCGGAAGTCCAAATGTTCCTCGGAATGACGACTATAACCACCCCAGAAGTGAAGGTTTCAAATCCCTGCCGCCCCGAACCCGCGCTCTAAACTAATCTAAATGAGGTGTCCAAACGTGTCAGAAGCGTACAAGAAAGCCGGAGTGGATATTGCGGCTGGCAATGAAGCAGTAGAACGCATGAAGAAGCATGTGAAGCGCACATACCGTCCGGAAGTGATGACGGAGCTGGGCGGCTTCGGCGCCCTGTTCGGCCTGAATAAGGACAAGTACGAAGAGCCGGTTCTCGTATCGGGAACAGATGGTGTGGGCACGAAGCTGAAAATCGCGTTCGCGGCTGACCGCCACGACACGATTGGCATCGATGCGGTCGCCATGTGCGTGAATGACATCGTGGTACAGGGCGCTGAGCCGCTGTTCTTCCTCGATTATCTGGCCTGCGATAAGGTTGTGCCGGAAAAGATTGAAGCCATCGTATCCGGGATCGCGGAAGGCTGCCATCAGGCGGGCTGCGCGCTGATCGGCGGCGAGACTGCCGAGATGCCGGGCATGTATGCGGCGGGCGAATATGATATCGCCGGATTCACTGTCGGCGTGGCCGATAAGGCGAAGCTGGTCACCGGAGCAGACATTGCTCCAGGAGACACAGTTATTGGACTGGCTTCGAGCGGGATTCACAGCAATGGCTTCTCGCTGGTGCGCAAGCTGCTGCTGGAGGAAGACGGTTACGGCCTGGATGAGGTTGTACCAGAGCTGGGAGCGCCGCTGGCGGACGTTCTGCTGGCTCCAACCCGGATCTACGTGAAGCCGCTGCTTGCTCTGCTCGAACAGCTTCCGGTCAAGGGCATGGCCCATATTACCGGCGGCGGGTTCATCGAGAACATTCCGCGTGTATTGCCGGATAATGTAAATGTAGAGATCAACTACGGCTCCTGGCCGATTCAGCCGGTCTTCAGCCTGATGCAGAGCAAGGGGCAGGTAAGCAACCGCGACATGTTCACCACGTTCAATATGGGCGTGGGGCTGGTGCTGGTAGTGGCGGAAGCGGACGGAGAGCGTGCGCTGGAGCTGCTTAAGGCCAGCGGGGAAGAGGCTTACCGGATCGGCACGGTTACTAAAGGAGAGCGCATCGTTACCTTCACGGGAGTTGAAGTCTGATGGAGTGGAGCCGAATCGCTGTCTTTGCCTCTGGAACGGGCAGCAATTTCGCTGCACTGGTCCAGGCACAGCGGGAGGGCAGGCTGGGCGGAGGCAGCATAGAGCTGCTGGTCTCGGATAAACCGGAAGCGCCTGTAGCACAGCGGGCAGAGGAGGCAGGAATTCCTGCTCTGCTGCTGCGGCCGAAGGACTTCGCGGGCCGGGAGCAGTACGAGGCCGCGATTGTGGCTGAATTGCAGCGCCGGAACATCGGACTGGTGGTGCTGGCCGGCTATATGCGGCTGATCTCCCCCGTTCTGCTCGCACCGTATGCCGGACGGATCATCAACATTCATCCTTCGCTGCTGCCGGCGTTTGCCGGGAAGGACGCCATCGGGCAGGCGCTGGAGTATGGCGTGAAGCTGACGGGCGTGACCGTGCATTTTGTAGATGGAGGCATGGATACGGGACCGGTGATTGCCCAGCGCAGCGTGGAGGTCCAGTCTGGAGATACCGCCGAATCGCTGGCTGCACGCATCCATCAGGTGGAATACGCGCTATATCCTGAGGTGGTAAGTGCTTTTGCCGCCGGAAAAGTAGAATTGAACGGAAGAATGGCGACCATTGGCGATAAATAGAAGTAGCTGTATATTTCTCGGGAAATACTGCTGAGGCGTCAGAAATTGACGGAAGCTCTGGCGGCATGGCCGGAAATTGCGAAAATACAGGTTTGCTGGCATAAGGACAGAAGCACAAATAGCAGGACAGAAACTCCAGGAAATTCTAAATTAATAGTTTGTTCTACAGGATTCGTTGCTGTAATCATCCGGAGTTCATCCGGCAAACATTCATAGGCACGGGGATAAGCTAAGCTGCTGGAACAGGTGGATTTTCTCCATCTAATCTGGCTGATCTATGCGGTGAACGGAGCGTAAGTGGAAAAAGTACAGCTAATCCGGCCCCAATCGAATGATTGACCATATCTGGCGTCATTTAAGTGTACATTTTCCAACTACTGCCCCGCTACGTGCTTCCCCGCCGGAATTAGATAACAAAAATCCAACTAAATCAGCAGCGCCAATGAGTGGGTGCAAGCCGTCTTCAAGAGCAGCCGATTCATCAAGTAACTCTTACAATACCCCAATAATCTAGCGTGAATCCAGAGGAGGACTATTCAAAGTGAGTATCAAGAGAGCGCTGGTCAGCGTATCGGACAAACAGGGCATCGTGGATTTTTGCCGCGAGTTGTCTGCATTAGGCGTAGAAATTATCTCCACAGGCGGCACCAGCACACTTCTCGCGAAGGAAGGCGTTCCGGTCATTGGCATCTCTGACGTTACCGGCTTCCCTGAGATCATGGATGGACGCGTCAAAACCTTACATCCAGCCGTACACAGCGGCCTCCTGGCCGTTCGTGACAACGAAGAGCATACCCGTCAGATGAATGAGCTTGGCCTTGATTACATCGACCTCGTCGTGGTGAATCTGTATCCGTTCGCGGAGACGATTGCCAAGCCGGATGTGTCTTATGAAGAGGCGATCGAGAACATTGATATCGGTGGGCCGACGATGCTGCGTTCTGCAGCGAAGAACCATGCGTTTGTCAGTGTAGTGGTCGATGCGGCCGACTATGCGAATGTGCTTGAAGAAGTACGCGCCGGTGGAGATACAACCCTTGCAACCCGCAAACGTCTTGCGGCCAAAGTCTTCCGCCATACGGCGGCTTACGACGCCCTGATTGCCGATTATCTGGCGAATGTCACCGGTGAACCGCTGCCGGAGCGCTATACGGTCACTTATGAGAAAATCCAGGATCTGCGCTACGGGGAGAATCCGCATCAGAAGGCTGCGTTCTACCGCAAGCCGCTGGCGGCGCAGGATACCCTTACGGCTGCCGAGCAGCTGCACGGCAAAGAGCTGTCCTACAACAATATCAATGACGCGAACGCGGCGCTCCAGATTGTCAAAGAGTTCGAAGAGCCTGCCGTTGTAGCCGTGAAGCATATGAATCCTTGCGGAGTCGGTGTGGGCACAAGTGTCTATGAAGCTTATCAAAAAGCATACAATGCGGACCCTACCTCCATCTTCGGCGGAATTGTGGCAGCCAACCGGATTATTGATGCGGACACGGCTAATCTGCTGAAGGATATTTTCCTCGAAATCGTCTTGGCCCCAGGCTTCACGGACGAGGCGCTGGAGATCCTCACGAAGAAAAAGAATATCCGCCTGCTTAAGCTGGGCAACCTCAGCACTGCCGCATCCCGCAAGAGCAGCTTTGTGGTCACCTCCATTGAAGGAGGAATGGTGGTGCAGGAGAGCGATGTACACTCTGTGAATCCTGAGGAATTGCAAGTGGTAACCGACCGTAAGCCTACCGAAGAAGAACTGAAGCAGCTGTTGTTCGGCTGGAAGGTCGTGAAGCATGTGAAGTCCAACGCCATCGTGCTGGCGGCTGACGATATGACGGTCGGTGTAGGTGCAGGACAGATGAACCGTGTCGGTGCGGCCAAGATTGCCATTGAGCAAGCAGGCGAGAAAGCGAAGGGTGCTGTTCTGGCATCAGATGCCTTCTTCCCGATGGGCGATACCCTGGAAATGGCTGCGAAGGCGGGCATTACGGCAGTTATTCAGCCGGGAGGCTCGATCAAGGACGAGGAATCGGTTAAGGTTGCCAATGAATACGGCATTGCCATGGTCTTCACCGGCGTACGCCACTTCAAACACTAGCACGTTGGGAGGATCAGAGCCTTATGGATATTTTAGTAGTCGGCGGCGGCGGACGTGAGCATGCGATCATCTGGAGCTTGTCCCGCAGTCCCCGTGCCGGTAAAATCTACTGCGCTCCCGGCAATGCCGGGATTGCGCAGCTTGCGGAATGTGTGCCGATCGGCGTCTTCGAGTTCGATAAGCTGACCGCTTTTGCCAAGGAGAAGAAGGTAGGTCTGGTAGTCATTGGACCGGATGATCCGCTCGCTGCAGGCATTGTGGATGCCTTCGAAGCCCAGGATATCCCTGTATTCGGCCCGCGTAAGAATGCCGCAGAGATTGAGGGCAGCAAGACCTTCATGAAAGATCTGCTGCATAAATACAGCATTCCGACAGCCGCTTATGAGAAATTCAGCGATTATGAGACAGCCCTGTCTTATCTGCGGAGCCAAGAGCTGCCGATTGTCATCAAGGCGGACGGCCTGGCCGCAGGCAAAGGGGTAACCGTGGCGTATTCCCGGGAGGAAGCGGAGCAGGCCCTTCAGGAGATTATGGTCGACAAGGTTTTTGGGGAAGCAGGGGCGCAGGTAGTCATTGAGGAGTTCCTTGCCGGGCAGGAAATGTCGATTCTGGCGTTCGTGGATGGTGAAACGGTGCGGCCGATGGCTGCGGCTCAGGACCATAAGCCTGTATTCGACGGCGATAAAGGACCTAATACGGGAGGCATGGGGACCTATTCCCCGCTGCCGCATATCGATGAAGCGATCATCCGTAAAGCGGTGGAGACGATTATTGAACCGACAGCCAAGGCTATGGTAGCTGAGGGACGGCCCTTCAGCGGCGTGCTGTTCGCCGGGCTGATGATCTCGCCGGACGGCAGACCAAAGACGATTGAATTCAACGCCCGCTTCGGCGACCCGGAGACCCAGGTAGTTCTTCCCCGGCTGCGAAGCGATCTGCTGGAGATCTTCCTGGCGGTGACCGAAGGCAGACTCGCCGATATTCCGATCGAGTGGAGTGACGAAGCGGCAGTCTGCGTGGTGCTTGCCTCGGAGGGGTATCCCGGGCCTTACCCGAAAGGTGTGCCGATCAGCGGGCTGGAAGACAGCGGCTCTGCGCTGGTCTTCCATGCCGGAACCGCACGCAGCGAAGACGGCGGATGGGTGACCACCGGCGGCCGCGTGCTTGGAGTGGTAGGCCTGGGGGCCACCATTGCCGAAGCGCGTACATCGGCCTATGCCAGTGCGGAGAGTATTACGTTTGCAGGTAAACAAAACCGCAGTGATATCGCAATGAAGGCACTGGTCTGAGGAGAAAGTCCCAAAAAAAGGACTGACAAGTTGTAGAAGAAGTGCTATAATACAACTCGTACGGGGGAAAATGTGCGGATATATACAGATAAAGGGTCTTTCCTTTCTAAGGAAAGGCCTTTTTTAACAATTCCATAACGAATGCTATAATAGTACAATAACAGCGATGCTTATGCGGATGTACAGTTACTGATTTAAGGGGGAATTAGTTTTGAGTAAGGTAGGAAGAAACGACTTATGCCCGTGTGGAAGCGGGAACAAATATAAGAAATGCTGCATGGAGAAAGACAGAGCGGCGGCCCAGTCGATGCTGCGGCTGGTTAACGCAGGAGATGCAGCTGCGCAAGCGCCTGTGACCATCCCCGGCGTAATCGTGCACGAGGAACAACCGGCTACGGTAAGTGCGGCCCCTGCTGCGGGCAAGCTAACGCTGCCTAAGCTGAAGAAGATGGTGGCGAAGGAGCTGAACTGGGAGCATCCGGCCCATGAACAGCTGGCGCTGGAGCTGATCGAGCACATGAGAAGCCAGTATGACCGGGAGCTGATTCTGGAAGCACTGCTGCTGTGGAACGGTTTCTCCCGCCAGACCAAGCCGGCCGTGAAGAAGACAGGCTCCTTCTGTGCGGCAATCGAATACCTGCTGTCCGAGGAATACGGCTTCATGCTGTCGCAGGCGGAGCTGGCGGATAAATACGCGATTACCACGGCCACGATCTCCCGCAAGGTTAAAGAGATCTATAACTATGTCGAGGAATACGGCATGACCGGGGAAGCGGACGATTTGATGGCGCTGAACGGAGCGGAAACTCCGCAGGAGAAGGCACAGACACTTCTGGCCCAAGCTATGGAGGCAACCTCTGCGAAGCGCCGCGTCCAATTGGCGGAGAAGGCGCTGGAGCTCTATCCGGACAGCCCGGAAGCCTACCTTATTCTGGCCGAGGAGACGGAGAATGAGGAGGACGCCCGCGAGCTGCTGAAGGCGGGAATCGCCGCAGGCAGACGGGAGCTGGGCGAGTCTTATTTTACGAAGCATAAAGGGTTCTTCTGGGGGCTCTATGAGACCCGTCCTTATATCCGTATCTGCCAGAGCTACGCGGAATCCTGCTGGTTCGGCGGTAAGGCGGAGGAAGCAACAGAGATGCTGGAGCATATTCTGGAGCTTAATCAGGATGATAATACCGGTGCCCGCTATCTGCTGACTGCTGTATACCTGTATAGCAACCAGCTTGAAGAAGCAGAGCGGATTATTAAGAACTACGGTGAAGAGGATGCGGCGGCGGCTTTTGCCTATGACCGGATTGTACTGGAGTTCAAGAAGAACGGGATTACCTCGCAGCTCAAAATGCTCTACCGCATAGCCCGCGGAGTGAACAAGCATGTACCGGATTACCTGCTGGGCTTGAAGCGGCTGCCGAATAATCTTCCGGATTTTGTCGGGATGGGTGATCCCAATGAAGCGATTGAATATGTAATTATGCACTCGCGCTTGTGGGCGAGCCTGCCGGACCTGCTTAAGTGGATGCTGAAGCAATAGACGCTATAGATGAATACCAGACACAGTCCTTCGGGGCTGTGTTTTTTTGATAATACCCTTGCCAATATGGTCTAATTAGACTATATTATGAATTGTAGTCTAATTAGACTAAATTATCTGAAAAGAGGTCCTCCTAATGTTATTTATTACTGGAGCAACTGGAACCGTTGGAAGCCGTGTTGTACATCACCTCAAGTCTAAGGCTGTCCATTTCAAAGCCCTCACACGTACACCTGAGAAACTGATGAGCGATCAGACTAGCCACATGAACATGACTATCGTCACTGGCGATATTAAGGATTGCAGCACCTGGTCAGACAGCCTGAGCGGTGTGGAGACCTTATTCCTGATCCTGCTGGATGATGCCGAAGAGATTCTGCAGGCGGCCCGGGACAAGGGGGTGCGGAACATCGTGTTCTTATCCTCAGCTTCCATCAACCGCTCGGATGCCAGTTACAATGAGAACGCTATGAAACATAAGAAGGTCGAGGAGCAGATTCAGGCGTATGGCTTTCGGTATGTGTATATCCGGGCGGAGGCCTTCATGCATAATACCGTTTACTGGAGGGACCTTTTTAGATACAATAAGGGGACGATCCGGCTACCGGCTCTGGAGGCAAAGCTGGCCAGTGTGCATGAAGCAGATATTGCCGAAGTGATCAGTGAGGTTGTAGCGGATTTTGACAGATTCTCCGGGCAGGTCTTGACGCTCACAGGAGCAAATATTCTTAGCCAGCGGAACATATTAACACAAATCTCCAGGCAGCTGGGGCAATCCATTCAACTGGAAGAGCAGACGATCAGGGACTTCCGTTCTTATATGAGCAAGTACATCGCTGAAGAGTACATTACCCTTAGAGTTCAGGATTGGGAGTATAGCCTGAAGCATAAGCTCGACGTGACGGACACGGTGCTGACGATTCTTGGCCGGGAGCCTTATACGTTCAGAGAATGGATCGCGGAGCATCTCGGTGATTTTCAATAAATTCGGTGATTTTCAATAAATACAGAAAGAGGAATTCGCTATTATACCCTTACTTATACTGGGTCTGCTGAAGGATTGCGGACAATCCAGCGCTTATGAATTGCTCAGTGTCTTCAAGGAGCGGGATTACAGGTATCTTGTTCATATGACGAAGGGATCGCTGTATTACAACCTCCAGAAGTTAGCGGGTGAAGGCTTGGTCCGGCTGGTGGAGGTCGTGAGCGTCAACAACTATCCCGAGCAATATATCTACGAGATTACACCGCAGGGTGATGAGCATTTCAAAGGGCTGATGGCCAAATACTCGCTGCAGACAGACGATATTACGTTAGCCTTTTATATGACGACGCTGTTCGCCCACCAATATGATTCTGAGCAATTCAAGGCGGCTGTAGCGGTGCAGATGGAGCAGACACGGCGTAAGATTGCTGAGATTGACCATGCGCTGGATGCCAAGCAAGATAAGATCTATGATACGGCCAAATCGATGATGAATAATGTCAGAGCACACCATGAATTGAACCTGAAGTGGTTTCAAGAACTGCTGGAACAGTAGGACGGTGTACTCCTCATACTCCCTTTTATTTGCTGAATACAGCAGAGACGAGGGGGTATTTTTTTTATGTAAAAAACCTGACATGAAAAAGCCGGAATGAGGGGAAAACAGGGGTGTGACAGGATAATCGTGTTAAAATACCTGACATGGTCACAGTTTTTTCACAGCTTACGGAGAAACGGTACAGGGATAAAGGGATTTTTTGCAGAAATAAGTCGAAAAGACAGAGAATAGCCGCAGGTAGAGCTTAAGGCCTGAGTCTATTGACATGGGGATGGGGGAGTTCTATGAAGGCATTAAGGAATATGGGGATTCGCGGCAAGCTGTTTTTGTCAGTGATTTTGTCTGTGGTGGTTATTTTCATGGCCGTGTCTGTAGTGATCTACAGCAATGCCAAGCAGCTAATCGTGGACGGACTGAAGAGCTCGTTGACATATGAGAAAGGGGAGATCGGGGTACAGGTCAATGACCTGCTGCAGCCTGCTGTGGACAGTGTGGCGCTGCTTAATGCCAACGCCTATATCCGCGACTTCATTCTAAGGGTGAACGATGCGCAGACGCTGAAGACTACGGACGGGTACACGGAGCTGATCCAGACGCTGAACCTGATCAAGAACAACAATAAGAATCTGCTTAATGTATACATAGGTCTGGATGCGGTGAACAAGGTGATAACCCAGGATGAATTCGAGCCTCCGGCAGACTACGTGCTGAAGGAGCGAAGCTGGTATTCCGCTACGGCTGCGAACAAGCGTGTTACGATTACCAATCCTTATATTGATGCCGGGTCGGGCAAAATGGTCGTCAGTGTCAGCACACCGCTGCTTGATGATTCGGGCAAGCTGATCGGTGTGGCGAGTGCAGATATTTCGATTGAGCAGATTACAGCGGCGCTGGGCGCTTTTAATTATAAGGGCAGCGGCTATGCCGTGCTGATTGATGAGACAGGGACCTTCATCTACCATCCCAATCCCGATAATATCCTGCTGAAGAAGATGGCTGACCTGGGCGGATCGTGGAAGACTGTTGGCGATAAAATGCTGCAGTGGGGCTCTAATGTCATCCGGACGGACATGGACGGCGAGCCCAGCTATGTATCCTATTCACCGGCTGTGGCTAACCAGTGGTCAGTCGCGCTGATCGTACCGCAGAAGCATGCGGAGCTGGAGCTGAAGCGCTTCGAGCTGATTTTCTTCCTCTCGATTATGGCTTCAATCGCGGTGCTGTCTGTTCTGTTGTATCTGGTCTCCGGCAGTATTCTGAAGCAGATTCCGCTGCTCACAGCTGCGTTCGGACAGGCGAAGGAAGGAGACCTGTCGGTGAGGGCAAGAGTGACCGCGGGAGGCGAGATCGGGGTGCTGGCCGAGGGCTTCAACGATATGATTGCCTCGCAGCAGTCGCTGATTCAGGAGATCATGCACAGCTCGCAGAGTATCTCGGGCGCGGTGGGGAATACAGAGCAGAACGTATTCGTGCTGGACGGCAGCATCACCGAAATCTCTGGGGTTACGGAGGAGCTGTCGGCAGGCCTGCAGCAGACCGCCGCCTCGATGGAGGAGATGAATGCCAGCACAACCCAGATCGAGGCTGCGGTCAACGGGATTGCCCGCAAAGCCCAGGAGGGGGCGGAAGCCGCCGGAGAAATTAACATACGGGCGGAGCGGCTGAAGGAGATGGCAAGGGAATCCCGCACACAGGCGGATACCGTGTATGGGCTTAGTGAAGAGAAGCTGCGCACGGCTATTGAACAGTCGGGATCGATCTCGCAGATCAGCGCGCTTACGGGCGCCATTCTTGAAATCGCCGCCCAGACCAACCTGTTATCGCTGAATGCTTCAATTGAGGCGGCACGGGCCGGGGAAGCGGGCCGGGGGTTCGCTGTAGTAGCAGAGGAGATCCGTAAGCTAGCCGATAACTCGCGTGAGACGGTGACTGAGATCCAGGGAGTGACTGGGGCGGTAATTGAGGCGGTGTCCAATCTGGTGGAGGCTGCGGAGAGTATGCTTGGCTTCATGGACAGCCAGGTGAAGGAGGACTACGATGCCATGCAGGAGACCGGAGAGCGGTACAGTGAGGATGCCCGGTACATCGAGGAGCTGGTGACGGACTTCAGCGCCACCTCGGAAGAGCTGCTGGCTTCCATCCAGAGCATGCTTACTGCGATCAGCGAGACGGGGAGCGCGACGAATGAGGGGGCGGAAGGAGCGGGAGCCATTGCTGCCGGAGCGGAGCAGATCATCGGGCGGTCCGGCAGCATCGTGGCCGAGATGGAGGAGATTAAGCACAGCTCGGCGCAGCTGCTGAGTGCGGTGTCGAGGTTTAAGGTATAGAGGGCTGCGTTGAGCGGGCGGTCCGGCTGGTAGATGCCGGGCCGCCCGCTTGCTTACCGGCAGGGAGCTGCTGCGCTCAATTCCGCTCTCAGTGGATGTTATGGTGTGTGGAGAGGACAAGGGTTGAAAAAAAGTCCTCGGAAGAGTATGTTACAAGAAGCGAAACGATAAGAAAGAGACAGTGAGGCGGGAAAAACATGAGAGAAGGCGAAAACCGGATCGTAGGAATGGAAGATATTGTACGCGCACACCATGTGCTGCGGGAGGTTATCGTCCGTACGCCGCTCCAGCTGGATGCGGTATTGTCGGCCAAATACGGCTGTAATGTGTATTTGAAACGTGAGGATCTGCAGATTGTGCGCTCCTTCAAAATCCGGGGAGCCTATAATATGATCCGCAGTCTGTCTGACGAAGACAGAGCCAAGGGCATCGTCTGCGCCAGCGCGGGCAATCATGCTCAGGGTGTGGCGTATTCCTGCAAGGCACTAGGCATCAAAGGCAAGATATTCATGCCGAGCACTACTCCTAATCAGAAGATTAAGCAGGTCCGGCGCTTCGGCGGCGAATTCGTCGAGGTAATTCTGAAGGGGGATACCTTCGATGATGCCTATGATGAAGCGCTGCAGGCTTGCATTGACCATAGCATGACCCTGATTCATCCGTTCGATGAGCCGCGTATTATTGCCGGCAACGGCACCATCGCCATGGAGGTGATGGAGAATCTGGACAAGCCTGCAGACTTCGTGTTCGTCACCATCGGCGGCGGCGGACTGGCAGCCGGTGTAGCCACCTATATCAAGACGGTGAGCCCGGCAACTAAGGTTATTGGTGTGGAGCCTAGCGGCGCAGCCTCGATGATTGAGGCTATGGAGAGCGGCGAGGTGGTCACCCTGAAGGAGATTAACAAGTTCGTAGACGGCGCGGCGGTGAAGCGTGTGGGCGGCCTGACCTTCGATATCTGCTCGAAGCTGCTGGATGATGTGGTGAAGGTGCCGGAGGGCAAGGCATGTACCACTATTCTGGAGCTGTATAACGAGAACGCCATTGTGGTGGAGCCTGCCGGTTCCCTCCCGATTGCTGCACTGGACATGTACCGTGATCAGATCCGCGGCAAAAGCGTGGTCTGCATCGTCAGCGGCGGCAACAACGATATCGACCGGATGCAGGAGATCAAGGAGCGTTCCCTGATCTATGAAGGCCTTAAGCATTACTTCATGGTCAACTTCCCGCAGCGCGCGGGTGCCCTGCGCGAGTTCCTGACCGAGGTGGTCGGACCGGACGATGATATCACCCGGTTCGAGTACACGAAGAAGAATGAGAAGGAGAACGGCCCGGCCCTGGTCGGCATTGAGCTGATGTCCACCGATGCCTACGCTCCGCTGATTGAGCGGATGAAGCAGAAGGGCGTCGACTACGTGGAGATCAACAAGGATGTTAATCTGTTCAGTATGCTGATCTGAGGTGCGGCGAGAAGCTGCATATAGACAAAGTAAGCCCCGCCCAGCAAAGTCTGGACGGGGCTGTTTTGCGTTGTATGGAATTCAATTGAACTGCCTACGGCTGAGGAATCTCAGTCTTCAGATACTGCTCCGCCGCGTCGTCCAGCAGGTAGCCGTTACTCTTCATCAGCTTCATGAAGCCCTCAAGCTTCTGCAGGAAGGCGCTTGTGCTGCTGTTCTTGGCCAGGATGCCGGTGTAGGCCTTCTGCGCCTCCAGATCCATCTCCAGATTATCGTAATGGAAGAGCGGAGTGTTGTTCTGGCCGTAGAAGGTGTTCACAGCATACTGGTCATACAGCTTCTTGACGGCCTGCACCCGGTTGGATTTGGGATAGGTCTGGATGAATTGCTCCTGGGTCAGCGCGCGGTCGGCCACCTCGCCCCAGGCAATGATCAGCCCGTTATCCTTGGAAGGAGGCAGATCGGATTCAGCTGCCATAATGGAAATATAGCTGCTGATATCCTCCGTTACATAAGGCTTATATTTGCGGTAAGCCGCATAATCAATCACCGGGTAAAAGCTGCCCTCGGCGGTATCCAGCTTGTATCCGCTCTCTCCCGCACTTTGCAGCAGGGCGCGCAAGGCGGCGTTATCCGTACTCTCAGCCAGCTTCTCCATGCTGACTCCCCCTCTGTAGACGGTGAGGAGCTTCCGCTGGACCTCGCTGCTGCTGAATTTCTTCTCCCAGGAGGGGAGCAGCGCCTTATGCAGGTTCTCCAGCTTCAGCGTCAGTACAGTCGCCTGATACGGCGTGACTGCATACAGCTTCGTCTTCATATAGGAAATGGAGCCCGGCAGGTTACCGCTGGACAGCAGCGGGAGCGCGGCCTTATAGACCGCTTCTGCATGGCTGGCGGTCTTAGCGCTTGCAGCTGCACCGGAAGTGCCTGTCCGGCTGCTTCCGCTGCCTTCGGCACCGGCCGGGACGGCTGCTCCTGCCTGAAGCCCCATGAGCAGGGCGATAGCGGCGGATAGAACGGCATGCTTTTTCATTCGAGTCTCCTCCTGTGTGAATGGATGTGGGATACAGCCTCTAAGATGGGAAGAATATGAATTTCAGCCCTAGACCTCCTGCAGCGGCCAGAGCCAGACTGACCCAGGGCGAGACCGGAATCACCGGGAACAGATTATCGAGGAATAGGCCGGCGAATACCGCAATCACGGCAATTCCGATATAGATGCCCAAGGCCTTAATGTCGAAGGTCTTGGGCTTCGGACTGTCGTCCTCCGAGAGGGAGGCCATCCACTTCATAATAAGCTCAACCAGCAGGATCGAGCCTGCGCCGACAACGACCAGCGTGAACAGGCTGAGCTGGCCGAAGAGTTCGTGCGGACCGCCGCTCCACTGCGTAATCAGGCCGGCAATGCCCATCGTCCCGAACAGCAGGGTCAGAGCGGACCAGGAGATCATCAGGGAGTTCTTCAGCCGGCTGCGCGGTGTATGCGGCGGGGCACTGTCCATCACGTCCTTGAAATAATCACCGGGCTGCTCGCCAAAAACCTGCTTGGCGTTCTTGCCCTTGGCTTGTCCCTTCAGCAGCAGCCCGGCTGCCTCCAGCAGCAGCTCCTCTGCACGTACAGCATCTACTGAACTGGCGCGCATCGCCAGAATCATATCTTCGAAATAAGAGCGGTTAGACGGCGTCATCTGCTCCCGCAGCAGGTTGTTCTGCTTAATCATAGCTTTGACTTTCATAGTGTGGACCTATACCTCCAGCATTGAGTGATCAGGATACCTTCAACCTAGAGTATACGTTTGTGCACCAGCCGTGTGCAAGGACAACGTTCGTTCACGAAGGTCTGAATAATCCTTTTGGAAGAGTAAACACTGAAGAGGTGGTGGCTTCACCAACTATAGCTAGAGGGAAGGCAGGGAGCGTTATGGAACAGGAGAACAAGCAGGAACCGGGCAAAGCTGTGAACGGCGGCACCGCGCCTGCACCTACTAATGATGTGGGGGACTGGGGCAATTCTGACGGCTTCAGCCTATGGGATGCTGCGGGGCAGGGCCAGGAGAACGGGCTCGGGGATTGGGAAGGCCGGCAGGAGACACACGACATGTTTCACGACAGCTATGACTGAGTGATGCCTAAGCAGAGATAGGCCTCTTTTGCTCCTAAGGGAGTGGAAGGGGCCTTTTCTCCGGTAGAACAGTCTTAAGCTGCGGGCTTCATGCATATTGACAACAAATTAGCACAGATATTATAATAGACTCATTAATCATACTAAGTTAATCGGAATTATTATAATTTAAAATAAATCAGCCATTCAGGGGAGGACGCCGCAATGGAACGGAATATCATCATCCGGCATAACGGAGAGGAACTGACAGCGAGCATACATTATCCGGCCGCAGACCGGGCAGGGACAGGACGGTGCAAGAACCGGGTGCCGCTTGCAGTGATCTGCCACGGCTTCGTGGGCAGCCGGATCGGTGTCGACCGGATCTTCGTCAAGGCAGCCCGGGAGCTGGCGCAGGATGGATATATGGTAATCCGTTTCGACTATGCAGGCTGCGGGGAGAGCAGCGGCGATTACGGCAGTGAGGATATGGAGTCGATGATCGGGCAGACCCGGGCAGTGCTGGATTACGGCATCAGCTCGGCCGATGTGGACCCGCAGCGTGTAACGCTGATCGGGCATAGTCTGGGCGGTGCGGTGGCGCTGCTGACCGGTGTCCGTGACCGGCGGGTGAAGAATCTTGTACTGTGGTCGGCTGTCGGCTATCCCTTCAATGATATCGTCAAGATTGTCGGCAGGGAAACGTTCGACCGGTCGGTGAAGAGCGGCTGCGCAGATTATGCCGGCTATTCGTTCACTCCGGTATACTTCAATTCCCTGGCCGCTTTCCAGCCGTTCCAAGAGGCCGGAAAGTTCAGCGGTGATGTGCTGGTCATTCACGGAACTTCCGATGATGTGATTCCTGTGGACTATGCATTCCTCTACCAGAAGCTGTTCTGGACCCGGCCGGAAGGACGGTGCGACAAGGAGATTATTTTCCAGGGCGATCATACCTTCTCTTCGGGTCCGGCACAGGAGCAGGTGCTCAAGCGCACCCGGGACTGGATGAACCAGCAGGAGCATCTTCAGGAGGAATGGCAGAACTGGATGATATAGGAGCGGTAACTGCACTCGCAATGGCTGGGAATTAGCTGTAAAATAAAGGGGAAGACCATACCGGAAATGGAGGCTCTTACCCTATGAAATTACCGGCCTTTTTCATTGCGCACGGCTCCCCGCTGCTGGTACTTGAGGATAACGACTACACGCGATTCCTGCAGCGGCTGGGTTCGGATCTGGGGAAGCCCCGCGGCATTGTGATCTTCTCAGCTCATTGGGACAGTCCCGATCAGCTGATCACAGTGGACGCACAGCATGAAACGCAGCATGACTTCTACGGATTCCCGGAAGAAATGTATCAGCTGAGTTATCCTGCTCCAGGTGATCCCGCACTCAGCAGCCGTATTTCGGAGCTGTTCAAGAATAGTAATCTGCCCCATCAGCCCGTGCTGGGCAGGGGTCTGGATCATGGCGCCTGGGTCCTCCTGAGCACCATGTTCCCGCAGGCGGATATCCCGGTCGTGGCCTTATCTGTGGATTCGCTCCGCTCGCCTGAGGAGCAGTACAACATCGGACGGATGCTTGCACCGCTGCGTGAGGAGGGTGTCCTCCTGATCGGCAGCGGCGGCCTGGTTCATAACCTGAGGCTGCTGAAGCAGAAGGATCAGCCGGAGCAATGGGCGATTGACTTCGACGGGTGGATTGCAGAGCGGCTTAAGGCCTGGGATCTCCGCTCCCTGTATGCGTATGAGAAGCAGGCACCGCATGTGAGGGAGGCCGTACCTGCCTACGGCAAGGAGCATTTTATCCCGCTCTTCTACGTAATGGGTGCAGCCGATGAAGGCAGACGGGCGCAGCTGATGATCCAGGCCTACCAATACGGTACGCTCAGCCTGAACTGCTGGATGCTTGACTGAGAACTGACTACTATATGAATGACGAATGAATGGATACAGGATACAGCCGCTAATCGGGCTGTGTCCTTTTTTCGTTACCGGGGATAGTATACATATTTCAAAAATGGGCCGATATCCAAACCGGCGGAAAAGAAAGCGGGAACTGCGACTAAGGATGGCACGCCAGTTGGTGGGTAAGGTGTAGCTACGGGGGAATGGCAGGAAGACGGAAAGGTGCTGCGACTGCGTCCGGGAACAGCAGGTGGATTTTCTCCACTTGTTCAGGAGTGGTACATCACCTCTCCGGCAGCAGTTGGAAAATCAGCACTTAATTATTGACGAACCAATCAAATTGGACTGAACTCTCCAAATTAAATGACGTTTATCCAATTAATTCCTCGGAATTCGCTGAATCCTCCAAATTAAGATACGTTTATCCATTTATTGTGTAGAGCAGATGATTGTTACAGAGCAGATGTCTGGTTCAGAGCGGATGGGAGTATGATCAGCACTGATGGTCCAATCTGATCCAGTCTGATCCAGCCGCAATGAGGCGTAGATGTATCCACCAGGAAATGTGTGAGGAAGTGTGTTCTGTGAAGATTTCTGCTGCACTCAAGACAAACTCTGCCAGCTATGATTAAATGAAGGAAGCGAGTTTCACAGAAAGAGAATCGAGAGAAGCAAGCTGTAACTTACGATTAGGAGGAACAACGTGTCTAGATCGATGAACCGTTATGTATCCCGTCCTGTATATGCTCTGGTCCTTGCCGCCGTGCTGCTCTCTGCCTGCGGGGAAGAGCAGGCCACGCCAGTGCCCGTGCGGGTGGTAGCGCCTACGGCGCAGCCGCAGCCGACCGAAGTTCCGCAGCCGTCGCCGACAGCAACGCCAGCCCCGGCAATAGCGGTCTCCGTCTTAACAGGCCTGCCGGTTGAGGAGGAGAGCCTGCCCCGGCCGCTCGCGGTCATGATCAATAATGCCCCGGCGGCCCGTCCCCAGTCCGGGATCAGCGAGGCGGATATTCTGTACGAGGTGTTGGCCGAAGGCGGTATTACCCGGCTGATCGGTATCTTTCAGAGTCATGCCGGGGTGGTGAAGATCGGGCCGATCCGCAGTATCCGCCCGTATCTGCTGGATATCGGCGAGAGCTACGGCGGTATAACGGTACATGCCGGGGGCAGTCCGGATGCTTATGCCATTCTGCAACGGCAGAAGAAGGCGGATATGGACGAAATCGGCCGGGCAGGGGCCTACTTCTGGCGGGACAAGGAGCGCAAGGCTCCCCATAACCTGTACAGTAATGCCGCCAAGCTTAGAGAGGGGGCAGCGAAGCTGGGGTATGCGGAGAACGTGAAGGTCCCCGGTTTTCTTTTCAATGATCCGGATTACATTCCTGTGGAGGGCACCCCGGCGCTTGGATTGAGTGTGAACTTCCTGCTGAAGAGCTACAATGTCTCGTACCAATATAATGCAGAGCAGCGTACGTATGCCCGTCTGGTGAACGGCAAGCCGCATCTGGATCTGAATAATAACCGTCCGGTGGAAGCGGCGAACATCATCGTGATGGGTTCGGACCATAAGGTGCTGGATGATGTCGGCAGGCTGCAGGTGGATACGGAGCTGGGGGGAGAAGCAGTGCTGTTACAGCGCGGCGTAGCGATTAAGGGCAAATGGTCGCGCAGCCCCGGAGACGTCATCCGGTTCGTGAAGAAGGACGGCAAGGAGGGGCTGATGTTCCCGGGAATCACCCATATTCTGATTGTCCCGAACAGCCCCTCGTTCAGCAGTCATGTCGAATATGCGCCGGCTCCAGCATCCCGCTAAGTTCAGCTGGGGAATTGAATGTTCGGATGATTATTTTCGTGAATACAGGGAATTGTTATTATAGTGTAAAAAAGTTCGGTTTTTTGTCTTCTATCCCTTCTGTCGATATGATAAGATAACAAGGGTTGTCATTCATTTTCATGCGGTTTACATGGAATGACTTCATTTTTTTCACGGCAATATTATGTAAAGGGGTCTTAGACTAATGAAGCTCAGAAAAAAGGATATATTCTTTGAGACGCTGGAAAACATGGCTGACACCATTGTTCAGGCTGCGGATTATTTCGCTCAGAATATCTCGACTCTCCAGGGCAATGTGGAGAACTTCGCCGCGGAGATGAAGAAATACGAATCCCAGTGCGATACTTACACACATACTGTCATCAAAGAATTGAACAAGACGTTCATTACGCCGCTGGAGCGGGACGACATCATGGATCTGATCACAAGCATGGACGATGTCATTGATGGTCTGGAGGCCTCAGCCTCGCGTTTCTATATGTATAACCTGCTGGATGCGGATGAGTATATTGTCCAGTTTGCAGAGATTCTCCGCCAGAGTGCATACGAGATCCAGAAGGCAGTTCATTTGCTCTCCCAGAAGAAGCTGCTGGCGATCCGCGAATACACCATCCGTCTGAATGATCTGGAGAACCAGGGCGATGAAGTCCTGCGTATCTGCACCAAGGCCCTGTTCGAGACTGTGAAGGACCCGATTGAGCTGATTAAACGCAAAGAATTGTATGAGCGGCTCGAGACCACCACGGATAAATGTGAAGACGTAGCCAACATGCTGGAATCGATCATCATGCGTAACTCATAAGGGGCCTCAAATATGGATACATCTATATATGTACTAGCTTTTGTTATCTTTCTTGCGCTGGCGTTCGACTTCATCAACGGCTTCCATGATACCGCCAATGCGATTGCTACCTCTGTCTCGACCCGTGCGCTGAAGCCGCGTACAGCCATCATGCTGGCCGCCTCGATGAACTTTATCGGCGCATTGATGTTCACCGGAGTGGCGAAAAAGATCGGGGGCAGCATTACCGATCCGACCCTGCTGGACAACGGGATAGACATTGTCACAGCGACGCTCATTGCGGCAATTATCTGGAATCTCGTCACCTGGTGGCTGGGTATTCCTTCGTCCTCCTCCCATGCGCTTATCGGTGCATTAGCCGGTGCGGTGTATGTCGGGGCAGGGACAGAGCATATCAAATGGAGCGGGTTCATTGAGATCGTAGAGGGGCTGATTTTCTCCCCGCTGATCGCTTTTGTAATCGGGTATATTGTGATGACGATTCTGAAGTGGATCTTCGCGAAGCGCAGTCCGCATACGGTCAACAAGGGCTTCCGTTCGATGCAGATCGTGACGGCCGCACTGCAATCCTTCACCCATGGTACGAATGACGCGCAGAAGGCGATGGGGATCATTACCTTTGCCCTCGTTACCTCGGGACGGCTTGAGACAATGGAGGTTCCGCTCTGGGTTAAGATTGCAGCGGCTACATCCATGGCACTCGGAACGTCTATCGGCGGCTGGAAGATTATTAAGACAATGGGCACGAAGATTTTCAAAATCGAGCCGATTAACGGCTTCGCGGCGGATATTTCGGCAGCCTCTGTTATATTCACGGCTACGCTGCTGCATCTGCCGGTAAGTACAACCCACGCGATCACCTCATCGATTCTGGGTGTAGGTTCAGCCAAGCGCTTCTCCGCTGTCAAATGGGGAGTGGCCGGACGGATCGTGGTTACCTGGTTCATTACCATTCCGATCAGCGCCTTGCTGTCGGGAGTAATCTTCAAGCTCTTCTTCTAGGACTGAACAGAATAGATTGCCTGGACAAGATGTCGCAGAAGCCATGGATGGCTTTAGGACATCTTTTTTTGCGTTCAGCGGTAAACCTCGGCGTAAGCGGAGGTTATTTTGATTTTTCAAGAGAGGAATGTCACAAAAGGCTACATCAAACTGATAAAAAATGTTGATAGGCATAAAAAGAAAATGAAATACATCACATATTTAAAAGAAAATAACATATGAGAAATAAATTTCGCGTAGTATTATGTAGGATTTGGTAGTCTCTGAAGTAAGGTTTGTTTTAAGTGTTACCATTGCTGACAAGCACGCGAATAGACAAAGGAGGCCTAGCCATTGATCGACTTTCATCAGGTAGACAAACATTACGGACAATTCCATGTACTGAAGGGCATTGACCTGCATGTTCAGGAAGGGGAAGTAGTAGTTGTAGTCGGTCCTTCCGGCTCCGGCAAGAGCACGATGCTGCGCTGCATTAACCGTCTGGAGACGATCACGAGCGGCGGATTAACCGTGGACGGTATAACTGTAAACGAACGTAAGACAGATATCAATACCCTGCGCAAAGAGATCGGAATGGTCTTCCAGCACTTCAACCTGTACCCGCACAAAAAGGTCATTGATAACATCACGCTGGCCCCGGTGAAGGTGCTGGGCTTAAGCAAAGCGGAAGCGGAGAAGACCGCAATGTATTATCTGGAGAAGGTCGGCATCGCCGACAAGGCAGAGTCCTATCCTTCCCAGCTGTCCGGCGGACAGCAGCAGCGGGTGGCGATTGCCCGGGGGCTGGCGATGAAGCCGAAGATTATGCTGTTCGACGAGCCGACCTCGGCGCTGGACCCGGAGATGGTCGGGGAGGTGCTCGATGTCATGCGCGCCCTGGCCCGCGAGGGCATGACGATGGTCGTTGTGACCCATGAGATGGGCTTCGCCCGCGAGGTGGCGGACCGGGTCATCTTCATGGATCAGGGGCAGATCGTGGAAGAGGCGGAGCCGGAAGCCTTCTTCGCCAGCCCGAAGGAAGAGCGGACGCGTACTTTTCTCAGCCGTGTATTAAGCCATTAAACTAAATATATAGGAATCCGGGGAGGAAACGAAATGAAAATGTCCAAGAGCTTCAAGGTGTTAAGTGTTCTGATGATTGCGGCCATGCTGGTCATTGCCGGATGCGGCAACAACAAGGGCAAGAACGAACCTGCGGCAGGCGGCAATGCTGCCGGAGGGGCAGCTGCTGACTCTGCGGCCATTGCCAAGATCAAGGAGCGCGGCAAGCTGCTCGTCGGCGTGAAGTTCGATACCCGCCTGTTCGGTCTGAAGGACCCGGCCTCCGGCAACGTGGAAGGCTTCGACATCGACATCTCCAAGGCCATCGCCAAGAAAATTCTCGGTGACGAGAATGCCATCGAGCTGAAGGAGGTCACCTCCAAGACCCGTATTCCGATGCTGAATAACGGCGAGATCGATATGGTGGTGGCTACCATGACCATTACGGAGGACCGCAAGAAGGAAGTTGACTTCTCCGACGTCTATTTCCAAGCCGGCCAGTCGCTGCTTGTGAAGAAGGGCAGCCCGATAACAGGCCTGGAGAGCATTACGAAGGATACGAAGATCCTCGGCTCCAAGGGGGCAACCTCGATCAAGAATATCAAAGAGAAGGTGCCGGGCGTAACGGTGCTGGAATTCGATAACTATCAGGATGCGTTCAGTGCGCTCAAGGCGGGCCAGGGTGACGCGCTCACTACGGATGATGCGATTCTGTATGGAATGGCCTCACAGGACCCCGGCTTCGAGGTGGTAGGGAAGCCATTTACCGATGAGCCATACGGCATTGCGGTCCAGAAAGGCAACGCGGATGTAGTTAAGGCGATTAATGATACACTGGCTGAACTGAAGGCGAATGGGGAGTATGATGCCATCTATACGAAGTGGATTGGTAAGGCTCCGGCTAAATAAGTCTGTTCCAAGCAAGGCCTATCTTCATCCAAGGGAAGAAGGAATATATAGATTGCACACGTTTTTTTCGTAGAAACGGTACCGCCTTTTCTAAGGACGGCAACGCCGTTTCTACTTGTTTGTAGGAACGGCTGCCATGCCGGGCAGGCACGAACTCATCGATAGCTAAAGGCAGGTGAACATTGATGGATTTCTCAATATTAACGAACTACTTCGGACTGTATATGGAGGGCTTCTACGGTACGCTGCTGTCCAGTGTGCTGGCCCTGACCGGCAGCTTTCTGATCGGCGCGGTCGTTGCCGTCTTCCGCATGACTTCAGTGAAGGGTCTGCGCTGGTTCGGCGCGGTGTATGTGGAATTTATCCGCAATATCCCGCTGCTGCTGGTCGTGTATATTTTCTATTACGGGCCTTCCGCTCTGGGCTTCACGCTGGACGGCTTCAAGGCAGGAACCATCGGACTCGCCGTATATACCTCGGCCTTCATCGCCGAAGCGATCCGTGCCGGAATTATGGCCGTGCCCAAGGGACAGATGGAGGCGGCACGTTCCTCCGGCCTCAGCTACATACAGACCATGCTGCATATCATTCTGCCGCAGGCGATCAAGCTGGTCATTCCGCCGCTCGGCAACCAGTTCATTAACCTGATTAAGAACTCCTCGGTACTGACTCTGGTGGCCGGTCTTGATCTGATGTACTTCGCCGACGGGATCTCTACAGAGACTTACCGTACCTTCGACACCTACATTTTCGTAGCGGTATTCTATCTGGTGCTTACGCTTCCGCTCAGCTACGGCGTACGGATCTGGGAGCGCCGGCTGCAGCGCAAATATTAAGAGAACGCTTGAGCTAAAGGAGGGATATTATGGATTTCACAGGTGCATACTCTGCCGATAATCTGAAGTTTCTGCTGGACGGCTTGTATGTGACGCTGATCGTTGCTTTTGTATCGATCTTCCTGAGCTTTATCATCGGCTGTATTATTGGCGTCATCCGCTACTCGGAGGTGCCGGTGCTGTCACCGGTCATGTTCTACCTGGTGGAGCTGATCCGTAATCTGCCGCTGCTGCTGATCATCTTCTTCATCCGCTTCGCCTTGCCGGAGGTCGGGATCAAGCTTGGACTCATTACTGCGGCCATTGCGGCATTAACCATCTTCGAGGCGGCGATGATTGCCGAGATTGTCCGCGGCGGCTTAATGTCGATCGACAAGGGGCAGATTGAGGCGGCGCGTTCCTCCGGTCTCAGCAGTGTACAGACCCTATGGCATATCGTGCTTCCCCAGGGGCTGCGGCGTATGGTTCCTCCACTTGTCAGCCAGTTCATCTCCCTGCTGAAGGATACCTCACTCGCTGTTGTGATTTCCCTGCCGGAGCTGATGCATAATGCGAACATTGTCATCGGCCATAGCTACAGCTATGCCATCCCTACGCTGGCGCTGGTTGCCTTGATTTATTTTGTCGTTAATTACCTGCTGTCGCTGCTGTCCAGAAGGCTTGAGCACAGAGCGGTATAACCTTAGCCGAATGAGGATTAAGCCATATTCAATCCAGTTCGGCTATGATACTATAGTTGTCAACCTCTCTAGGCAGGAGCAGTGGCGATGGGACAATCGATTCTGAGAATGAAGGCGGTACAAATTCTGCTGGTGGCCGCCGTTACTGCGGTAGCCGGAGAATTCAAGATCAATCCGTTTGACGGAGATGTCTTCCGCATTGCCATGGGCAGCAGCGCCTTCCTCCTATTCTTGCTGTTAATGAGGCAGCTGCCTTATATCCGCACAGGCTGTGCCACCGGGGTGGTCGTGCTGCTGTTCCGGACTGCCATGGATATGGTGGAGGGAAGCGGACTGACGGTAGAGCAGAGCCTTAGCAGCCACTTCTCGGCAATGATCTATTACATGGTGTTCGGCACACTGATGCGTGTCATCAAGAGCCGGATTGATACCTTCCATCCGCTGGTGCTGGGCGCCGTTGCCGCGCTGATCGATCTTCTGTCCAATGAGATGGAGCTGCTGACCCGGCTGATTGTGCTGGATTCGGCTACCTTCCGGTTGAACGAGTGGACGTACCTGATGGCGATAGCGGTCTTGCGTACGTATTTCACCACAGGGGTATACAGCAGTATCTCTGTCAGCCAGCTGCGTATCCGGGAGCGGGAGCAGCATGAACGGACCCAGCAGATGCTCGGATTCGGCTCCGGCTTGTACGGGGAAGTGTTCTACCTGAAGAAGTCCATAGGCACCCTGGAGCAGGTCACGCTGAACAGCTTCGAGCTGTATACCAAGCTGAAGGACGGGGAAGGCACGGGGCGTTACAGCCGGCAGGTGCTCGACATCACCCAGCAGCTACATGAGGTTAAGAAGGATTCGCAGCGGATTCTGGCAGGGCTGGTGAAGCTGGTGGAGCGTGAGGTGAACGGGGACATGCCGTTATCGGGCATTCTGCAGTTCGCGGTCAAGAGCAATGCCAAATATGCGGAAATGCTGGGCAAAGAGATTAAGTTCCATATTCACATCACCTCCGATTACACAACCGACAGCTACATTCCTCTATTGACTCTGCTTAACAATCTCACCGCCAATGCGGTGGAAGTCATCCAAGGGACAGGCAGCATCCATCTGAACGCTTATGAGCAGGACGGTATGACGATTCTGACAGTGACTGATAGCGGGACAGGCATCGGAAAGCGTGATCTGGACCTGCTATTCGAGCCGGGCTTCACCACGAAATTCGATGAAGAGGGCATCGCTGCCACGGGGATTGGGCTCTCTCATGTACGGGATATAGTGAATATGTTCGAGGGAAGCATTGCAGTTCAGCCGGTATCGCATATCGGAGGGGCCATGTTCCAGATTACAGTGCCGAGTATGAAGCTGCGGAAGGAGGAATAGAGGATGCCGCTATCATTCTGTATTGTAGATGACGACGCGTCGGCGAGAAGAATGCTGCAGCATATTATTGAGGACAGCGGGCTTGGTGAGGTGACGGGTACTGCAGCGAGCGGACAGGAGGGGATCGCTCTCATCCTGAGCGAGACCCCGGACATTGTGCTGATGGATCTGCTGATGCCGGACCAGGACGGGATTGAGACCATCCTCTCTCTTCAGGCACAGGGCTGCCGCTCCAAATTCGTCATGATCTCGCAGATTGAGAACGGGGATATGGTCAGCCGCGCCTACAGGAGCGGGATTGAATTCTTCATCCGCAAGCCGATCAACAAGATTGAAGTCGAATCTGTTCTATATAAAGTGAATGAGCGTTACGCCATGGGCCGTTATCTGGATGAGATCAAGCTGACGCTGGGCAAGCTGGAGGGCCTGCAGTTCGGTCTGCCGCAGCTGCCGCCGGGCAAACGGACCGTCAAGGAGATTGTCCAGCCGATTCTGATGAATATGGGCATGATCTCGGAGAATGGCAGCCGTGATATTATCACGATCATGGAGCTGGCGGTAGCCGAAGGGAAGAGCGGAAGTCTTCCATCCCTTAAGGAGCTGTATGAGCTGACTGCTGCCAAATACAGACCGGTGCCTGCGGAGGCAGCCAAAGAGGTCAAGGCTATCGAACAGCGTCTGCGCCGCGCCTTGGCGGCGGGTCTGACAAGTCTCGCGTCCATCGGTCTGACGGATTACGGGAATCCGAAGTTCGAGCATTATGCGCCGCTGTATTTCGACTTTGAAGAGGTGCGCCTGAAGATGAAGGAGATCGAACAGGGCCGGGATAGCGGCAAGGTGAAGGTGAATATTAAGAAATTCCTGCAGGTGCTGCATCTGGAGGTGCTGGAAGGCTTGGGCCGCTAAGCCGGATACTGGACCATGGGTCCGGTCTTTCGCCGCAAATAGCATCGTTAACTATAGAGACAGACCCAAGAAACCTCCGGAGCCGCTGTTCAGCGGGCTGGCGGTTATTTTTTTGCGGGGACATGCGGTACAATGGGAGAAAGCAACTAGAAGAGAGCAGCTCTGCTGCGGATTGCCTACATAGGGCGGAGGACTTATATTATGATACGAACACTTGCCGTAACACATACGGGTGAGATACTGACCGATCTGCTGCTTCAGGATATCGTTCTGGATGATTATGCCTGGATCTGGGCGGATTTCGCTATGCCGACAGAGGAAGAAACCTTGAGGCTGGACACCTATTTTCATTTTCACCCGCTAGCGATTGAAGATTGTATGCATGTCTTGCAGCGGCCGAAGCTGGATTATTACGAGGATGTGCAATTCTTCGTACTGCATTCGCTGAATGAGCGGACGCTGGAGGCCGAAGAGATCGACTTGTTCCTCAGCCCGAAATTCCTCGTCTCCTACCATCATCAGGACAAGCCGGAGATGGAGGAAGCGTGGCAGATGGTCAAAGCTGAGATTCATAGCCGCAAGGGCTGGTCGGGCGGGCCGATGGCCGCTGCTTACACCGTGATGGACAAGCTGGTCGACAGGTATTTCCCGTCCTTGTATACGCTGGAGGATGAACTTGCGGATCTGGAGAGCCAGGGCGGCAATGAATCGGTGGAAGAGCTGATGAGCCAGGTCTTCAATGTGCGCGGAAGGCTGCTGAAGCTGCGGCGGACGATTGTGCCGATGCGTGATCTGATGTACCGTATCGTCAATTCACAGCATGTGCAGAGTAACGGGGAGGAGCGGGTCTACTTCGGCGATATCTACGATCATCTGCTGAAGCTGACCGACATGATTGAAGTTGACCGGGAAATGACCGCCGACCTGCGTGACAGCTATATCTCGCTCAACTCCAACCGGATGAACTCCATTATGAAGACACTCACGGTGATTACCACGGTATTCATGCCGCTGACGCTGATCGCCGGAATCTATGGAATGAACTTCAGGGTGATGCCGGAGCTGGAATGGAAATACAGCTATTTCGCAGTGCTGCTGCTTATGCTGGTGCTGGGAATCGGAATGTTCGGCTGGTTCCGGCGGAGCGGCTGGTTTAAGTAAAATAAAGCTGCGTTAAACGCCGCCGCTTAGGAACGGCGGCGTTTAACGGAAGAAGACCCGCCAGATTTACGCTTTTTGGAGGAGGTATTGCGGCGCTTCGGGACGGGGCGTCTTTTTTTGCGCCGTTTGGGGCTATAGAGGGCTGCATCCTCTTCGGCGGCGAGCTCTCCCGCTCCGCTTCCCTTGCCTTTGCCAAAGCCGCCCATCACAAGCTTCACCATCGGAGCCATCTGTGAGAAGCCCTGCATTACCTTCTGCACCTTGCCCATGGTGTTGACGATTCCGTCAATACCGCCCATCCGGTCAACGATTCCCTTGAGCTGTTCCATATTCGCCAGACTTCCAAGATTGCCGAGTCCGCCCAGAAGGCCTCCGGCCTTCGCGGTAGAAGCTTCTGCAGCAGGGAGCGCTAGTGCCGTCTCGGTGACTTCAGCGCCATAAGCAGGCAGCAGCTCAGGTTCTCCGGGAAGCGGGGCAGGTGTATAAGCAGATAGTCCCGGGTAGGGTGACGGATTGTAGGGTTCAGCCAGGGAACGGCCTTGCTGGCGGGAATGATTATAGTAATGCTGAGGCATAGGATCACATTCCTTCGTTAGTGGTTTGCTATACTGTATGTCATGGGCGAACAGACGGTATAGACGAATGCCCGGGTAACCGGGATACCAGCGGAAAAGGGCGGATGCCTATGGAGCGGCAGGCGGAAGTGAAGAAACCGTGTCCATGCTTGATTTCGCACGGTTTTGTAGTACTATGAGTAAGGCGGTCTAACCTGGAAGCCGGAAATAGATTAGAATTAACCCCAGTGATGGTGTACGCCAGGGGTGGACGTTTGTCCATCGATTTCACTCTTTACAGCGTGAAACCGTTAATGCTTGAAAAATGTGCTCCAGTACAATATAGTAGAGGCAAGATAGTCACATTAAGTTAATGCTTAGGGGATGATAGGGCGATGCAGCTAAAGAAGCTAAACGATAAAAGTATCGATCAATTATTTGAGGCTATTTTAACATTAAAAAATATGGAAGAATGTTATGTATTCTTTGATGATTTGTGCACCGTGAACGAAATTCAATCGCTCTCACAGCGCCTTGAGGTTGCGCGGATGCTGGGCAAGGGGTCTACATATAATCAGATTGAAGCCGAGACGGGGGCCAGTACGGCAACAATCTCCCGCGTGAAGCGCTGCCTGAACTATGGCAATGACGGTTATAAGCTTACTCTAGAACGTCTGGGCCGATAATCTATGGTTCCGGGTGTATTGTTAATCAGTCACGGCTCCCGGGATCAGGCCTGGGTGTCGATGGTAGATGAAGCAGTGAGCCATCTCACGCTCCGGGAGGAGCTGCCGGTGGCAGTGGCTTTCCTTGAGCTGGTAGAAGGACGATTGATACAGGATGGAATTGATAAGCTGGAACATGCAGGGGTCACAGATATTATTGTGATCCCCTTGTTTGTTTCTTCCGGCAGCACGCATGTCGATGAGATAGAGTATGCGCTGGGTGCTAAGCCGGTTCCTGAGCGGGAGACCGACCTTGCGCCGTTCACGGTTGCCGCGAAGGTTCACTATGGCTATCCTGTCGATGATGATCCCGATATTGCGCAGATGCTGTGGGATAAGATTCGGGAACTGTCGAAGCATAACGGGCGGGAGATGGTGCTGCTGGTCGGACACGGCAGCAGGCACGACGGCTTCCGGCAGCGCTGGGAGCAGGGCATCTCTTCACTTGCCGCGCGGGTACGGGAGGTTAGCGGGCTGGCTGCAGCTGATTACGGGCTGCTGAACCCGGACAGTGTAAGAAGCCGGGTGGAGCACTGGCAGAAGCAGGGCTATGATGTGCTGGTAGCTCCGCTTTTTTTGAGTGAGGGGTACTTCACTAAGGTTGTTATTCCGCAGCGGCTCGAGGGGCTTGAGTATGCCTATTCCGGCCAGACACTGCTGCCGCATCCGCTGCTGCCGCGCTGGATTCAGCGGCAGGTGGAAGCAGCGCTCCAGCGCCTTGAGGCTTGAAGTTCAACGTTAATTCGTAAGCGGATAATGTAGCTGATTATAGGATGCGCCAGTGTTCCATGTAGCCATGGCTGCCGCTGCTGCATACTTATATCTATACTTTGTGCTGTTTTTCCAGGCTTGGAGCCCGGGCGGCGGGTATAAATATATCCCTCCTCCGTCCCCCTGACATTGCTTGTGGGGTACAGAATTGGGTATAATCAGTAAAGTTATCCATTATATAAACAGGTGGCGTTCCGGTAATGAAAACTGCGAGATTGATTTATAATCCCACTTCTGGTCGGGAAGAAATGAAAAGACGACTCGCCGATATTCTAGACCGGCTGGATATGGGCGGTATCGAAGCTACCTGCCATGCAACAACGGGAGAGGGCGATGCTACTGCGGCTGCAGCCCAGGCTGTGGAACGCGGTACTTATGATCTGATCATAGCTGCCGGAGGCGATGGTACGCTCAATGAAGTGATTAACGGGATGGCGGAGAAGCCGAACCTTCCCCCGCTCGGCATATTGCCGCTGGGAACGACGAATGATTTCGCGCGGGCCATGGGCATTCCGAAGAATTGGGAGGAAGCCTGCGACCTGATTCTGCGTCAGGAAGCGCGCCTGATTGATCTCGGTAAAGCCAATGACCGTTACTTCATTAATATAGCAGGCGGAGGGCAGCTTACGGAGCTGACCTATGAGGTCCCCAGCAAGCTGAAGACCATGATGGGTCAGCTTGCCTATTACCTGAAGGGGATCGAGAAGATGGCCAGCCTTGCTCCGCAAGAGCTGTATATCCGCGCGAACGGCCAGGAGATGATCCATGACGAGTTCATGCTCTTCCTGATCGCCAACACGAATTCGGTCGGCGGCTTTGAGAAGCTGGCTCCGGGTGCGCGTATCGATGACGGCCTGCTCGATGTGATTGCCGTTAAGAAATGCAACCTGGCGGAGTTCATCCGGCTGGTGCGTCTGACCATCCGCGGAGAGCACCTGAGTGACAAGAAGGTTATCCATTTCCGTACTGATGCCATGGAGGTAACCTCTCCCGGCTACGTGCAGCTGAACCTGGACGGCGAGCTGGGCGGCACCCTGCCGGGCAATTTCAGTATCCTGCCGCAGCATCTGCGGATTTTCGCGCAGAACTAATCGTGAAGAACATGAAAGAAGTGAACCTATACACATGAATAAACAACGCAGCAGGCGCAGCGCAAGCCGCCGGGAACAAGGGGCGGCCCCTGTCGCCGGACTGCCGGTGAATAAGAATGATGAGGTCCTGCTCGATATTATCGGCATGACCCATGAAGGTGAAGGGGTAGGCCGCGTAGAGGGCTTTACCCTATTTGTGCAGGGCGCTCTTCCCGGTGAGCGAGTCCGGGCCAGAGTGCTGAAGACCAAGAAGCAGTACGGCTACGCCAAGCTGCTGGAGCTGGTGCAGGCCAGCAGCGACCGTATCGCGCCGCCCTGCCCGATCTATGATCAATGCGGCGGCTGCCAGCTGCAGCATATGGACTACACGGCACAGCTCGCGTGGAAGCGGCAGCTGGTGGTGGACAACCTGCAGCGGATCGGGAAGCTAGAGGTGGCTGGTGCGCCAAGTACAAGTAGAAGTGTAGTGGGCGGTAGCGCTGATACGGATGGTGAAAATGCAGGTGCGGCGGTTGAAGGTGGGAGTGCGGGCGATGCAAGTTACAGGGTTGAAGGCATCCGCGTGCTGCCCACCCTCGGCATGGACGAGCCCTGGCGTTACCGCAACAAGGCCCAGGTGCCTATCGGGGTGACCGAAGGCGGTCTGGTCGGCGGCTTCTATGCACGGGGCAGTCACCGGATCATCGACATGGAGACCTGTCTGATCCAGCATGAGGACAACGACAAGGTCGTTGCCGCCGTCAAGAGCCTAGGCCGTGAGCTGGGCATCACCGCCTATGACGAAGAGACAGGCCGCGGACTGCTCCGCCATGTTGTGGTGAAGAAGGCATTCCGCACCGGCCAGATGATGCTGGTGCTGGTCACGAACGGCCGGGATATCCCGCATCTGGATGCTTGGCTTGGCAGTATACGTGAACAGCTTCCGGCAGTGGTCAGCATCTGCCAGAATATCAACACCCAGCGGACCAATGTCATCTTCGGTAACGATACCCGCGTATTGTGGGGCAGTGAGGTCATCTATGACTACATCGGGGAGGTCCAGTTCGCCATCTCAGCGCGTTCCTTCTACCAGGTGAACCCGGTCCAGACAGAGGTGCTGTATGGCAGAACTCTGGAATACGCTGCACTTACCGGTAAGGAAACCGTGATTGATGCCTACTGCGGCATCGGCACCATCTCCTTATTCCTGGCGCAACATGCGGAGCAGGTCTACGGGGTTGAGATTGTACCTGAAGCTATCGAGGACGCCCGCGCGAACGCGAAGCTGAACGAAATGAATAACGTGAAGTTCGAAGTTGGCGCTTCGGAAGATGTCATCCCCGCCTGGAAAGAGCAGGGCATCACCCCGGACGTCATCGTCGTCGATCCGCCGCGCAAGGGCTGCGACCCTCGCCTGCTGAAGACCATCCTGCTGATGCAGCCGGAGCGTGTCGTGTACGTGTCGTGTAACCCGTCGACACTAGCCCGCGACTTGCGGGTGCTGGAGGATGGGGGCTACCGGACGGTGGAGGTTACGCCGGTGGATATGTTCCCGCATACGGTGCATGTGGAGTGCGTGGCTCGGATGGACTTTATTGGAAAAGGATGAAAACCGTTTATTGGGGCGCCGTTTGTACCCTTTGTAGATATAATCAAGCAAAGCATTTTTCAAAGCGCAAAGCACAGTCTACCCCTGTGCTCTGCGCTTTTTTGTGTAGAAGAATGAAAATAGCGCATAGTCTCATATGTTTGCTTCAAGCCATGTGTGAACTATCTTTACATCCTCTTTTTGCATAAAAGGATGATCACTATTTTGAGAGATTTCCAACTTGCAATCATGTGATTTCACAAAGTCCTTAATAACTTCCAGAGATTGCATACTGTCTTTTCTGCCGTAAAGGATTGAAGTTGGAATATTCCATTGTTTAACCGGATGTTTCTTTACAAACTGATAATAATCCCAACGCAGCAAATCAACAGAGGTAACAATCTCTTTTTGTATGCGCAGTTGTTCTTCTGTCACATCAAACCAATTAAACATCTGTTTAATTAGGTATTCCATATTCAATATAGGTGATTGGAAAAGACACTTGACATAATTACTATTTGTGTAAGCATTCAAACTGAAATACGCTCCCAAACTGCACCCAAACAAAGAAACATGATCCCAATTTGAAAAGGCATAGTTTCCAACTAGAGTAAGGTCATTAATGCCATTCCAAATATCACAACGATAACTACTGTCCTTTCGTTCCCCGTGTTCAGGCAAATCGAAACTAAGCGTTTGATACCCTTTTTTTACAGCGATTTCAGCAAAATCTCTAGCATGTTCTTTGCATGACATTTTGCCATGAACATGGACATATACCTTGTCTGATCTATCACCCCAAATAATGGATGGGATGTTGCCGATTTTTATATTTTGAATTCTCATACATACCTCCAATTGTTGAGGTTTTGCCCTCCAGACAACCTTTACTGGTGTCCTGCACCGCGTCTGGACTACCAACGGAACTGTGTTTTTATCTTCGCGTCTTCATTGTACTGTGTTGGCGGAAGGAGTCAACTCTTTCGTGACACAACTGCTAAGTCTAAACTGCCAAACGGGAGGCCAATTTTTTTATTCCTATCCACCTTACCGCCATCGCAACCTCTGGTCACGCCAGATATAGAAGGCATAAACAGACTTATTTAAAATTGTTGACAATTGTTATATTTGTAATTTATACTAAACATGTCCATTTGAGAATTACATTTTTTTGCAGTTATTTAGAGCATTTTCAGCAGTGCTTCATTGCTTGGGAAAATGCTTTTTTTCTTTAGTTATTTTGTCATATTCCGCCTCCATCGTTAAGAACTCATTCTCCTTCACAATCACTCTCACTTCACTTTCACTTGCTCATCACTGAATATCACCATGTAGGTTATCCTCTTTAATCAGCCTTTCTAAAGATTATCTAATGGAGGAAACAGGATGTCTAAATCAATAGAATCTATCTTGAAAGATGAAATTTTTGCTGAGGCGGGCATCGAGTATCCGGAAGACCCCGATACCCGTTTGCTGGACCTGGGGATCGATTCGGCAGGCTTCATCAAGCTTATTGTTTCAATGGAATCGAAGTTTAACATCTCGGTCCCTGATGAGGATCTGTTGTTTGAGAAGTTCTCCACGGCTGGATTAATCCTTAATTATTTGACCGGAAAAATGCTATGATGACTATCATTCAGCGTCTATTTCTGGAGGCCTGTGACCGCCAAGATCATATTATCCTTGAAGATCTGCAGCAGCAATGGACTTATGCAGAGGTAATGACAGAGGCCTACTTAATTGCTCTATATGTCCAAAAGAATTTTGACCTTGAGGCCGGAAGTCATCTTGCAGTATACACCAATAATGAGCCCTTGTTCCTTACTGCGGCGCTTGGCCTTCTGCTCTGCGGTCATGTACTGGTACCGGTTCCTTACTCGGCTTCCATCATGGAGATTGAACATATCCTACATGCCAGTGATACCAAACTGGTTATCAGCAAATATGCACAGCCTGCGCAGTTAAATGGTGATATTCATTGGGTCACCGCGCAGGATTTCTCGCAAGAACCGATGCCTTCGTTCGAATCGATCTCGTTCACGAATCCGCCCGATCCCAATCATTGTGCGATTCTCCTTCCTACCTCGGGCACAACCGGACCCTCTAAAATCGTTATGTTATCCCATCGGAATGTATTAACAAATGCGCTGGCCCATGGTGAAAAGGTCGGGTATACGGCTCAGGATTCGTTTCTTGTCACGATGCCCGTGCATTTCAGTTCTACGATTGTCACGCAATTGATCTCCTGTATGCTTTATGGCACCAGAATGAAGCTGATCAGCTTGCCCTTGCTGCCGCGCACAGCGTTTAGACTGTTTCAGAATAAGGCGGTCACGGCATTCTCTGCGGTGCCTACGCAATTGATGCACTTTATTTCTGATTATCATCAGACCACAAACTGGAGCGCCTTTGATTCGATTGAGTTTATTGTGATTGGCGGTGCAGCGGTTCCCCAGAAGTTAGTAGACCAGCTTCAGACTGTATTTCCACAAGCGGACATTATTCAAGCCTATGGTTTAACAGAAGCTTCTCCGCGGGTGAGCATGATGGAACGGGGAGACCGCAGTCTCTCCTGCGGAACACCCGTCAGCGGCGTGTCTGTCCGGCTTGTTGACGAAGAAGGGAATGAGGTTAAAGGACCTGCTGCTTCAGGAGAAATTTGGGTCAACGGCCCGAATGTGATGCTCGGTTATTACAAGAACCCGGAGTTAACGAACGCTACCATTGTTGAGGGTTGGCTAAAGACAGGAGATTTGGGATATTGGAATGAAGCAGGGTGCCTCATACTTACAGGCCGTAAGAAGAATATCATTATATCCGGCGGTATCAATATCTATCCGGAAGAAATAGAGGAGTTTTTGTATGGCTTGAAAGAAGTGGAGGAGGTCATGGTTGTTGGTGTGCAAGATGATCTATTGGGCGAAGTACCCATCGCATTTCTGAAAGTTGTGGATGAATGTCTGGTTGATATAGATGCGCTGACCCAACATTGCAACCTGCATTTGTCATCTTATAAAGTTCCGAGACAATGGAGGATTATAGATGACATTCCAAAAACAAAAACAGGAAAACTGGACAGGGCAAGTACGAAGCGCTTATTGCTAAAGGAATAGGGGGGAACGAAAAGTTGAAGGATACAACTCAAACTTTGCGCAGCGAAAGATTGCCGGTCCGTTATCCGATGATTACAACCTATACGCAGCATGCCCATCTCTTGTCCATACTTACCCACTACGAGTGCGCGCACCCATGGATATTCAGCAACTATATTCAATTATTTATTAACAAAGATTATAAACATCATTGGGGGGATTTTTATTTTCCTCTGACGTATGAGCTGCGGCCTTCGGATGGTTGCAAATGGATTTCGACTCAGAAGATACATAGAGATACTGTAACAACGAAATGGGACTCGGTTATTCATTTTATTATAGAAAATATTAATGCCAATAACTATATCCACACCATGATCAATTATTTCTACGTGCCCCTAAGCGACCGGTATCAGAAACTCCAATTGCATCATGACATATTTGTGTACGGCTATGATTTAGATCGGGAGATATTGTATGTTTCCGATTTTTTCAAGAACGGCGTGTATAGTCAGGCTGAGATATCATTTGCCGATTTCGATCTTGCGTTCAACACTAATCATCTGACAACCAATCATGATTATCTTAGAGAAATGGTGTATCTGTATACATTCAATGGGCAACATCAGGATAACTTCAGTGCTGATACCCTAGTAAATTCTATAAGAAACTATTTTACTAAGAAAACGCCCGAGTATTGGGAGATGTTCAACTATGGGGGCGACAGGGATAAGCTTGACTTCGGCATGCAAATATACACCACTCTAATTAATTATGTGAGAGAGACAGCGGAACATAAGGATATGCTTGATATAAGACCCTTTCATTTACTTTATGATCATAAGAAGATAATGACGCTAAGATTCAAGTATTTGTACGATCATCGGCATCTAAATCAATTAAATCAAGAGCATATAGATGAATTCACAGCCATTGAGCTTAAGGCAAAGATCATTGTGAATGTAGCGATGAAATATAATTTGACAAGGGATACGAGGATTTCCGAAAGCCTACAAACGCTGATTACGAATATAGAAAATGAAGAATCCATATTCCTTGAACGATGGCTGAATGAGGTAGGCATTCAGTAACATCGAGGGCGCAGTGGATGTCAGCCAGGTATATCTGTGGAGGGAGTGATGCCGGGATTATAGTCGTTGCTCTACAGCGTATTGAGTAAGCTCCGCACAGTTCCTGCTTGTTAACCTTGAGCAATGGGGGGATCTTTATATTCATTGTATTAACAGGAGTCGCAGGCTTCATCGGTTCCAACCTTGCCGAGAGGCTGCTGCGGGAAGGCCATACCGTTGTCGGTGTCGATAATTTTCTGACCGGGTCCACTGTCAACCTGGACAATCTTTTACGGTCGCCAAATTTCAAGTTTATCGAGCATGACGTCATTTATCCGCTCGCAGTTGAAGGCCCTGTTGATTGGGTGATGCATTTCGCAAGCCCTGCCAGCCCGCCCAAATATTTGTCCTATCCCATCGAAACGATGAGAGTCAACAGCGAAGGAACGATGCATCTGCTGAAACTGGCCAAAGAAAAGCAGGCTGCATTCTTCTTGGCTTCCACAAGCGAGATCTACGGGAACCCGACCGTTCACCCTCAGCCGGAGAGCTATTATGGCAACGTGAATTCGATTGGAGCAAGAAGCTGCTACAACGAAGCTAAGCGGTATGCAGAGGCGATTACCTACTGGATGCACAGGAAATACGCCATGCCGGTAAGGGTCATCCGTATCTTCAATACATTCGGCCCGAAGATGGATTTATATGACGGACGTGTCATTACCAACTTCATTCATCAAATCATGTCCAAGCAAAACCTTACGATATATGGCGACGGGAGTCAGACGAGAAGCTTTCAGTATATCGACGATTTGCTGGAAGGGATTATGAGACTGCTGGGCACCACATATGAACAGCCAGTCAATTTGGGGAATCCGCAGGAAGTCACCATCCTTGAAGTCGCCCAAATACTGAAGGAGCTCATGAATTCCAACGCGCAGATCGAGTTTCTCCCGCTGCCGGAAGACGATCCCAGGAGAAGGAATCCGGATATAACCATTTCAAGGACGATCATGGACTGGGAACCGGCGATCAGTTTGCAGGATGCACTCGCTAGAACGATCCATTATTACCAGGGTCAATATATCCATTAAACGGGAGGTACCTATGCACGAACAGATCATAGCGATGATAAGCGAAGTCAAGGACGACGCCCAGCTGGCAATCAGCCTGACCAGGCATTCCAGCATCATGGAAGACGGGGGGATGGACTCTTTACAGCTAATTACGTTCTTATTGAAGGTGGAAGAGCGTTTCGGTGTTGAAATCGATTTCGATCAATTCGACTTCGATTGTTTGGAATCGGTTACAGCCTTCTGCAATTATATCTCGGAGCTGCAGAAGACGGCATCTGCATGAACGATAGCTCATTAGCGGGACCTTGAAACCATGGATGGAGGAAGAGAGCTTATGGGGAAGAGGAAAGTAACGATTCTATGCTCGGGTTTCGGTCTGGGGTTCTATATTCCCGGCCTGTTAGCTGCAAGCGATTTCAATAAAAGGGATATCGGCACGGAAGTGCTCGTGTTCGAAAGCTATTTGGAGCATGACAAGAGGGAGCATATTGCAGACAGCAGGACGGCGTACCACAATAATTTCGCACTTGCTAATTTCTCGGCCCGGATGCCGATGGATATCCGGGGCAGCATAGATTACGCCCAGGTCGGGCTATTGCTGGAGGCGTGGGCAGCGGAAGAACGCTGCGAATTCATATCGTTATCCGGACACTGGGTCTATATTCTGGATTTGTATAGGGAGAAGATGCTGCCGAAGCCAATTCATGTAGACCTGCTCTACGTCGATTCAGATCTGGCCCCGTCCTGGAAGAGCCTGAAGAAGTTTCATCCCCGGTATGACGAGCATTATTACAATGCTTGTCTCTATGACACCGGTAGGATGGCGATTCGATGTGAAATCCCGGTTCTTTCGGGTACGCCAATGCCCTTCGAATCAAGGAAGCGGCGGCTTGTTGTCCATGGCGGCGGCTGGGGGATGGGCACTTATCAAAGTGCAATTCCAGAACTTGCCGGCCATAACTATGGGCTTGATATCGTAGCGTATGACTGGAAGGAAGCGAAGCCCGATCCCGATCACCGGTATTGGATGAACGATCCGGAGTGGTGTGCATGGGTGAAAAGCGCAAACGGCCTGCATGAGTTCCCGCCATATATTGAAATCGCGGGAGAAGATACGAATTCATACGCTGCTGAGGCGGATCATCATTGGTTATTTGACGTCGCTTCGGAGGCGGTGGCTATCGTGGCCAAGCCGGGAGCGGGCACATTGATCGACTCGCTTGCCTCCGAAACCCCTCTTATTCTGCTGGAGCCGTTCGGCAGTCATGAGCTTAGCAATTTGGAATTGTGGGAGTCGCTCGGGTTCGGAATACGCTACGAGAAGTGGCGGGAGATGGATTTTTCTATAGATGTCCTTAAGGAGATGCATCAGGCGATTAAGAACAGACCTGGTGAACGGACGAATTATGTGGATCACTATTGTTCGAGGGTTGCGTTATTGAAGAGGTGAAAATTTAACGGCAGAAGGGGTTATGCTATGAGCTTACAACAATTGAGTGTTGCCCATGATACGATAAGCTATCCGAGATGGATCGTCTTGCAGCTGCTCGAGGAGTGCAATCTGCGATGCAAGATGTGCTATGAATGGGGACTCGAAGGACCCTATAAAAGCAAAAAAACATTAGAGAAGCTGGACCCGGAGCTGATCAAAAAGATCATTGTGGAGTGCAGCCCCGGCAAGCCGTATTACGACTTCTTCGGCGGTGAGCCGCTGATGTACCCTTGGCTGAGCGACATTCTTGCCATGATCAATCATTATGGAAGCATAGCGGACTTCCCCACGAACGGCACACTGCTTGAGAAGCATGCCGAGATGCTTGTTGAGACTGCGCCCAATAAGATCTGGGTGTCGCTCGACGGCCCCGAGGAAATCAACGACAGACAGAGGGGCAAAGGCGTTTTCAAGAAAGTAATCAAGGGCATCGAGAAGCTCTATGAGCTCCGCCAAAGCAAAGGCAAGCAATTTCCGAAGATGGGTGTATCCTTTATCATTACGCCTTTGAACTATATGTATATCGAGGAATTTTTCTTTAAGCATATCGACTTGTCGATGCTCGACCATATCAGCATGGAAGTACAGCTCTATGCTACGGAAGAGCAGTATGACCAATATGTGGAGGTTCTCAGTGAGGAATTCGGCGTGCATGGAGCTCCGTATGCCAAGGGGATGGTCTGGCAGGACATCAGTTCGTTCAGCCAGATCGATATTCCTGAATTGACGAGACAGCTCAATCTTGTCAAAGCATATTGCTTGAAAAACGGTATCCATGTGATCACCTATCCGAAGACGACAGATGAACAGAATTTGGCCAACTACTTCTCGGGGCAATTCCATCAGATGGCGGATAAACGCAAACAGTGCTCTCTTCCATGGGTGTATGCGGAGATTACGGCAAGGGGCGACGTTTCACCCTGCCATGCCTTCTATGATTTGACCTTTGGCAACATAAACGAACAGAATTTGCTGGATATCTGGCGCAGTGACAAATACAAAGAGTATCGCGCGTATATGAAAAAAAATATGCTTCCGATTTGTACGGCTTGTTCAAGGTATTATATCTACTGATTCATGTGAATAACCTATTACGTTTAAGAAGGGTGTGTTGATATGAATCCGAAATCTGAGATTAAGCATTCCGCAAAGGATCTGCAAATCTTGAAACGCACCATCAGGAATACGCTGGAAACCAAACGGAATATGGAGAAAATTGCGGGTTACGCGACACCGTTGCCAGAGTCGGTCGGGATTAAACTGACGAACCAATGCAACCTGCGCTGCAAGCATTGCTATCAATGGAACGACACCGGCTACCATCACTTCATGACACTGGAGCAGCAGCGGGAACAGCTCGACTACGAGCTGCTGGAGAAGCTGATCCTTGAGACGGAAACCGCCAAGTCGAGACTCTATATCTGGGGAGGCGAGCCGCTTGTATACAGCGATTTCGACCGTTTGGCCGATTTGCTTGAAGCCCATCCCCGTGAGACGACGATCTGCACGAATGCGGTGCTGATCGGGCGCAAGCTGGACGCCCTGCAGAGAATCTCCGATAACCTGGAGCTGCTCATCGCGCTTGATGGATTCGAAGAAGAGAACGATGCGCTTCGCGGCAAAGGGGTATTCAGCAAGGCGATAGATGCGATCCGGATGCTGGTCGAGCTGCGCAAGGAGAACAAGTTCAGAGGCAAAATTTCGATTCATACCGTCGTTAACGATGGTATGACCGACAAGCTGTACGATCTGCTGGACTTTCTGGAGGGCGTCGGCGTAGATCTGGTCATCGTCTGCTTCCCGTGGTACATCTCGGACGAATGCACGCAGGGAATGGACGATTACTTCGACCAGAAGTTCCACTTCCTTCCGGCGAGCGAGCATAAGGGCGAACGAAGCTGGCACGCCTTCAACTATAAGCTCGATCCGGAGCGTATCCCTGCTCTCATGAGCGAGTTGGACCGGGTGAATAATCGGGTCTGGAAAATGCGTTTGCGCTACCAGCCGAATCTGGATCAGGACCAGATCGAAGATTTCGTGCTCGGCAAAGAGGTGCAGGGCAAAGGCACGATGAACAAGAAGTGCCTGGCGCTCTCGAACCGGATGGACATTACGCCCGATGGAACGATTATCGCGTGCAAATTTTTCAAGGAGTTCGAGATCGGCAAATTAAATGAAACGTCCGTACAGGAATTATGGCATAGCATGACTTACAGAAGGATAAGGGAAATGATGGACGAACGGCTGACGCCGGCCTGTTCCAAGTGCAGTGTCTTGCATTTGCACGGTGTTTAACGATTCTAAATGAACATAAATGAGGTGCACCAGTGAGCATTATTCAAGTGGAACGCTTATCCAAAAGCTTCAAATATTATGAAAAAGAATTGGGGCTCAAAAAATCGCTCAAAAATTTAGTGAAGCGGAAATCACTGATCAAAGAAGCGGTTAGCGAAATATCACTTGTCATCGAGCAAGGTGAGATGGTCGGATTCTTAGGCCCGAACGGCTCTGGCAAAACGACTACGCTTAAGATGCTATCCGGCATCTTGTATCCGACAAGCGGACAGGCGACAGTATTGGGCTATGTCCCTTGGGAACGAAAAAAAGAATTCAAGATGCAGTTCTCGATCGTGATGGGGCAGAAATCGCAGTTGTGGTGGGATCTACCGGCGAACGAATCGTTGTACCTGAACAAATGTATCTATGAGGTCGAGGATAAGCCCTACAACCTTGTCCTGGATGAGCTTACGGAGATTCTTGACGTAAAGGACCTGCTCAATATTCAGGTGCGGAGGCTTTCGCTGGGGGAACGGATGAAGATGGAGCTAATTGCATCGCTCATCCACCGGCCCAAGGTGATTTTTCTGGATGAGCCTACCATCGGACTCGATCTGATTTCGCAGAAGCGCATTCGGGAGTTCCTGAAGTATTATAACCAGCAGACGAAGGCAACGGTCATTCTGACAAGCCACTACATGGCGGATATTGAGGATCTGTGCAAACGAACGATCATCATCAATCAAGGGAAGATCGTATACGACGGTGATCTCCGGCGTGTGAACGAGCTGTTCCATGCCAAAAAGATTATCAAGCTGCAATTTACGGACGAAGTACCGAGAGAAGCGCTAAGCGACTATGGCGTTATTACTCAACATGACGGCCTGAATGCCGTCATGGAGATTGATAAGCATGACCTTCAGCGACTCTCGAAGATGATGCTGGACCGGTTCCCGATCCTTGATTTCACAGTTGAAGATATACCTGTCGAGCGAGGCATCGAAAGCTTATATCAGAAAGATGGGGTCAGACATGAAAGCCTTGCAGAAGTATAAAAGGACGTACATCCTTGCGCTTCAGAATGAGATGGAATACCGGACCGATTTCCTGATGAGTATTATCAGCGGCGGCTTCATCATACTCGTCCAATGCTTCCTCTGGACAGCCGTGTTTCGCAGTTCGCCGCAGGAGATTATTAACGGCTATTCGTATTCGCAGATCATCATTTATTCCGTGTTGTCCGGCGTCGTCTCCAAGCTGGTTTCTGCCGGCTTCGAAGGGGAGATCGCGAGTGATATCAAGACGGGTGGACTGAGCAAATTTATCGCTCAGCCTATTCATTATTTCAGCTATCGGATATGCAATTTTTTCGGCGGGAAAACGGTTCAGACCGCGGTCGTCCTTGTCTTATTCGTCATCCTGATGATCGTGTTTACTCAGATTTGGGAGTTTCAGCTTAGAGCGGGGCAGATCGTTTTGTTCCTGGTCAGCATTCTGTTCGGGCTGCTCATCAACTTTCTGCTTTTTTATTCGATTAGTGCGCTCGCGTTCATTATTACTGAGGTTTGGGGCGTTTTTATCGCGTTCAACCAAGGCGTCTATCTGCTCAGCGGCGCCATCTTTCCGCTTAATATTTTCGGAGATACGTTTGCTAGAATTTCCAGCTATTTACCGTTTCAATATGTCGTATACTTCCCGGTTAAGATCATCAATGGGAGCTTGACGATTCATGAAATCGTGCCCGGGCTCCTCGTACAGGCGGTTTGGGTCATTGTGCTTATGATCATTTCCAAGTTGTCTTGGGATTCCGGGATGAAGAAATATGTAGCCGTTGGAGGTTAGATCTGTGAGTATCAGCTTGTCCGAGATTCGGAAGCATGTACGTATGTTTTTTATTTTTGCGAAGAACAGCTTGGTCGGTTACATGGAATACAAAGCGAATTTCTACTCCGGTTTGATCATGGAGACCGTATTTCTGTTTTCCAAGCTGATCTATATCATCTTCGTTTACCAGCTAGGGATCGAAATAAATGGAATTTCTCCTGACCAGATGATGATCTTCACCGGGACCTATACGATTATGATCGCAATCTATACAGGATTGTTTATGGATAACTTTTATAGATTCGCAGGCCATATCCGCAACGGGACGCTGGACTTGTATATGACGAAGCCGTTATCGCTGCAGTTCATGATTTCATTCCGGAATGTTAACTTCGCGTTTCCGATTCCCAACCTGGTCGCCGGGATCACAATGATCGTAATAGCCTGGCAGCGGCTTGGCATCGAACCAAGCTTTATCCACTTGGCCGGATATATCGGCGTGATCTTGAGCAGCACGATCGTGACCTACTCGGTGCTTCTGCTTCCGCAAATTCTCGCTTTCTGGACGGTGAAGTCCGGTGCAATCTTCGACATACTGGATAAATGCTGGGATTTGAATAATATGCCGATGTACATATACCCCAAATGGCTGCGGAGATTAGGGCTGTATGTCGTGCCTATCTTGTTTATCACTAACATGCCATCGGTTTATTTGATCGACCGCTTGGACTTCTTCCTAGGAATATGGATTTTTGCAGCTCCTGTGATATCGCTTCTAGTGGTCAGGCTGTTCTGGAAGCTGGCCGTCAGACACTATGAGAGCGCCAGCAGTTAGAGAAAAGCCAAAAAACAAATTGTTAAGAAGGTGAATCGGATGAGCAGGATGGAGCGTAAGAGCTTTTCGCCGCAGACAGACACTACCAAGAAGCGGCTGCACAACGGGCTCGAAATCTATCAGAACAACGAAGGCGAGACCGAGTTCCTCTATAACGAGATTTTCCAGAAGGAGATGTATTTCAAGCACGGGATTACGCTCCCGGATCATGGAACGGTCATGGACGTCGGGGCTAATATCGGCATGTTCACCCTATATGTCAACAGCAAGAGCAACTGCAGGGTATATGCCTTTGAGCCGCTGCCTCCGACGTTTAAGCTCTTGAAGATGAATACGGACTCGCTGCCACGCGTAACAACGGTTAACGTCGGACTTTCTAATGAGATCAAGGAAGCGGAGTTTGCCTATTTTCCTACGATGTCCACGGATTCTGTCCAGATCAAATACCGGGAGAACCACGACCAGGATCTCCGGTACGGGTTAATCAACCATTACCGGGATCATTTCGCCGACCCGCGCATGTTGAACCGGTTCGTGGATCAACTGATGTCGCCGAAGCTTCTGAATGAACAGATCCATCGATGCAAGCTGACCACGATCTCTGAAATGATCCGCTATTACGATCTGAACCCCATTGATCTGCTCAAAATCGATGTGGAAAAAAGTGAATTTGAGGTCCTGGAAGGCATCCATCCGGAGGATTGGGGCAAAATCAGGCAAATTGTAATGGAGGTACACGGACTGGACGCAGAACAGATCAGCAGGCTCGAGAATATCTTCAGGACCAACGGCTTCAAGGTCTCGATCGACTACTATGAAGACTTAAATATCCCCAATTACTTCAATGTGTACGCGTTGAATCAAATGCATACATCGGCTGGGGGGTAGTCATGCTACAGCATCTGCATCCAAGGTTGGTATGCTCCAGCTGCAAGGGCGCGCTGGTCCAGTCGGAGGCATTGCTGCAATGCTGCAGCTGCAATGCGGTATATACGATCGATGACCGTTATGTATCGATGCTCGACCGGCGTGAGCAGGTGGACCGCCCTTCCGGCTGGAACCGGAAAGAGGCTGAAATTCGGGATTACAGCGAGATTTCGCAATCCCTTGCGCTGTCCGGTATAGGCCGATTCGCCACCTTCTTAAACTATGGTTACGTCCCGCACGGGAGTGAGCAGCATGCGGTGGTAGAGCCCGGCGATGCATGGAACAGAAATTCAATCAAGCTGCTGCTTGAGACAGTGGGCAGGACGGTGATCCGGGACCGGCAGGTGATTGACATCGGATGCGGCAGGGGAGGGAATATAGCAGCTCTGTCTAAATATTTCAAGCCGCTGTCTATTGTCGGTCTCGACATCTGCCCGGCGAACATTGCCTATTGCAATGCCAAATCCCGAGGGGGTGAATTTTGGTATCTCGTCGGCGATGCGGAGAATATACCGTTTGCAGACGAAAGCTTTGATGTGGTGTTAAATATAGAATCCGCGCATGCCTATCCGGACCGTTCCCGCTTCTATGAAGAGGTGCATCGGATAATGAGAGTTGGCGGCGTATTTCTGTATACGGAGCTGATGCCGGGTGATCAGGTAGCGCAGAATGTGAGGCTGTTAGAGGAAGCAGGTCTGTCTGTAATCCGCGATCAGGATGTGACTTCGAATGTTCTTTTATCGTGTGATGAGAATGCGAAGCAGCGTACGGGCACACAAGGGATTGCAAGCAACGTAGGCGCGGGTACGAATATTGGAGATATTAATGATTTCATCGCATTGCCCGGCTCGAAGAAATATGAAGAGATGAAGGCGGGAACGCGGCAA
This sequence comes from Paenibacillus sp. FSL H3-0469, assembly GCF_038051945.1. Taxonomy (NCBI): domain Bacteria; kingdom Bacillati; phylum Bacillota; class Bacilli; order Caryophanales; family Paenibacillaceae; genus Paenibacillus; species Paenibacillus sp. FSL H3-0469. The sequence goes on from NZ_CP150302.1 coordinate 5,321,845, forward strand.
TACCGTATGATGAACCTTGTTAAGAGGTCATAAATCTATAATATCGACAATAATTTTTAGAATAGGAGAATTATTGTATGGAAGAAATGATATCCCTGGACACCTTTCAACCCTTTGATGGCATGACCAAAATGTTTCCTCATCATAATTTTCCATATTTTAGTTGCGACTACAATTTGTATTTAACGCTTGCCAGATATTTTAAAAAAGATGAGCTGCCGATTTTGAATAATGTGATTAGTATTTATAGATTTAATGAACAAAAAATACAAGCAAGAGGATATTTCAAGTTAGAGGTATTGGAGCTTCAGGAGGGAGATCAGATCCTTGAGGAAATGGGGATCTCTGTTCGCAAAAAGTCTCCTGCACTAGATACGTTACAAGATGAGATCATAAGCTCTATTTCCAGGGGGCATCCGATTTCCATTTTTATTGATTTATTCTATCAACGCGGGAGAGACTTTTACTATAACAAAAAGCATGGACTGCACCCTGTTTTTGTCTATGGCTTCAATCGGACTAACGGGGAAATATATACGGTTGATGATATTACAGAATACAGGCAATATTCTCTGCCATTCTCAGAATTTAAATTGTCATGCATGACTTCGGAGCACGTAAAGATGCCGGACTACTTTTGGGAATATGCGCTAGTGCCCCCAAGTAATCATGAGATGTTGAACAATCAGAAGTCAGCACACACAACCATCCATACCTTTGTAGAGAATATGTGCAGGTACGAGCATGAAATAATGGAAGGTCTGAATAATATCTTGTTGTTGGCCGAAAATTTCGGGCGTATTATCACAAATGAGACCATTACAGAAACCCTGAGCAGTACTATTTATAGAAAATGCTCTGAGAAGTACAGGTTAAATACTCTCTATAAGTACAACCTTGATCTTATCGATGCCAAAGATACGCTTGACCCGTTATTGGACCAAATTATTAATGACTGGAAGATGGTAAGGTTCTATTCGAATAAAGCCATCATGCACCATAAGTTCACCGGGGAAATCATGGACAAGTGCGTTGAATATTTTACAAAAATATATACGAATGAAGTGCATTTTCATAATCAATATTATTTAATGTTAAAGGCTGCGAGATTGTTAAGCTGAACCCACGAGCCATCCGCCGTAATAAAAGACCGCAAGCCTGTGCAGGGAGGGCGGTCTATTTTGCGTTTCACTGGCGATATTCCATTGATAAACCAGGAATCCTTATTCCTGGAAGTGAGAGATGAGAAGTGTGTCCATTTTCGTAATATATTAAAATCATTCGTGCATTACCCGTATTTAGACTTTGCCCTCCTATTGTTAATATGAAAGCTGTTACAGCCTAATCATCCGTTTTTGTGAATGCGTTTACAAACATTGTCTGCCATTAGGTTCAGAGGGAGGTGCGGGATTGACTGTCAAGCCAGACTTGGCGTAACCAAGGGTAAGATAAGAATCTCCATAAGAAAAGGAGTCAAACTTAGATGAACAGTAGAAAATATGTAATCAGCATCTCCCGTATTCTCGTCATCATCATGTTGTTCTCCATCTTCACGTATACTCCTGCCCCGGCTGCTGCGGCTACAGACGAAGCGCCAGTGGAACTGAGCGATCTGATCGCGCAAGCCGAAGCGCTAAAAACCGGAAATACGGAATTCCCGCTTCAGGTCAGCCATTCTGTGTATGGATCGGTCTATGGTTCTGACGTGCAGCAGGCCTGGCCGTGGGTGCATGTTGACGAGCTCCAAGCTATGAATGATGCGATTGAGCTCGCACGTAACGCGAACATACCGGCCGACGAAGCAATCGCTGCTCTTAAAGAAGCAATCGCCACTTTTACTGCAAATATCAAATCCGACGGCTCCGATCCTTATTTCCGGCTTGATCCGGGTCCGGGTAAGGTTCCTGTAAAAGTTACCGCGCCCACGAATGCCTGGAAAGCTAGAACTCCGCTGGATAACCGTGTCCCTGCCGACTTTGCCGGCGGCACATTCAAGACAATCGCGTATCCTTTTGCAGATGCCCAAGGTAAAGCGGAAGTGCTCCAGATTAACTACGCCCATAACGGAAAAAGCACCTTCGGCGGCATCAGTCTGGAATCCCCGTTGTCCCCGTCCGTTAATGTCACAGCGGGTTCAACGATTGAATTCGATGTCTACTATCCGAAGAGTGCGCAAGGCAAATTCATGAGATGGAGAGTCAGAAATACCAATGAAAACCTTGACAGCTACCTCAGAGATTACCAGTATAGCAACCTGAATCCTGACTGGGTGGGCAGCTACAACGGTGAATCCTGGCTGAAGGCGCATCACAGCATTACCGCCTCATCGGGTAATTCCTCGAACTTCATTCTTGAGCTGCATGGCGAGAATGCCCGTCCAGAAGAGACTGGTATGCTGCTGGTTGCTAACATCGAAATAACCGCACCTGATCCTGATGGCGTTCCGCTTCCAGGTGTAGTCAATAAGGAACATCAGAGTGCCGTAGATCCTTTAAAGAGTAAGTACAATAAGGAGAATGGTTTGTTCATGGTCGGCGCCATCGGAACAGGGCCCGTAACCGGAACCAGAGCCAATCACTATGAGATCTTCGTCGACGGCAACAATCTGAAGGCCGATGGCACGCATCCCCGTGGGCCGGAATGGCTGAAGAACGTGAACGGCGAGGCCATGAATGGCGCAACCACTGCCCCTGGCTTAGCGGAATACAGCTTCCCGACTAACTCTTATCAGGCGATCCGGGATTCGGGAGCTCCTGGACAGTATAAGTCTCACGGTCATGTTCTGGCATGGTATAACCAGGCTCCTGGTTGGATGGCGCAGATGGTCCCTGCAAGCCTGCCCTCCGGGTATAACGGCAGTGCCGAGTTCTACGGGCTTGGCAACGGCGTTACGACTACGGTTAAGGTAGACAAAGATATGGCGAGAAGAGTGCAGTTTAACCACACCATGTATGTGATGCGGCACTTCCTGACTACAGATACGAAGTACGGCTCAAGCGAAGCCCGTGGCGTCATTCCTTTCAATTCATGGGATGTACTCAACGAGGAGGTACACGAAAGCCGCCACAGCGAACTCATCCCGGAGGATGCAAACAGCTGGAGAACGAGTCTGAAGCACACCAACTGGCTTGCTGCCATGTCGGATGATCAGATTGGCGGCGACATCACCGATCACTACATTTACCTGCTGTTCAAAAACGCGCACATCGCGGCGCCCAACGCCAAGATGGCGGAAGCTTACAAAGTCAATTATGCTAACCTTCCAGAGTACATGAAGCTGGATGGACACGACACTAAAGGCAGCATTGACAGCTACATCGTTGACAATCCTCCGAAGCTGACCTACAACGATTACGGGCTTGCGACCCGCAGCAAAGCGAGAACGGTATACAATATGGTTCTTGAGTTAAATACTGCATGGCGCTCTGATCCGCTGTACGACGGAAGACCCCTGATCGAAGACATCGGTATCCAGGGACATGACGCAGTAGGTAAAACCCTGGCAAGTGATAACCAATATGCGATGGCCCTCTATGCCTCGCTGGTGGACCGGGGCCTGCTGTCGGGTATTACCTATTCAGAGCTGGATCTTAAGGTGCCGACCGATGCTCCCGGAGGAGGCGCAACTGCTCCGGCAGTGCTTAATGTCAAACAGTCGGACGCTCTTGGTTATCAGTACGCACTGCTCTACAAAATGTTTAACAAGTTCGCTCCGTATATTGATCACATCATTAGCTGGGGCGTAACCGGTTCCGGATGGCAGGGAAGCTATGTCCTGTTTGACGGCCAAAGTAATGCGAATGCCGGGTACTATGGCGCTATGAAGCCGGACCGGTTCATTCTGGGACATTCGTATCTGGATGGTTATTTTGCTGGCGAATATCAGGCCATCGGGAATAATGCCATCGACCTTGGCGATCTTGGAGTCTATACACCTAATAGCGTGAACGCTGACCTCAGTAGCTTGTCCCTGAGTGCAGGAACACTAGAGCCAGCGTTCAATGCGGCCACCACAGAGTATGATGTTTCCTTAAAGGATGCCGGCAGCATTACCGTGACAGCGGCGGCGGCAGACAGCAGGTCAACCCTGAAAGTCAACGATACGGTGGTTGCCAGTGGTGCAGCTTCCGAAGCTATAACGCTGACACCAGGCACCAAAACAAATATAAAGGTTGAGGTGACAGGGGTAGACGGAAGGGTAAAGACCTATACCCTGAAAGTAACCAACAGTAAGACGGAGACTCCATCCACTCCGGAACCAGGAACACCAACGCCATCTCCAACACCAACGACTGAGCCTGGAACACCTTCAACGCCTGCACCTGGAGGCTATTACACGTCTGCGCCAACAGCCTCTGCAACCCCTGTACCAGCAGCGCCTGTTGTAGAAGGCCAGAAAGTAACCCTGCAGGCCACAGTGAACAATGCGACTGCATCCGTTAAGGTATCGGATCTGGCACAAGCCAAGGAATTCATCGGGAAAAATGTGACGCTGGACATTCCTGCCGTGCAAGGAGCGACGACCTACTCGGTTAGCTTGCCTGCTGCTGCACTGACTGGCGGGACGAAGGAAGATAAGCTCACCATCTCCACCGAATTCGGTCAGGTTGTCATTTCTGGTAATCTATTGACAGGCACACCTGAAAGCAGCGGCAAGGAAGTAGCGCTGGAGATTGGAAAAGGCGACAAGTCGGGGCTCCCGGCGGAAGTAAAGGCGGGTCTAGGCGATAGACCGGTCATTCAGCTTAGCCTTAAGGTAGACGGCAAAGAAACAGCCTGGAGCAATCCTGGTTCACCAGTAACCGTATCCGTGCCTTATCAGCCGTCTGCCGATGAATTGAAGAATCCTGAAATGATAGTTATCCGTTACATCGACGAAAGCGGAAAGGTGATGACCGTACCAAATGGACGGTATGCTTCCAAGACCGGTATGGTAACCTTCACAACTACTCATCTCGGCGATTTCGCAGTATCTTATGTATCTAAGACCTTCACAGATCTTGGGAAAGCAGTATGGGCCAAGAACGCGGTCGAAGTCCTTGCATCGAAGGATATTCTCAAGACAGAGGGACAGGTTTTCAATCCGTCAACAGATATCACCAGAGCAGACTTCCTGTATTCCCTTGTAAGAGCACTTGGTTTGACTGCGAAGGTAGAGGACAATTTCAGCGATGTACAGAAGAATGCCTACTACTATAATGAACTTGCCATTGCCAAAGCGCTTGGAATTGCGAATGGCCTGGACAACGGCAGCTTCGGCAGCGGTCAGAAGATCACCCGGCAGGACATGATGGTGTTGACCGAACGGGCCTTGAAGCTGGAGAACAAGCTGAATACCCAGGGTACAGCTGCGGATCTGCAAAAATTCTCCGACAAGTCCAAGGTGGCTTCCTATGCGCTGGGCAGCGTAGCCGCCATGGTGAAGGAAGGGCTTATCCAAGGCAGCGGTAACCAGATCAATCCGGCCGGCAATACCACCAAAGCAGAAGCGGCGGTATTCCTCTACAGATTGTACAATAAGTAAGGGATTCGCATAAGAACAGGATATGTCTGAATGACCGCACTCCTTTGCCGGGAGGGCGGTCTTTTGGCTTTTATGGGACCGTGACCTTGTTTTCAAGCAGAATTAAAGCAAATGCCCGCCAGACACTTCAATGTCCTGGGCTGTAACCCACCCGAATTCATCGGACAACAAGCTTACAATAACCTTCGCTATATCTTCGGGGTGGCCGATTCTGCCGAATACAGATTGCTCAGCCAGCGGCTTAATGAATTCGGGATGTTTATCGAATACTCCATCGCCAAAATTGCTGTGCGTAGGACCAGGAGACACGGCGTTGACCCGGATTTGGCGCGGTGCAAGCTCCTTGGCAATGTAGCGGGTCCAAGTTGAGAATGCTGATTTTAACGAGCCATAGACGGAATAGCCCGGAAATGATTGGTTTTTGGATGAACTCGTGGTATTGACAATAGCTCCGGCGTCCTCCATGAATCCGGCAAGCTGTTGTGTTAGAAAAACAGGTCCTTTGAAGTTCGTATTCAGAATCTTGTCGAAATATTCCTCACTCATCTCATTGAACAGCATGGGCCCGCCGATACCGCCATTATTCACCAAGTAATCAAAGGTTGTCCGGTTCCAAATGTTACGGAGACTCTCCTTCACTTCTTGAGTAAAGCCTGCAAAGGTTGAGATCTGCGTCAGATCCAGCTTCAGTGCGACTGCCCGGACACTTTCATTTTTCTCAATTTCCTTTACAACATCTTCCGCACGTTCCTTGTAGGAATTGTAGGTGAGAATGACGCTAATCCCGCGTTTGCCAAGCTCCAGCGCCGCCGCTCTTCCAATACCATTACTTCCACCCGTTATTATCGCAATTGTCATAAGAACCTCCTTGTTTTGTGTTCGGCTTGGTTCTAATTGTAGCCGCAGCTGACGGTTCAAAATAGACCTGAAAATGCCTATTGATTGCCTAAAAGCACCATTCGTGTGATAAACTATGTGCATGAAAAATGTCCTTGAAGAAATAATGGAGCTGATGAAGGATGCGGGCACCAGGCAGATTGAAACCGGAGTACCAGGGCTGAGTATGATTAAAGGAGAGATCCCCAATCATCAGCTTGCAGCGCTGTACGAGCCGATGATTGGTTTTACGGTTCAAGGAAGAAAGATTCTATCCATAGGGGGGCGCAGCACAGAACTGGCAGGACCCTCTTATTACGTGTTACCGGTACATGTTCCTGCAACGGCGGTTGTGCATCCAGACCGTGATGGCCATCCTTATATGTCCCTTGGTCTGAAGTTGAATCAGAATGTTCTTCAGAGTCTGCTAAGAGATCTCCAGGAGAATCTATTACCGGCTGCTTCCGGGCCATTCGCAGCTTGCGGCATGGATATTGAATTGATGGAGGCTTGGCTGCGTTTATTGCGATTATCCAAAGCGTCAAGAGATATTCCGGCTCTTGCACCGGCTTATGAGCGCGAAATCCTGTATCGCGTACTGATGGGACCACAAGGAGGGGAGCTGAGGCAATTGGGTCAGCGGGAAAGTGACCTATCCCGGATATCCCAAATTGTGAAATGGTTCCGGAGTAATTTTATGAGGCCCATAGACATTGGTGAGCTGGCATCGAAATCGGGCATGGCTATAAATACCTTTCACCGGCAGTTTAAACGGGCTACGGGGTTAAGTCCTATTCAATTTCAAAAGCAATTAAGGCTCCTGGAGGCCAGAAACCTTATTGCCTTCGAGGGCTATCCGGTAGCAAGTGCTGCATACCATGTAGGCTATCAGAGTCCTTCACAGTTCAACCGCGAGTATTCCCGGTTCTTCGGTGCATCTCCTGCCCGTGACACGGAGAGCTTAAGACAAATTGAAAGCATGAGGGATTAGAAGGTCATGCCATGAGCCGCAGGAATTACAGGCATTCACTCCTGAGCTCCCGCGGCTGTCCCCGCTTCATGGAATAACGCCGGCTGCTTGCCGAAAAGCTTGTTCAGTGTCTCCAGCACTTCCACCGGATTGTCCTCGTTAAACTGAGTAATGGCAACGCGCAAAGCCGACAACAGCATCGCCGTGCGGACTTGTATAAAGTACTGCCAATTCCTGTCATCCAAGCCGGTCCGTTCTTGAACGAAGCTCAGTTTTTGACTGAGGATGCTGGCGAGCCGGGTTTGAAACTCTCCGTACAAATTGGCTTGGATGATCGATAGAAAGAACTCTTTTCGACCAAAACAAAGCTCAAATAAATCCATGACCATCGCGTTAGGGTCGGAATAAGGGCCGACACTCCTTAATAATTCAGTGAAGACGGATTCCATCTGGTATAGAACTACATCTGACTTGTCGTCAAACAAGCGGTAAAAGGTCGCTCTGCCGACACCGGAGGTGTTGATAAGGCTGGTAACGGTGATGTCGTTATAATTATGCGTCCGCATCAATTCCTCCAGGCCCTTACAGACCAGTCTGGCCGATTGTGTCTTCCGTTTATCATTGCCAATACGATACATTAGCGCCGCTCCTGTTCCACTTCTTGATCTTCCGTTGATCACATGCAGACTTATGATATATTTGTATCATAATTTAGCCCCATCATACAACGATCAAGGAAGGTTAACGCATGAAGAATCAGATCAGAAAAAGCGTTTTGAAGACCGGTGGATTCACACTGCTGTCTGTGCTCCTCTTTGGAATTGTGCTCCTGCTGATGATCAGCAGCGGCGAACGCGGGTATGCATATCTGATACTGGCAGCCTGTATCGGAGGGCTAGTGTTTGTGAGAAGATCGGCCTTCTGGCACGGGTGGCGCGTCCCGCTCTGTTGGGTCGTCGCTCTGGCTGTGGCTTGGACAGGTTTGTTCGCAGGGCAGCCATTGCCCGTTATCGGCACCTACACAGGACTCCGACTGGAACAGCCAAGCGCGTCCTATGAGCTTTTGCTGAATAACGTCACTATTGTGGATACACGCACCGGCGGCTTAACTTCGGGCATGAGCATTCTGTGCGCCGGCGGGGTGATCAGGGCCATTGGTCCAACGGGCACACTTGAGGCGGGTGAGAATACTAAGGTTGTTGATGCTGCGGGGAAATACGCCGTTCCCGGCTATCTGAATATGCATATGCATGTCATCGGGGACAAGCACACCGACGAGACGATGGAGAGTCTTTTGGCTAACGGGATCACAGGATTCAGACAGATGAGCGGTTCGTACGAGCTATTGAAGGAATGGCACTCCGGCGCTTTTACCCATTCCGTAGACCGTGCTGCGCTCATCACCATGCCTGGCGATGTGCTTACACCAATCAACGCGCCGACGCCCTCGGTTGCCGCTGAATTTGTCCGGCTGCAAAAGCAGGCAGGGGCTGATTTCATCAAAGTGGGCGGTGTTACACCCGAGGTGCTCCAGGCCATTCAGGCGGAAGCGGACAGATTGAATCTGCCGGTTGCGGGACATGTGCTTTCCGATATGGATTTAAAGGAGGCCGCCAGGCAGGGCTTCAAGAGTGTAGAGCATTTCGGCATCAACAACGGGAGCCTGATCTCAAGCTCCACGGATGAAGAGAGGCTGCGGGCACAGGCCAAGAGCGTACCGGCTATCACGGGCAATCCGGTTTTTGTGCAGCTGATGAAGATCAAGGGACTGCGGGATTTCGTGAATGCTAAGGTGCTGGAGACGGCCATCAAAACCTCAGGCGGTAAAGAGGAGGAGGCGGAGCTGATGCATATCATCAATACGTATAGCGGGGAAAAGGCTAAGGAACTAGCTGATGTGTATGTACAATACAATACCTGGCAGAGTCCGACTATGATACGTATGCGGTCTGGCCTATTCTCCAATGGCAGTGAGGCTACCGCCCAGGGCCTTTACGATCTGTACCTGAAGCTTGTCAAGACTTATGATACGGAGGGCGTCAAGCTGCTGGCGGGTACAGACGGGGGCAGCGGAGACAGCTGGCAGGTTGCGGGCTATTCCCTTCACGAGGAATTCGACGAGCTGGAGAGAGCCGGCATCCCTCCGCTGCATGTTCTTCAGATGGCCACGCTGAACGGGGCTGAATTTCTGGACCGGATGGACGATATGGGCACCGTAGACATTGGAAAAATCGCCGACATGGTCCTTTTGGATGCCAATCCCATTGAAAGTGTACAAAATCTTCATAAAATCAATGCTGTGATACGGGCCGGTGCTTATCACGATAATCAAATGCTTAGTTCGATTAAGCAAAGGCTGGGAACGATATGAGCAGCTCCCATAATTTATTAATCACTGTTAACATGCGTTAACACCTGTGGTATAGTATAAGCAGAACAGGCGTACAATGCTAAGAGAGCCGTGCTCCAACACGACTCTCTAGAGCAATAGCCGCTTTTAAGGGCAGTAGGCCTCTGGCAAATAGGACACGACAAATAGACCGCATACCTTTGCGAGATGGACGGTCTATTTGCGTTTATCGGACAGTATCGCTACGATAAGCAAACCAAAGGTTAGCATCAGCATCATTGCTTCAAACACTGTCACAAGGCATCCCTCCCTTCTGAGAGAGGTAGCCGACCGACCCTTCTAAGCCTATTCTATTGCTCAATCAGTATAACATATCAAATGCTGTATGATTACCTATGTTTGGAAAATTTTTGACGTAAATACGTATTTAAAATGCGGTAAGAGCAGCCCCCATTACGGGAGCTGCTCTTATTTGCGCTTGTTCTTACTCAATGCCGTAGGAACGCATCCTACAGCTTCTCTATCAGCTCAGTATAATAGCCGTTGCCATTCCGCTTATCCAGCTTCTCCGCTGTAGCGAGCGCTAACTTCTGGAAGTATTTCGCAAGCGAAGCTACGTCTTCGGACTGGCGTTCACACGGATGCCCAGCCGGAAGCTTGACCTGGAAGCGGATGGATTCCTCAGACAGACGGCGGAACAGCTTGGCCGAATAAGCGTTGAAGATCATCTGGTCGGCCGGGTTTTCATGATCGAGCGAGGAGGCGATGTACTCTTCGAAGACCTCCAGGGCCTTGACCGGATCGGTCAGGGTCAGGTAGCCAATATGCTCTCCCTGGTGATACAGGAAATCGCGGTTTCCTTTTACCAGCTTATAGCCTTTCTTCTGCAGCTTATCGGCTTCCTTCTGGCGGCCCAGCCGCAGGAGAGGGAACAGCACCTTCGTGATAGTCACATGAGGGACCTCGCCGCAGCTCATTTTTCCCTGAAGAATCGGTTCAGCTGCCTTAACGGTTGCTTCATCGTCTCCCTGCTTCGCCAGGAACTCGACCAGGCCATGCTGTTCACAAGCCTCACAATCGCTCATCTCGTCACGGTCCATGGACTGGACAATCGCCCATTCGGCCTGTGAAGCTTCCAGCTCCCCGAAATCTTCGAGAATATTCGCCCGGTAATAGTGATAGGTCCGGCTGCTGTAGCCTTCGGCTTCGTAGCGGGTCTTCATATCCTCCAGCAGGTTCTCAATCTGAGTGCGGCTAATATCTGCAAAAGCGGTGATGCGGTCCAGCACCCACTTGTACGACCACATCAGACTGTAATCATCGAACCGGCCCGGGTTCTTGTCATACTGCCCCAGCTGCCAGGAAAAGGCGACCAGCGCCTTCATCGGATAGCCGTGGAAGCTGCCCAGCTCTACGATTTCGCTGCGGGCCTCATAGCCCTGATCGATATCTCCTGCGGCATCTGCTACCCGTACCGCCTGCTCCAGCAATTCCAGCTTGGCCTTGCCTCCCGGCAGGCCATAGGCTTCTTCCATTAAATCGTCGAAATCCATCTCGGTAACGTTCATTTATTTCTCTCCTTCTGCGGATCGACTGGCCGTCAATCCCCAATCAATAAATTGAATAATGCCTTTGTTCAGGAGCGCGAGCTCCTGGCGGTTCATCGGATAATGTCCCATCAATAGCGCATTGCAGTACAGCATCTCGACAATAGAAGGCAGCGTGGCCTGATTCCCCTGATGGAATACCTTCTCAATGACCGGATTGTTCAGGTTAAAGTAAAGTGTAGCGTATGCCGTATCCTTAAGCGAAGCGCCCAGGCTGCCTAGCACGGAGGAGAGAACGTCGGTGCTCACTTCCTTCGTTGCCTCAAGTACACGCCACTGGGCGGATTCCTCGGACAGTGTGTAGAGCACCGGAATCTCCTCCGGCTTGAAGCGGCGCAGCTGCACCTGGCAGCGGAACTTCTGCAGGACACTGTCTGCGAGTCTTACAGATTCATAGTAATCCAGCCGCTCTTGAGGCGTAATATCGGTGAAGGATAAGGACACCTCTTCCGGCAGCAGCCGTTCCGTTTGCACCTCCGGGTCAATAAGCGGAAGCCGGGACAGCAGCTCGGCATCATAGATATACCCGCCATTCACCACCAGCATGGATTGGGCCGAAGCCACGTGGGTAATCTGGCGGTATTCGTCCAGCGTCGCCGTGAAGTACAGGGGAGGCTGCTGCTTCAGCTCGCCAAGCGTCTTTCGGCCATACGTGCTCTCAAACGGCAACCACTCGTGAATGATCGAATAGAACGACGAATCTTCCACCGCGAGCGCCTTCATCGATAAGGCATGCAGCGAAATGATCGATTGCAGGCGGTCCGGGTCATACTCGGCCATCCGCATCAATTCCTGACGAATGGCATTCCCCAGCTCTTCCCGCACCTGCTCCAGCTGGGCATTCTCATAGAAATGCTCCCGGGAAGCGGTCGGCTGCAGCTCATCGGTCCAGATCAGGCATTTCACGAAGAACGCCCAGTCCGGCAGGATATTGCTGGCAGCCTCGGAGACCAGCATGTGCTTCAGGTATACCCGGTGATTGCGCTTCGCGTTCAGGTTCACTGCGTGCGGCAGAATGAAGGCGATGCCTCCCGTCCGGCCCGAGGCGGTGTGCAGGGGAATGAAATCACGGAACGTCTCCCCCAGCACCTGTTTGCCGAAGGACAGTACTTCATCGCGGTGCTTCCGGGCCAGCTGCGGATCTTTGACCCACGGCGGGGTCAGCGGATTAATCAGGCGGGTGTTGCGGTCCGACACCAGCTGGATCGGATAAGGCAGCAGAGCGCCGTAATGGAATAGACCTTCCCGCAGGTTCTCTTCTTCGAAGTAAGCTTCCGACCCTTCCTTGCAACGCAAAAAAACCTTGGTGCCCGGAGCATGTGCCCCTTCGAGCTTACGGATCGTATAAGTGCCGTCCGGCTTCCCGCGCCATTCCAGAGCAGGCCCGCCCTTGGCGGATTGGGTCACCATGACGATATCGTTACTCACCATGAAGCAGGACAACAGCCCGATGCCAAACCGCCCGATAAAGGAGGTGTTGGTCGACAGAAAATCTTCGCCCCGCTTGGAGGATTGTCCAATCATGGCCAGAAACTCATGAATCTCTGCCTCATCTAACCCGATCCCGTTATCCTCTACTAATAAGGTTGCCCCCGTGGAGGTTCCGCTTACCTCGACATGGATCTTACCTTCGTAGCCTGCTGGGGAATATGCCTGACGTGCAGTAATCGCGTCTATGCCATTCTGCAGCAGCTCTCTTAAGAATACCTTCGGGCTGCTATACAAATGGTTAGACAAAATGTTGATCATACCGCTTAAGTTCACCTGAAAGCGGTACGTATCCGGGTTTTGGTTCTCCATCTTGATTCTCCTGTTCTGTAATCATTTTGCTTGTGCTTCATGCCAACAATCAGTTTCTATGTAGACAGAGACAACTCTATGTATTACCCAGAATCTGCATGAGGAGAAACATATATTCCCAAGCATTCTCTATCATTGCAATATAAAAGAAACCCAAGGTCTCGAAAGGACCTGGGTTTCCAGACAATCTGAATGCTCTCCGCGTATCTAATACTTACTCCGCCATCTTCACGGCACAGACCCGCAGCCGCCGGTAGTCGGCGATCCATTGGCCCTGCCGGTAATGCTCCGGACGCAGCTGCTCTTCCACTTCGCGATAGATCGCAATCTTGTCTTCTGCACTGACATCGTAGAAGAAGTCATCGGCCATCATGTCGAGCCAATCCCGGATTCCGCTCTCCCCCTGCAAGGGAGTCGGACGTTCGAAATGCTGGGCCAGCGTGACGAGGAAGCCATGCGCCTCCAGCACTGCTGCATATTCTCCGATGGTGGGAAAATACCATGGATTGCGTCCCTGCGGGTCATAGCTATGCGCGGCCAGTGCGGCCTCGGTCGCATTCACCAGCGCGGCAACGTTGCGGTAGCCGCCGAATTCGGCGACGAACCGCCCGCCGGTCCGAAGTGCACCTGCTACCGTTACCGCGACTGCATGCGCGTCCTTCATCCAGTGCAGCGCAGCGTTGGAGAACACGGCATCGAAGGGCTGAGCGGTCCGGTAAGTGTATGCATTCTGGGCGCTCAGATTCAGGTGCGGATACTTGCTGCGGCCGCGGGCAATCATCTCGGGTGACAGATCGATGCCCACTGTATCCGCTCCGGCGGCCGCGATCTTAGCGGTAAGATCGGCTGTTCCGCAGCCGATATCCAGCACGCGTTCACCGGGCTGCGGCTGGAGCAGCGAGAGAACATCACCGCCCAGCTTGGAGACGAAATCCAGTTTGTGATCATATGTGTCTGCCTGCCATTGGTTATTGGAAGCCGGTTGATTCATGTACTTCCCCTCCTTATGAAGTCCAGTATAGTGCTGTATAGCTTATAAATGAAATATATAGTTTCTATACGATTAATAAGTGTTGCCTATAACTGCGCTCCCAACAAAAATAGACCGCAAGCCTCATTCTTTAAGGAGGGCGGTCTATTCTCTCATATCATAGTAGCGGAAATTAATATACCCGTACGCCTGCATCAAGCACGGACTTGTTCGCCACGGAATTGCCGGCCAGGAATACCTGTTGCAGCTTGGGCAGCTTGCCCAGAAGCTCTATATTGGAAATTGCATTGTTCTCCAGATGAAGCTCCTCGATGGCCTGCCACTTGCTCATGAATGCAAGAGAAGCCAGGTTGTTGTCCTGCAGGGTGAAGGAACGCAGGGCAGTCAGGCCCGCGAAGTAAGGCATCACCTGGTCAACCTCACTAACGGAGTTGTTGTTCAAGGAGAAGTATGGCCGGTCCAAGGTCAAATGCTCCAGCACACTATTCGTTGCTGCTGTCTGCTTGAAATTCAGGCGGCATTCCGAGCACACCAGCGTGTTCACCTGCTTCAGGCCGAATAAGGCATCGCTCTCTGAATACAGTGATGAATCATAGATGCTTAGTGTCTTCAGACGGGGCAAGCTGTCCAGCGCACGGAGCTGGATGATGTCGTCGCTCCCCCAGAGGGACAGCTCCGCAAGCTCCGGGAATTTCTTCAGCTCTGCCATGCTCAGCTCCCCGCTTCCTCCCCGGAGCTTCAGGCTTGTTACCGCTGGCGCCTTCAGCCCGGAGAGGAAGGAGGCTGGAATCTCCATCCGTTTGACGCCCGGTAAGGTAAGTGCGTCTGGTTCCTCGTAATAACCGTCCAAGGTGAATTCCCGCAGCGAGGGCAGGCTGTTCACGGCCTTTACCGAGCCTAGCTTGCTTAAAGACGCCAGCCGGAGGCTGGTAATGGAGGTTTTCCCGGCCAGACGCTCCAGGCTGGAGAAATTCAGATTCTCGATATCCAGCGTCTGCAGAGCAGGCATGTTCTGCACGAAGTCGATCGACTTCACATTGGACAAATAGGAAAGCTTAAGCTCCTGAAGCCCGGTTAAGGCGTATAACGGCTGCAGATCTGTGGTTTCACTGTGATAGATAGCCAGAGAAGACAGCCCCGTCATGGACGATAACCACCCCAGGTCATTGACGAAGGTAAGGGACAGGGACTTCAGCGGCAGCTTACTCAGCAGATGCAAATCCGTTATAGACTCATCCACATAGGTAATGGACAGTGAGCTTAGATTAGGGAATTGCAGAAGCAGAGCCACTTCCTGATTGCTGCGCAGCTGAGTGGACAGCTCCGTGATTTTGGATTTATCGCCGAAGTAGCCGGAGAAGGCGCTGAAGGATTCGTTGAAGGCGCCGCCATAGCTTTTTAATCCGGGAATATGGGCAAAACTGATTTGATCCGTCTGGTCAATTTCGTAGGTCCCGTTCAAGTCCAGTGCCGTCAGCCCCGTGAAGGCTTCGAAGTCCCGCTGGTCGATCCGCTGGGTATTGAGCCGCTTATCCTGGATCACATAAGTGAGCTTCTCGGCCTGTGCATCGCTGAAGGGATCGGAGAAGCTGTAGGTGAACTGCCAATGATCATTGTCTGAATGCTTCACCGATAAATACCGCAGCCGGGCAATTTCCTCCTCGGTCGGCATGGCAGAGCCTTTACCCAGAGTCTCCCGCAGGAAGGTGAGCAGGACTTCGCTTTCGGGCATCTTCCGCGCAGACTGAGTAGCCTTGGTTGCCTGCTGCGGGGAGCCGAGGCTGTAATACAGATATGTACCGATAGCGCCCCCCAGCACCAGCAGCAGAACCAGCACCAGTCTAATGGGGATCGAGACGGAGACGGGTGGCTTCGGCGCGGCCGTAGGAGGAGGTGTCCCGTGATAATGATTAATGGTCTGATCCACATAGTAGACATTATTTTGCTTGAGCAGAAGCTCAGTCTGGCAATAAGGGCACTTGAGGATCGTCCCTTCCTTGTATTCAATACGTCCGCTGCAATTGGGACAGTTCAACGGAATAAAAGCCATAGGCAGCCGCCTCCTTCATGATGTAATGATATTCCAGTGATCTTATCGAATTTACGTGGGTTCCGCTGATTTGTTCCATTATTCTTTGGAGTGAAGCTGATAATTTGATTCTATATGAACAGATGCTCAGAACACAACAATTGTTAAAAAGGAGAATCAAGGCGTTAAGATTAGGTTGACACCTGGAATAGATAATGTATATCATATGATACATATCATTTGATTTGTATTAATTGTTTTATTTCAGGAGGAAACCTATGGCACCCCCAAAAAAGTACACCAAAGAACAAATCATCGATGCGGCGTTCGAAATTGCGAAGACCGAAGGAGTGGATGCCGTGACCATCCGTAAGGTGGCGGAGAAGCTGGGGGGCTCCATCGCCCCCATCTATGTCAATTTCAAAGAGGCTGGCGAGCTGGTGGAGGAGGTGCACCAGAGAACCTTGGCGGTGAGCAGGCAGATTCTGGAGGATCAGAATTCCGGGCATCCGTTCCACGATATCGGGGCGGCCAGTATCCGTTTTGCCCGGGAGTATCCTGTGCTGTTCCGGGATCTGGTAATGAAGAAGAATGATCAGGTGAAGCATAATGAGGCAGAGACGCAAGGGTTCATTCAGATGATGAGAACGGACCCTGATCTGAACGGATTATCTGATGATGAACTGGGGATGATTTTGCTCAAGATGAAGATGTTCCAGGTCGGGATGAGTGTGATGGTTGCGAACGAATTGCTGCCGGACCATTATACAGAGGAGCAGATGATTCAGCTATTGAACAGCGCGGCAGAGGATGTCATCAGCACAGCGAAGCGCAGCACGGAGCAATCCTGAACCCGGAGGGGATGGTCATATGACAGCAGGCAGAACAAGGCTTAGTCTTTTATTGTTCATCGTTATTGTACTGGCGTGCGGCTGGATTGGGGTATGGGTGGATACGAAGCTGCCGGATCAGCCGGAAGGGAATTCGCCGGGCATGGGCTTGTGGCTGATTTTGCCGGTGATCGCAATGCTCGTCCTGCGGCTGGTGAACCGCGATTGGAGGGATATGGGCGTCAGGTTCAATTTTCGAGAAAATAGGAAGTGGTACGGCGCAGCCATTGCTGTCTATCCGGTAATCATGGTAATTGCGGTAGGGCTTGCTCTGCTGTTCAATAGCGCCAGCGCTTCAGAGATTGAACTACATACGGTTCTGTCACTGGTCGGGGTATCGCTCGCCGGCAGCTTGATCAAGAACATCTTCGAGGAATTCGCCTGGCGCGGCTATCTGACTCCGAAGCTGATTGAGCTGAAGCTGAATGACTGGATAATCTATCTTGTGTCCGGTCTGGTCTGGGCGCTGTGGCATACGGCTTATTATCTGGTCTTCCTGCCGGATACTTATTTTGAGACTACATCAAGATGGGGTTATGTCTTCATCGGCTGTGTGCTTATGGTTGCTTGGTCCATTATGTACGTTGAACTCTATCGTCTTACGCAATCGGTGTGGCCATGTGTGTTGATGCATGCGGTGGAGGATGGAGTACCTACCTTGCTGGTATCGGTTGCCGGGATCATTACATTCACGCCGGCAGGCGAACTATGGTTCAGCCCGACCACCGGCGTGGTAACGACGATTCTGTTCATTGGATTCGGATTATGGCTCAGATCTAGACGATTGAAGCGCGTATAGGGATGTGAGTCGGGTAAGAGATAAGCGGATTATTTGGCTCCATGCCCTATCATATCGCGAAGAACATCATAGGCAATAGGTAAAGTGGTAAAGCCGTCGCTGTCCAGAAAATGTCCGCCGTGCTCTACCTCGTGAAAATCGGCATGAATGACTTGTGCCAATTCCTTGCTGAGCGAGACTGGCACAATGGCATCATCCTTAGAGGCAATCACTGCACGTTTGGGGGCCAGCGCTGCGGCCTCGCTGTAGTTGATCTGATCCTGCGTGAACTCATCAAGCATTGGCAGGCCGGGTAACGGCTTGGTGAAGCCGGACACGAGAACCAGACCGCCGAGCGGTTCCTGCGGCCTCGCGCTGAGCAGATACTTGAGCAGAGAGACGCAGCCTAAGCTGTGAGCAACGAAATAGGTGTCTTGGTTCAGCAGCTTGGCCTTACTGGACAGATGCTCCAGCCATTCTTGAAGGTTAGGCGATAACGGCGTCGGCATCTCCAGAATATCCGAGGTGATCCCGTCTGCGTCGAGCCGCTTCTGTAACCATCCAAACCAATGATTCGCCGGGGTGGCTCCGTAACCATGAACAATATAAACATGCTTGCTGCTTGTTGGATCAGCCATATCGTAACTCCTCCCATTAAGTAAAAGTGAATATTCCCAGTCGCGTATATTATAGATTCTTCCATTCTGCATGCACAACCCCTAAAAAAGACCGCCATCCCATTAAAGGGAGGACGGTCTATTTACCTTCACTTATTCACTAGCAGGTTCCTTGTCTGTATCTGTTCCTGCAAACCTGACAAATAGGAATACTCCAATCAGAACCACGACTATCCCTGACCAGAAGAACCAGAACGGAACGCCGAACCGGTCGGCTACAGGTCCCGCCAGCGCAAGCCCGACCGGCGAAGACAAGAGTCCGATACTCGTCACGAAGGAGAGCACGCGTCCCAGAAGCTCAGGCTCGTAAGACTTCTGGATCATCGCCATGTAAGGGCCGTTGAACAAGGGGGCAGCGGCACCCATCAGGAACGAGAGGACGGTAAAAGCAAGGAAGGCCTCGCGCCCGGTCACCCCGCTCAGGACACAGGTGAGTCCGATCACAACCAGACTCAGACTCATGTAGGTGGTGTCCTTCCATCTGGAAGCAAGCACGGACAGCAGGGCACCGCCAAGGATCATCCCAATTCCGAATACGGCCTCAATCAGGCTGGCGCTGTAGCCGCCGCGTCCGAAATGCGACAGCGTCATCAAGGGGAACAGCATCGCCAGCGGCATGAATACCACACTGAAGACCGCCATGGCAACCGTTACTGTGACAATGGACTTTTGCGACAGGAAGGCCCGCCAGCCGAGCATAAACTCCCTACGGAACGAGGGGGTCTCTACGATTTCCGTCTTCGGTTGACGGATCTGTACGAACAAAAGCATAAGGTTAGCGATTAAAGCGCCTGCCACATCTAGGAGCAATACGGTTCCCAGGGAAGTAGCCGAGTATACCGCAATTCCAAGCGCCGGTCCAAGTACGCTGGAAGCAGAGAAGATGAGCTGGTTCCAGCCTGCCACCCGGGTGAGCTGGTCTTCCGGTGCTATCAGTGGAATCGCCGCCTGGAACGAAGGGGCATGGAAGGACGAGGCTGCCGAACGAATGAGCAGGATGGCATACACAATCCATAAGCTCGGCTCCCCCCATAGATAATAAGCACCCAGAATCAGGCTGGTGAGTGCAATGGCACTGTCCGCGGCGATCATGGTGAGCTTACGGTTCCACCGGTCGAGCCAGACTCCGATGAACGGGCCTAAAACCGCCTGCGGCAGGAACCCGGCCAGACCGGCCAGCATCAGCACGGTAGCCGACCCTGTCGTCTCAGTCAGATGCCAGATGATGGAGAACTGAACCATCGCAGAGGTTAATATCGAGAAGATTTGTCCGCTGAAGATGAAGGCGAACGTCTTTTTCCATTGAATATTCATAAGTTTGTACCCTCCCTAAATAAAAGCAGACCCAAGTCCGCATAGGGGCTTGGGTCTGCAACAATTACATAACGGGACAGTGCGAAACCGGGCATAATGAAATAAGCCGTAGCGGATCGCAGCCGATGTCCTTAACGTAAATAGCAGCAGCTCAAAAAAAGCCCACACTTGGTGAGAAATCAGCTTTTGTTGGGCGTGCTTACCATATACGTGGAATCATCGGCTGCCATCCTCCTCGAATTTTATAGCTGGAGCTTAACATTGGAATGTTAGAGGTGTCAATAGGAGGGAAGAAATGTGGAGATAAGTGTTATCAAATGATTGCACTTATTGAATGGTGATGGTATATTATACCCGCAGGGGGTGAATATTATAGATGACGACAGCAGAATTTCTGCGCGAGGCAAAAGCACTGATCTCTAGCGGGCGCACCTACTTTTCCAAAAGGAATGATTATGATACGGTTCAGGCTCTTTTTGACTTAGGAATCGAAGACAGAAAAGGAGCTTGGCGGGAGATTATGAAATTAAAGCCCCGTGACCAATATAAGCCGCCTGAGTTGGATCGCAGAGGATCTAATGAATTGGTCTGGTTTTTCAAAAAAGAATTTAGTGGAAAAATTGCCTACATCAAGCTGACCATCGATCAAAATCTGTGTATATGCATCTCATTTCATCCTGAAGGATACATACATAATTAATACATAGGATAAAGGGGCTTCTAGAGGCCCCTTGTCATCTTCTTCATTTATAGTAAGCCCCATTGTAGGAGGGAAGAATAATGAATTATTGCGAAACTTGTCGTGCAGAACATCCTTTTACCATAAAAAAAGAGCCTCATGTATTCAGATTTAGGGGACAGGAAATAGAACTTGAACGAAGTGTAGCTTATTGTAACAACTGTGGCTCATTGGTTGATGTTGAAGAGTTAGAGAACGAAACCATGGCTAATGTTGCACAAATCTATTCTGAAAAATACGGAATGACATCACCTGAAATCCGTAACGTTAGGCTACAATTTAACTTAGGCATCAGGCCTTTTGCTAAACTGTTAAACATTGGATCCGCTAGTGTAACCAGATATGAATCAGGGAGCTTGCCGCAAGCCACCCATTTGGAGCTTTACAGGAGACTACAGCAGCATCCGCAGGCTATATTGGAATTTTACAACAGGAATAAAGACCTGCTTACTGCGCGGGAATTGAAAATGGTGGAAACCTCACTTCAAGCTTGGACAAATTCTGAACAGTCATTTCAAACAGATGAACAAATTATTGAAGCGATCTATAAAAAAAATGAACTAACAGAATTAGCAGGATACAGTGATTTTTCCTTAGAAAAATTAATTAATATGATATTGTATTTCACTTCAGATGGTGTTCTGAAAACAAAGCTGATGAAATTGTTATGGTACAGCGATTTTCTATTTTTCAAAAGGCAAACGGTCTCTATAACTGGGGTAACCTATGTGAAATATCCATATGGCCCAGTGCCCAAAGATCACGATATGGTATTAGCCCATTTACAACATATGAATGTAATTGAGATTGATGAGCGTACCAATGATGAAGGATGGACTATGATGATGATTAAAGCTTCAGAGCCCTTTGATTCTTCAGTGTTCTCTGATGATGAGTTAGAGACGATGTTGGAAATTGAAGCCTATTTTCGAGATTATGGTTCCCGTAAAATTAGTGAGTATGCCCATTATGAAAAGGGATGGCTGGAGACAGAAGAAAAACAACCGATCAGTTATAGATACGCTGAAGAATTACGTGATTTGAGTAATACTAACTGAGATATCCAGATCAAATTCAGATATTCAACACATATGTAGAAATAGACCGCATGCCTTTGTAGAGGAGGCGGTCTATTTGCTTTCTTAAACTTATTTCCCCATGCTCCCTTCCCTATTTGCGGTGAGGCGGCTGCGTTCTTTATCCTGTTTCCGCATCTTCAGCCTCGTGTGCTATAGTGAGGATAATGAAGCGGATACAGGGGGCTGAAGGATGTTCTTTTTCATAGTAATGCTTATATGTTTCGGTGTGTTCGTAGCGCTTGCCTATATATTCAATGCGAAGCATAAGATCGTGATGCCGCTTATCAGCGCGGTGGCAGTCAGTATGCTGGTGCAAGTGCTGGAGCAATTCTATATGAGCAGCATTATTGTCGTGGCGTTCATTCTGTATTTCATTATAAGCAGCATCAGGACCTTCAAGCATGAACAGTTCCAGTTGATGGTGGCAATTCTTTTCAGCACGTCCGTTGTTACTCTCATCATAACCTCAACCTACTTCAAGCAGCCTGTAGTTCCCTCCGAAGCGGAGATGGTCAGGGTGATGTTCATCTATTACCCGCTGCTGATTCTATTTATCTCCTGCTATACCTACATGCTGCTTAGCGTATTCAATTTCAAGCTGCTTCAGTCCGGGAACCCGCTCGGGTATGTGATGGGTAAGGTGCGGGGCTTCAGGCGTATGATCCGTCTGCTCTGGATCGCTTCACGCAAAGGGCTGAATCACCTGCTCCAGCAGGATCATGCGAAGCTGCCGCAGGTGATTGCTGCCATTCTGGATAACATGGGCGGGGTGTTCGTGAAGTTCGGGCAGGTCTTATCGACCAAGAAGGATCTGCTGCCTGCGCAATACATCGAAGCGTTCTCCAGCCTGCATGACCAGGTTAAGCCGCTCAGCCGGAAGGAGCTGAAGGAGATCATCGACAGCAGAATCGGCGATCTGGAGGAGACGTATGAAGACTTCGGAATGGAGCCCATTGCAGCCGCTTCGATCGGTCAGGTGCATCTGGCGCGGCTGAAGTCCACGGGAGAGAAGGTCGTCGTCAAAATCCTGCGGCCGGATGTGAAGCAGAAGATGAGCGTAGATCTGGATCTATTAATCCAATTCGTGACCCGGCTCTCCGAACGCTCCTCCAAAATCCAAAGACTCGGCTTAATCCAGCTCGCCCAAGGCTTCAAAACGAATCTGATTGAAGAGACGGACTTCGACATCGAAGCGCTGAATACCAACCTGCTGCGCCAAGCATTCCAGGAACACGATATTCCGATACAAGTGCCGAGGATCTACGCCGAGTACTCGACCAAGCAGATTCTGACCATGGAATATATTGAAGGGCACCGGTTCACCCGAAAGGTGAGCAGCGATGTGTCCGAAATGATCATGCACGCATTCCTGCAGCAGATTCTGATGATCGGCATCTTCCACGCCGACCCGCATCCCGGCAATCTGATGCTGACCCAAGACGGGAAGGTCGCGCTGATTGACTTCGGTTCCGTGGGTTATCTGACGGAGGAGGAGCGGGCCGGGATGTTGAATTTCCTGATGGGCTACAGCCGGAAGGAGACGAAGCAGATGGCCCAGGGCCTGGCCGGAGTCTGTGAAGAAGGGGAACTGCTGGATGTGCGAATGATCGAGCGGCGCCTCGGCAGACTTTTGTCCGAAGCCTCTTTCTCGCCTGATCCTACCAGTGTCATGATGAGACGGCTGATGTCGATGATTACCGAGCTGGGAATGTCTTTGAAGCCGACGGTGGCCGGGGCCTTCCGGGCGATTATTACCCTGGACGGGACCTTGTCCTCTGTAGATGAGTCGTACTCTCTATCCGCAGCAAGCCAGTCCTTCGCAGACCAGATGGATCAGGGGCAGATCGTCAAGGAGCAGCTGAACAAGGTCAAGGGTCGGCTGGAGGACTATATCCCGAAGCTGCTGGAGCTGCCGCTGCTGAAGGACAACCGGATCACTCTGGCGCGTGAGGACAATCATAGTCTGACGGATTTCATCGGGACGCTGACGGTTGGGATTTTCACCGTGATCTGTATGGTGGTCATGCTGGCCAGCTTCTGGGTGCAGGGGGAGATCATGCGATTCGTCCTGGCTCCCCTATCGATGTCAGGCTTCGGCACGGGGATGATTATTCTGATGATGTCCGTGATTAAGCAGTTGAAACCCAAGAGTTAACGGAGGGCGTATAAGATTATGGCGAATCCACTCTCGAACAAGAAGAGAATACGCGGCTGGAAGCGCAGGATGAAGCAGATTGACCAGTGGAAAAAGCATAATATGCACCTGGACCTGGAGGAGCTGCGAAGCGCGCAGCGGGATTATGTGAAGCTATGGATCGACCCCTTCTACAGGTTGAACAGGCGCAATCCGCCGGTGTGGTATTCCCGCTTGCTGCTGGAGGCGATGATTGAGGTGTATCATGCCTGGTCCCGGCAGATGGCAAGTTTCAATGAACCTTTTTATTTGAGAATCTGGTTCTATCATCCGAACTTCATCCAGTCGCAGATCGTGGTCGCCTTCCGGGATGTGCTGCATTTCTACGATAATACCTTCGAGGCAGGAGGAGGGAGCCAGAAGTTCCCCTGGGAGCTGTACGGGACAGTGCCCGGTCTCCAGGGCTTCATATGGGAGCCGGCTGTTGAGCCGGAGCCTTACTGTTTGCCAGGACAGCCGAGGTCCCAAGCCGCACAGGTATGGTTAGGCAGAATTCAATAGCAGTGAATATACACACACAGCCTCAGAGACTCCTCTGGGGCTTATTGTCTGTAGAAGGGGGAGGCCCCTTGGCTGGCGGCTACAAATCCCAAGGAGTTATGATATAATTTAGCTTTACTACAGCCGGATAAGGGATTATCCCGGCACGCATAGAGAGGTACTTCAGATGATAAATAATTTCTGGCGTGAATTGCCACGCCCTTTCTTTATACTGGCACCGATGGAGGATGTGACGGATGTGGTGTTTCGTCATGTGGTGAGTGCGGCGGGCCGGCCGGATGTGTTTTTTACGGAGTTCGTCAATACAGAGAGCTATGCCCATCCCGAGGGGAAGCAGGCGGTGCGGGGGCGGTTAACCTTCACCGAGGATGAACAGCCGATGGTCGCGCATATCTGGGGGGACAAGCCGGAGTATTTCCGGAAGATGAGCATCAGCATGGCCGAAGAGGGCTTCAAGGGCATCGATCTGAACATGGGTTGTCCGGTTGCGAATGTAGCCGAGAATGGCAAGGGCAGCGGCTTGATCTGCCGTCCCGAACTCGCAGCGGAGATTATCCAGGCGGCGAAGGCCGGAGGACTGCCCGTCAGCGTCAAGACCCGGCTCGGGTTCACAGATGTGGACGAATGGCGGGGCTGGTTGACTCATATTTTGCAGCAGGACATTGTGAATCTGTCGATTCATCTGCGGACCAGAGAGGAAATGAGCAAGGTGGATGCCCACTGGGAGCTGATTCCAGAGATCAAGAAGCTGCGGGATGAGATCGCGCCGGATACGCTGCTGACGATCAACGGGGACATACCGGACCGGGAGACGGGCCTGAGGCTTGCCGCAGAGTACGGAGTGGACGGGATTATGATCGGACGCGGGATTTTTCATAATCTGTTTGCGTTCGAGCAGGAACCGAGGGAGCACAGCAGCAAGGAGCTCCTGGATCTGCTGCGGCTGCATCTGGATCTCCATGACCACTATTCTGCGCTGGAATCACGTTCCTACAAGCCGCTGTCCCGCTTCTTCAAAATCTACGTCCGCGGCTTCCGCGGCGCCAGTGAACTCAGAAACAACTTAATGAACACCAAGTCCACCCGCGAGGTGCGTGCGCTGCTGGATGAATTCGCCAGCAAAGAGCAGGACGGGACCGGAGAGCTTGGGGAATCGAGGGAGGGCGTATGAGAAACTTTATTATTTTCGGAGCAAGCAAAGGCTTAGGAGAGGCCTTCGTCAAAGCGTTGCCGGTGCCGGGCGATCAGGTCTGGGTGGTCTCCAGAACCTGCCCGGACAGCATGAAGCTGGAGGATGGGGTGCAGCGGACCTGGATTGAGGCTGACTTGGGGAAGCCTGATGCTGCGGGCCGGATTGCAGAGACATTGAACGGCGTTCCCCTGGACGTATTCATCTATAATGTTGGCGTATGGGAGAGCAGGGGGTTCAGCGATGACTATGATTTTGAACAGGACGACCCGGCTGAGATTGCCAGCATCATTAACATTAATGTGACTGCGGCGATTACGTGCATTCAGAAGCTTTTGCCGAATCTGAAGGAGTCTGCGCATGCCAACATCTTCTTCATCGGTTCTACGGCAGGCCTCGATCATAATGATTACACCCAAGTCTCGTTCACCGCTTCCAAGTTCGGTCTGCGCGGGATCGCCAATGCGGTCAGGGAGCATGTGAAGCCGTATGGCATTGGTGTGACGGTCATCAATCCCGGTGAGATTGCTACCCAAATTCCGCTGGAAGCGGGGGTAGAGCCTGTCTTGTCCGCCTACAACGGCACGCAGATTCCGCTTCAGGACATCGTCTCCCTAGTGCAATGCGTCATGAACCTGTCCAAGGCCTCCTGTGTGAAGGAGATTAATATTCCGGCGATGCTGGATTCGAATGCTTAGGGATGAACTCTTAATTTGGAGGAGAGCCTTATGAAAATGAAATTTATAATACCGTTTCTTGTTTTCATCATGGCCTCAGTAAGCTGTTTTTCAGTCTCCAGTGTGTGTGCAGCAACACCAACCACGTATGGCTCTGTTATTGTAGACGGGAAGCCACTTGGCTTCGATGCTAAGCCCATCATCATCAATGGGAACACAATGGTACCGTTTCGTAAAATATTCGAAGCATTAAATATGGAAGTCCAATGGGATTCCAAAACCGGAAGTGTTACGGCCCAAACCACAGAAATAACGATTAAAATGACAGTGGATAGCCTTAAGGCCAAGGTCAATGGCAAAGAATTCACTTTAACTCAAACGCCATTTAATACACCTGAAGGTACGGTTTATGTGAATCTCCGTTTTATTAGCCAAGCCATAGGGGCAACGATAAGCTGGGATAATGTGAAGAAGATTGCAACCATAAATACTAAATAAAATGAAGCGCCCCACATTTCTGCCCCCGATTTGTGAGATATCCCCAGTTCGTAATACTTCCGCCATGGTCGGCGCTTCCAGAATGAGCGAATATAGACACAGAAGCTTAAGAGAGCATGGAGGACACTGCAGCATCATCGTGGTGTCCCGATCATAGGAGGTTAAAAGATATGGCTTATCAGAATATTGACGGTGTGCGTGTGTGGGGGAAGCCGGATGAAGGAGCCATGGTGCAGGCCCGGATGTGTGCGGAGAATGGCAACGTGGTGCAGACCCTGCTCATGGCGGATCATCATAAAGGCTACAGCCAGCCAATTGGCGGGGTTGTCGTGTACGACGGACAGATCTCGCCGTCTGGCGTGGGTTACGATATCGGGTGCGGGAATAAGGCGGTGCGGACCGGCTTGACGATGGCGGAGCTGCGGCCGCGGCTCTCGGGGGTTATGGATGAGATTGCCCGCCGGATCTCCTTCGGTGTAGGTCGCGTTAATAACGAGCGGGTGGACCATGAGCTGTTCGACGACCCGGATTGGGCGGTGTTCAAAGCGGTGGGCAGCGGAGTACATGATAAGCTTAAGACTCTGGCCCAGAGCCAGCTCGGCACTGTCGGCAGCGGCAACCACTTCGTAGACATACTAGAAGAAGACGCAACCGGCCGGGTGTGGATCGCCAACCATTTCGGCAGCAGAGGGTTCGGGCATAAGACAGCGAGCGGCTTCCTTAACCTGGCAGCAGGCAGAGACTTCCTGGCGAATGCCCCCGGGGAAAAGATGGATCAGCCGCCCGTACTGCTCGACCTGAACAGTGAGCTGGGCGACATGTATTACAGAGCCATGAAGCTGGCTGGACGCTACGCTTATGCGGGAAGAGACTATGTCATCCGGCAGGTGCTGGCTATTCTGGGAACGGAAGCGGACCTGGAGGTGCATAACCATCATAACTATGCCTGGAAAGAGACGCATGACGGCAAGGAAGTCATCGTTGTCCGTAAAGGAGCTACTCCGTCCGCACCCGGCCAGATGGGCTTCATCGGCGGGAGCATGGGAGACATCTCCGTGATCGTCCAGGGCAAGGACAGCGCGGAGAACCGGGAGGCCTATTACAGCACCGTTCATGGAGCGGGCCGAATCATGAGCCGGACCCAGGCTGCGGGCCGGATGAATTATAAAACCCGTACCCGCAGCGGCGGTCAAATTACGACAGCGCAAATGCTGGAGGCGGTCCGGCAGTTCGGCGTAGTACTGCGCGGCGCGGGGACGGACGAGAGTCCTTTTGTCTACCGGAAGCTGCAAGAAGTGCTGGACGCGCACGCAGGGACCATTGAGGTTATGCATGTGCTGAAGCCCGTAGGCGTATGTATGGCTGGTGCGGATGAGTTTGATCCGTATAAGGATTGAGTGGGATATCCATCTCGAAGTTTCCATAGACGGGCAGCAAGGACGGGAAGTATGGTAACATAGAATTTCAGAAAGAGGCCGGCAGGCCTTTTCCCATTTTCATGGAGGTGAATACATGTCCTGGAGCAAACTCAAGCAACAATTGGAGGGCTTCCTCAGTCCTGCGGTAGAGGGCCGGGTGGAGTACCGTGCGCCCGCTTACCGCTATTCGCCTGATAAATCAGGCACCTGTTATATTACGGTGGACAAGAAGAACATCCTCACCATGACCGATAAGTCCAGCCCCATCCGCTGGTACTCGTCCGAGCTGGAGGTTAAGAATGACCCGGAGCTGCATATCTCCGTCACCCATGAAGACATTGAAGCCATCAGACTGACGGCCAAGGGGCCGATCCCTGAGGACCGCCTAGTCATCATGGCCCGAAGCCGCTTAACCACCGAACACGCTAAGGCATTAATGTTGGCCCAGGCTGCCCTGACGAAATCGAATTTCATTGTGGTGGCGAACAAGTTCCTGGTTACTCCTATCGAGGAGAGCCTGGAGAGCAGCGATATTATCTTGAACATTCTGGCCCTGCTGGACCGGAGAGTCGGGCGGAAGCGGATCGAGGGGATGGCCGGGAAGATGCAGCGGAAGCATCCGGCGGTGGAGTATTTCTATGATTTGCGGCGCGGGGCACGATGATTGTTATAGCCGCAGCCGCTGATACGGTACCGTCCTTTAAAAGGTCGGCAAAGCCGTTTCCGCTTGTACTCAGCGTTTCCCGGCAACCAGCATATATCCGGCCCCCCGGACGGTAATGATCCGCTCGGGATGGATAGGGTCTTCCTCGATTTTTTTGCGCAAATTACTGATGTGGACCGCCACTGTTCGCGTATCCTCCAGACTCTTCATCCCCCAGATGAGGTGAAACAGCGTATCAGCAGTGACCACTTGATTCACGTTCTGTGCCATGTAAGAGAGTAGGCTGAATTCTTTTTTCGACAGAAAAATCGTTCGGCTGCCCATATGGACAGACTGTGCATAGAAATCAAGCGTTAGTCCCGGCAGTTCCAGCAGTTGTTCCCTTCTGCCCGTGGATACCCTGCGGAGATGGGCCTTGATCTTGGCCATGAGTACGCCCGGACTGAACGGCTTGGTCACATAATCGTCCCCGCCATACGATAAGGCGCTGATCTTCACCTCATCCTCCTCTTGACTGCTTAGGAACACAATCGGCGCATTCGTGTAATGGCGTGCGTTCTTGCACCAGTCAATGCCGTTCTCATTCGCCAGCAGCACATCCAGTACGATCAGGTCTGGATTAAATGAAGCAAGCAGCAGCATAGCATCGGCGCCGTTATGGCAAGACGAGGAGTCGAAGCCCTCCCGCTGGCAGTATAGCTGAACAATCTCACAGATGTGGGGATCGTCGTCGACAATCATAATTCGGTATGTGTCCATTCTATTGTCACCTTCCTGCTTCTCAGATCAACGGTAAAATGACCTGGAAAATCGACCCTGTCTTCCCGTCACTCTCCGCCCGGACACTCCCGCCATGCGCTTGTACAATTTCCCGGCATATTGCCAGCCCCAGCCCGCTACCCTCTACACCCATGTCCAATCCCGGCCGGTCCACCCGGTAATTACGGTCGAAGATCTGCTCCAGCTGCTCTGGAGGAATACCCATGCCGGAGTCCTGCACGCTGATGACCGCACACCGTGTACCGTTCACTTCGTCCACGCCTAACGTAAGGCGCACCAACCCGCCGCCAGGCGTGAACTTCATCGCGTTCGACACCAGATTGAATAATGCCTGCTCTAATCGTTGGGTATCGATCCGGGCAATAGACTGGTCCGCGCTTGAAGCTGCTGTATCCCCGATGTCCAGAGCGAAATCCAGCCCCGCGTCACGCACCACCAGCTCATATTGTTCATAGAAGCCGCGCAGGAACTGAATCACCTGGACCGGCTCCATCCGGTACTCGACTTGCCCTGTCTCCAGATGCGACAAGAAGCTCAGCTCCCCAATCATGCGGTTGATCCTTATCGTGTTATCGCGGATATACTGCAGATACTGTGCATTGCGCTCCGGCTTCACCATATCCATCACCGTCTCGACATAACCAAGCATACTGGACAGCGGCATCCGCAGATCGTGCGTAATGTAGGCTAGCAGCTTCTTCCGGCCTTCCTCGGAGTGCAGTAACCGCTCATACGACAGGCGGAGATCCTCGTGGGCTGCGGATAAGGCATGGGTGCGCTCCAGCACGATCTGCTCCAGGTTGGCATTCATCCCGGTCAGCTTGTGGTTGGCCTCCTGCAGTTCCCGGGCAATCCGCTCTTCATTCGTTGCTGCCCGGGTGAATCTGGAAGAGAGCAGCAGCATCTGGGCGACCGTGAAGATGAGCAGTCCGAACGGGGAGGTATTTGCGATGGGCGACCATTCGTTGTAATACAGGAAATCGTTGATCACTGTAGCCAGAGCCACCACCGACACCAGCAGGAAGATCAGCGCTCCCTCCATCCGCCGCCAGGCCGCATGAGCCAGCCCGACCATCAGATACACCATATGGAGAACCACGACCACACCGATCAGCACCAGCATCCGGGAATAGACGAGGGCAGGCGTTACCATAACCACCAGACAGAGTGCGCTGGTGACGATCCGGGAGCCATAGCGGAACCACCGCGACACATAATCCGGGAAAATGCACTCAAAATACATCGTGATCATCCACCCGCCCAGGCATAGAATCAGATACTCCAGCTTGAACTGCAATTCCCATGGAAAATGAGGCAGCCACTGGGTAAGCATCAGCTCGCCGTTCAGCAGGGAGCGGATAGCGAACATCACAGTGAACAGACCGAAGTATAGTGGTGCCCGGTCTTTACGCCGCAGCATGAAGAGCAGCAGATGATACAACCCGATCACCAGCAGGCTGGCCGTGATGAACATATCCGCAGCAATCTTCAGATGGGTCCGGACCGTCAACACATTACTGCCGCCCAGCTCGATATCCTTGGTGATGCCGCCCCGCTTATGATGGAAGTTCGCTACTTGCATCACCAGCTCCACCGTGTCGCCTTCAGGCTGGAAGAACACCAGTCTCGTCGCCAGACTCGGCATCATGCCCTCCTTGTCCCGATCCACCACACCGACCTCTGTCAGCAGCTCTCCATTCACCCACAATTTATAGGCATGAAAAATAGTAGGCAGCCGCAAAGCCAGCCGCTCCTTGCTATCCTGCTCACTAAGGCGGACCACCAGCCGGAAGGTGGCATAGCCCTCGCTCTTCAGCGCTTGACCATCCAACTGGTAGCCCAGCCAGGAGCTGGGAATGTTGATATACCGGTCCCGCTCAGCCGGTTCCCCGCCTGCCGTCCGGCTTTGTATATCCTCGGGCGAGAGCAGCTCTTGCCAGTAGAAGTCCCATTCACCCTGTAACTTCAGCGGATTCTGATAGATAGAATCGTGCGTTAGATCCAGAAGGCCTTCTTTGCTTCGAGGCTTAGGGGCATCCGGCGTTACAGACAGGATGGCATAGCTTGCGATCAGCCCGATAACTACGACCACAGCGATATGTAACCAGATATTACGAGAACCGGACCTTAGTATACCCCTCATCATGAAGCCGACCCCAATCTACAAAATTCGTCATTCTTAAGCTCAATGCCTTAATGATAGCATCATTGCCGAAAATTGTGTGAAATTGCACTATTTTAAGTTTTCTTTTCTTTCATGAACAGGCTGAATTCCTGTGTAGAATGCTAGGTAAGGAGATGGGGATGTCGAAAATTGTAAGTTTCTCGGGGGAATTCAAAAACTACATAAATGTTGGAATGAATTAGAAAATCGGTAATAAAATATAGTACCCTGTGGATAGCCCCTTGAAGGGGCCTTTTCTGGTGTTATGTTTTGGGGCCCCCGCAAAGTACCTGAGTAAGCATCGAAGCTTAGCATCACTTTGTGGGGTTATTCTATGGGAAACGATCTAAGGAGGCTTGACTATTGTATACCAAAGTGTCAGCTAGAGCTGTATCCCTGTTAGCCGCATTCGTATTACTGATCTCCGTGTTCTTCACCGCCTTACCGAATGCAAATGCAGCCGCGAGAGGAGCGTGGTCGCCGAACACAGCCTATGCGGTGAATGACACCGTAACCTATGGCGGAGGTACATATACCTGTCTGCAGGCGCATACTTCCCTGACCGGCTGGGAGCCGGTGAATGCTCCTGCACTATGGAAAAGCGGGAACTCAACCACACCGACGCCCACTAACCCTCCCGCCACGAACGGTGCCATCTTCTATGCAGACAGGGACTATGGCGGCAAGGCCGTCACGCTGGGAACAGGCAACTATGCACTGTCCCAGCTCAACAATGCGGGCATTCCGAATGACTGGATGTCCTCGCTCAAGGTACCGAACGGCTGGACGGTCGAGGTGTATGCGGACGATAATTTCAGCGGCACGAAGTGGACCTATACCTCAAGCTCCTCCTGGGTCGGCGACAGTGTGAATGACAAGATGTCTTCGGTCAAAATCTACACCGGTTCACCGCCCGCAACCGGCGTCACCCGCCCCTCCGAGGTGCCCAGCCAGATCTGGACATATGCCATGAACGTGGACAACAAATTCGGCAAAGGCGGAGATTTCGCTCTACTCCTGAGCGCGGTGATCAAGAAGGAGAGCAGCTTCGGAGCAGGTCTGCCGGGCAGTCCTTCCGCCGGTGACGGATTGATGCAGGTCGAACCGAACACACGGGCCGCCTATGCTTCCCAGTTCAGCGCCAAATTCGGCCGCACGTATAATCACAGCAGCGAACAGGATCAGGTAGCTCTAGGCGGACTGATTCTCGATGAGAAGATCTCCAGATTCGGCAACATCTACAACGGACTCTTACACTACAACGGAGGCGACAACTGGTATCCAGGCGCCACCGATTCCTACGGCCGCCCGATTCTGGCGGATCAGTATGCCAATGCCGTATACGGGACGTATAAGGGGTATGGCGGGAAGAATTAATAGAAGGTATGAGGACGCTCGGGAAGTTCCCCGCAGCGTCTTTATTTTTGCGTACATAACGGGCTGTAGATGTTAATATCTAATCATATACCAGGAATAGCAGAAAAGAGGGGTTATATGACATTATCCAAATGCCTTAAGCTTTCAATGACATTGTTTCTCGTATTCATGATCTGTACATCTTGCCAGAATAATAAGGAAGAAGGAGCAGGAGAATATATTTCTTTGCATGAATTAAAGAGCTTATCTGAAAAGGGAACCTCACTGAGTTGGAATGATCTGGGCAAGTATCCGTTCGAAGATATCGGTTCAGGCGTGTATATAAGAAAGTACCAAATCGAAGGGGAACGGCAGTTGCTGGTTAGGGGAAAGAGCCTGGAAAATCCGCCTGAGCAAATTTCCATTGTTGATTCAAATGGTACAGAACGGGAGTTTACGCCAGAGATTGTGGGCGAGATGGAAGATGTGAAGTGATATGGTATAAGGGGAAAGGGTGGATAATTAATAAAAGGCAAGAAGACGCTCAGGGATTTCCCCGCAGCGTCTTTATTTTTGCGCTTGTGCCAAGCTCAGGTGAAGGGTCATTCCCAATACGGCACGCCGCTGAAGAGAAACGATTCATTATTTAAGTAGGCCTTAACCTCTCTATTGGCTAATTTACCGATATGCCCGGGCAGCCACTCCTGCCAGTCCGGCAGACCCAGCCAGAAATTCATCGTCTCCAGCTGCGCTGCAATGAAAAAGCCCTCTAACCGCTGGGTATAGTGATCCGGTAACGGATGGTGCATGGAATAAGACTGAAGCAGCTGTTCTCTGAACGAAGGATGGATGTAGGAGAACGTCCAGCCCAAATCCAATAAGTAATAACCGAACCCGCAAGCGCCAAAATCGATAGGCCGCACCTCTTGTTCATGGAACACTAAATTACTTGGAATCAGATCGGCATGAATCATGCCCCAATTACTGGCGGTCCGCTCCATAGAATTCATCATGTGAATAACCCGCTCCCCAGCAAGCCGCAGCAGCTCCACATCACCCGTATCAAGCAGTCCGGCATTGGCGCGTTCCTTAAGCATATTAAGGGATTGCATGATCCGGGAGGGATCAAAGGCAGGGCGTTCAAAGGCATCGGGGATGCTCCAGTTCGAGGCTTGCTTATGTAACTTGCCGATCAATTCACCTATGGCCCGAGCGTCTTCTATAGTAGGAATAAAAGGCTTCTGCTCACCCTCCACCCATCGTAACAAAGTGCAGTAGGTATGGTTCACCTCCGTAATGAATTCTCCGCGAATATTCTTGCAGGGTGAAGGCAGGGTCACATCGGTCTCCAAGGTTATGGCTTCCAGCCAGACCATCTCGGATTGCAGGACCTCCCGCTTACTCCAGATTTGCTCAAGGGCGTCACCTTTGGAGATATGCAGCCGGAGGCTGTAACTATTGTTGTCCAGATCAGTGACTTTGTAGATCGTATTGCCGCTCTGTGCAATGAAATCAACCGATTTGCAGCTTATAGGGTAGTGCTCCAGTGCTTCCATTGCGGTATTTAAGTGTGCATCCAATCGCAGCTCGCTCCCTTATTTATCAAAGTATAATAGGTACGATATCATAGTTGTTCATGGGTGGGAATGGAACCGTTGACTATATTTGTTTTTTATTGATAAGGGGAGCCGGAGCTTATTCCGGAGCTGTAGATGTTAGTATTTCTGCTCTGCTCTTTGACTCTCTTGGCGCGACCGATAGCTTATCCTGCCGAACAACGCAGCAGAAATCATAGCCGCTACAGCAACGGAGGCAGCAGCGACCCACATAATGGCTTGCAGCGATAAATAGTTAATGACAATGCCTCCGAGTCCAGCCCCCGCCGCTATCGCCAGCTGCAGCACAGATGTGTTGAGGGCAAGCATGACACCAGATGTCTTGGGAGACAAGGTAAGAAGATCATATTGCTGGCTTGGAGAAGCTGCCCAGGAGAAGAGCGACCACAGCACCAGCACCGAGAAAACAAGGAATATGGAAGTGCCAGAGACTACTGATAACAATATCAGCATCACCATATTTAACAACGTTGCTCCAGTTAACGTTCTGCCTACACCCCATCGATCGGTGCCGCTTCCCCCTGCCTTTGACCCGATCAGACTGGCGATGCCGTATGCGAACAGGGCTCCGCTTACCCATCGATCGCTCATTCCGGCAACTTCCAGCAGATAAGGCGACAAATACGTGAAGGCAATGCCATAACCCATCGTCATAAAAAAGTTAATGGCGAGAGAGAGTGCGATTCGCGGTCTCTTCACCATAGCCAGTTGTTTGGCAAAGGAGATCGGCTCATCGCCTTCCATCCGCGGTATTGCGCTTGCCAGGATGGGCAGACTGGCCATAGCAAGAAGGCTAATGCCGCCGAAAATCAGCCTCCAATCGTACGCGGCGGCAATCACCCGGCCAATGGGCACGCCCAAGATAAGTGAGGCGGTGTCACGACAAATACGCCAGTTCCGAGCGCCATGACTACCCGTGCAAGCAGCATAAATCCATATCCTGGCAAAATCATGATTATCGCATTACTCACGATAATTAAGCCAAGCGAGTACAACAACAGCTTTCGACGGTCAAACCGGGCCGTGACCCCCATTAGGACCGGGGTACCTATGGCGTAGGCTAGCGCGTAGACGGTCATTAACTGTCCAGCCTGAGATAATGTCACTCCGGTATCTGCGGCAACTTTATCTAGAATGCCCGTGATCATGTATTCGGATGTCCCGACAATAAAGCAGACCACAGCAAGTATGAAGATTTTCCAGTTTTGTCCCAAATTAATCATTCCCCCTCGTTAATCAATGGCTGATGTTAGTGTAAACAGTAAATAAGAAATGTAGAAGTACGCACTTTTAAGTCCTATAGGATGATGCTGGTGCTATAGGAACATGGAAGTTCCCTAGAAAAGAGGACAGAACTAAATAGAAGGCACCCAAGACGCCCAGGTTCGCCTGAGGAGTCTTGGGTGTGCGAAGGGGAGGGGATAACCAGCATATGATATACTTGGGGATGAATGTAAGTGCGATATCATGACGAATAAGCAGACAAGGAGATCAGTACACTGACCTTCATTCCTGGAAATGACGCAGAGAGCGAATTCAGGATTACCGGCGATGAACATATTAGCGATCTCATAACCCGGCTCTCCAACCTGCAAGTGAAGGAAAAGAGAAAAAGTGACCAAAAAGGAGCCGATCAATTCGACTCCATATTTTTAGGCGTCCAGGGTGGCCTAAGAGTGATTCTGGATGTCTCCGAAGATAGGAAGGAGCTGCTTCTGCTGAAAATTAGCAAGGATAACACCACGACCCGCTGGTATTCTGTCCTGAACACAGAGGAAATGGAGCAGATCGTCGGCTTAATTAGGGAAAAGAGGACAAATTGAGTGAGCGGGGATAGAGGTGCTCCAAATGAAGCTTACGATTTCTTGCATACGCTGATAAGGAGGGGGGAGGAGTGGGTGAACGGTGTGCGATCCCAGTCCGCATACTGATGCTCGATACGAAATCCGTAACGGGTCAATAACTCCGTCAGCGCAGCGTATGTTGTAAACCGGCAGTCGATCCGGGACTCTGTCCGCTTATAGCCCCAATCGCGAAAAGTTACCCAGTGCATGATGGAACGTTCCGCATCGTAGGTCTGTGTGCCCGATACCTTGACTATGTTGCCGTCTGAATCGATGAATTGGCCCCAACCCGTCTCCCCTTCATCGGACAGTTCAGTTCCTGCGGGATTACGCGTCTCGAAGATCAGGCGTCCTCCGGGCTCCAGATGATGGTAGACGGTACGGAGCAAGGCGGCCTGATCCTCATCGCTCAAAAAAGCCTGAAACGCATTCCCCGTTAAATAAATCATGGCAAACCGCTTATCGGAGCGGAAGGTTCGCGCATCGGCTTCGATAAACTCTACAGGCAAGTTCCCGGCCTTCATCTGCGCATAAGCCAGCATAGAGGAAGCAATATCAACGCCAGTCATTGCTATTCCCGCCTGAGCCAGCGGCAGAGTGGTCAATCCGGTTCCGCAAGCCAGCTCCAACACCTCTCCGGCAGACGCCTTGGCCCACTCCAGATAGAACTGATATTTCCGTGTCTCCCCGCCGAACTCCAGATCATAGTTGATCGGGTCACGGTACTCTTCCAGATTGTTGTGTGCAGTCAATGCCAGCTCCTCCTTGCCAATACAATATAAATGCATAAAGGTAAGATAGCATAGCTGTTAATAGGGGGGAATGGAACTGTTGATTATATTCGTTTTTTATTGATAGGATTGAAAGAAAGTTTAGTTGAAGGTTGTGAGGATGCAATGATTGATTTTCTTAGAGATAAGGGGTTAAAGGCCTTTCACGAAATATCTGAGATTGCAGAGTGTCCAGATTTACTTTTTTCCAATGATAAACAGCAGTACCAAGCCGAGGCCCGTTATAACTTCTACACCATTCAAAGATTGAACAAGCTGATCCGAAAAGGCAAGCTCTCGCTAAATGAATTCGAGCAGCTCATAAGCTTCATTGAGGATTCCTGGTCCAGCTATTTGAGCCGTCACTATCCAGGGAAGTCGTTTGTCTTCTATTGTTGGGGGGACTATCAGATTCCAGCGCTCCGCGTCTCGGTCGTGTCCTTCTATGAAGGGATTGAGCTGCCTTTCAGATGTGTACTGGAGAAGGTGAATGACATAAGCCAGGTGCTATCGCATTATGCGGACATAGTGAAAGCTGAGAGCATCGAAGTGTTAGAGGCAGCAGAGGAAGTCAGTAGTTCGGAGTCAGACAACAACCCTTATAAGCTTATGGTGTATTCCAAGAGAATGATATGTTGAACAGGAAAAGGGGAAGGTGATGATCGGATGGACATCCATAACTGCAACCTGAATATCTGGGCTCATCTGCCGGAGGAGATATGGACGAAAGTATCCACTCTCTACCAGTCGATGCCTGGTTGGTTCGGGTACACTGGCGGAATTCCGTATTGGTATGGGCAGGAGACGGATGAGATGTACATAACGGCCTCCGTTGAGCCTAGCGGCTTGTCGTTCTATGCCCAGATGGAGCAGAGTGAGTGGGATTCCTGGATCGGAAGGTTCAAGACTGAAGCGACTAGAGTGCTGGGATTTGCGGTGGGGGAGCCGGAGGATGAGGATTTTTAATTATTAAAAGTAAAATTATTCAAAAATGTGTTACATTTAGTCGACTAATGCGTCGTATAGTAATAGACAGCATGAGCCATTTCGACGAATAACGCTATTACAGATAACCGAAGGGAGGATGTGTATCGCTGTATTGCAGGGCAAAACTTATGAAGAGAGGATGAGTTTGTTGAAAAAGAACTTCCGATATTTTATAGGCCTCATGCTCGTATTATTAATGATTCCAATGAGTGTTGCTGCCTCTAGTGCTGATCGAAATGCTGACTTGACCCATACCGTACCGAAAGCTATTATACAAGCGATGGAATTGCAAGAGCCGGCCCTTCGAGCCTATCAGAATCTCTGGGACAGTTTCGATAAAGATGAACTGGGTACACCGATTTATCCCGAACATTATGCAGGGGAATACGTCAGCGGCGATAAACTGGTGATTATGTTAGTAGATCCTACTGAAGAACTGAAAGAGGAGTATATGAAGCGTGCACAAGATAGTGATCACGTCATATTTGAAAGCGCTTCATATTCGCTGAATTACCTGAATAGTCTAGATCAAGTCGCTAAACAGCTGGAGGAGCAGGATTATCGCATCGGAAGCTAC
Organism: Paenibacillus sp. FSL H3-0469; assembly: GCF_038051945.1. Lineage (NCBI taxonomy): Bacteria > Bacillati > Bacillota > Bacilli > Caryophanales > Paenibacillaceae > Paenibacillus > Paenibacillus sp. FSL H3-0469. The sequence goes on from NZ_CP150302.1 coordinate 5,360,704, forward strand.
GGTGTGGACCGGAAGGCTAACGTGTTCTTTGTCTCCGTGATTGAAGAAGACTACAATAAGCTTATGAGTGAGCAGCCCCAGACCCTTCAGAAGTCAACAGAAAGCTTGCCTATTCGTATCGAGCCAGGAACTTCTAATTCGAGTACCGCCCAATTATGGGGAGGGGACCGGATTACCAATGAAGACAATGGCGCTGGATTAAGTGTCGGCATAGGCGGAAGCTACGGGGGCAGCAATGCCATTTTGACGGCTGGACACAGCAATGAGAAAGTCGGATTCATATCGACAAGATATCCTTATATTAAGTATGCAGGAACACGAACAGGACAGGTTAGTTACCAGCGTGCTAACCAAACGAATGGTGCGACCGGCGTAGATTCACTGGGCGACTTTGCGATGGTGAAGCTGACCGGTAGCGATACAGCGACGAATAAAGTATATGGCAGTGTGTCCATAACCGGTACCTATTCGTCGGTTCCCGTAGGAACCACGATCTACAAATACGGAGCAACGACCGGGTATTCATGGGGGACGGTGTCGCAAGCGAGCATTAACGTCGTCTACTCCGATGGCCTGTTCAATACCTATCGCGTGAACGGCCTGTATCAGTCTCTGATGCAGAATTCCTCCGGTACGGATGCCGTTGCCGGAGGAGACAGCGGCGGACCGGTCTACATGAAGGATGGAAGTGCCAATAAGCTGCATGGTATAGTAACGGCCAGAAGCAATCCAACGAGCGGGCCTGCTAAGATCATGTATTCCACCCCGATTTATTATGCGGAGCATGCCGGCTTCACCGTTAAGACTAACTAGTTATACTGTACCCATAAGGAGGATAATGACATGTCTGTTCCCTCAATCTCTAGACCATTCTTGTGGTGGTGCGCCGTGTTGACGGTCATTATCCTCTTGGGTGTGCTTGTCTACCGGACAGGGGCCGCATTGTATCACAATCACCAGCTGCGCAAGGATTTCTCAGCTGCAGCTGAAGCCAGTCCCTATCAACAAGGCATTCCGCTGAAGCAGATGGATTTGAGCGCTTATAGCTCCTATTTTCCCGGCATCTCTGGAGAGCCTGCCTATGTGATAACGCATTTCATAGAAGCGCCTGTGTCTCTACAATATTATAGTGAGATTCCAAGCAAGGATACGGCGGTGGCCCTACATATCCCCAAGGGGACGGTCATTGAGGCCATTCCCCAGCATTCCCCGGGGTCTTCATTCTATGAGTTAGGGTACGGGTATACCAGCTATCCTACGTATGAGAAGGGATGGCGGTATGTCCGGCCGTTCAAGACGGCAGAGGCGGCAAGCCCTGGACTGGGCGAGGAGTATTATTATATTAGAATAGACAGCTTAGAGGCTGTAATGAAATCAGCGATTAGAGCAAACAAGCCTTTTCTCACTGCGGTACGTCAGGAATATTGGACCTTGAACCGGGGGACGCATGCCTTCGCACGGCTTATTGACGAGGCATTGTATCAGAATGGAGCGTACCTCTCGCCGGATCTGCCATACCGCACCTTTGACCGCTGGAATATGATGCTGCTGGGGGCCGTGTTGGTGATCACCATTGTCCTGCTAAGGCCAAACTCATGGTTTCCCCGAATCCGAAGATAGCATGAGAGTGCAGGGTCATGATATTAGCTGATGGAGAGAACGCCTTGGCGTTCTTTTTGCTATACAGAAGATTCACCAGCCCGAACCCTAAGCAGAAAGGGTATAATGAATAAAATACTGCTAATTTGGTGTAATTAGGGAGGGGTTACAAATTTCACTTCGCGTTCTGCATACCCGTGAACCCGATGATGATACCACGTTCCTGAAGAATCTATACGACAGCCACTATTTCTTAATGAGGAAGAAAGCATACACCATCCTGAAGGATCAGGAGGTCATTGAGGATGTCATTCAAGAAGCGTTCATCCGGCTGATTCCCAAGACCGCCTTATTGCGCTCCTTGAACGGCTGCAAAGTTACCAGTTATGTCGTCAACACCATTAAGCACTATTGTTATGACCATATCCGAAGGCGTACCCGCCGTTCCAGGAAGGTCTATACCGGCTTGAGCAACGATGTGGCGGAGCAAATCCCTGATCTCACAGCCGCGACAGAAGAGAATTACATCCAGGCTGAAGCCATTGGAGCGCTGGAGAGAGCCATGCTGACGCTGTCGGAACGCGACCGGAATCTGCTCTACCTCAAATACAAGCTGGAGCTCGGGGATCAACAAATCGGGGAGCTTGTGAATATTCCCGCGCAGCATGTCCGGCAGTATATTGCCAGAGCCAGAGGGCGGGTGCTGCGGGTTTTGAGTGAAGCCGGGATTGGTTACCAGATCCATTAGCGCAAGATAGCCCCTTCGGGCAGAATAACCTTGGAATCTCATGAGGTGATGGTTCCGGTTACGTCTGCTGAAGGGGCTATTTGTTGTTATTGTGAATGATCTTACTGCCGGCCGCTTATTTCAGCGCCCCTTCGGTCAGGCCAGCTACGATATAGCGGTGGAAGAAGAGGTAGACAATAATCATCGGGAGCGTAATCATCGCCAGTGCGGAGAACAGCAGCTTATAGTCGGTCATATAGCGGCTGGAGAAGGCCAGCAGACCTACCGGAATCGTCTTCAAGGAGTCGTCCTGGATGTACAGCATAGCCAGCAGCAGCTCATTCCAGGCATTCAGTGCTGAGAAGATTCCCACGGTGGCCATATTCGGAATCAAGAGCGGAAGGATGATTCTGCCGTACATCCGCCAGTCGCCGCAGCCGTCGATCCGGGCAGCCTCCAGCAGCTCTTTCGGGATCGAGTCCAGATAAGCCTTGAGTAGGAAGATGGCCAGCGGCAGTCCGGTGCCGATATAAGGGAGGATTAAGCCCATATAAGAATCCTTCAGATTCAGCTGCTCAAAAATATAGCTCTGAGCAATGAAAAAGGATTGCAGCGGCATGAACAATCCGAAGACGAACAGCAGCATCAGCAGGCTGCTGCCGCGGAAGCGCAGCTTGCTGAAAGCGAAGGCTGCAAGGCTGGCGAAGAGTAGAATGCCCGCAACGGTGACCGAGGTGACAATTACGCTGTTGCTGGCGTAGGTGCTCATATTGCCGACCGTCCAGGCTTTGGACCAGTTCTGCAGATTAATCTGCTCCGGCAGTGCGAAGGGAGAGGAGAAGATCTCCCGGTTCTCCCGGAAGGAAGAGAGGATAAGCCAGAGAATCGGGTAGGCATAGAAGCAGGAGATGACGATCATGAACAGATAATACAGGATATGCGGGAACGGTCTGCGGCGGGCGGCTTCCCCGCTGTTATAGGATTGTTTCTTGATATCCAGGGCCGTGGTCGTCAAGGGATACACCTCACTTTCTCATAATGTCGCAGTTTACATGCTCCGGGTTCCCCGCTAATACTCCAGGACACCGTCGTCCTTCTTCTTCATTTTGCCGGCCACAAGCCCGATCACCGCGATTACAATCGTCATAATGACGGCCAGCGCGGAGCCGTAGCCGATGCTCATATGGGTGAAGACGACCTTGACCAGATAGGTGGTCACAATCTCGGTTGAATTATACGGTCCCCCGTTAGTCATGACATAGAACAGATCGAAGGACTGAAAGCCGGTGAGCACACACAACATGATGCCTGTCTCCACCAGATTACGGATCATGGGGATTTTGATCTTGAAGAAGATCTGTGCTTCCCCTGCGCCGTCCAGATAGGCCGATTCATAGACTTCTTTGGAGATGCGCTGGATTCCGGAATAGAAGATGGTCATATAAAAGCCTGCATACACCCAGCCGGAGACGATACAGATGGCATAAAGCGCGGTATCGGGGTTGCCCAGCCAGACACGGGTCCAGCTCTCCAGGCCAATTTTCTCCAGCAGGATATTAATGAGGCCAAAATCGGAATTATAGACGAATTTCCACAGGTAGGAGACGACAATCATTGGCAGCATGACGGGTACGAAGAAGGCGAGCCGGAAAAGTCCGCTGCCCTTGCGGCCCATCGTGATTAAGCCTGCGAGTCCGAGTCCGGCAATAACCTCAACTAAGACCGTAGCAACAATATAGATAAGCGTGTGTCCGTAGGAGTTAAGGTAGACCTGGTCCTGAAAAGCGCGGATATAATTGTCGAAGCCGGTGAAATGCATCGTGCCGATCCCGTTCCAGTCGTAGAAGCTGAAGACGAAGGTCATCAGCACGGGGACCAGAACAACGAAGCCAAACAGCAGGAGGGCGGGAGAGATGAACAGGTAGGGAGAGAGCTTATTGCTTCGGCCGGACATGGGGCCACCTCCAATTCTCGATGTACAAGGTAGTACATAATTTCCGTTTTCGGGATGAAGCCGCCTTGCGGGCGGATTCACCGTTATTTTTTCAGAGGGGCAATGGTGGTCTCCAGCTCAGCCAGAGCAGCTTCAGGGGACTCAGCGCCTCCGATAACCTTAGAGGTAGCCATATTAAGCGCGTTGGCGACTTCAATGGAATAGCCGGTATCGGGCGGCGATACAAGCACCGGGGCGTTCTCCATCAGATCGTTCAACTCCAGTGAGAGCGGAAGCATGGTCTCCTTGTTAATCCCGTCTTTGGTAATCGGTACGGCACCAGCGTCTGAGAGCTTCTTCGAGGATTCGGGGGAGCTGTACAGCTTCATGAATTCGATGGCCTCGTCGATCAGCTTGGAGTTCTTATTGACCACCATTCCGTTCAACACGCCGATGACGCTCTCCTGATTGCCCTTGCCGTCCGGCATGGCCGGTGTATTGAAGTAGCCCAGCTCCAGGTCGGGGGTTTCTTCCACTGCGGTCGCAGCCAGCCAGCTGCCGATCGGATGCATAGCACCGCTGCCGTTCAGGAACAGCATATCCGCTTCACTGTCGCTTGCGGCAGTAATGTTCTCATTAATATAGCCCTTATCCCAGAGCTCCTTCACATAACCATAGGCTTTGGCGAAATCAGGGGAATTGAACGGCTGCTTGAGCTGCATGGCCTCACTGTAGGCATCCTCACCCGCAACGCGTGAGAGGATATGGGCGACCCAGTTGCCTGCCGTCCACAGATCGGAGTTGCCGATGACGAGCGGGGTGATGCCTGCCTGCTTAACGGTCTCGCATACCTTCAGGAATTCCTCCCAGGTGGCTGGCGGCTGAAGGCCCAGATCGTTGAACATCTTTTTATTGTAAAAGATTACGTTCGTCACATCGCCCGCCGTAGGAATCATATACGTCTTGCCGTCGATCACCATACCATTGAAGGTACCTTCGGCAAACATATCCTTCAGTCCGGAGCTCTCAAGCTGTCCGGTAATATCTGCGGCATAACCATCCGTGACTCTGGTCTGCAGACGCTGTCCGGCCCATTCGAAGTACAGGTCAGGAGCGTTCTTGCCGCTTAGCAGATTGGGTAATCCGATCGTCTGATACGTGTCATCGTCCTGGTAGTTGAATTCCACCTTAATCCCCTGATGCTGTGCCTCGAACTCCTTGCCGATCGTCTCCCAGACCTTGATCAAGCCTTCGCCGGGCGAGCCCATAGCAATCCGGAGAGTTTCCTGTTTAGCACCGGACCCGCCGTTATTGGCTGAGCTGTCATTAGAGGCTGCAGAAGAGCAGCCCGTCAAGGCGGTAACCAGCATCGTTGAGACCAGTGCAATATTCCTTTTGTTCATTCGTTCATCGCTCCTTCGATTTATATGGGCCAATAAGCTGATGCGACTACGCGATTCCTTCTTATCCCTGCTCTCCCTTTCGCCTTCACACTCCTGTATGTAATATTACTTAACTCAATAGAGTGAGGTATTCCCGATTTGGACTAAGATTTGTGCGGAATAAGTAATTTGTAGTAACAATATAGTTTTCATTATTAAGTATAGCCAAGGCCCTGTCAATTGTTTTTTTAGGCAAAAAGACAGAGAAAATTCATTTTTAACCGAAAGTGAAGTAGGATAAAACTCTTCCTTCGTAAAATTTTGTAAGCGTAAACAACGTTGATATCACAAGGAAATATACGATGTTATGGGAGGATGTGGAAAATGGGGGCGGCTGCAGATTACCATTTCATAAATGTGTTGACAATTTGTTATGATTAAAAATAGAATGTGTGTAAATGTTACTACAACAACATTAATAAACTGACATGGAGGTGACATTGGTTAGGGTTGCTTCGGAGCCGGCTTTATCGCGTTAACGATTACACTTTGAGGAGGAATGCATATGAAGTTCAGATGGAAGCAGATGCTCGGAGTATTCGCCGTCGTGTCATCCGTGGCATTGACAGGTGTATCCACGGTATCGGCAGAAACCGCCGAGAAGATTCCTGCATGGGCCGCTGAGGAAATGGCCTCGTGGAAGGAGATGGGGCTGCTGAAGGGGAATCCCGATGGCCTTGTGCTCCCGAACGAGGGAATCCGCAAAACAGAATTCGCCGCGTTGATTAACCGGATCTTTAATTTCAGTGAGGAGAGCGGCCAGAGCTTCAGTGATGTTCCTAAGACAGCCTGGTATTCCTCTGACATCAGCAAGGCGGTCGCAGCCGGCGTACTTATCGGCGATGGCGGAGGGAAGATCCAGCCGCTGGAGATCCTGACCCGTGAGCAGGCGGCGCTGATGCTCAGCAGAGTATTCCATGTTGCCGCATCAGGAAATTCATATGCCCCGTTCACAGATGATGCCCTTATTGCCGGCTGGTCCAAGGAGGCTGTCTATGCGATGAAGGAGGCCGGTTATGTAGCGGGTACACCGCAAGGCGCGTTTCAGCCGAAGAAGGCATTGACGCGGGCCGAGGCGGTGAAGATGATGAACAATGCCATGGGAACCCTGGTGGCAGACGGGGAAGAGCATTTAGGCATCTCCGGCAGCAACCTGATCGTTAACACAGCGGGAGGTACGTTATCCGGTCTGAAGCTCTCAGGGAATGTATATATTACTCCCGGCGTTGGCGAAGGGAATCTGAGCCTCAACAACGCAGCGGTTGAAGGCGTCGTCTACATTAACGGCGGCGGTGTGAACAGCATTACGCTGACAGACAGTCAAGTGGGCAGCATTGTTATCAGCAAGCCTGCTTCTCCGGTAAGAGTGATCCTCAAGGGGAAGACCACTGCCGGGAAGATAGATGTAACCTCAGGTGCCAGAATTGTTAATGAATCCAGCCAGCCGATAAGTAGCATGAACTTGCTTACGCGGGCTTCCGATGCTGTCTCCGTGTCAGGGGATGTCAATGAATTAAATGTAGCTTTACCTACAGGCTTCACGCTGGAGAGCGGCCGGATTGGCAGCTTCAACCTCTCCCTTAAGGCAGGCGGTTCAACAATTAAGCTGAACACAGGCAGTGTTGTCACGAAAATGACCTTGAACGGTGCCGCAGTGATCACCGGTGAAGGGACAATCGCCGAAGCGGTGGTCAATGGAGAAGGGGTGTCTTTCCCGGTCAAGCCGGACAAGCTGACGGTCAATGCTGCCAAGGTAACGATAGGCGGACAAGATTATGACGCTTCAGGACAGCTCATCCATCCTGCGGCCGGCAACCCGGGAGGATCGGGTTCAAGCGGCGGCACAGGAACTCCGGCTCCAACTCCAGCGCCAACCTCATCTCCGAATCCAACCCCTAGCCCGGGTACGGGGAATCCAACGCCGACGCCAAAACCAAAACCAACACCAACACCAACACCAACACCAACACCAACACCAACACCGACGCCGACGCCAAAACCAACGCCAACGCCAGAGCCCAAGGCTGCCGAGCTGTACACCTATGCGGAAGCATTAAGCACGTTCAGCTCCACAGGAGCAGAAGGACTGGCTAAGCAATACCTGACCTTCCTTCAGGACCCTTCCTACAATCCTCCGATCGCTAACAAGGATGTCGTTATGCCGGACCTTGTGAATGCCGTAACCTTTGTTAACTATGAATTTAATATCAAGCCTTCCATATTCGCTTCGATGCGGGGGATTAACACCTCTGTTCTAGACAAGACCCGGACTTATTTATGGATCGGAACAGACAGCGGAGTCACCAGAATTAATCTCGCCACGAATGAAATGACCACTTATACCGCTCAAGGCAAGCAATTGTATGATGACAAGGTGCTGCTGCTTGTGCCGGATGAGAATACGGGGGTACTGGTGATCACACGAACCGGCGTATCGCATATCTACCAATAAGGAAAGGGGAGCTTACCATGGACAAGATGAAAAGAACGGGCATGAAGATCACAGGTGGACTGCTTGCCTTAACATTATTCGTATTGCCGGCGACGCCCGTGCTTGCGGAGAAGCTGCCTGGCTCGGCGTACTCTCCGGTTCAGCTGGAGGCTGTGCAGACAAAAGAAATGACCTATTACAAAGCCGGATCGGCTTCTATCCCGGGCAATATTGAATGGGTTACCGATGCTTCAGCACTCAAATTCCTGCCGCTCTCGGTCATCGGCGATGTAACCAGTGTGGTTCTGGACGGGGGAGTCTACTGGATTGGAACGGAGACCGGCTTACAGCGGGTGGACTTCAGCGCAAGCGACACCAAGGATATTGTGCAGTATATGGCCGGACCGAGGTATCTGTATGGCGGAGACGATCATGTGACGGGACTGGCCAGTGACGGGAAGAACGGCATTTGGGTCCGTACGGCGAGCGGGGTCACGCATATTGCGATGCCGGAGAAGACGCTGCATGACAAATCGTTTATCTATGAGGAACTAGTGCAGTCGATCCTGGACCGGCGCGGTATGGTTCATGGTGCAGGCTTCACCTTCACAGAGAAGGACAGCACGCTGGATGCGGTCAATTACAACTCTGCGACCGGCGTATTCACATCCACGCCTACCACCAGCGATAATGACGGTCTATGGACCGCGATGTATGCGATGGGCGAAATCTTCCGCTACAAGGCATTGCAGGAGCAGTACGGAACGAGCCCGGCTTCCGGGGAGCAGGCAGCAGAGATTGCCGCAGCCAGAGCCGCAGCGCTTAGAGCGACCAAGGCCGTACTGCTGCTCGATTATGTCTCTGGCCGCGGCAACGGCTTCCCGGCCCGCTCCTATATGCTGACCAGTGAAGCCAGTGCGGCTACAGTGGATAATTCAGTGTATGGCTACCAGTCCCAGAACGGCTTCTGGTTCCAGAACTTCGTCGGGCCGGACATGATTAACCCGAATGGAATCATTCCAAGCATGCAGCGTGACGACGGAGTGGCGCCGATCGGCTATTCCATGGTCAGAGTAACCAAAGACGCAGAGAACAAAAAAGGCTCCACCCTGTTCCCGAGCGGAGGCACGGATGTGCTGAACTACAACGGACTTGGCCTTAGTCAAGCCGCCATTGACGAGCTGAACCTTACGCGTCCTGAAGGCCAGAAGCTGGGGATTGATATCAAGACCCGGGTTGGAACGTCCGTAACCGGCGCAGTGTATCAGGTGCTGCCAGTCATTACGGCCGCGACGAACAATAATGACGCCAAGGAAGACAAAACAACAGGCCTTCATAATAAGCCGCTGTTCCAGCTGACAGCTCCCGTATATGAGCAGATCCCGTCATTCTTCAATGATCTGTTCCCGGAGAGCGCCATTGTGGACGGCCATATCGACATGAACCAGATTGTGTATAAGGCCGATACTTCGGCAGATGAGGTGGATGGCCATTATGCCATGTTCTATACCGCCTATAAATATCTGATCGGGGACAGCAGCGATCCTGAGCTGCTTGAGCTGAAAGCCCTCATTGAAGAAACGACGCACCGCATGACCGAGCTGATCCTGAAGGACGACCATTATTACATTGAGGACGCTACCGGCAAATCAACACAGTGGTCCAGATGGTTCGCCAAATACTTCAACGACAGCGTTGGGACCATGGAAAAGCAGGAACAGTGGAAGTCCAAGATCGGCGTTGACGAAAAAGGGGACGATGCGCTGTCCTACGGCTACGAGGACGGCCCGCTCAACGCACTCCAGGTTATGGCTGCGCTGAAATCGGCAAGCTATATTGTCGCAGCGAGCTATCCGGCCGATTCAGCGAAGTATGAGCTGGCCTATGAGCAGGCTTTTGCCGGCAGCTACAGCAAGGAAGAGCCGTATATCAACGGCCGGGGCTACATGGCGATGGCGCAGGAATATATTGAGCGCAGACTCGTGCGTCAGGCTACCAACGCTTACAGCGAGAACGAGAACCAGCCGGTAACGATGGACAATGTGGGAGCCGGCACTAACACCAATGCTACGCTGCATAATGACTGGACCCAATACATCAATTATTCGGATGAAGAGCTGGGCTGGTTCCCGGTGTTCATCCTGGTGACTCTTGAGCAGGATGCAGACAGACATGCGCAGATTGTAGCCGCCTATGATCAGTGGTACTCCAATGAGGTGCGGGAGGAGAATCCGTTCTACACCTTCCTCTACCAGCTGGCGCACCCGGACAAGACCGATGTCGATCTGCAGTCGGCGGTCCGCTTCCTGTACCGCTTCCCGGAATTCCAGATTGAATTCCCGGTGCAATGGGAACGTCAGGATGTCCTCTATATTGAACCGGGTGACCGCGATGATTATAAACAGACGAATTACGCACTGGCTCCGGACGAGCGGCGGATCATTAAGCATAACTCGAATCCGTTCGAGAATGACAGCCAGACGACCGGTGCCAATCCGGGGTATAACTACCGTTCGGGCAGCATTGAGGCGGGTTCGGTATTCACGCTGCCCTACTGGCTGGGGAGATATTTCGGGATCATTCAAGAGTAAAAGGGTTTACCGGGACGAAGGTCACCTTCATCCGAATTCTCTCTCAATCGTATAGCTGGGGAAGTCTCCCCGGAATACGCCGAAGCTGTACTCCAGCGGCGAGCCGTCAGCCAGATAAGTAAAAGTTCTCACTTGCAGGCAAGGAGAGCCTTCTTTGACACCCAGCAGTTTGCTGGCGGTTTTGTCCGCGAGGACCGGCTTCAGCTGCTCCACAGAGCGGTGGGCCTTCAGGTTGTACTCTGACTCCAGGAAGGAGAAGAGCGAGCCGTCCTTATAATCATTGATGAGCCCGGGAGCCAGATCCCACGCGATATAAGTGGTCTCGTACAGGAGCGGTTCATGATCGGCGTAGCGGAGCCGCAGTAACTGGTTGACCGGAGCTTTGACAGGAATATTCAGGAATTCATTGAGCGGGATCTCGGCAGGCGTCACCTTGGCTTCGATAATCTTACTGGTGGGCTCCTTGCCGCTCATCAGCACATCCTCGGTGAAGCTGCGCTTCTGGTTAAGCTGGAGCTCCTTGCGCTTGACGAAGGTGCCCTTGCCCTGATGCCGCTCCAGAATATCCTGCATCTCAAGCTCGCTGAGCGCGAGGCGGATGGTGGTCCGGCTGGCGGAGAACATCTCGCATAATTCAGCCTCGGTGGGAAGCTTCTCTCCGACCGCATAGGTTCCGGATTGAATCTGTTTAAGCAGTTGTTCTTTAATATTGAAATATAATGTATTATTTGTTCTCTTTGTCATTACAAGTGTCCTCCGATGGCAATTTGTTATATTATATCACGGAACAAGAGCCGGAGAAACCACTGTGTAACAACTGAGATTTCAAGCTGAAGGAAGCTGTGCGTGCAATATCAGCGTAACAATGAGAGGGCATTTGTAGGAACAATGTCTGCAATTATTGACTATTAAAATAACAATGGATCAATCAGGAGTGGAAGCTATGTATCTAGCAGGTGTAGACGGCGGCGGAAGCAAGACCATCGCTGTTATCGCCGATCATAACGGCAGGATTCTGGGGTCGGCAGTGACCGGCTGCGGGAACCATCAGATCATTGGAGTCCGGGCGGCTGTGCTCAACATTCGCGGAGCGCTGTTCGGTGCACTTGCGAAGGCAGGGGTAGGCATGGACCAGCTCGATCATGTGCAGTTCGGTCTTGCGGGCGCTGACCGCAGGCCGGATATGGACAAGCTATATCCTGAGATCAGCAGTCAATTGGAGCTGCGGAGCTGGGATATCGTCTGCGATACGTTCGAGGGGCTTCGTGCCGGGAGTCCGGATAACACAGGAGTGGTGCTTGTCTGCGGAAGCAATACGAACGCGGCCGGCCGCAACCGGCTTGGGCAGACAGTGCAGATAGGCGGCTTCGATACCCTGTTCGGTGACCGGGCCGGCGGCTTCTATCTTGCGGCACAGGCGTTCAGCAGAGCGGTGCGCTGCTGGGAAGGAAGGGAGCCGTACAGCGAGCTGGTGGAACGGATACCGCAGAGACTGGGTTTTACAAGCTTCGAAGAGATGGTGGAGCGTTACCTCGATGATGAGATAACAGCAGCACCGCTGGAGTTATCACTGGTTGTTCATGAAGCAGCTGCTGCGGGGGATTGGCTCTCCCGCCAGCTGCTGGCGGACATGGGCAGAGAGCTGGGGATCGCTGCGGCGGCTGTCATCCGCAGGCTGGGCGGCTTCGAAGACGAAGCGGTGACGGTCGTCCTGACCGGGAGCATCCTGCAATCGGGCCGGAGCCCGCTGCTGCTGGATGCACTGCTTGAGGAAGTGTGGGCGGAGCATCCCCGCTGCACACTGGTCATTCCGGAGCTGCCGCCTGTATTCGGTGCCGTGATGCTGGCGATGGATCGGCTTGGCATCCCTGTAACCAGTGCAATACTAGAGCAATTCAAGAGAGACGGAGGAAATCACAGATGAAGAAGAAGCACTTGAAGCTTGCAGTGATCGGAGGCGGTTCCTCCTATACGCCGGAGCTGGTGGAGGGCCTGATCCGGTATCATGATGAATTTCCCGTTGCGGAGCTGTATCTCGCCGATATTGAGGCAGGGGCGGCCAAGCTTGGCATCATAGGCGAGCTTGCCCAGCGGATGATCGATGCCAGCGGCAAGCCGATCCGGCTACATACGACACTGGACCGGCGCGAAGCGATCCGCGGTGCGGATTTCGTGGCCACACAGATCCGTGTCGGCATGCTGGATGCACGCTCCAGAGATGAGAAGATCCCGCTGGCCCATCATCTCATCGGCCAGGAGACCACCGGAGCGGGCGGCTTCGCCAAGGCGCTGCGCACCATTCCGGTCATTCTGGACATCTGCCGGGATATCGAGGAGCTGGCGCCGGATGCGTTCATGATTAACTTCACCAATCCGGCCGGTATCATTACAGAAGCGGTCTCCAAGCATTCCCGGGTCAAGTCTGTGGGGCTATGCAATCTGCCGATCAGCACCAAGATGCAGATCGCTGAGCTGTACGGAGTTCCCCAAGCAGAGATGTTCATTGAGATTGTCGGCATCAATCACCTCAACTGGACGACCCGGGTGATGATGCAGGGCGAGGATGTGACCGAGGACTTCCTGCATAAGCTGGCCGGAGCCAAGGGGCCATCCATGGCCAACATCCCTGATCTGGAGTGGGATTCCGAATTCATTCAGTCCGTGGGGGCACTGCCTTGCCCGTATCACCGCTACTATTATATGAAGGAAGAGATGTACCGGGAGATCTCAGAGCATTACCGCGAGACCGGCAAGACACGCGCCGATGAAGTGAAGGAAGTCGAAGCCGAGCTGTTCGAGATCTACAAGCAGCCCGAAGTCCACAGCAAGCCGGCGCAACTGGAGAAGCGCGGCGGCGCCTACTATTCAGAAGCCGCAGTCCAATTAATGAAGTCGATCTACAACGACACCGGCGACATCCAGACCGTCAATGTGCGCAATCAGGGGATCATTCCTGATCTGCCCGCCGATGTCTCCATCGAGATCAACTGCGTCATCAAATCCGACGGCCCGCACGCACTCGCCCCCACCAAGCCCCTCCCTCCCCAGATCCGGGGCCTGCTCCAGGTCGTGAAGGCTTATGAGGAGCTAACAATCGAGGCTGCCGTCAGAGGAGATTACGCCTCCGCCCTGCAAGCCCTAACCATCCACCCCCTCGTAGGCGACGAGCACCTCGCCAAGGAAGTGCTGGCTGACATTCTGGAGCAGAATGCCGATTATCTGCCGCAGTTTCGGGTGCGGGTGAGATAGAGGATTGGAAGTTTGCACTACTTCAAGAGCCCCCATCAACAGCGACAACCCGCTGCTGATGGGGGCTATTTTAATTGTATAGGAAGCTATAATTTCCTCTTGCTGTGGACAAGGTGCGTGTAAATTTGTGGAAAAGAATTCCTTGAATGATTCGAAGAGTAACTTTGTTGCTGGATGTATGTGAAAAACAGCATACGTTGTGCTCGCAAGCAGGCACACGCCTGAATGTATGTGGAAAACAACATACGTTGTGTTTGCAAGCAGGCATACGGTCTGGATGTATGTGAAAAACAGCATACATTGTGTTCGCAAGCAGGCATACGGTCTGATGTATGTTAAAAACAGCATACGTTGTGTTTGCGCAAAGGTAATCTTATTCATCTGTTAGGATGATTTTGTTCTTTGTGGAGAAGGACATGGCGTAAATAAGGAGACTAGATTCGGAATTGACATATTTAACAAATATAATATTTCCTTGTATGATAGTAGTAAGACCAAGAATAGACTACGTGAGTATTCAACCAATAATGCTGAAATAATAAGTAAGCTGGAGAATTATTTTAAATAGATCATGGACCAAAAGGTGTTCTCGAAAGAGCACCTTTTTCTTTCACTGTTTTTAATTCAAGGTCAGCAATTAATCTATCGTCCTCAACCCCCAATTGCCTGTATCATCCTTCACGAAGTAAAAGGAAAGATGGTTTTCTTTAATATCGGAACCATCCTTAACTTTAACCTCTAGAGTTACAACAGTTCTGCCAGCAGAATCCTCTTCAACAGACATTAGCTTCTCGAAAGAGTACTCTTTCCCAAGCATGAAGCTGTGCGCGTCAGCCGACTGATTATTTGCAAAGGCACTCCTGAATTCTTCCTCGTTATTATTCACTAGAGCGTTCATTACTGCGTTCAAGCTATCTGTAATCTGTTCATTCAACTTCGTATCATTTACATCACTTAACTCAACAAATATTCCTGTCTTAAAATTGCCCTGGTCTGGTGATGATTGTGGCGCTGAAGGCTGTGTCTTTTGGCTTGTAGCAGCTTGTTTGGGGGTAGCATTGGGATTCCCAGCACAGCCTGCTAAGATTCCTATAATTAAAGAACCCGCTATAACCTTCGCGATTTTGTTCATCGTAACCCTCCTTGGGTTTATTGCCTTCCCAGTTAGCAGATGCAGATCCTATTGGCTTCGAAGCATGATATTAATAGCGCTAACGCTGATATGTTAAGCATACATTAGAATAAGCTCTCAAACATTTGTACGGAGGAATATCATGAACAAATTAATAGGGATTTCTCTATTATTACTACTGACCGCTTGCTCAAATCCTCAAGAATCTAACACAACAACGAAGGACATTACCTATACAGAAATTAAAACCTTTCAAAGTAACGCGGCTCCTATTTTGAAATGGAATGACCAAATTTATTTAATAACTGACGAAAATGTATCTGCCAGTGAAGTTGAATTGGAGATCGGAAAAGTCACCAGTTACTCTATTGCAGGCGAAGAAATAACACCAAACAATTTTTCGAATTATTATGGTACAGGCACACCTTTTTTCATTATTAAAGGGAAAGACGAATTAAAAGAGCTAGCGATCCAAGCTGATAAAGAAACCTTCGTGAAGGCAATAATTCCATTGGCAGTTACCAGCTCCAATTCGGAATTCCAACTCTAATATGGTTCAAACCACGCCGCCGGGCTCCAATAGGAGTCCTTTTATGTGTAATTTTAGGAATATCATAGATTTACATTATGGATTGGGCTATCATCAATACATACAGAGAAATTGTGGAAAATTGAATTTGACCAACATGATGGGGGTACACATGGACGAATTAATGAAGAGAATCATCCAATTCCGTGACGATAGGGACTGGAAGCAATTCCATGATCCCAAGGATCTGGCGCTCTCGATCACGCTGGAGTCTAGCGAACTGCTGGAGCTTTTCCAATGGAAGAACAGCCAGCAAGCTATAGAGCAACATTATTCCGGCATGCAGGACGAAATCGCTGATATTCTCATCTACACGCTTACGCTTGCGCATGATCTGCAAATCGATGTTAAGGATGCTATCCTTCAGAAGATAGACAAAAACGCGAAGAAATACCCCATATCCAGCTCCAAGGGAAGCTCACAAAAAAGCACACAGCAGTGATTGAATAGGGGAGAGTTCTATGATTATCTATGAATCGACCAAGCAGCAATTTATGGATGATGTGACCGAGGATACGATCGCGGTAAAGATTCATAACCAGTACGTCCAAAAAATCGGCAGAGTTGCCATGGGCGAAATCAATGCCACGACCAATAATGTAGAAAAACTTGATAACCCTATTTATACAGGAATAATTAGGCTGATGTCGAATTGAACCAAAAGATAGATGTCCAACTACAAGAGGTGAAACTATGGAGGTTATCAATAATATTGATAGGCTATTGGGAGACGATTTAAAGCACTCCATTAAAAAAGGATCAAAGCTGTCCATAGCAGCTTCATGCTTTTCAATATATGCCTACGAAGCATTAATCAAAGAGTTGAATCAAGTGGACGAAGTACGCTTCATCTTCACTTCGCCTGCATTCGTTGCGGATGGCTTTAACAAGGAAAAACGAGAGTTCTACATACCTAAGCGGAGCCGTGAGAAGAGTTTATACGGAACAGAGTTTGAAATACGGCTGAGGAACGAAATGACTCTAAAATCAATTGCAAAAGAATGCAGCGACTGGATACGTCAGAAAGTTACTTTCAAGTCTAACCGCACTTCTGGTGTCATGCAAGGAATGTTGAACTTGCAAACATCCGATAATACAACCACGTACATGCCCATGGATGGCTTTACGACTGTTGATCTTGATTATGAGAAAGGCAATGCTCTGTCTAAGATGGTCAATAAATTCACTGAAGCTCCATTCACAAAAATGTATTTAGACTTGTTCAATCAGGTATGGAACGACAAAAGTAAGCTTGAAGATGTGACGAATCAAGTAGCTGAACACATCTCATCAGTTTATAAAGAAAACTCTCCTGAGTTTATATACTATGTCATTCTGTATAACATCTTTAATGAATTCTTGACAGATATCACTGAAGATATACTGCCGAACGAAGCAACTGGATTTAAGAATACAGAAATATGGAAGCGTCTTTACCACTTCCAGAAGGATGCAGTTATGGGTGCCATCAATAAGCTTGAAAAATATAATGGCTGCATTCTTGCAGACAGTGTCGGGCTCGGTAAGACTTTCTCCGCTCTCGGTATTATCAAATATTATGAGCTTCGCAACAAGTCGGTCTTGTTACTATGTCCGAAGAAGCTTGCAGATAATTGGCTTACGTATAAACAGAACGTGACCAATAACATCCTGTACGCCGACCGTCTGCGGTACGATGTGCTTTACCATACGGACATTTCCCGTGAAAGAGGCAAGTCTAATGATATCCCATTGGATAGACTGAATTGGGGAAACTACGATTTGCTTGTCATCGACGAATCGCATAACTTCCGTAATAATGAAGCAAAGAAAGACAAAGAGACGCGGTATCAGAAGCTGATGCGGAAAGTGTTGAAAAGTGGGGTTAAAACGAAAGTGCTAATGCTGTCTGCAACCCCGGTTAATAACAAGTTCATGGATCTTCGCAACCAGCTTGCTCTGGCGTATGAAGGAAATCCTGAAGAAATCAACAACAGACTTGGCACTGACCGTGGCATCAACGATATCTTTAAAAGGGCTCAATCTGCTTTTAATCAGTGGTCAAAGCTGGATGCCGCTGATCGAACCACCCATACGCTCCTGGGAATGCTCGATTTTGACTTTTTTGAGCTCTTGGATAGTCTGACTATAGCTCGTTCACGCAAGCACATTCAGAAGTATTACAAGGCAGAAGAGATTGGTGAATTTCCTAAGAGGCTGTCGCCCTTATCCAAATTTTGTGATTTAACAGACAGAACAGATGTAATTGGGTACAATGAGATCTTTACGGAGTTGTCTAGAATCAACCTTGGCATATATGCTCCGTTCAAGTACATTCAACCGAGCCGCTTGCGATTGTACGAAGAGATGTATGATACAAGCGTAAAGGGTGGAAGCGGGAGCTTCAAGCAATTAGACCGAGAAGGTAGCTTGCAACTTCTAATGAGGATTAATTTGCTCAAACGGCTGGAGAGTTCTGTTGAATCATTTCGGTTAACGCTGTCTAAGATTATATCCAAGCTGGGCCAGACACTGGAGAGAATAGAGGCATATGAGCAAAGCGGAAAGTCAGATATGGTTGGATACACCGAGATTGAAGATGCCAGTCTAGATGATGATGACTGGCTGAATGATGACTTTACTATAGGGGATACGATAAAAATTAATCTTTCCGATATGGACGTACTCAGATGGAAAGAAGAGTTGATGAGCGACTACAATATTCTCTCTTCCCTTCATGAGGAAATGCGAAAAGTAACACCTGAGCACGATGAAAAGCTGAATGCCTTGAAGCAGCTCATCGATAACAAAATCGGGCAGCCAATCAATCCTGGCAACCGGAAGGTGATCATATTTAGTGCATTTACGGATACCGCGGCGTACTTGTATATCCATCTATCTGAGTATATGAAATCAAAATACAACATCGATTCCGCCAAAATTGTTGGCCGCGATGAAAATAAGAACACTGCTGGTTTGCGAAATGACTTCAGTACATTACTCACCTGCTTCTCACCGCGATCCAAGGAAAAGAAGCTGACAATGCCTGATGTGAAAGGTGAAATCGATCTGCTGATTGCTTCTGATTGTATATCTGAAGGTCAAAACTTACAAGATTGCGACTTCCTCGTTAATTATGATATCCATTGGAATCCAGTACGGATTATCCAGCGGTTTGGGCGAATCGATCGAATAGGCTCGCAAAACAGATCCATTCAGCTGGTGAACTTCTGGCCTAACATGACGCTTGATGAATATATTCAACTGAAAGAACGGGTTGAGAACCGTATGGTAATCATGGATATGACAGCAACCGGCGATGACAACGTCCTGTTTAATCAGTCTAGCGATCTGGAATACCGGAAGCAGCAGCTCAATCGCTTGCAGAAAGAAGTCGTCGATCTGGATGACATGAACACTGGTGTATCCATAACGGATCTAGGTCTTAATGACTTTCGAATGGATTTGGTGAACTACGTCAAAGAGAACGGCGAACTCGATACCGTTCCAAACGGATTGCACACAGTCGTTTCTGCTGATGAAGACAAAGGAGTAGAACCTGGTGTCATATTCATTCTTCGCAACGTACATGAAGAATTAAACCCGGACAAGCAGAATCGCCTACATCCTTTCTACCTCGTCTACATGAGCGATGATGGTGAAGTTATAATCAATCATATGGATGTCAAGAAAACACTCGATGTCCTACGTTCTTTGTGCAGAGGACAAGCAGAGCCCATCCTGGATGCTTGCCGCAGCTTCAATCAAGCGACTAAAGACGGAAAAAAGATGGACTCATACTCAATGCTGCTGGAGGAAGCGATTCGTTCAATAGTTCAGGTGAAGGAAGAAGGCGATCTAGACAGCTTGTTCAGCTCAGGAGGCACAACGGCTTTAATCGATACCGTCAAAGGGCTTGAAGATTTCGAGCTCATTACCTTTGTCGTTATTCGGAAGGTGGATGCATGATGTTACAATTACCATCTAGTACAATCGTGAATCGAAAAATACCAAAGAATAAATTTTATGAGAAGCTCCAAGCGAATCAGAGTCTGAAGGATCTGTTTACTCAACAAGTCGAATCGATCATCTGGAAGCACAAGCTGTCCAAGGAGACAATCCGCTTGGAGCCAAAGGATGATATTGAGGAAGTTCAGGTGTTTGAGGTTCATTTGAAAGAGCGAACCTACTCGCTTGATCTATTGCGGAGTATCGACAAGGCAATCCCTTATCCCATCCTGTATCTCATTCTATACGAGGATCAGGTAAAGCTTGCTATAGCCTATAAAGAACGAAATCAGACAGATGATAATCTTTCCGTCGTGCGTTCCTATCATGAATCGGTATGGCAGCCTGTAGAAGAAATGAAATTTAACATCGTTCAAGGACTTGATCTAAAGGCAGTCTACGAGAACATCATCCGTCAACTGCTGCCTTTTGATTCTAAGCCGGAAATTGAGCTTACAGCCGTTCTGGAGCGACAAGTACGCATAGTTAAGCTAACGCAAGAATGTCAACGGCTAGAAGCCAAGATTCGTGGAGAAAAGCAATTCAGTCACAAGGTTGAATTGAATATGGAAATGCAACATAAACGTAAAGAGCTGAATCAACTTCTAGATTAACTGGAGGCCTAACCTAAACATGAACCAACTGACGATGAAATCAACCGATCTGACACAGGTCAATATCGGCAAGATTGCAGAATTGTTTCCTAACGTAATTACTGAAGCACGGGATGAACAAGGAAAGATTAAACGTGCAATTGATTTTGATTTGTTGAAGCAAGAGCTTTCCGATGGTCTCGTTGAAGGAGAAAAAGAGCGGTATCAAATCACATGGACAGGTAAGAAAGAAGCTGTTCTTAACGCCAATACGCCTATAGATAAAACATTGATACCAGTTATGGAAGAAAGCGTTGATTGGGGAAATACTCAAAACCTTTACATTGAAGGTGACAATCTTGAAGTCTTGAAGTTGTTACAAGAATCATACTTAAATAAGGTGAAAATGATATATATTGATCCACCATATAACACTGGGAATGACTTTATTTATAAGGACGATTTCCGAGAAACAATGAATGCTTATTTGGAGGAATCAGGACAAATAGATATGGAAGGAAATCGATTTTTTCATAATTCCTTAGCAAATGGTCGATTTCATAGTGATTGGTGCTCAATGATGTATTCAAGACTTAAAATAGCTAGAAATTTATTGAAAGAGAATGGTGCGATTTTTGTTAGTATTGATGATCATGAATATGATAACTTAAAAAAAATCATGAGTGAGGTTTTTGGGGAAGAGAATCATATCATTACTTTCATATGGCATAGAAGACAGAATGCTGATAGTAGAAATATTACTAATGCGTCAACTGATCATGAATATATAATTGTCTATGGAAGATCAGAACAATCAATATTTAGAGGAAAGGAAATTGATAAATCAAAATATCAAAATCCAGATAATGATCCAAGAGGTCCTTGGGCCAGTATAGATTTAAGTGGATTAGCTGATAAAAATGCAAGACCCAACTTACATTATGATATCGTTGATCCCAAGACAGGAATAGCGTATCCTCCAAACCCATCAAGGGGTTGGTCTAAGTCGAAAGAAACGATGCTCAAATTAATTGAAAATAATGAGATTTTATTTCCAAAAAATCCGACTGGTCGTCCGAGACAAAAGAAGTTCATTAAGGATTTAAATAAAACGAACACAGGGTTTTCTTCGATTCTTGAAGATGTAGGCTACACAACGGGCGGCACAAGAGAAATCCTTGATTTATTAGAGGGTAAGGCTTTTCCTTTTCCAAAGCCTACTAGACTAATAACAAAATTAATGAACCAAATTCTAAGTCCTGGGGAAATTGTGCTTGATTTTTTCTCGGGCTCAGCAACTACGGCACATTCTGTTATTCATTTAAATGCGGAGGACGGCGGAAATCGAAAGTTTATAATGGTTCAATTGCCTGAGAAGATAGATGAGAAATCAGACGCTTATATACAAGGCTATAAAACTATCTGCGAAATCGGCAAAGAACGTATACGTCGTGCTGCCAAAAAGATCAAAGAAGAAACGGGAGCGGACATCGATTACGGCTTCCGTGTGTATCGAGTAGACTCCAGCAACATGAAAGATATCTTCTATACGCCAGAAAATCTAGGACAAATGAATCTCGATGATATGGTGTCTAACATCAAAGAAGATCGCTCTGGCGAGGACCTGCTCACCCAAGTGATGCTGGAGTGCGGACTGGAGCTCTCATTACCAATGGAGACCAAAGAAGTTGAGGGCAAAACAGTCCATTACGTTGCAGGTAATTCCTTGATCGCTTGCTTTGATGATGATGTGTACGAGTCGGTTATTAGGATAATTGCAGAGGATCAACCCCTTCGCGTTGTATTCCGTGATAGTTCTTTCCGGGATGATTCGGCTCGTATCAATGTTGAAGAAATGTTCAAGCTACTCTCCCCAAGCACTGAAATTCAAGTGCTTTAAGGAAGGTGAGCAGCGATGAAGATTAAATTTAAACAACAGCAGTTTCAATTGGATGCAATAAAGAGCATTGTTGACGTATTTCAAGGGCAGCCCAACGAATCCTCTCGCTTCACGCTTGATAAAGGTCGGCGACAAAAGAGTGTGGAAATCGGCGATCTCTTTCGACAAACAAGCGGCTATGATTCGGAGTATGGATTCAAAAACAACCCCATCAAGCTAGTCGAACAGGAAGTCCTGGACAATATTCAAGCGATGCAACGTCACAATGGATTGAAATTATCGGAGCGGCTTGAGGGCAAGTACAATCTGACGGTTGAAATGGAAACCGGCACGGGTAAAACCTATGCGTATATTCGGACGATGTTTGAGTTGTACAAAAAGTACGGTTGGAGCAAATTCATTATCGTTGTTCCGTCGATTGCGATTCGCGAAGGGGTTCTAAAGACATTTAAGATTACTGAAGACCACTTCATGGCGGAGTATGGATCGAAGGCACGTTACTTCGTTTATAATTCCAAGGACCTGCCTCATATCGATAAATTTGCAAGTGACGCTGGCATTAACGTTATGATTATTAACGCCCAGGCGTTTAATGCGAGAGGTAAAGATGCAAGAAGAATTACAATGGAACTGGATGACTTTCAATCCCGACGACCGATTGATGTAATCGCCAGCACCAATCCTATACTCATCATCGACGAGCCGCAATCGGTTGAAGGTCAGAAGACGAAAGAGGCATTGAAGGATTTCAAGGCGTTATTTACACTGCGATATTCGGCAACTCATCGTGAAGACTACAACAAAGTCTATCGCCTTGATGCACTGGATGCCTACAACATGAAGCTGGTCAAGAAGATCAGCGTGAAAGGCATCTCGGTCAAAGGATCAAGTGGAACGAACAGCTACGTGTATCTCGAAGGTGTTGATGTCAGCAATAAGCATGCTCCTGTAGCGCGGCTTGAGTATGAAAAACGCACCAAAACGGGATTAACCAAAGTATCCAAAAAGATCGTCACAGGCGACGACCTCTATCAATTGTCCGAGAACTTGGAACAGTATAGAGGTTACAAAGTATCCGAGATCAATGGCCAGAATAGCAGTGTCAGCTTTATTAATGGAATCACGTTGTTCGCCGGAGATGTGCAAGGTGATGTAAGCGAGCTTCATTTCCGGCGAATCCAGATTCGGGAGACGCTGAAATCACACTACGAGAAGGAGCGAGTGTTGTTTTATAAAGGAATTAAAGTGCTCTCGCTCTTCTTTATCGACGAAGTTTCCAAGTATCGACAATACGATAAAGACGGCAACGAACTGAACGGCAATTATGCGGACGTTTTTGAAGAAGAGTACATGGAACTCCTGAACGAACAACAATCATTGTTTGCAGATGATCCATATGTTCAATATTTGAATACCATTCGCGTAAAAGATACGCATAAAGGGTACTTCTCCATCGACAAAAAGAGCAATCGGTTCGTTGATTCCAAGGTGTCTGCCAGAGAAAGCGATTCTGATGATGCGGATGCATACGACCTGATTATGCGACAGAAGGAGCAACTTCTTAGCTTTGAAGAACCAACGCGATTTATCTTCTCTCACTCGGCGTTGAAGGAAGGCTGGGACAACCCGAACGTATTCCAGATTTGTACGCTCAAGCACAGTGATTCTACGATCAAGAAGCGTCAGGAAGTTGGACGCGGATTACGACTCTGCGTGAACAAGTATGGTGAACGGATAGATTCCAGTATTCCAGGTATTGACGTTCACGAGATCAATGCACTAACCGTTGTCGCAAGCGAATCCTATGAGCAATTTGCCAAACAACTCCAGAACGAGATTGCCGCGACATTGTCGGATCGACCACGTATGGCGGACAGTGGCTTCTTTTTAGAAAAAGTCCTAGTGAATGCCTGCGGCGAACAGTTAAAGATCGATGAGAGGCTCGCAAACAAGCTGCAAAACGCGTTCATTCGAAATGGATATACCGATGATGACTACAATCTGACGGATGCTTATTTTGCTGCTGTAGAAGAACAAAACGTCAAACTACCTGACGAGCTGAATGCACATCAAGAGCAGCTTATTGAACTGGTTAAATCAATCTACGTTGAAGGCAAGTCGGATATGACGAACGATGATAGGAAGAATACCGTTCCTAACATCACGGTGAACAGCAACTTTTACAAGAAAGAATTTGAGGAGTTGTGGAACCGGATTAATAAGAGATCGGTTTATACGGTTCAGTTCGATTCGGAAGAATTGGTGCGGAAAAGCATCATGACGATTGATATGAGCTTGGACGTGCCTTCCATTCGTTATTCTATCAAGCATGGGGAAATGAATGAGATCGAATCCCGTGAACAATTGAAGCAGGGCGAAGCTTTCAAAATTCGAGAGACGGATGCGGATTATGTTCACCAAGCTGCGGTATCGAAGATCAAGTACGACTTGATCGGCAAGCTGATGGATGAGACGAAGCTTACCAGAAAGACAATTGTGTCCATTATGAAAGGCATCAAGCAAGCTAAGTTCATGCAGTTCCAGAAGAATCCCGAGGAGTTTATACTCCGAGCATCCAGACTGATCAATGAACAGAAGGCGACGACGATTATAGAATCCATTACGTATGATGTAATCAATGATACATTTGATAACGATGTGTTCACGAAGAACACTCTTAAGGGACAGCTTGGACAAAACGCGATAGCGGTTGAGAAGCACATCTACGACTATGTGGTGACGGACTCCAAAGTTGAGCGAGCTTTCGCGAAAGAGCTGGATACGAGCAAGGAAGTGAACATATATGCCAAGCTGCCGCGGGGTTTCTACATCCCGACTCCAGTCGGCAACTACAATCCGGACTGGGCAATTGTATTCAAAGAAGGTGACGTCAAATATATCTATTTTATTGCTGAGACAAAAGGCTCTTTGGACTCAATGGAATTGCGTGAAGTTGAGAAGGCGAAAATTGAATGCGCACGGAGGCATTTTGCCAAACTGAATTCAGATCAGTTGAAATACGATGTGGTTAATAACTATGAGAAGTTGATGGAGATTGTGAAGGGATAGATATCTATAAATTATCGCCGTACTCCGACTTATTAGTGGAGTATGGCGATTTTTTATTTACGAATATATTTATCGCAGGTTAAGATTAAGTGGGGAATTTTTCTTGTAATTCTAATGTTTTTTCTGTTGGTTAAGTATAAATGGGAGAGGGAAATATTTTTTAAGGTGGTAATAATAGTTATTGGGGGGCCACTATCCGGTGTCTTGCCCTCCTGAAAGTGTGAAATCAAAAAATGTAGACCCAGTTTACAGATTAACATTAAACAATCCTCCATCAGATAAGGATTTTTATAGTCATAAAGTGGAAAATCTCCGTTACCCTCCAGATAAAGAATTGTGAAGCTTGTGCAATCTCGGTGTTTACAGATTTAGATCAGATTCAAAAGGCTAAGAAAAATATTGTTTTGTTTAAGAAAAGAGGCCATATAATTGAAGGCCAAATAGTTAGTGAAACAGGCGTCGTCTCAGAACCAGATCATAAATCCCATATTTACTATTGCTGAGTATATAGGTCATGATTTTATCTAATTTAGAGGCTAGAGAGGAGTACTATCGCTCCTCCATTTTTATTAGTAGTCTCAAGTTTTAAAAGTCGAATTTTTTGAATTTACTCTTTCTCCCCCAGCAACTCCCCAACAGAAACCTCCAACGCTTTCGCTATAGCCACCACCTCATAATCCTGGACAAGCCTATGCTGGCCTTCCAATCTTGATAAACTAGTTGGACTAATGTCCAAACCAAAGGTTTGTAAGCGGGCAAGGAAATCCTTTTGCTTCATTTTCTTAGCTTTGCGAATTGCTACGACTCGGCTCCCGATGATGTTTTTATCACCTGGGGGCTCTTTGCGATGTCTCATTTCCGTGTCACCTCACAATATTAACCAAATTGTATGCGAGGTAGGAGTTGTTTTAATGCGTATATCGGATTAAAATAAAATAAACCGATAATCGCATTAAAATTCCATACATCGTCTACAACCATAGCTTTGCCAGAAAGGTGAGGGTGCAATGCACAATCTGATGCACAAGTATGAGGAGGAGAAGCGTAGGCTGAACGAACTCGGGCAGGAACTGCTGGAGCAAGGAATTCCGTTAAGCACTAATGAGACGATTCAAGCTCAGAGTCGCAAGGTGGATGAACTTATTAATCAGATGTATCAAGAAAGGAACGGATATACAGAGGCTTTGCGTTTAAACTTCTATCCAGGGGGAGATGTGGTGAGTTTTCCAGCGTGGTTTATACAAACAATTCAGGGTCGATTAAATGAGGTGACTGCACAAATAGAATATGAGTCCGAGCCTAGACAAGCTTTTGAAGAGGAAAGTGAGGCGTTTCAGGCGTTGTTCGACTCCTTAGATATCGCACGTATGCCCAAATTTGAGGATTGGGAGAATAAACTCCAGGTAAAGCAATCCGTTATTTATGAACGCTTATATCTACAGGGACTGAAGGATGGAATGCAACTTGCACATTCCTTTAATGCTCCTTCTGCTCTCTCGGAGTAAGCACAATAGACAACATAAACATATTCACGTTTGGGCTGTCCACGCGACAGTCCTTTTCTTATGCCCTTTTTGGAAGGGAATCCTTCCCATATTGTCGAATTAACATACATATTGTAAATCCAGAGGATATGAGGTTGGGCTATGTTTGAAGCACTAAGGGCAATCTTCCGAAAATCAGACCCTAAGCCGCAACAGGCTGTACATAAGGGACATGCTACTAAGGCTAAGCCCAAGGTTGCACCTACTCGAATTGGCGAGCTAGGCGAGCATAAAATTAACATTCAGCTTGACCAGCTTCCAAAGGACTGTAGATCACTAAGCGATCTGCTGCTCCTTAATCCAAAATCTAGAACTGGCTATGCTCAGATTGATCATGTTGTCATATCTCCATATTGTGTATTCGTTATTGAGACGAAGAACTACAATGGAGAAATTAAAGGTGGACGGACAGATCAGCAATGGTCAGTGAGTAACCGGTACAAGATGTATAACCCGCTGAAGCAGAACTATGGGCATATCAAGGCCATTGAGAGTCTGCTGAAAGATGTGGCCGCTGTAAAATACATCTCTATGATTTCATTCACGATGAGATGTAGGTTCAGCATTGACCCGGAGCTGCGAAAGATCCACTCGGACGAACTGGTTGTCTATGACGTGGAATTAAGTGAATTTATCTCAAGGAAGCTGATCAGCCTGAAGGCAGGATATTTTAAACCTTCTATTTCGGCGGGGCAGATCCAAACCATATATGATCATCTGGATCAGGCTAATATCACCGATGTTGAGATGCGTAAACTTCATGTACAGAGAATAAAAGGGAGCAAGAATTATTGAAATCATTACTTTTATAGAGGGGTGTTAACTATGGGGAATATGTGGCTTGTAAGAGCGGGGGAAAAAGCATACCTTATTGACGAATTCAAAGAAAAGCAAGCGATCGCGATAGGTTGGGCCCTATTGGGGAATATCAGTACAGTGAAGACTTTGCAAGAAGTGAAGAGGCTTTTGAAGTTAGCGTATCCTGAATATAAAGAAGGTAAGATTAATATAACTGCGGGCCAGATTTTTCGGTTTGTGAGTGATTTTAAAATAGATGATCTTGTAATCACTTATCATCCGGAAGAGCGTCTTTATTACATAGGAAGAGTTGTTTCAAATTATGAATATAAACCTGATTATATTACGGATAAGCCGCAAATTCGCAGAGTAAATTGGGAGGGGACGGTATCTAGAGATGTTTTGTCAGCCAGTGCTCGGAATACGCTTGGTTCTATTATGACTATTATTGCTATACCTAATGAAGTTCAGAAGGAATTGCTCAAGCAAATGGCAGCTGGTCAGGCAGTTGTTAATTCATCAGATCAAACAATAGAGCCTGTGAAGGCAGAGACAGAGGAGGAAGCTGAAGAGTTAGAGATCATCAAGGACGATGTCATTGAGAAGTCCAACGAGTTTATCAAGGATAAGATTGCTAAGTTAGACTGGGAGCAAATGCAAGAGCTCGTGGCAGGCATACTCCGAGGAATGGGGTACAAGACGCGAATCTCACCTAAAGGGCCGGATCGAGGAAGAGATATTTTTGCATCTCCAGATGGTCTAGGACTCGAAGAACCCAGAATTATAGTGGAGGTAAAGCACCGTTCAGGTAGTATGGGATCTAGTCACATACGTAGTTTTACCGGAGGATTAAGAGTAGGGGATCGGGGGATTTATGTATCTACTGGTGGATTTACCAAAGATGCCAAATATGAAGCAGAACGATCTAATATCCCTTTATCGTTAATAGACTTAGATCTACTAGCGGAGTTAGTAACGCAATATTATGATCAATTTGATTCAGAGACACGGACTTTAATACCGTTAAGGAAGATATATTGGCCGTTATAAGTTTGAATTTTTTCTTAGGGCTGTCCATGAGACGGTCCTTCTTCTTAAGTAATCCTAGACTACTAAAATCATTATCGATCCTGGAGGACTCCATGCCACTACCCGAAACATTCACACAGATTTTTAAGCGTAAGCAAAAGTCATATAAGATGGTCCTAATCCTATCCTTAATTGAAGAGCTTAGAGCGTCCAAGCGTGAGCGAGTGTCTTACGATCGCGTTAAAAAGCGATTTCATAACTATTTCATAGCTGAACAAGACAAAGGAAGTCGGGTTGATTTGCCACAAGGGAAGAAGTTATGGAGCGAAGCATCTAACAGTCGGTTGAAAGATATCATTAACAGTCCTGTTAATGCACTTTCGCATATTTTGTTTGTGGATTTGAAGGATAATACTATCGGGTTTCATACTCAGCTTCACAGACAGCTTGGAGAGGAGGGGCTTTCGCAGTTAGAGTGGCTTGCGCGCGAAGAACTTCAATCCTATAATGCAGCGTTACAGCACTTCTCTTTACAAAGTTATCTAGAGAAGATTATGAGCGAATACACGGCTGCTAAAATGGAAGCTTTCGCAGGCCATTCACTGGGTACGTTGTTTCGCCAGACCCTGCCTTCAGAGCTTAAAACGTTACCTTTCATAGATGATCAATATAAAGTTCAAGGATCAATTGGACAAGGGAATTGGGCAACGATACCCTGGCTGGCAGTTCTGGATAAACGGATAACGGAAACAACTCAGCATGGGGTATATATTGTGTATCTATTTGCTGAGGACATGAGTACTGTATATCTTACGTTTAATCAGGGTGTAACAAAGCCAATTCAAGAAAATGGACGCAGGGAAGGCTACGCTTATCTGAGAGACCGCAAAGAGTGGATTCTAGACCTTCTTCCACTGAATAATATGAACAAGGATGAGAACATTCACCTTGTAGACAGTGGCCTTGGTCAAGATTATCAGGTATCGACCATTGCTTACATTAAATACAATAGAGGTAATGTACCGAATGATGAACAGCTGATTCAGGATCTTGGGAATTTAATTGACGATTACCGTCTATATGTTGAAAAGGTAATCGCTGCAAGTGATGATGAACCTAATGACGAGGAAGTGGATCCATTGCCACAAGAAGCTGAGCCGCTGGAAGACGGACTAGTCCTAAATATCCTCCACCACATCCAATCCCACATCCGCCGCCAAGGCTTCTTTTTCCCGGAGCATCTGATCGAGAACTTCTACCTGTCGCTGAAGGCGAAGCCGCTTGTGATTCTGGCGGGGATCTCGGGGACGGGGAAGACGAGGCTGGTGAAGCTGTTCGCGGAGGCGCTGGGAGCGACGCGGGATAATGGGCGGTTCAGGCTGATTCCGGTGCGGCCGGATTGGAGTGATCCTGCGGATCTGCTGGGGTATAAGGATCTGGCGGGCAGGTTCCAGCCGGGGCCGGTGATGCAGGTGTTCGTGGAGGCGCGGCAGCCGGAGAATCGGCATAAGCCTTATTTTATATGCCTGGATGAGATGAACCTGGCCCGGGTGGAGCATTATTTCAGTGATCTGTTAAGTGTGCTGGAGACGCAGGAGTGGCGGGAGAGTGAGATTCAGACGCAGGAGCTGATCTCGCGTGCCTTGCTGGGTACACCTGAGGATCGAGCGACCTATGGAGGCCTGGGCATCCCGGAGAATGTGTTCCTGATCGGGACGGTGAATATGGACGAGACTACGCATCCTTTTAGCAAAAAAGTTCTCGACCGCGCAAGCACTCTGGAGTTCAATTACATCAATCTGCAGCAGTACCCGCAAGAGGCGGCTCAGGAGGCAGACGTTCCCGCTGCGCTGGCGGAGCTGAATCATCTGTTCGTCCGTTCGGATTATCTGAAGCTGGCCGATGCCTACGAGCCTTATCAGGAGCTTGTGGTGCGGACGACCGGGAGGCTGGTGAAGATCAACGCGCTGTTGGAGGATATTCATGCTCATGTGGGGTTCCGGGTGCGGGATACGGTTTGCTTTTATATGATCTATAACGAGCGGTATGGCCTGATGGATGAGGAAGAGGCGTTCGACTGGCAGCTGCTGCAAAAGATTCTCCCGCGCATTCAAGGCAGTCATTCCTCGGTGCGCCGGGTCCTGCTGAGCCTGATCAAGGAGGCCATCGGCAATGGGACGAGCTTAACGTTCAATATGGAATCGCTCATGGAGGATGCGTCGTCTCTCTATCTGGCATGGACTGGCGGGAAGACTCCGCCTGGGCTGAAGCATCCGCAGAGCGCCCGCAAATTGGCGTACATGCTTAGGAGGCTGGAGGAAGATGGATTCACCTCATACTGGCTCTCGTGATCAGGCGGTAGAATTGCTGCGGGTGGAGACGGAGCTGTTCACGCTGTATCTCCAGGGGAAGCCCTATCATCCTACGGTGGAGACGTTGCAATTGCATCGTTCTACTGAGCAGGAGTGGGTAGAGGCCACGCTTGGCATCACTTGCTCGGAGCGGCTGGGTGAGGTGCAGATTAAGGTGTTCTCGCCGGAAGCGTATGGGCTGGTGGAGTGGGTGCCGGGGGAGACGGCTTTTCCTTGCTTTTATGAGACGCAGTCTTACGAGCTGGTGGTTCAGCATAAGCACGTGGAGAGTCTTACGTTCTATCATGAGAATGTGCTGCTCCGGCAGGCGGTGAAGCCGCTGGGGGACTCGATTCTGGCGGGCGTGCTGAACTTCAGGAATGAGGTCGGGCTGACGGAATGGGAGCTTCGGGTAGCGGGGAGGATGCTGCTGCGGGTGGAGATGGAGATTTTCCCCTCGAAAATGGATTACAAGCTGGACTACCAGAACATTCTGCATGAAGTCAATGCACAGATCTATAATCTGGCCTTCGACTTCCTGCGCCGGACCTACCAGCTCACGGGGCTGCGGGAGACCCCGCATCAGAGCCTGACGGAATTCTTCACGATCCTCCAGCACATCTTAAGGCAGCTGCTGGATGCGGTTGAGCGGATCAACAAGAACCCTCACTATGCGCTGCTCCAGGAACGAAGGCTCATGGATGCGGGCCGGGTCAAGCAAGCAGGAAGAGAGAACATCCGCGAGCTCGCCAAGCACCCTGAACGGTTAAGGGAGGATGCGAAGCACGGGTTCCTGACGATCGGTAACCGCAGCTACACGGCCACACACTTAATGGAGACGCGCAGGCGCCTCGCCTATGATACGAATGAGAACCGCTTCGTCCGCTGGATGCTGGAACGGGTTCGCGGGAAGCTGAAGGAGCTTAAGCTCCGCTGGAGAGAGAACAGCCGAACCTCAGACCCCTTGCTGATGGCAAGATTGGATTCGATGCTGAAGCAGATTGACCGGGTGCTGCAGATGGATTTTGTGCGTGAGGCGGGTGTGATGAAGCAGATGTCCGTTACACTGGTGCTGCAGATGGCCCCTGGATACCGTGAGGTCTACCGCTTCTATCTCATGCTGCTCAAAGGCCTGTCGATCCAAAGCGATCTTCTCCGGCTATCCATGAAGGATGTCGCGCAGCTCTATGAATATTGGTGCTTCCTGAAGCTGAATCAGCTGCTGGGGCAGAAGTATAAGCTGGTGAAGCAGAATATCATCCGGGTGAACCGGAGCGGGATCTTCGTTACGCTGGACCGTTCGCAGAGCGCCAGGATGATCTATGAGAACCCGGTGAACGGGGAGCAATTCATCCTGTATTATAACGCGATTCCGGGCACGGATCAGACGCCGACACTGAGCCAGCGGCCGGATAATGTACTCACCTTGAAGAAGAAGGATGCGGGTCAGGTGAAGGAGTATAAGTATGTTTTTGACGCTAAATACCGCTTGAATCCTGCCTATCCAGGCACGCCCTATGAGAAAAGATACAAGCAGCCCGGGCCGGAGGAGGACGACATCAATACGATGCACCGCTACCGGGATGCGATTGTGTATCAGGAGCAGAGCTCCGGGGAGTATGAGCGCAGCATGTTCGGGGCGTATGTGTTATTCCCTTATCCGGACGAGGAGCGGTTCAAGAGCCACCCGTTCTACCGGAGCATTGAGCTGCTCAACATCGGTGCTTTTCCGTTCCTGCCGAATGCCACCGGTCTGGTGGAGCAATTCCTGGAGGAGATCATCCGTGACAGCCCGGAAAAGGCCTACGAACGCTCCACACGCCCGCGCGGCACGAAGGAGTATTATGCCGATAAGCTGGCGGG
Organism: Paenibacillus sp. FSL H3-0469; assembly: GCF_038051945.1. Taxonomy (NCBI): domain Bacteria; kingdom Bacillati; phylum Bacillota; class Bacilli; order Caryophanales; family Paenibacillaceae; genus Paenibacillus; species Paenibacillus sp. FSL H3-0469. Next base: position 5,393,531 of record NZ_CP150302.1, read on the forward strand.
CAAGAATGTGCTGGTTGGATCGGTGCGGGGGCCGGAGCAGGTGGGGGTAGCGTTGCGGAACGCTTTTTATCATATGCCGCTTAAGAATCTTGCCAGCCAGAAGCTGCTGACTCAGATCGAATACATCGCGATGTGCCAATCCCGTAAGAAATTCATTGATCCAGCCAAAACAGGCATTCACTGGGTAGGCAAGGTGGCCGATTGGAAGGTGCTGCGGCGTAAGGAGATTACCGAGGTTCCTTGCCGGCCGGGTACAGAAGAGGACTTGTATGTCCGGTTCACCATTGAAGAATGGAAGAGGTTAGCTGACCCGATCTCTCTTGGGGGACAAGGAATCTATACGGTGCTGCATACCAGCAAGTACATTCTGGACCGGGCCTTAGAGATTGCCGAGCTTCGTCTGGATACCGAGACCGGGCTGCACGAATGGCGGGAGAAGCGCCGCAAGGGCCGGGTGCAGGTGAGGCTGGATCATGAGGAGTATGTGGATTTGGGTCGGGTGGTGGAGGTTAGGAATATTTGAAAGAGACGTGGAGAAGCGTAGACCTTTCGATTCATTTGAAAAAAAGGAGAGATGAATTATGAATCATCGCCAACGTCCATTCTTTCGGTTCGCTATGAAAACCTTAATTATGCTGCTATGCGCTGGCCTGTTGCCACTCCTACATACGGGGGCTTCAGCGCAGGCTGCACCGGTAGTGGGGAACCAGATCAGGCCGCTGCTGATTAATAACCAGTATGTGCTGTTTCCAGGCAAGCTGGCACCCTATATCCAGGAGGGTAAGTTAATGATACCTGTCCGTGCGTTCGCAGGTGCGCTGGGTGCACAGCTGACCTATGACGCCGCCACCAAAAGCTCCACGATCTCACTTCTTGGCGAGAGTGTGGGGAAACTGCGGGCGGGTCAGGCCACGGCGGTAACCAGAGATGGAAGTAAAATAGCGCTTGGAGTGTCCCCGCAGTTGAGGGATGGTGTGCTGTTTGCGCCGATGAACCCGATCCTCACCGGGCTGAAAAAGCTGAAATGGGAGAACATGTATAACGCGCTTACCCGCCATGTACTGATAGTGCAGGGCCGGGGAGATATGGAGTTGCCGCAGCCGAAGTCTTGGCAGAGTGTAACTTCGTTTGGAGATGTGCCTGGGGAGCACCAGAATCCCTTTTACCCTACACTGCTTACGCAATCTGCTGACGGGAAGGGCTTCCGGCTAAGTCTCAGCGTGCTTAATGCCTCTGGGTCTGTCATTCCCAAGGGCGCTTCCAGCTTGGAATTCATCGCTGTGAACGGCCAAGGACAGGCCGTTGTCCGACAGCTTCCCGGCCCTTCGCAGGCGACTCCTAAGGCAGGAGCTTTGTCATTCACGATTAATGTGCCCACAGCGCCGGATTATGTGATTTTCAATTCACGGATCAAGTAAAAACACAAGGAGGCCAGGCCTGCCATGGACAACCAGGAACACATCCAGAAGCTGCACGATGAACATAGGAAGGAATGGTTATCGGCTAAGCCAGAGGCGCGTGTGATACGTTTCTATGAGACGGATAAGCCTTACGGCTGTTTTTCTAATTTTGCGAAGTATCCGATTCTGTTGAAGGGCAAAGAGTGGGCAACATCGGAGCATTATTTTCAGGCGCAGAAGTTCGCAGGAACCGGGCATGAAGAGGAAATCCGGCTCGCCAGTACGCCTATGATAGCAGCCAGGATGGGACGGGAGCGGAACCGGCCGCTGCGCCCGGATTGGGAGGAGTGCAAGGTGCAGGTGATGACGGAAGCGCTCATAGCCAAGGTAGAACAGCATCCTGTAATCAAGTCCATTCTACTCTCCACCGGAGATTGCACACTTGTTGAGCATACCTCGAATGATGCCTACTGGGGAGACGGCGGGAACGGGCAGGGCGGCAATATGCTGGGGAAGCTGCTGATGGAGCTTCGGGAGGGCCTGAAGAGAGAAGCAATCACCGTAGGCTCTTAAGGAGTACGATGGGTATTTCAATAGATAACTTCATACATTTTCTTACTTTATGAAATGATTTGTGGTATAGTAAAGGCAGAAAAAACGTAGAATACAAAGAGAGCCGTGCTGCAAACACGACTCTCGGAGCAATAGCCGCTTTTAAGGGCGGTGGCTTTCGGAATATCAGTTAAGAAATAGACCGATTCCTTGGTGAGGGCGGTCTATTTCTTTTGTGCGACTTGTTTTACTATAACCATCATGTGTGGGAAACGTAAGGATGCAAAGCATCTAACTTAGTGACCGAAGGTTGGAATGAGGGAACCATGTATCCCAAAACGACCTCATTAATACTCCTGCATGCGGTATTAGGCAGCATATACCGTATGGAGCCAGGTGAAGGCGGCAGAAGGAGAACTAGAGCCACTCGCAAGAGAAGGTATGTTAGCCGATATGCCGGATGGCTGAAAAACAAGCTATGGTGAGAATGACACGCATGTCTGACGAACTGCCGAATGTACAGGTCTATAATAGGACCGCTAGGAAACTGGTGGGCTAGTAAATACTAGGTGAGCGGCGAAGAGTACAATATAAAAGATAGGAAACTCGCTATACTGAACTATGGCAGTATCGAACTCGCAGGCTTAAAGGCAGCACCTAAGGTTTTGAATGGATAGCTAGGCCACTAGGAACAAGGAAAGCAGGGGGCGTTGTCTCATGGTCTGCCAACCAAGACGGTTACTATAAGGGTTCTTATTCGAAATGTATTTACCCCTGTGAGAGTAGGGGCACGACCAATGAAGCACCTGTAATGGGTTTGGAGGAACAGCCCCAAGTCTTATTAATTCAAATTCAATTTTCCAAAAGTGAACGACATCGATCGGGTAAGAACGTGGGAATATTACTCCGTTGGGAGGGATACCACAATGTCGGCGGTACGATACTGGGATTATTACGGCATGACCGGAATCTTTAGTGAACTGTATGGAAGAGCACAAAACAAGGAAATATTCACGAATCTCTACGATATGATCACTTCTAGGGAAAATATTCTTCTGGCCTACCGCACAGTTAAATCAAATAAAGGTTCCAAAACAGCAGGTACAGACGGCAGAACTATTGACGATATTAAAACGGCATCCGAAGAAGAATTAGTAGAGCTTATCACTGGGAAACTATTGAACTATCGTCCTAAGAAAGTGAGAAGAGTCTTCATCCCCAAACCAAACGGCAAACAAAGACCATTAGGTATTCCGAGTATAGTTGACCGAATCATCCAGCAATGCTTCAAACAGATACTTGAACCCATTGCTGAAGCCCAATTCTATAAACACAGCTACGGATTCAGACCGATGCGTACTACCCACCACGCTGTAGCCCGGGTACAACACCTTATTAATTTCAATCGTTTTCACTTTATTGTGGACATTGATATTAAAGGTTTCTTTGATAACGTTAACCATACCAGACTTATCAAACAACTATGGAATATGGGGATACAAGATCGCAAAGTTTTACGGATCATAGGAAAAATGCTTAAAGCCGAGATTGAAGGCGAAGGTATACCTGAAAAGGGAACACCACAAGGCGGGATATTATCGCCACTCCTGTCAAACATTGTTTTGCATGATCTGGATCAATGGGTATCGGGGCAATGGGATACGTTTCCTTCTAGACATAAATATGCACGGAATGATGGGAAGTGTGCAGCCCTAAAAAGGACCAATCTCAAGGAAGGGTACATTGTCCGTTACGCCGACGATTTTAAAATCCTTTGTAGAGACTGGAAAACTGCCCAAAAGTGGTTTCATGCCGTAAAGCTTTATCTATATGACCGTCTGAAACTAGAAATCTCACCGGAAAAATCGCAAATTGTAAACCTCAGAAGGCGAGCGTCCGAATTTCTTGGATTTACTATTCGTGCGATAACGAAAGGACCTAAGAGAGTTGCTCGTACGGGCCTAAGCGACAGGAAAAAACAGCAGATAAAGAAAGAAGCGAAAGTGCGTATCGTGAAAATACGTCAGTCACCTACTGCTCAAAATGCGCTCTTATTCAATAGTTACGTCCTGGGTATTCATAACTACTTTAGCCGAGCTACGCAAGTTAGCATCGAATTCTCACGACTTGCTCATGATCTACGCCGGTTCACCTTTAATCGTCTGAATTCAGTCGCGACTTACGAATATCCGTGTATCCCGCCACCAACCTACTCGAAATTTTATAGTAAGAATTATAAAACGTTTAGGATATGCGGAGTCTACCTTTTTCCACTTCCGGATATCAGATGGAAGATCAGCACAAATTTCGACCAGTCCATTAGTCCATTTACCGAAGAAGGAAGAAGGATCATCCACAAAGAGCTAAGTCCGGATATTCTCAGAGAAATTTCTAAACTCATGAAATCCAACATACATGGTCGCAGTGTGGAATATATGGATAATCGTATTAGTAGATACAGTATGAAGATGGGCAGATGCGAAGTTACAGGATTGTTCTTATACGCAGAGGAAGTCCATTGCCACCACTACCAGCAGATGAAAAATGGAGGGAGCGATAAATTCAGCAACCTCCGTATTTTACATCGTGATGTGCACAGGCTCATACATGCAACGACTGAAAAAACGATTGTTGAACTCAAAACCCGATTGGATTTATCATCTGAAATGATGAAATCATTAAACCTATATCGTAAAAAGTGCAACTTGGAACTTATTGATATATTGAATTAAGAAGATGGAACGCCGTGTGCGGTGAAAGTCGCAAGCACGGTGTGGAGGAGGGGAAAAGACGGAGATAATTTCAAAGTCTTACCTATTCCTATTGAGGTAATTTAGCAGCGCGATAATGAACATGCCGAACATGAACATCAGGGACAATGCTTGATAAACCTCCATTGGCGTCACCTCCCTCCCGGGAGATTAGCCGACCGCCCATATAAGCCTTTCTATTGCTTCAGCGATTATACCATGAATGGAAAAATTTGAATATACGAACAGTGCAGACTCTTACAATGGATTTCGCCGGAAGAGTGGGCTCAGGCTAATGAGAGATTTTAAGAGAGTGGTACAATAGGCAGAAGAAAGTATAATGAAAAAAGAGAGCCGTGCGGCAAACACGACTCTCGGAGCAGTATCCACTTTTAAGGGCGGTGGCTTCAAAGAGGTAAGGCAGTTAAAGAATAGACCGCTACCCTTCAGAAGGGCGGTCTATTTTTTTGTAGTAATTTTGAATACACAAACCAAATCCCTACCCAAGCTCAAAAGCAGGCTCCCCCACCTGCCTTTGGGCTTTTTTATCATGCCTCTAAAAACTCCCCTCTGGAAATTTATTCTTCCATCGTAATACTTCCGCCATGTTCGTTACCGCTCAGATCAGCGATGATAGAGCCTGTAGATAACGCTGAGCGCGTTCATCCTACATCCGGTTCTTATCCGGGCGGACGTAACGAGGCGGGGATCTCTGGTGATCCCGCAGTGCCGGCATGTATGTCACGGTATCCTGTACAGTCCGTTGCGGTAAGAGCAGATAAGGGGTTCGATTCCCCGATCGCCTTCACAGCGACGTTGGTTACACTACTCGATTTCCATCGAGCCACAATTGAAGCACAATCTGAGTAAGGAAACCAATGGGCAGAATCCCTGGCGGCTGGTCTAGCGCTACTGTGGCAGGGCTTTGTAATCCGTGGATACCGGCAGCAGGGAAGCTTGCGGAGACTGAGGTAAGGACAGAAGGGAACGAAGGCTGGCTGAAGGTGGGGTTAGCTCAGGTCTCAGGTAGTCCTCCCGGATCTCCCGGCAGATCGGCTGTCTCAAGCGTGATTCCGTCCGGGTCCACAGCGGGATTCTGTCTTCCATTGGTCCAATCATGAAGGGGGTAATACATACGATGTTGAAGCCAATCACGATTCAAGCGGACCAGCGCGGTCTGCTCTTTCATAAGGGAAGTTATGTGAAGCGGCTGCTGCCGGGAACCTACCGTTATTTCTCCTGGTCGCAGCATACTTTGGTGGTACTGGATATTGCTAAGCCTTTTAGCGCTGGCGGGAAGGACCTGCAATTGTTCTTACAGGATGATGAGCTCCTGCGGGAGCTTGAGGTGGTCCGGGTACAGGATCATGAGCATGTGCTGCACTATGAGGATGGTCAGTTCATTCAGCTGCTGAAGCCGGGGGTGTATGCGTATTGGAATCTGCTGAGGAAGCACACCTTCGTCCACACGGACATCCGTGTGCCGGAGCTGCCCGCCGGGATCGACCGCACGATCGTCTCGCGGCTTACGCCGTATGTGCAGAGCTGCGAAATCGCCAGCCACGAGCTGGGGTTCCTGTTCTATGATCATACACTTCAGCGGGAGCTTGCGCCGGGGAAATATTATTTCTGGAAGGGGCCGGTCTCGGTGCTGACGAAGAAGGTCGATCTGAGACAGCAGCAGATGGACCTGCTCGGCCAGGAGATGATGACGGAAGATAAGGTTACGCTGCGTCTGAACTTCGTCTGCCAGTACAGAATCGTAAGCCCGCAGCGAGTGCTGGAGATGAAGGAGTTCGATGAGCAGATCCACATCCAGCTTCAGCTCCTGCTGCGGGAGTATGTCGGGACGCTGAGATTGGACGATCTGCTGAAGCGGAAGGAGGATGTGGCGACGTTCATCCTGGACCGTATCCGGGAGAAGGAAGAAGAGTTCGGGGTGCGTTTCCTGGGGGCAGGGGTGAAGGATGTAATTCTGCCGGGAGACATGAAGGACATCCTGAATACGGTTCTGCTCGCTGAGAAAAAAGCACAGGCCAACCTGCTGACCCGCCGGGAAGAGACGGCCTCGACGCGCAGCCTGCTGAATACAGCGAAGCTGATGGACGAGAATCAGACGCTATTCAGGCTCAAGGAGCTGGAATTCCTGGAGAAGATCTGTGACAAGATCGGCTCCATCTCGGTCACAGGCGGCGGCGATCTGCTGGAGCGGTTAAGCTCACTCATCGGTGCGAGTAAATAGATAAGAATCGCCCTCCACACGGCTCAGCTTATGAGCCAGTGGAGGGCGATCTTTTTAACAGAGGAGCTCCTTCATCTGTACGATTTCGCTTAATCTACTCCACCAACCCCGTCAAATACCCGTAATGTTCTGCTTCCATCTTATCGAGAGGGATGAAGCGGATGGAGGCGCTGTTGATGCAGTAGCGCTTGCCGCCGCGGTCCGCAGGACCGTCGTCGAAGACATGGCCCAGGTGGATGTCGCCGGATTGGCTGCGCACCTCGGTGCGTTCCATGCCGAAGCTGGTATCCGTGTCATAGGTGACTACCTCCGGGGCAATCGGCTTGGTGAAGCTGGGCCAGCCGCAGCCGGAGTCGTACTTATCCTTGCTGGAGAAAAGCGGCTGGCCGGTGGCGATATCGACATACAGTCCGGGCTCGTAGTTATCCCAATATTCGTTGCTGAAGGCACGCTCCGTGTCATTATTGACGGCTACCGCATATTGGTCGGCGGTTAAATTCGCCTTGAGCTCTGCATCTGAGGGGCGCGGATATTGGGCGGGATCAATTACAACCGCTTGCTCATCCAGAATACTTAAGTCAATGTGGCAGTATCCGTTCGGGTTCTTCTCCAGGTAATCCTGATGGTATTCCTCCGCCAGATAGTAGTTCTCTAGAGGCAGAACTTCCGTTACGACCGGCTTATCATACTTCGTCTGCTCCGCAGCTACGGCCTGCTGAATGATGGCTGCATCCTCCGGGGACGAATAGTAGATTCCTGTCCGGTATTGAACGCCTCTGTCATTGCCTTGCTTATTCAGGCTGGTCGGATCAACCACTTTGAAATAAGACTCCAGCAATTGCTGTAAGGTTACCTGCTTCGGATCATACTTCACATGCACCGTCTCCGCGAACCCCCGGTCTCCGAGAATGACATCTTCATAGGTTGGACTCTCCCCTTCCCCGTTGGCATAGCCGGAGGTGACATCCTGAACCCCTTGAATACGGGACATATACGCTTCCACTCCCCAGAAGCAGCCGCCCGCCAGATACAGGTTATGCAGATCCTTGTCGGCTATACTTGTGGTCGTGACCGCTGGCACCGGGGCGGCGGCTGAAGCAGAGTTCATTCCGGCGAAGGTGTCCTTAATCTGTTCATTGGAGGCATGGCCCGGGAGGGACTTCACCAGCAACCCCTCTTCATCGATATAAAAAGAGCTGGGATATGCCCGTACCTGAAACTCCTTAGCCCATGTCCCATCCTCATCCAGTAGCACGGTTAAGTTGCCGTAGGACTGCTTGTTGAACCATTCCGTGAATTCCTTGGCGGATTTCTCGCCTTTGTAGCCGGGGGTTACTATCGATACCACCTGGAAATCCTTCTCTTGGCCGGCCAGCGTGTTCAGTTCCTCCAGACCAGCCAGACAGATGGAGCACCAGGAGGCCCAATATTTCACATAGACCTTCTTGCCCTTCAGGTCCTCCAGCTTGAGTGAATCGCCCTTCAGATCGTTCAAGGCGAAGGCTGGTGCAGGCTTGCCCTTGCTCATGGCTGCGGCAGAGTCTGCCTTGCCTGCTCCCGCCTCAGGCTTCGCGCCGCATGCGGCCAGGATCGACAGCAAGCCGCCAATCACCAGCATATATCCCATCCACTTCCATGTCTTCTTCATGCCTGATTCCTCCTCCCATTATTGAATCCAGCCGACAATCGTATTCAGCTGGTCGGTCATTAGCAGCAGTCCCATCCCGATAAGCATAAGCCCGGAGGCTATCTTGATGCCTCCCATGTATCTGTACAAGCGGCGAATCCGCTGCAGCAGATAGTCCGAGAAGACGGACATGATCAGGAAGGGAATCGCCAGACCCAGCGTATACAGGAACATGAGGAATCCTCCATAAGCAGGGGAGCCTTCACCGGCCGCGATGCTGAGAATGCCCGCCAGTACAGGGCCGATGCAGGGCGTCCAGCCGAAGCTGAACGTCAGGCCGAGCAGGAAGGCTCCGATATAACCGCCTTTTGTCACATGATTGCTGGATAGTTTTTTTCGCGTTCCAGCCAGGGCAGCTTGATGAATCCCGTCTGATAAATCCCGAATAAGATAACGATGGCTCCGCAGATGGCAATGAACCTGGAGCTTGAAATGATATTGCCCAGGGCGCCTGAGCCGAAGCCGAGTAGAACGAAGACCACGGACAGTCCAAGAACAAACAGTAGAGTCCGCAGCATGAATACAGAACGGAAGCGGAAGGAGCCGGAGTCAGCCGCTCCCTGATTCGTACTGCCTGCTATGCCCCCGGACAAGTAGGACACATAGACCGGAAGCAGCGGCAGGATACAGGGTGCGAAGAACGATAACAGCCCGGCACCAAATACACCGGACAAGAATACAAAATCACCAGCCAAATCAGTCACCACCTTGTGAGATACGGCTTACTGGACGCTGCGCCTATCGGCTGGTATACATTGGGATCGTAAACCAGAAGCAGCTCCCGGCGCCCTTGCTGCTGTCTACGCCAATCTCGCCGCCATGCAGCTCGACAATCGATTGGGCGATGGCGAGGCCGAGTCCGGCGCCGCCGCTATTTTTGCTGCGGGATTTATCGATCCGGTAGAACCGTTCGAAGATTCGTGAGGTCTCCGCAGCTTCGATTCCCTGGCCTTCATCTGTAACGGAGATTCGCAGGAACTGGCCTTCCTCGGTAGCGGATAACAAGATGGTCCCGTCCACCGGAGAATGTTGAATGGCATTCTGCAGCAGATTGGACAGCACCCGCTTCATCTGCGAAGTCATCATCAGAGCGGCAGGTAATTTATCCGGCAGATGAATCTCCACGTTCAGCTTCTTCTCCGCGAGATGGAACGAGAAGCTCTCCAGGGTACTGATCAGTAGCTCATCGGCATGGGATGGCTGCGGGTCGAAGCTCCCGCCGCTCGCCTCCAGACTGGATAGTTCAAATAAGTCATGGATCAGGCCCGCTAGCCGCTTCGTCTCCAGCCGGATCGTATTCAGATAACGCTGAAAAGTTACTTCGTCCTTAATCACATCATCCTCCAGCGCTTCAACGAACGATTGGATGGAGGCGAGAGGGGTCCGCAGATCGTGGGAGACATTGGCAATCAGCTCCCGGCGGGCGGATTCGGACTGGTGCAGATGGTCGAAGCTATCTTTTAACTTACTGCTCATTTCATTGAATTGCCGGGCCATCAGCTTGAACTCCTGCGGACCGATTAAGGGGACCTCGGTGTGGAAATCCCCATCGGCAATCCGCACCGTCTGCTCGGTGATCCGGGCAATGGACTTCTCGACCGGCCGTGTCAGCAGATGCTGGAGAACGAAGGAGAACAAGCCGATCCCGGCCGTGATGCCGGACAGATAATAGAACTGATCAATCGTGAGCAGCATTTTGGAGTAGCTGACGAATAGACAGATCAGCAACACGCCGATACCTGTGAGACTGGACAACAATAGATACGTACGCAGTTTCATTAGATGCCATCACCCGCAAACTTATAGCCTATGCCCCAGACCGTCTTGATATATTTCGGGTCGGAGGGCGTCTGTTCGATCTTCTCCCGCAATCTCCGGATATGGACGGTCACGGTGGTGGTATCCCCTTCATAGCTGAAATCCCACAGCTTGCTGAGAATCTGAGTCCGGGAAAAGGCCTGGCCGGGATGGCTCGCCAGCAGGTAGAGCATTTCGAACTCGGTAACGGTCAAGTCAATCGCCTGCCCGCTGATCTCCACCGTCCGCTTCGCAACGTCAATGGTAAGTCCTTCGTACTTGATCGTGTGTTCAGCGGCAGTAGCAGGCGAGACCTGCACAACCCGCATTCTGCGTAGAATCGCCCGCACCCGCAGTACCAGCTCTCTTGGACTGAAGGGCTTGGTCAGATAATCATCCGCCCCCATCGTCAGCCCCATTAGCCGGTCCTGTTCCTCCCCGCGCGCTGTCAGCATAATGATCGGGACATCTTCGGTCTGCCGGATCTCGTTGCACACTTCCCAGCCGTTCTTATGGGGCATCATCAGATCGAGCACAATCAGGCCCGGTGTCTGAGTGCGCCACAGCTCTAACGCTTCTAATCCGTCTTTGGCAGTCGACACAAGATACCCTTCCCGTTCCAGATACCTGCGGCATACATCGGTAATATTCGGATCATCATCAGCAACCAGCACCCGTTCATTCATCTTAACCCACCCCATATCCGGAAAATTACATATAACTCCATCATATCATATGGTGATGGTCCTGCTCAGTCCGTCTTATTTCATCGCCTTGGCAGGCTTCATGTACATGGTCACTACGGTATCCGCCACATAAGTGCTGCCGTCATAAAGTGCCGGAGCCATGCTCAGGTTGACTGTTTTACCGTCGACCATCATTTTTTTCGACCCGATCATGACCTTAATCATCTTGCCCATCGGCTTCATGCCGTCATCCATCATCTTACTGTCGTCCATCATCTTGCCATCGTCCATCATCTTGCCGTCGTCCATCATCTTGCCGTCATCCATCATCTTGCCGTCATCCATCATCTTGCTGTCGTCCATCATCTTGCCGTCGTCCATCATCTTGCCATCGTCCATCATCTTGTCGTCATCCATCATCTTGTCCATGTACATTAGCGAGACGGAGCGGTCTTTACTGTTCCATTCGATGCTATAGCCATACATCTGCGCCGCCTGTCTCAGGTTCATCAGCTCCATGCCGTCTTTCTTCATCGTCTTGATGCCTGCCGCCGCACCGGCGATGCCGGACACCGCCAGAGAGAGAACCAATACTGCCGTCATCATGAACCGTTTGCCTGTTTTGCTGTTACCCATGCTAATCACGCTCCATTTCGTTTTAGTGGTTTACATGGAACAGCATAAGGGAGAGAGCTTACGATTCTCTAAGCGAAGTATTACGATTGTCTTACGAAGCCAGCAGAGCTTGTAGATCCGAACTGCCGCACTATAACCTTTCACTATAACCAGGTATCGTTTTTAAGTGTTACGTACCTCTATGCCCTCCATGCTAGAATTTATACACAAAGACAGAACAGTGGAACTAGAGGAGGGCTAACCATGTGTGACAGATTTCAGATCGTAGGCAGCCTGCTGCGTCCGGCGGAGCTATTAGAATATAAGCAGCAAATCGAACACCGGGACGATATCAAGTATCCTTTTTACGAGGACTTCCAGGGCTATGAGCAGTGTGAAGCGAAGGCGATTCAGACGGTAGTCGGGCAAGCGAGCGAGAATGGGCTGACCATTCTGACGGATGGGGAATATTCCAAGTCGATGTGGCATCTGGACTTCGCGTGGGGTCTTCAGGGGATTGAGCGCTATATTGCGCCTCACGGCTATTTCTTCAGAGACATTGACGGCACCTCCAAATACGAGACGCGAAAAGACATCGGTCTGCGCATCACAGGCGAGCTGGGCGGCAAGAACCACCACTTCCTTCAGGCCTACCGCCAGCTTCAGGAGCATGCCGGAGACCGGGAGACGAAGCTGTGCGTGCCTTCGCCGTCCCATATTTTCGGAGAGCTGTCCTGGTCGGATAATATTGGCGGCGAGGGTGCCGTGTACCAGAATCGTGATGAGCTGAAGGCCGGTCTGGTAACGGCTTATAAGGATTTTGTAGGGGAATTCGCAGCCGCTGGCGGGAAGATTCTGCAATTCGACGATTGCCTCTGGGAGCTGTTCGCGGACGACAATCCGAATTCGCCATTTACCGGCGAGGCAATCAACCATGAGGAAGTACAGAGTCTCGCGACAGAGTTCATTGATATTAACAACACGATTATTGATTACGGACATAGCTTGGGTCTCCTGATGTGGACCCATAACTGCCGCGGCAACTATGATTCCCGCAATATGGGCGGCGGCTCTTATGTGAAGATTGCCAACCTGTTCCTGAAGCAGCTCAAGTATGACCGCTTCTTCCTGGAGTGGGACGACGAACGTGCGGGCTCGCTGGAGGCACTTGCCGTGTTCAAGGATAAGCCGGAGACGGAGATTGTACTTGGCCTGCTGTCCTCCAAGACGAACACGCTGGACGATGAGGCCCGTGTCCTCAGAATGCTGGATGAAGCGTCCACGATCATTCCGAAGGAGAGATTGCTGCTCTCCCATCAGTGCGGCTTCGCCTCTTGCGACGGCGGCAACGAATTAACGGAAGCGGAGCAATGGGCGAAGATCAGACAGGGGCAAGAGATTGCCCAGCAATATTGGGGTTAACTTCATTAATAGGTAGCAACTGTTCATAAAAGTAAGCCCGCATCTGACCACAGGATGCGGGCTTGTTGATTGTTTAGGTAACATTTTTAGAGAAATCCTGCAAGAAGTGCAACAATGTTTCCAATTAGAAGCGTCCTATGCTGAAATCCTGCACGAAATGCAACAAAACCAGGACTAACTTGCTCTAAATACCGAAATTTGTGCAAATAATGCAACATTGTTACTTCAGCCAGCAACATGTATAGAGGAATCCTGCAAGAAATGCAACAATTCTCACTACAAGCGGTCAGTGAGAGAAGGCATCAGCAACCTTCACCCGTTAGGGTGATTTTGTAATGTTTCCGTCTATAGCACCTGCTAGATACACACGCTAATAGCAACCCATGTCGCATTTATCCGGCTGCAATGTCGCAAAAGTACATGGAAACAGAGGCAGCAGATCGGATATACTCGCTGTAACAATTATGATAATGAAAATCATTATCACATAATACATAACAGGGGGAGTCAGCGTGAACAGAGTAACACATAAACAAGAGGCAGGCAGGAAGAAATCCGCCGCCCCAAAATTAGGACTATTCATGGTATGGATGCTGGCACTGGTATTGGTACTGACAGCTTGCGGATCTGGAGGGGGAGCTAATGCAGGCACGGCCGCACAGCCGTCTGCTTCAGCTGAGCCGTCCCCGTCGCCAGAAGTACAGGCGGCGGCATCACCGGAGGCACAGGCTACAGCAGCCTATCCGGTTACCTTCACACATATCAAGGGTGAATATACACTGACGGAGAAGCCGAAGGTGATCGCTGTGCTTGATGTGAAATTCGCCGATCAGCTGATCGCGCTTGGAGAGAAGCCGGCGGGCAGCGTGGTTGCCGGAACCAAGGACGAGTTCCCGGAATATTTGAGTGCTCAGATGGACGGTGTGAAGGTCCTGGGTACACGCGATGAGCCCAACCTGGAAGCGATAGTGGCATTGAACCCGGATCTGATCTTGATGACAGATTTTCAGGAAGAAGCTTATGAGAGTGTGAGTAAAATTGCGCCTACTATCGTCCTGGACTTCTATGAGGATTGGCGGGATACGCTGGCTACCATGGGTACCATAACAGGCAAGCAGGAAGAGGCTGAAGTGGTGAAGAAGGCCTATGAGGACAAAATCACCGGACTGCGTGAGCAGCTGTCGGCGAAACTGGGCGACGAGACGGTTGCGCTGATTCGTCCGAGACCGGAAGGGATTCGTGTACATGGTCCAGAGCACCGGACCGGAAGCATTTTGTATGAGGATCTGGGCTTAAAGGCTCCTGCCTTCGTTCAGGCGATTAAAGATGACACCTCGGTTGAAATATCGATGGAGACTGTTGGTGATATCGGGGCAGATCACTATTTCCTGCTCTCCGATGATCTATTCGCCAAAGAGGCAGAGGTTCTGGCAAGCAGTCCAATCTGGAAATCCCTAGATGCAGTGAAGAATAACCGTGCTTATGATGTGAATTCAACGCTCTGGATCGCGTATTATGGTCCCCTGGCGATCAATATTATTGTAGATCAGGCCTCGGAAGCGTTGCTTGGAGCTAACTGAGATGGACCGCTATCTGTCGTCGGCCCCCTGGAGGGAACTGGCGGAGGATTACCGGATGAGGCTGGGGGAGCCGCCTGCGGACAGCGTCCGCACCATCGCTCTGAGTGAGCTGCAAGACGAAGCCGCCTGCCGCGAATATGTCAGCTGGCTGAAGGATTATATCGGCGCGCCGGACCTGCAGGTTGCGGCTTCCATGCTAGCTAAGCGGATCGGATATCTGTGGATCGCGCCAATACTGACTGCCATGACCTTTCATCATCGGGAAGTCTTCTTCCCGCTGGACAGAAGCTTCCTCTACCATCCGGCTTCTGCGCAAGATACGACCTTCCCTTTTCTGGCGCTGGACGGGATTCGGTCAGCCTCACCGCCGGGGGATAGGGGGGAGTGGCGCGAAGCTGTTGTTAAGGAGAATTTTGCGGTACGGCTTGCGCCGATACTGGAGACGCTTGCCACGGTTGGACCCGTCTCCATGGCCGTGCTGTGGGAGAATATTATGGTGCGCATTGCCCCGCTGTATGCGCCCGGAACAGACGAATCCGGCGAAGAAAGGCTGCGGATTCAAGAGGATTTTGCGTATCTGACCCGAACGGCCGCCGGTCCATTGTTCAGCGCAAGGCGCAACCCGTTCACCCGGTTCACCGAGGGGAATGACGAGGCTCCGGTTGCGAAGAGCAAGCGCATTACGTGCTGCTTTTACTACCGGATGTCCGGGGAATATTGCAGAAAGTGTCCGAAAATTGACAATGAGAATGAATCTCAATTAAAATGACAGCAGGTCTATCCGTTTAGCAAAGGATACTGTTGTCAGGAGATGAGAGAAATGCCGCAACAAGAACAGGCGAGTCTATGGAGTGATACGGCGGTCAAGATGCTTGATGTGCGCAGTGGTACTGTGCCGCCCGGCGGCGTGCTGAGCGAAACGGAACTGGCGGCAAATCAGCTGCTGCTGGCCATCGGCGGGCAGGGAGGGCTTGTGATGAATGGTGAAGGCAGCCATGTCCAGGCCTCTTTTGCTTGTCATGCTGCCAAGGGATCAGCCTATACTCTGAGTGCGGGATCAGACAACATTCATTATACAGCTATTAGCTACAAGGCCATTCCTGTTGCGGGAGCCGCCCATGTGCTCTTCCCGCAGCACAATCACCCGCTGCGGACTTCGTTTGTCCATCATTCTGCGCCCCCGGCGGAGCTGCATATGACAGCGGAGAGAATTGCAGCAATATGGAGCCTGGGAGAAGGGCTGGAACGCTTCCATGCCAATGCGCTGCTGCAAGGTATGCTCTACGAGCTTATTATGGAGCATGAACGTGGTCAGGGCGGCAGAGAGCCGGATATGGTGGAGGTTGTTGCCGCCTATATCGCGGGGCATTATCGTCAGGAGCTGGGGCTTAAGGAGCTGGCCGCACTGGCCGGATGCGGCGTGCGGCAACTTCAGCGGCGGTTCAAGCAGGAGAAGCGGCTCGGCCCGATGGAATACGTGATTCAGCTGCGGATGGAGAGCGCGGAGCGCATGCTGCGTTATACGGATGCTTCCATCGGCGAAATCGCTGAGCGGACAGGCTACCGCGACATGTATTATTTCAGCAGGGCGTTCAAGAAGCATTATGGAGTCCCTCCTCAGCTCTACAGGCGTAATGCCGCTTCAGATCCTGGTACAATTACCGTTCCTGCGGGATTGCCGGAACGTTTGGCCTCCCCGCAAGGATCAATACAGGGTCTAGTAATCCCCCATCTGCGAGGCGAATATCTGGTCACCGCTGCTCCGCAGCGGATCGCCGTGCTGGACGTCCAGTATGCTGACCATTTGCATGCGCTGGGGATATCCCCCGCAGGAAGCGTAGGCTTCGGAAGCGGGGCGCTGAATTTCCCTCCGTATTTCCGGGAGAGATTAACGGCAACGGAAATGCTCGGCACCTATGAGTACCCGGACCTGCAGGCGGTTGAACGGCTGTGCCCGGATCTGATTATCTGCACCGAGGTGCATGCTCCGCATTATGAACGCTTAAGAAGGGTAGCGCCAACGATCATGTTCAAGCGTAATGAGAGCTGGCAGACGATTCTGCGCCTGTTCGGCGAACTGACCGGCAAGCAGGAGGAGGCAGAGCATATTATTGCCGATTATCTGCGCCGTACGGCATTGCTGTCCGCAGAGCTTGCTCCGGTCCTCGCGGGTAAAAGCGTGGCGCTGATCCGTCCGCGCGAGTCCATCGTCCGGGTACATACGGCTTCTCACCGCACAGGCGCTGTGCTGTACCGCGACCTTGGTCTGCCTGCTCCGCGATTTGTAGCGGAACCCGCCTCCGACACGGCCTATCATATCTCCGTGGACAGACTTCCTGCTGTGCATGCCAATTACTACTTTTTGCTTAGCAATGAAAGGATGCAGGAGGGAATATCGATAACAGAGCACAGTGTGAGGGGCATGCTGGGTGCAGATCAGCGGCAGCTTATCTACCCGGTAGATGCTGCTACCTGGATCGGCTGTTACGGACCGACTGGCATCAACTGCATTCTGGATCAGGTGGCCCAGGCCTTACTGGCTTGAGCGGACTAGCGGCAGACGGAACCCATGCCAACCAGTCTATTGGTACGAAGCCGCTCACATCTCCCGATCATACTTGAACCGGTAATAGATGCCGTATCCAATCGTGAACAGGTATCCGAATACCAGTAACAGCACCACGGTTAGCTCAATCTCCATCAAGGCGAAGGCCAGCATCAAGACTCCGAAGACAAATACCATCATGTCATAGGCCTTCGCCTTCGCCCGGGTTGCAATGGCTACATTGCGCTCATCGTTCTTGTTAATCTCAACCTGCTTGGCTGCGGCAGGGTTACTCTTCATCGCTTGCCGGCTCATGAGCTCTCCCATGCCACTTCCGAACATGCCGGAAGCAAGCCCGATACAGACATAGGGCAGTGTCCGCATTAACCCCTCCGGGTCTGAATTGGTTCTAATAAGGTACAGACTGCCAGCCAGCAGGACTACACCTGCAATAACCAGAAGATAAGCCGAGATGGATTTCTTCATGAATTCTCTTCCTCCTCATAAATAAAAATCTCCTCAATGCTCAGCCCGAAATAACGGGCGATCTTGAACGCCAGCAGGATGGACGGATTGTAGCGGCCGTTCTCCAGTGAACCAATCGTCTGCCTGGACACCTCAAGCGCCGCTGCTAATTCTTCCTGCCGGATTCCGCGCTGCTTGCGTAATTCTTCCAAACGGTTGTTCATGGAATCCCTCTCTTTATGGAAAGTTAACTTTACATAAGGAGTGTACTGCATGTTGCATTGAATGTAAAGCTTACTTTCCATTTTGGAGTGGGAGAACTTCTTCACTCCACCTATGCGAACGTCCGTGCTACAATATTCCTTGTGAATATATGGAAGGCGGTGGAGCAGTGACTGCAAGACGCTGGGTGATGACCTTCATACGGATGCACAAGCTGGTATTTGTATGCGGTTTCTTAGTAACTACGTTAATGACCTTAGTGAACCTGATGTATCCGTTCCTGGGCGGACGGCTGATTAATATCGCTTTTTATGATCAGGATCTGAATACCTTCCTGAAGCTGTGCCTGATCTATGCCGGAATTCTCCTGTTCAATCAGTTTATTGTGGCGACGCTGAACAATCTGATCTCCTCCCAGATGATGACGGGGTTCGTGTTCGATATCCGGCGGGCGCTATTCCGCAAAATCCTGCATCAAAAGGGGAAGGATCTCTCGGGGATGTACAGCGGCGACCTGATCAGCCGGATGAACCGCGATGCCAAGGACATTATGAATCTCCTCTTCTGGAGCGGACTGTGGGGGTATTCCAATCTGCTGCATATCGTGTTCGCCGTAGGCTTCATGTTCTATTATCATATCCTGCTGGGAGTGTTCACGGTGGTGCTGGTGCCTGTCGTGTTCTTGGCCTCGAAATACTTTAAGCAACGGGCGCTTAGCGTTAACAGGGATCTGGCGGCGGAGCAGGGGAAGCTGTCCTCGTACTTATTTGAAATTGTGGCCAATATGCGGGAGATCAAGCTGCTGAATGCCGGGAGGCTGGTGACCCGCACCTATCTCAGGCGGACAGTCTCTATCCATCACAAGCATGTGGACAATGGAAGAATCGAAGTGACCACCGAGCGGGTGAACGCATTCATCACGCTTGCCGCACAGCTGCTGCTGTTCATCATTTGCGCCCGGCTGATTGTGAAGGGGCAGATGCAGCTTGGTGTTTTTGTGGCTGCCGCCAGCTATTTCAATATGGCTGTGACTTACTTCAGCTCGATGAGCGGCAAGATTACCGATACCTGGGGGCAGAGCGTGTCCTTGCAGCGTGTGGCGGAGCTCCTGAATGAGCAGGAGGAAGACTATAGAGAAGCCCTTCTGCCCACACTGATTAAGGAGGGGACCATTGAATTTCGCAATGTCAGCTTCGGGTATACGGAAGAGAGACGGGTGCTGGACGGGTTCAATCTCCGTGTGGAGGGAGGGAGCACCGTGGGCATTGCCGGAAGGAGCGGAGCCGGGAAAACAACACTCGGAAGCCTGCTATGTAGCCTCTATCCCGTTGACGGCGGCGAGCTTCTGATCGATGGCCGCAACGTGAACGAGTATAATCTGCACAGCTTGCGGAGTCAGGTGGGCGTGGTTCATCAGGAGACGGTTCTGTACGATAACACGCTGCGGTATAATCTGTCTTTTACGAATAACCGTGATCAGGACAGCCTGTTACTCGAAGTACTTAAGAGAGCTGCGCTGCAGGAGCTGGTCCAGAATCTCCCGGATGGACTCGACACGTTGCTGGGGACTTCAGGGCAGGAATTATCGGGCGGCCAAAAGCAGCGTCTGGCTATTGCAAGAATCCTGGTCAAGAATCCGAAAATTCTGGTCTTCGATGAAGCGACTTCGTCCCTCGACAGCAAGAATGAGGCGCTGATCCGGCAGATGACCAGTGAGCTTGCGCAAGACCGGACGCTGATCATCATCGCCCATCGGCAGTCCACGCTTAGAGGCTGTGACCGGATCGCAGTGCTGGAGGACGGCCGGGTCACAGGCTACGATACTCACGAGGTACTCATCAGAAGCAATAAAACGTACATAGATCTGTTCAGCGAACAGTGTGCAGGAGGCGAAGCGGTATGACTATGACAAGATGGGCTGCCTATAAAGCACTGACTCAAGGAATTGAAGGGGTCCGTAAGCCGCTGCTGGCGCTCGCACTGTTCAAGCTGTGGAATCTGGTCTGCGGACTGCTTCCGTTATTCCTGTACTCTGTGCTCGTCAACCGTGTGCTGGTAGAGGAGCATATGAATGAGCTGTGGCCTGTTATCGCGGGATATCTGGGAGTATTCCTGCTTACGACGGCCGGGATTGCGGTCAGCAGGCGCTACTCCAACCAGTTGCTCCTGAAGTATGACCTGAGGCTTAAGCGCAAACTGCTGAATAGAGTGGGCAGCCTGGATTATGAGGAGTATAGCGGGTACAGCATTGGTGATCTAAAAAGCCGGATCGAGCAGGATTCAGCCGCAGCCGGACGGTTTTTCACGGTTCATCTGTTAGATTTCAGCTACGCTGTCCTGTATGCTGCTGCGCTGGCTGGGATTCTTGTAAGCTATGAGTGGCGGATCGCCCTCCTTAGCTTCGTCTTCGTTCCGGTCTCCTTACTGACGGTGAATCTCTTGGGCGAGAAGACGAGGAAGGCGGGGGAGGAGCTATGGAGGCTGCAGAACGGTTACGAATCCTTTTTACATGCAAGTCTGCAGAACTGGAAGGATATTAAGACCAATAATCTGGAGGAGGCCCAGCTAGAGGAATTGAACGGGCATTATGCGGCTATCCGTCCAGTGTGGTTCCGCAGCCAGCTCTATCAGCATCTGGGCGTTTCTTATTCGTTCTTCACCAAGAACTTCATTACCCAGTTGTTCATCTATTTCATTGGCGGACTCTTCGTCATTAAGGGCTACTCGGAGGTCGGTGTGCTGCTGGTGTTCATCAGCTTCTACGGGCAGTTCTTCGGGTTCATCGAGAGCATCAGCAATGGCCTGATGAATTACAAGAATGATTCGGTGAATATCAGTAAAGTGATTGGACTGTTGCAGGCAGAGGCGGACCAGCGGCCTTACAAGCACATTAGCGGACAAGAGATTGAGGTTCAGAATTTGCAATTCCGCTATGAGGGGACGAAGGCCTTCGCACTGGACGGAATTTCATTCTCGGTGGGGAAGGGGGAACATCTGGCCATCGTAGGGCAGAGCGGCAGCGGCAAGTCAACGCTTGCCAGCCTGCTGACCGGACAGTTGAAGCCTCAGGGAGGGAGCGTCAGCATCGGCGGCACGGATCTGCATGCGGTGAACAGCGGGAGTGTGGCGGCCAAGGTAAGCATCGTGGTACAGGAGCCTGTTCTGTTCAATATGACGATCCGGGAGAACCTGCTGCTGGCGGGGAACGGGGCAACGGAAGCAGAGCTGATCGCCTGCTGCCGCAGCGCCAATATCTATGACTTCATTGCATCGCTCGAGCAAGGGCTGGATACGGTTATCGGGGAGAAGGGGATGAAGCTCTCCGGGGGCCAGAAGCAGCGTTTATCCATTGCCCGGGCTTTGCTGCAGGAGCGGGACATTATTATTTTCGATGAAAGTACAAGTGCCCTGGACCATGAGAATGAGCGCGATATTATGAATGAGCTGAAAAGCCTGTGTGCCGGCAAAACGATAATCTCCATCGCCCACCGCCTCTCTACCATTCAAGCCTGTGATAAGGTGCTGGTTCTGCAAGACGGTAAGGTGGCAGCCTGCGATACCCATGCCAACCTGCGTAACCGGAATGAAGCGTATGATCTGCTGTTCCGCAGCCAATACGCCGCCTTAAGCCACACCACAGAACTTGTTCATTGACGGCGTCTCCGGCCGGTAATATATTAAAATTAAGATTTAATAGGCGGCCCGTGACGGACTGTAGAGGAGAAGAGAAATGAGCCCGATCCATGTGTGGATACCTGTCGTATTTTATTGGCTGCCGATGCTTTTCTTTTTCTACATGGGAATGGATGTGCTGCTGCGCAACCCCCGGAAGATTGAACATCGTCTGGTAAGCGCTACAATTCTGTGCTATTTCCTGATGTTCCTGGAGGAGTACATCCGGTATATGCTGCCGATTGAATACAGTCCGGTGCTGGCTGCGGTCTGGTTCGCCAATGTCGGTATCCTCATTCCAGGGCTTGGCTTCCATCTGATTGCCCGGTTGATTGGCCTCCATAAGCGGATGTCCCGGCCGTGGTATCCCTATCTGTTTCATATCCTAACGCTGGCGATCCCGGCTGGACTCTTTGGTCAACGTTCCTATACTTCTGTGCAGCTGTTCACCGTAAGCGGGGTATGGAAATGGCCGGTGGCGAACGGGGCTTACTACGGGACTCTGACGGCCAGCCTGCTGCTGAGCTTCGTCCCGATTGCTATGCTGCGCAGTGCACGCAAGTGGAGTTCCGCCGATCCTGACTATCAGGAGCATGGCGGTATCTTCAAGCTGCTGGAGTACGGCTCCTGGGTGACGTTCCTCTGGGTCGCTGTATTCGGCTATTTCCGCTTCAATGAAGTGCTGCCGCCGTATACGTATATCTATGGAGGGCTGATCTGGTGCTTCGTGCTGCGCCTGTCCATGCAGAGGTATGAGTTCCTTAATCATGCGGGACAGCGCTACAAAAAAATGTTCCAGATCAACTCGCAGGCTGCGCTGCTCGTCTCGTTGTCCGGGAGCATTAAGGAAGCGAATCCGAGTGCCGGTAAGATGTTCGACCATCTGACCCTGGAGAAGGCTAACCTTGCTGATCTGGGCGGTGCGGAGATCGTAGCGAAGCTTCAGACGCAGGACGATATCGGTGAGTTGGAGATGGTTCTGCATAGCGGGGATAGTCTAATCGAGGTGATGATTAACGGGGATTACGTGACCGTGGATCATGAGCCTCATGCCGTACTGCTCATCCGCGACATCCGGCTGCGCAATCAGCATGTACGGCAGATTGCCTTCATGGCCTACCATGATCCGCTCACAGGGCTGCCGAACCGCAGGCAATTCTATGATAAGCTGGAGGAGACTCTTGCGGAAGCAGAGCGCAGCGGCGGGGAAGTAGCTATCCTGCTGCTGGATCTCGACCGGTTCAAGCAGGTGAACGACCGCTGGGGTCATGAGGCCGGAGACCAGATGTTATGCAAGGTAGCGGGCATGATCCATCAGCTGGTCCAGCCGGACGGGCTGGCGGCCCGCTTCGGCGGCGACGAATTCGTGCTGTTCTGCCCCGTAGGCGGGGACGGACTGACCGCCACAGAGCTGGAGCACCGGCTGCTGGCGGCGGCTGCACAGGCCACGCTGGATTATGAAGGCGAAGAGCTGAAGATCGATATGAGCATCGGCATCAGCTTGTATCCGCAGGACGGAACGGCCCCGGACGCGCTGCTGCGCCAAGCCGACAGACGGATGTATGCGATCAAGCGGGGAGAGGCGGAGGGGAATCATGAGATTTGAGATTGGCGGGGAGATGTCGTTAATTGAGGAAACCGTGCGGGAGTTTCTGTGTGAGACGGCAAGGGTCCTTGATATCGAGAGCACTCCGCTACAATCGGGTTATCAGGCGGTGGACTTATTCCGTCACCGGATTCTCGTAGAGAGTGAAGGCAGACAAGAGTACAGCTCTGTGATTACCAAAATGGCGAATGAAATTGAACGCCGGGTAATGAACCGGTTAATGGATCAGGGGGCTAATGTCCCTTTTAATAGAGCGGGTAATCTGGATTCGGACCATCGGGGGCTCTTGTGTATTCAGGACGTAGATTATCAGACGGATTATCAGAATCTGGATATCGCGATGCTTCAGCACAAGGAAATGCAGGCGCTGGCTTATATTCATAACCGTAATCGTGGATTGCAGGAGGAGTTAGCCTGGCTCCCCCGGGTTAACCGTGCATACATAGAGACTATAATTCATGGACTATGGAAGCCCGCATGGGAAGAGGCCAAGCATAATGAACGGTTCGTGGAGACCTTCGGGACGTACATATCTGAGGTCAATGCCATATCGGGGAAAATCGTGGACGAGCTTGAAGCCGTCTGGAAGGATGAGACCACTCACACGCTTATACATAATGATCTGAATCCCGGAAATGTATTGGTACACGATAATGATGACGTTATGTTCATTGACTGGGAAGAAGCGCGATACGGCTCCCTGTTACTGGACATCCCGATGCGGGTTGACCGGTCTCAGGCTGGAGAATACCGTGAAGTGCTGGCTTCGCTGGGATGGGTGCTTCCTGCGGATACGTTTGAGCAGAGATATCGGGCTGCTTCGCGTTATCTCGGCTTGCGTTATATGACTTGGAGCTTGGGGGCCTGGCTGCAGGACCCTGGTACTGAGGGCGGGCTGCGGCGATATTTGGATATGGTTATTGTGTAGTAGGTATAGGTAACAATTAGACATATCCAACTTGCATAGAGGCGGTGCTGAATATGGTATTCAACAAAATCAAAGTTGGCAGATTAAGGTGGGGATCTATTTATGTATTCCTTACGCTGGCTCTGATTGGTACCGGGTGCTCGCTCAATACGGAGGAAAAAGTGAAGGAACTGAATGCTGTTGATGTGCCTGCTGACGAAATAGTTGATATATCCTGGAATGCTGGGTGGTCACCAGCAATCAGCGTAACTCCAGGCATTCTGTTTGAGCTGCGCGGCAGTGATGATGTTATCTATGAATTATCTGGAGATACTGCTTACCTATGTGTTGATGCTGGGGGGAAGCTTGAAAGCCTCAGCAAAGGAGGAAACACAAAGAAATCCGGGGAACGCTTCTACTGGAACTACCTCTATGGAGACCCGCAGATACAGCCTGCCGATGTTGGAGACTCATGGATCAACATTATCCGTAAGGAGGAAAATTTTCGCACCGGCTGGGTCTTGATAAAGATATCCTCAGGAACAGACAAGACAGCAGAGAGGGAGAATGGATTGTTCAAAGCTGAAGTTATGGCAAGCCTGGAATTTCCCCAACAGGACGGTAATTACCAGGTGATCTCGGATAAGAATCTGCTGGATCTTGAAGCCGCCTACAAAAAATGAATAGAACTGATAAATAAAACCCCTTCTGGCGAAGGGGTTTTATTTATCACCAACGTTGAGAATTCACCTCCATTGAGGTGAGGGGCTGAATCGGAATTTTCAACTGCATGGAGAACGTACGTGCTATAATTAAGGAAGCTATTGCCTGACCAATTCATTTCATAGGAGCTGTGTCACATACCATGATCAAGAAAGAAGCCGCACATATCCGCAAGCAGTTCAAGATGGACCATGATCAGCTGAATCTGTACGATATTCTGAATGTCTATATTATGAAAGAAACGAACGAAATCTACCACTTCGAGCGCCAGCCGTTCGCCATGCTGGAACGCGAGAAGCAGGAGCTGTATATGAGTAACTTCCGGAAGCTGCTGACGGGCGAGCTGGATCAGAAGCTGTTCGAGCTCAAGTTCCTGGAGGAAGCGGAGGAGCCGTCGCAGGTGATGCTGCACCAGGGGCTGATCACCGGTGACCCGGAGGAGTGGCAGGACCTGATGCTCATGCTGGTGGACAAAATGCTGGTGGATGCTAAGTATGAGAAGGATGCAGTGGTCACCTTCGTACGGGGGCAATACTTCCGGCCGACCAAGGCGCGTAATGACGAAGCTGAGGAGACCGGGAAGGACGAGGTCTTCGCACATCCATTCATTCTGTGCAGCGTGAATTCCACAGAGCAGCAGCGCAAGACGCTTTTATTCGATTATGTGGAGCGGGAGTTCAAATACAATATCATGGTTGATCCGATCATTAAGCTCAGCACACCGGAGCAAGGATTCTTCTACCCGAGTGTGACGGACAACTATTCGGATATCAATCGTGTGCTGTACTGCACGGGAAGCGCGAATAATCCGAACCCGCAGTTCATCGAGCAGGTGCTGAATGCGGAGCGGTCGGTGACGGCGCTGGAGGAACGGTCTATTTTTGAAGATATAGTGAAGGAAGTGGCGGGCGAACAGATCGATGTGGCCACGATTGCCCAGGTGTACGAGGAGATTCATCAGGTGATTGAGGACAACGCGGAGGAGGAAGAACCGCCGAGACTCGATTACCGCGATGTGGAGCGTGTGCTGAAGGCCAGCGGCGTGGAGGATGTGACGGCGGAGAAGGTGGAGCGCGCGTTCGAGACCATCGTGGACAATAAGCACTATGAGATGAAGGCCAGCAGCGTCATCCCCAAGTTCACCTCCAAGTCGATCAAGATCGATACGAAGGTTGCTTCGATCACGATCAGCCCGCAGGACCTGAGATATGTACGGCAGGTGAACTACCAGGGCAAGCGCTGCATCATGATTGAGATTGATGAGGATGCGGTGATCGAAGGCTTCACGCTGCTGACAGAGAACTTATCCTAATCTGTATAGAAGGTTTTTTTGGAAAAAGGGCTATCCCGATGTCTCCTTAGGAGAACGGGAAGCCCTTTTTGTGTAGGCCCGGTACGAGACACACGGCCCAACCTATGCCCATGAAATTGAGTAGCAAGAGTTTATCGCAGGTTGTACCAAACGTATTTTCACAGAAAAACGACCACAATTGGACCGTGTGCGCTGGGTAGGCGAAATGTAATCGGAAAACCGACCACAATTGGACCGTGTGCGCTGGGTAGGCGAAATGTAATCGGAAAAGCGACCGCAATTGGACCGTGTGCGCTGGGTAGGCGAAATGTAATCGGAAAAGCGACTACAATTGAACCGTGTGCGCCGCGAAGGCGAAATGTAGTCGAAAAAGCGACTAGAATCTCCTTCGCTAGGAAGAGCTTCCGTATTTCTCCCAGACCGCTGCATATTTCTGCTCCCAGATTGCCCAGCGCTTCTCGGCGCCGTATTTCGCCTGGAGCTGCTTCAGGTATTGCTCCGCAGTCTCTGTCTCCCCTGTATCCAGCAGGAACCCGAAGGTCTCTTCACTTAAATGCAGTGCTGTCCGCTGCATATAGTATTCAATAATGGCCCTGGCATCTGTTAAGGTGTACAAGAATTGAAGACCCTGATCCAAGTGGAGCAGCAGGTCTGCCGTGAACTTGTCCACATCTACCTCCGGCGTCAGGAAGTAGCGTTCCGGAGCGGCGGGGACGATTTGGTTGATCCGGGCATAGAAGTGAGCCAAGCCCAGAGACTTAGCAGGCCTATACTGCGCAAGCTCTTCGGAATGAAGATTGTAATTCACATAGAAGCTGAGCTGCTTGTATGTATTGTACTTGTATTTCTGGATATTGATTTTATAGCTGAATTGGCCCTCTGTCTTGTAGAAGTTCAGATCCTTTGTACGGTAGCCCTGTGCGGAGAAAAAAGGTTTGACGTCCTGCTTGATGATCTGCTTGAACAATTCCTGCATATCTAACAATTCCTGCATCGTAAATCCTCCTTCGCTTGAGTGGATAGTAGATTGCATAGTTTAACGTTTCAGAGGACGGCTTATTTCTGCCATCAAGCTCATCAGTCAGCATACGGATTTGCCGCTTGAAACCGGAAGCTGTTTATAGCTCCAGTCCGTATTCCGACCAAATGGCTGCATACTTCTTCTCCCATATCGTCCAGCGCGGCTCGGCCCCGTATTCGTCCTGAAGCTGCTTCAGGTAAAGCTTTGCGGTCTTTGTTTCACCTGCACGCAGCAGGAAGCGGAAGGTCTCTTCACTTAGATGCAGCGCTGTCCGCTCCATATAATAATCTAAGATGCTCCTGGCATCGGTTAAGGTATACATGAACGCAAGCGCCTGGTCCAGGTGCTGCAGAAGCTCTGCCGTGAAGCTGTCTACATCTACTTCTTTGGTCAAGGTATAGCGGTCCGGGGCTGCGGGGACTATCTCCCTGATCCGTGAGGTGAAGTGGGAGCTCCCTGCCACAGATACGATGGACGACTGGCTTATCTGCAGCTGCGCAAGCTCTGTAGAGTGAATAGTACAGTTCACATAGAAGCTGAGCTTGTCCCAGGTATTGCCCGACGATTTCTGAATATTGATGTTATAGATAAGCTGATCCTCTGACTTCGTGAAATTCAGATCTTTTGTACGATAGCCCTGCGCGGAGAAAAAAGGTTTGACGTCCTGCTTGATGATCTGCTTGAATAATTCCTTCATATCTAACAATTCCTGCATAGTAAGTAATCCTCCTTCCTGTGGTGATCATAGACTGCATATTATAACATGTGGGCTGACAGCTATAATGTACTATAAACAGAATAATCTCAAATGACTTCATTCTGGGTAAATATAGGATAGGAGGCAAGAAAGGAGAATGGAGTAAGTGATGAAAAATGTTAAAATTCTGCTCGGTGTATTTGGATTCGCTGCCGTTATGGTAGTGTTGTTCGGGTGGGGAGGGCCTATTGTTCTAAAGTTATTCCTACATAATGATTATGCGAGAAGTGTTATCTTGCTGGTGGTGTTCAGTCTGGTGGTGTTCGGCAAACGGTGGAACTGGTCAAATGGGCTGGTCTATATCATTGCGCTGTTTTCCTTCTTCGGCATGTTCATCGACTCGGCGGGCAATCCGGTCTATAACAAGCCGCTAGAATGGATCATCTCGCCGTTCGGGCAATTGCAGGTGGACCGGTATGTCACTAATTATGCGCCGGGGCAGTTCTCCATTACAGATAACGTGACCATTCTGAAGCTGGACGGAGAGGTTACGCGCCTAAGTACCGTATGGTTATACCTGTACCGCTTGGCCCAGTATATGGTGCTCTACTCCATTATAGGCACCCTGCTTAGTGCGATCCGGGGCAAAGGACCTGAGCGCCTGCCGCTCACCTCCACATCCGTAGACGAGACGTTGACACCGCATATGGAGCAGCGGGTAGCTGCGGAGCTGAAGCGCCGGGAGGCTGCAAGCACTTCACTGAAGGTCGTTCCCGAGGAAGTTCAGGAGCATGTCCGGCAGTTAAAAAAGGAGGGACAGCTCATTCTGGCCATCAAGCTGGTACGTCAGCATACGGATATGCCCCTTGGCGAAGCCAAGCGGTATGTGGAAGAAATGTAGAGGATTATTTAACAGTCCGTTCTGTGCAATCGACAGAGCGGGCTTTTTTGATAGAATTTATAAGTTTTGGGGTCCCCGCCAAGTACCTGAGTCATCACCTACGCTAAAGCCCCACTTTTTTTGGGGGGGGTGCGCGTATTTGCGTCATTTCAAATCACGCAAGGACTTAATACACATTTATTGGCGAAAAAACTAAAAATAATTTGTCGAATTAGTTAACTTAATCGCGAAAAATGTCGATAAACCAGTATAGAAAACTAATGCTTGCTAATGCCGGGCATGTGCAGAGCGTGTGCAGCATGTTCAGAGTTTTGCGGAAGCGTTATCAATATTATGGAAATGGTCATTCGACAAGGAGGAAAGCGATGTTTAAGAAATTGGGGAAGATCGGGCTGGCTGTGGTATTGGTGATCGGGCTGCTGCCCATGATGTCACTCCGTGCCTATGCGGCGGTGCCGTCATTCAATGAAGCGGCTGATTTTGTAATTGAGCCTCCGGTTACGTATGCGGCGGGTAAAAGTCTTACGGATGCGCAGGGCCTACAGGATGGAAGTACGGCGGTGCTGCTGAATTCATTCGTCTATCAGGGGAATTCTTACACGGCCTCTAATTTCTTAAGGGTCTATAACAGCGCAGGAACGCTTATCACGGACGTTAACCTGGGCAACCTGATGGACACCTATTACAAAATGACGTATGTGAGTATGCTTGCTCTCAATAACGGCAATCTGCTGATTATGTACAGTAAAAGCGACTCCAGCGAGTACAACCTGCAGCTGGGCACAGTTACCGAGAGTACACCCAATGCCTATTTCATGGTGCTGGATAAGAACGGTCAGAAGGTGACTGGCCAGACTCGGCTGAATACCTTCAGTGCGGCCAGTCAGCCGCAGCTGACGCGTTTTATATCTGCGGCTGAGCTGTCTAACGGCAATATCGCTTTTTCCTGGCAACGAAATGATAATGTAAGCACGGTTACCCGCGTATTCACTGCTGCGGGCGCACCGGTGTCAAACGAAACTCTGCTGGTAGCTGCCAATGCGAGCATGTCCTACGTAGCTGCTGGTGACGGCGTGTACATGGCGGCCTACAATTCAGGGGCTCCGAACGATAATATCTATCTGCGGTTATTCAATAACAGCGGAACCCCCGTAACCACTATTAATATTGGGGCGAGAACGAATGAGAAGCAGTTGTATCTGTCTACGCTGAGCAACGGGAATTTCATGTTCAGTCAGTATAGCTGGCAAACCGGAATCACGAGTGTCTCCTTGTATGACAATGCAGGTGTAAGCCAAGGCGGATTTAACGTAAATGGTTCTCTGGGCGAAGCAGCGGCCGCTGTGTATAAGAAAGGCGCACTGCCGGGATTCGTAACGGTAAGCACGGATGCCGCGTCGAATAAGGCCATTGACGATGCCTATAACTATGGCACAGAGTGGTCGGGAACCCAGTACGCTTACCTGAATTACTATGACAATGACGGGACCCTGCTGTATACAACGGATCAGCCGGTGGATTCCGCTCCTGCTGTATTTCAGGGTTACGATGCAGTTAACTGGATTTTCAATGTGGAATATTATGCGAAGTTCGCTGTATATCCGGCCTTCGGCGACAAGATTGTTTTCATCACAACGGATAATACAGATGCCACTCATTTCAGAATTACCGGCAAGCTGTTCAACAGAGTAGCTTTAACTCCGGTTGTGCTGCAATCGGCTGTAGCGGACGGTGTGCCGGGAACCACTACTTCAACGAAGATTGACCTGACCTTTGATGCTGCGATCACTGGATTGACGGCAGACGATATCATTATTACAGATGGCACAGGCTCTGCGGTAAAAGGGTCCTTGAGCGGATCGGGGACCGCTTGGAGCCTTGCGCTTACTTCAGTGACTGGCGAGGGTGATGTATCCGTGGCTGTGAATTCGCCTAGCGGATACTCAGTTAGCGGTTCGCCGCAGATGGCAACCGTATCGCTGTTCAAGCCAGCGCTGGAGCCAACCCCGGCAGCGGTGATCGACTACGCAGCCGAGCAGCTAAGCGGTCTGAGCGCGAATGGCACGTATACTGTGAACGGTACGGCGGTAACCGCGACTGCGGCTGGCACCTTGGCGCTGGAGCAGAGCTGGCTGGGTGAGTCTCTGAGTATTGTGAAGCAGGGGAATTCTACGACAACTGTAGACAGTGCGGCGCAGGTGCTGGTCATTCCATCCCGTCCCGCGGCGCCAACAAGTGTGACGGCAACGGATGAACTGGCGATAGATGCGGACAACGGTACACTTGAGAATGTGACTTCAGCGATGGAGTATAAGCCAAGTACCGGTGGAGTATGGACGGATGTGACCGGTACAACGGTGACGGGACTGGCTCCGGGTACGTACGAGGTCCGTGTGAAATTGACGGCGTCGTCTTTTGTATCGGAAGCGCATAGTGTAACGGTGAATGCGTATGTGCCAACGGCAGAGGCTACCCCGGCAGCGGTGATTGACTATGGGGCCGAGCAACTGAGCGGTCTGACGGCGAATGGTATGTATACCGTAAACGGTACATCGGTAACGGCGACTGCGGATGGTACGCTTGCGCTGGAGCAGAGCTGGCTTGGAGAGTCCCTGAGTATTGTGAAGCAGGGGAATGCTTCAACAACGGTAGACAGTGCGGCGCAGGTACTGGTCATTCCATCCCGTCCGGCAACACCTGCTGGTGTGACGGCAACGGATGAACTGGCGATAGATGCGGACAACGGAACACTTGCGAATGTGACTTCTGCAATGGAGTACAAGCTAAGTACCGGGGGAGTATGGACGGATGTGACTGGGACATCTGTGACGGGACTGGCTCCGGGTATGTATGAGGTCCGTGTGAAACTGACGGCGTCGTCTTTTGCCTCGGAAGCGTATAGGGTTACGGTGAATGCGTATGTGCCAATAGTAGAGACAACCCCGGCAGCGGTGATTGACTATGGGGCCGAGCAATTAAGCGGTCTGCTGGCGAATGGTCTCTATACGGTGAATGGCACATTATCGATACAGGCGGATGCGGCGGGCAAGCTGGCGCTGGATAGCGCTTGGCTCGGAACCTCTCTGAGCCTTGTGAAGCAGGGAAATGCGTCCACGACGATTAACAGTGCGGCGCAGACCTTGACCATCCCTGTTCGTCCGGCAGCACCTGCCGGAGTAACAGCAACGAATGAGACGGCGATTAACGCGAAGAACGGTACGCTTACGAATATGACTCCGGCCATGGAGTACAAGCAAGGTGCCGCAGGCGTATGGACGGATGTAACAGGTACAACGGTGACGGGGCTGGCTCCGGGCACGTACTACGTCCAGACCAAGGCGACTTTGACGGCTTTTGCCTCGGAAGCACACAGCGTGAATGTGGTTGCGTATGTAGCGATACCGGAAGCCACACCAGCAGCGGTCATTGATTACGAAGCTGAGCAGCTGAGCGGTCTGACGGCAAACGGTACGTATACATTGAACGGTACGTTGAACGTAACAGCAGATGCAGACGGTAAGCTGGCGCTGGATAGCGCTTGGCTGGGCAGTTCCCTTAGTCTAGTGAAGCAGGGGAATGCGTCAACTACTATAGATAGTGCGGCGCAGACCCTGACGATTGCTGCCCGTCCGGCAGCGCCTGCCGGAGTAGCGGCAACGGATGAGACGGCGATTCACGCGAAGAACGGTACGCTTACGAATGTGACAACAGCCATGGAGTATAAAAAAGGTTCAGCAGGCGCATGGATAGATGTCACAGGCACTGAAGTAAGCGGGTTGGCCCCGGATACGTACTATGTCCGTACGAAGGGTACGGTTACAGCTTTTGCCTCGGAAGCACAAGCTGTAACGGTGAATGCCTACGTACCCACTCTGGAAGCCACACCAGCAGCGGTCATTGACTACGAAGCTGAGCAGCTGAGCGGTCTGACGGCAAACGGCGTGTATACACTGAATGGTTCGTTGGTCCTAACAGCGGA
Organism: Paenibacillus sp. FSL H3-0469; assembly: GCF_038051945.1. Classification (NCBI taxonomy): domain Bacteria; kingdom Bacillati; phylum Bacillota; class Bacilli; order Caryophanales; family Paenibacillaceae; genus Paenibacillus; species Paenibacillus sp. FSL H3-0469. Next base: position 5,426,312 of record NZ_CP150302.1, read on the forward strand.
TGCAGACGGCAAGCTGGCGCTGGATAGCACTTGGCTGGGCAGCTCCCTGAGCCTGGTGAAGCAGGGGAATGCCTCCACAACCATCGACAGTGCGGCGCAGATCCTGACCATTCCTGCCCGTCCGGCAGCGCCTGCGGGTGTAGCTTCAACAGACGAAACGGCGATTCATGCGAAGGATGGCACGCTCACGAATGTGACTACAGCCATGGAATATAGACAAGGTACAGCAGACGCATGGACAGATGTTCCAGGCACTAGCGTCACAGGTCTTGCGCCAGGCGTGTATGTTGTCCGCACGAAGGCGACAGCAACGGCGTTCAGCTCAGCTGCGGTGGAAGTGACAGTGAGCCCCTTTGCATCTGCGGCGGAAGTGACGCCTGCGGTGGTGATTGATTTTAACGCTGAGCGATTGACAGGTCTGATTCCAGAAGGGGGATACACCGTAAATGGTACGGCTGTAACGGCTACTATGGACGGAATGCTCCTGCTAGACAGCAGCTGGCTGGGCACCACACTGAATATCGTGAAGACAGGCAATGGGGTAACCACTACCGATAGTGATGCGCAAGTGTTGAGTGTTCCCGCGCGTCAGGCTGCTCCGGTTGGAGTGAGTGTCACGGATGTGACCTATAACGGGGCCAATGACGGAACACTGCAGAATCTGACCGCCCAGATGGAATACCAGATGGGGAACACAGGGGCTTGGACAGAAGTTACAGACACTACGATTACCGGTCTTGCACCAGGCACGTATTATGTGCGGGTGAAGGCTACGTCAACGGACTTTGCTTCTGCTATTGCTCAGGTGACCGTGCATGACTCAGATGCCGTGATCCCGGCGGCTCCAGAAGTGGTAGCGGATGATCTGAACAATACGATAGTGGGCCTGAACACCACCATGGATTTCTCTGTGGATGAGGGACCCTTCGTACGATATGACGGAACCAACCTGCCGGATCTCAGCGGCGAGCATACTGTGAAGGTACGGGTTGCGGCCAGCGGATCAGTTCCGGCAGGACCGGCAGCTACGCTGACTTTTACAACGAATGTCTTGATCCCTGCCGGGGACTTGACTGTGAGTGCCAGTGATCCGGGTGGAGCAGAGAGTAACGGCTATACACAAATCAAGGTTACGCCTGCACCGGCTGAAGGGCATAAGCTGCTGTATAAGAATTTTGGTGCTGGCAGCATCATCGTGCCGAATGTGGGAGATCTCCTGACCGGATACACGCTTGTAGGCAGTGAAGGGCTGATTCCGGCAGCCGATGGTGACACGCTTGGGATTGCTGAGGTAGAAGCGGAAGGCAGGGTGGTAAAATACGGCAGCGTCATGGCAGTAGTTGCGGTGACTACTCCGGTAACACCAACTCCCGATCCAGTCAGCCCGGGAAGCGGAAGTAACCCGAACAGCGGGACTCCTTCCGGGAATCCGGCCAGTACGGTCACCGATGTGATTGTCCTTGTGAACGGCAAGGAGGAGAACGCGGGCAAAGCAACGACCACGACCTCCGGTAACGTTAGAACAACGACCATCGCGGTAGATCCGGCCAGATTGCAGGCGAAGCTGGATGCTGAGGAGAACGGGGCTGTAGTAACTATTCCGATGATGCTGGATTCAAATGTGATTGTCGGAGAATTGAGCGGCCAGATGATCAAGAATATGGAGAATGTGGCGGCCACCCTGGTGCTTCAGACCAGCAAGGGAAGCTATACGTTGCCTGCATCCGAGATTAACATTGGCGCCTTGGCCGCAAGATTAGGTAACGGGGCTAAGCTGGATGACATAACGCTGAGAATTACCATTGGTGATGCTTCGGCCGCCATGAACCAGGTGGTTAGCGCTGCAGCAGGCAGAGGCGGCCTCACCCTTGCAGCGCCAGCCCTGGATTTCACAGTTACTGCTTCTTCCGGGACCTCAACAGTAGAGTTGAACCGGTTCAATGCTTATGTAACACGTACCCTGGCGCTTCCGCAGGGGATTAACCCTACCCGGCTTACAACAGGTATCGTTGTCGATCCGGATGGAACGGTGCGTCATGTACCCACCCGAATCATCCTGAAGGATGGTAAATATTATGCAGAGATCAACAGTCTGACGAACAGTACCTATTCGGTGGTCTGGCACCCGCAGACATTCGCGGATGTGGAGAAGCATTGGGCGAAGAATGCAGTGAATGACATGGGCTCCCGTCTGGTCATTAACGGGGTGAACGCATCCAAGTTCAACCCGAACGCGGACATTACCCGTGCAGAATTCGCAGCGATCATCGTACGCGGTCTGGGGCTGAAGCTTGGAGAGGGAACTGCGAAATTCGCAGATGTTCCGGCGAGTAGCTGGTATGCAGCAGCAGTCGGAACAGCATCCGAGGCGGGTCTGATCAACGGCTTCGAGGACGGAACCTTCCGTCCCGGAGACCGGATCACACGCGAGCAGGCCATGAACATCATCGCTAAGGCGATGAAGCTGACCGGTCTCGCAGAACAGACCGGCACAGTGAACACCGCAGGCGTGCTTGCAGGCTTCACGGATGCAAGCCGCACGGGAGCCTGGGCGAAGGACAGCCTGGCGCTCGCAGCCTCCGCCGGCTTAATCACCGGCCGCGGCGGCAATAAGCTGGAGGCACAGGCTAACGTCACCCGCGCAGAAGTGGCGGTGCTGATTCAGCGTCTGCTCCAGAAGTCGAAGCTGATTGACTAACGGATTAGACTAAGATATTCGAATCAGAAAAAGCGGATTCAGACATTGTGCTGAATTCGCTTTTTTTTTGACCGATGAAGTTTAGGGTTTGGCGTATAGCAAATTAGGATAAGGCTCGATCTGGACCTTGGATAACCTGTGGTGAGGGAGATAGCAGGATGGCGGGCGGAAGCAGTTGGATTTTATACACTTGCTGCAGAACGGATGAGTCCTAAAGGGACAGCAGTTGGATAAAGGATACTTAATGGATCACTATTCAGCGAAATTGGCACAATCCCAAGAATTAGCTGCTGTTTTTCCACCTGTTTGCGTACAATCCCCGGAAATCGATAAATTAAGATACATTTGTCCACTTGCTGGTTACCCGGGAGATTGGAAGCTTGGTGCTTGCTAGATAAGGTCTGGTATTTGCTATAATTGGCTATAACAGAATTTTCAGGAGAGGGTCATGGTGGCATGTTCATTGTTAACGTAGAAGCAGCAATCTGTAAGGAAGATAAGTGGCTTGTGATTACACGGAGTACCAAAGAAGAGCATGCAGGAGGGACTCTGGCTCTTGTAGGGGGAAAAGTGGATATGGAGGGCAACACGCTCGAAATCCTCGAACGGACGGTGAAGCGCGAATGCGAGGAGGAGGTGGGCATCATGATCAAGGATGCGGTTACTTTTGTGTATAGCTCCTCCTTCGTAACTGAGGATGGTCGCCATGTCATCAATATGGTGTTCCTATGTGAATATGAGAGTGGTACAGCAACTAACCGGAGTCCTGATGAAGTGGAAGCCGTCCATTGGCTGACCTGTGATGAGATCCTGAAGCCATCCCCTGGCTCCTCCCTGGACCCAAGAGAGTATTCGAAGAGTAGCGCTGGCAAGAAAATAACCTGAACTCACACCCACCCCGTGAACTCCAGAATACTCGCCTTCGCCGATTGTGCCTCAGACTGCGCACCCTTGCGCCATTCCTTGGGGGAGACGCCCATCAGCTTGGAGAAGCAGCGGTTGAAGCTGGAGATCGAGTGAAAGCCGACCTTCTCCGAGATCTCCAGAATCGAATCCTCGGTGCTCTTCAGCTGCTTGCAGGCTTCCTCAATGCGGGTGCTGCTCAGGAAATCGAGGGGGGCGGTGCCCATAATGTCATGGAATTTGCGGCGGAAGTGGGTGGTGCTTAAGTGGCATAGCTCGGCCAGATCATTAATGGTCATCGGCGTCATATAGTTCCTGGTGATATACTCCAGCGCAGGGGAGATCACGAAATCGCCCTTCAGGCTATGCCCGGCCTCCTGCCCGCTCAAGGCTTCGTTCGTAGAATGAATGCGGAGCAGCTCAATGTACAGGGACAGCAATAAGCCGTACGCACTCTCCTGATAGTAAGGCTTCTGCTGCTGCAATTCGAGGACGATGGAGGTAGCCAGCGTATAGACGAGGGGGTGCTTGTCCCTGCTTAGGATACAATTGCTGCCCTGCACTGCCCAGAGATTCGGCTCGAAGCCGGCGTAGGCGCTCTTGAAGGAATGCTGAAACAGATCCTCCGGCGAGAAAAACAAATAGGACCACAGACTGGCCTCTCCCGGAGAACTGTACGTCGTGTGGGGCAGATACCGCGGCAGGAAGGTTACATCTCCGGCGGCAAAAGGCACGTTCTCGCCCTTAATCTCCATGATCCCGCTATCTGAATAGCAGATCCCGATCTCCAGATGGTTGTGGAAATGCAGATGCTCGCTCTTGATATCGGAGATCTTCCAGCGTTCGCCGCTGAGCAGCAGGACCGGGAAATGGATCGGCAGGCTATAGTGGCGGTACTCAATGACGGGTTTCTTTTTTCTGGGCATCTTCAGCAGCTCCTGTCCTTCTTGCGTTAGAATAGGAATGAAGAATAAAGGGTCGAAACTGCGCAGTTTTGATGTGAATGTGCTTAGATGTAGAACATTTTACTGCTTACAATAGATTCTGTAAAGCGCTTGCAAGCGGATGGACGGATGATAGCTGCCTTCAAGAGACGCAAGGAACAGGAGAGGGGAATACACATGCTTCAAGTTCAATATAACCGGGAAGAAATCTTAAGCGTAATCGATAAGGTTGCCAGGAAGACACTGGCGATGGATTTAACGTGGGAGTGGCCATGCGGCGTTGCGTATTACGGGGTGTCCAGAGCCTACCAGACCACGGGGAATCAGGACTACCTGGACCAGCTGGTGAAGTGGGTAGATGAATATATTGAGCTGGGACTGCCCGCCTTTACGGTCAACACCTGTGCGATGGGCCATATGCTGATCACGTTGTATGAGGAGACGGGGGACCAGAAGTACTGGGATATTGTGTTGAGTAAAATCGGCTATATCCGGGGGAGCGCGCTGCGGTTCGGGGATCAGGTGCTGCAGCATACGGTCTCGGTATCCAATGACTTCCCGGAGCAGGCCTGGGCGGATACGCTGTTCATGGCGGCGTTCTTCCTGCTGCGTGTGGGCAGCAAGCTGGAGGATCAGGAGCTGATTCAGGACGCGCTTAACCAGTATTACTGGCATATCAAATACTTGCAGGACCCAAGCACCGGCCTCTGGTTCCACGGCTATAACCATGTGAAGCAGGACCATATGTCCGGGCTGTACTGGGGCCGGGCGAACGCCTGGGGAGCCTATACCATGTCGCAGGTGAAGCCGCTGCTTAAGGAGTGGTATCTGTACCCGCAGTGTATGGATGTGGAGTGCTCGCTGCGGGATCAGCTGGCGGCGCTGAAGCTGGTGCAGACGGAGAACGGCCTGTGGCGCACGCTGCTGGACGATGAGGAGTCCTATGAAGAGGTGTCGGCGTCCTGCGGGATCGCGGCGGCCATGGTGAATAACGGCAATCCGCTGCATACCAAATATGTGCAAAAGGCCCTGAAAGGCATTCTGGAGAACATCACGGAAGACGGACGTGTATTGAACGTATCGGGTGGCACCGCTGTCATGAAGGACCGTGAAGGGTACCGCCATATTCCCAAGGACTGGACTCAGGGCTGGGGCCAAGGCCTCGCGCTTGCGTTCCTGTCGGATCTGCTTAAATAGGAGGGATAGGCGATGGCGAATAAATCCACAGGCTCCACAGGAGCTTTTACCCTGCCGGGGGAAGCCGGTTATGAAGCACTGACCCTGAAGCTTGCCGAACGTTGGGGAGCCGATGTCATTCGTGACAGTGACGGTACACAGTTGTCGGAAGAGATTATCAGTGCCGGTTACGGCATCTATTCGACCCTGTGTATCATCCGCGACCATAACGCTTGGGCGTCGAGGAACCCGGACAAGCTGCAGCAGACCTTCCTGATTACAAGTCCGAAGGTGGCTGTGCAGGATTACATATCCATTTATCTGCTGGAGGATTTCTTCGCGGAGCAATTCAGGGTGAATGATTCCCGTGAGGCGTTCAAGTACTGGCAGGTGTACGACCGGACAACCGGGAAGGAGGTGCCGGGGGAGCAGTGGAATTACGACCGGGAGTCCGGCAATGTGGTGCTAACCGGCATTACGCCTTGGCATAAATATACCGTCAGCTTCATGGCCTACCGGATCTGGGAAGAGATCTCCATGTACAACCACACGACGAATCACTGGGATAAAGAGCATCTGATGCAGATCGATCCGATGTATCCCGAGACCCGGCAGTACCTGTTGGACTGGATGGAGGACTGGTGCGGGGAGCATCAGGCGACGACCGTGGTCCGGTTCACCTCCCTGTTCTACAATTTCGCCTGGATCTGGGGCAGCAACGGGCGGAACCGCCATCTGTTCTCGGACTGGGGGTCCTACGACTTCACGGTGAGCGCCCGGGGACTGGATCTGTTCGCAGAGCAATACGGCTATTCACTGAGCGCAGAGGATTTCGTGAACGGCGGCAAATACCGAGTCAGTCATATTCCGGCGGAGCAGCGTAAGCTCGACTATATGGCTTTTATCAACGATTTCGTCATCGGGTTCGGCAAACAGTTAATTGACATTGTTCATAAGCACGGCAAGCTGGCCTATGTCTTCTATGATGACAGCTGGGTGGGCGCTGAGCCCTACAATGACCGCTTCGGGGAGTTCGGCTTCGACGGGATGATCAAATGCGTGTTCTCGGGCTATGAAGCCAGACTCTGCTCAGGGGTGAAGGTGGAGACGCATGAGATCCGGCTGCATCCGTACCTGTTCCCGGTTGGCCTGGGCGGCGCACCTACCTTCATGGAAGGGGGCAATCCCACACTCGATGCGAAGCAATACTGGATTAACATCCGGCGCGCCCTCCTGCGTGAGCCAATCGACCGGATTGGCCTGGGCGGCTATCTGCATCTGGTCGAGCCTTACCCGGATTTCTGCGCGTATATTGAGAAGATTGCGGATGAATTCAGGGAGATCAAGGAGCTGCACCGGCAGGGGGAGCCTTATCACATCAAGACTAAGGTAGCTGTTCTGCACTCGTGGGGCAAGCTGCGGTCGTGGACCCTCTCCGGCCACTTCCATGAGACATATATGCATGACCTGATTCATATCAATGAAGCCTTGTCTGGCTTGCCGGTGGAGGTGCAGTTCATCGACTTCGAGGATGTCCGCCAGGGTATCTTGCAGGATGTGGATGTGGTGATTAATGCAGGCAGCGCCGGTTCGGCGTGGAGCGGCGGGGACCACTGGAAGGACAGCCAGGCGGTGGACGCCTTGACGGAGTGGGTGTATAAGGGCGGTACGCTCATCGGGGTGAATCAGCCTTCCGCCGTGGATGGCTACGATCATTATTTCCGGATGGCGCATGTTCTCGGGGTGGATGAGGACACCGGCGCAAGGGTAGCGCATGGCAAATGGGCTTATGAGGTTCAGCCGGTGCCGGATCTGGTGCCGGATGGCGTCAGCCTCACGCCAAAGAACGGGGTCTATCTGACCGACGGGGCTGCTGCGGTGGTCCGTGAGGCAGAGGGCAAGCTGACCCTGACTGTGAATAGCTTCGGGAGAGGGAAGGGCATCTACCTGCCGTCCTTTGCCTTCAGCTGGGAGAATGCCCGCCTGCTGCTGAATCTGATCCGCTATGCCGGCAATGAGCTGGAGGAGACCCGCTACCTCCCGGATAACCTCTATACCGAGTGTGCGTATTATCCGGAGAGCAAGCGCCTGGTTGTGATTAACAATAGCGGCCAGCCGCAGCAGACCACCATCGAGACGGACTACGGTCCGCAGGTTGTGGAGCTGGAAGCTTTTGATACGGTGATTCGGGTGATGGGTAGGAATTGAATCGTTATCATACTTATGATAACATGGCGCTAAAAGGAGGGGAGTTTAATGCCACAGATTCGGCCCGTATCCGACTTGCGCAACCATTTTGCTGAAATATCCCGGATTGTTCATGAGAATAATGAGCCTGTTTTTTTAACCAAAAATGGTTATGGGGATATGGTAGTGATGAGTATCGAACAATATGAGAATATTCAGCAGAATCAAGAGATTATCATGAAACTTAAAGAAGCTGAGCATGAAGCCGATACCTCTAAGGAGCGCTATACTCACTCTGAAGTATTTAATAATTTGCGATAGCAGATTCGGAGTAAATCAGATCAATAACGCCCTGCCAAGGCGTTTTTTATTTGCGTGAATTTGCGTGTCCAGGCACGCATCATTTAGCCGAGGAAGTAAGAAGAATTCTGCAAGAAATGCAACAATCTTGCCCCATAGAAGCGGTCTATCCCTGAAATCATGCACAAAATGCAACAAATCCAGCGATAACTTGCCCAAAACACCAAAAATTGTGCAAATAATGCAACATTGTAATTCAGCCAGAAATAGGTGTGGAGGAATCCTGCAAAAAGTGCAACAATTCTCTCTACAAGCGGCCAGTGAGAGAAGGCATTAGCAATGAGCTTGCAGCACCGGATGCAGCTAATGGTCTGTTGGATAAGTTTGATGAAGCTATTGCCAGGTTAGAGTTATTTCCATTCTCAGGTCCTGTTGCCCGTAACATGAATGGCTTAAAGGATGAATACCGTTCTCTGGTTGTGGACAACTACATAGTCTTCTATGTTGTACTAGATGATATTGTTGAGATTAGACGGGTGCTTCACGGGAAGCGCAAGTATGAAGATTTGATGTAATATATAGAGGTACATTATTTTCCCGTAGGGGTAGAAAAGAGCGTATCATGAGAATCATCATTTCACCTGCCAAAAAGATGAAGACGGACACGGATTTCCTGGAATCCCGCCAGGCTCCGCAGTTCTTAAACGAGTCACAGACGCTCCTGGCCCTGCTTCGTAAATTAAGTTACGCAGAAGCCAAGGCGTTGTGGAAATGCAATGACGCTATTGCTGAGCTGAATATGCAGCGGATTGAAGAGATGGACCTGACCCGGAACCTGACCCCGGCGATCTTCGCTTATGAGGGCATCCAATACCAGTACATGGCGCCGGGGATTTTTCAGACGGAGGAGCTGGACTATCTGCAGCAGCATTTGCGGATCCTGTCCGGGTTCTATGGGATCGTCCGGCCGTTCGACGGTGTGGTCCCTTACAGGCTGGAGATGCAGGCCAAGCTCGGCGGGCCGGGCTTCAGTACCCTCTATGAGTTCTGGAACCGTAAGCTGGCCGATCAGCTGTTCGCAGAGACCGACACGATTGTGAATCTGGCCTCCAAGGAATACAGCAAATGCGTCTCTCCTTACTTAGGCGACGATGTCCGGATGGTTAGCGTTGTATTCGGGCAGGAGATCGGCGGCAAGGTGGTGGAGCGGGCGACACTGGTTAAGATGGCCAGGGGGGAGATGGTCCGGTTCATGGCGGAGCAGCAGATTACCAGCGTGGAGGAGATTCAGGGCTTCAGCGGATTTGACTTCCGGTATGAAGCGGCTTTGTCAGATGAGAACACCTATGTGTTCGTCCAGGCCAAACAAAACAAAGAGTAGACTGATAGAGTGAGCAGTACAGAGGGTAATCTTGAGGATGGTGGAAACGCCGGATTCGGGGTTACCCTTTTGTTATTTGCGGGCGGAAGCTCGCTTTTTGTAAAATAAGGAAGAACTCAGAACAGATTCAAGAGGAGGACTTATGACTGGGAGACGAGATCCATTGAATAAAGAGCGCTTACTGCGGGAGCTGGATGCCCTAGGGTATTCCGATAGGATCAAAGCAATCACAAGACTAGGCCGCGATCACTTGGGGTCCCCGGAATACTCACAGTTACTTACCTCCTTACTTGGGGGCGGAGCTTATGAAGCGCGTCTGGCCTTGATGGGGGCGATCGCTACGCTGGATGCGCCAGTGATTCTGGCTGGGCTGAAGCATCCGATGGCCAGCATCCGCAATACGGCAGCAGGTCTGGCAGCCAAAATAGCTTCAGCCGAAGAGATTGAACGCGAGCTTCCGCAGCTGTCACAGGATTGCCGCCGCAAGCTGCTGCGTACGGTAGCCCTGATGAACCGTCAGGAGTTGGCGGAGCGGCTATTAGCAGTGGTACAGGCCCGGTGGGGCACGGAGGAGGCAGCGATTGTACTGCAGGCTTGCTCTGCGGAAACCGTCCGCGCGCGGCTGGCTGAGCTGGGGTACGCCATTAAGGATTGGAAAAAGCTGTCCAGCCGCCATCTGGAGGTGGTTGCTGAGTATTTCACCAGAGAGCTGGAGGCGGCCCCGCTAAGGGCTAAGGGGCTGGTCTGGTCGCAGTTCTCCTCCGCGATGGAGCATCTGAGTAGTCGCAAGCCTGACCTGGTGCTGGCCTATGCGGTGGACCATGGACCGGCAGACATGCTGCCGCCTGCGCTTAAGGCGAATCTTGGCACACTGATGCGCCTGAGACCAGGCGCAGTGTATGAGCTGCTGATCCGGACGCAGACGCGTAGTGAGCTTATGACTTATGGTGTGCCTGAAGCTGTGCTCAAGCGGGCGAAGCTCCTCTCTATGGACCAGTGGTCGCAGCTTGCCAAGCTGCTGGCGGAAGAGCCCTACCATGTGGCGCGGCTGCTGGAGCATCTTGCGCCTTCTAAGCGCCAGGAGATTTTCGATGCTGCATATGAGGAGGAGAAGCGCCGGGAGCGGGTTTTTCCGGAAATGCTGCTGTATGTATTGCCGCATGCGCTGCGTGACGGGGAGGCTGCCCGGATGCTGGGCCTGCGTGAGATCAGGGAGAACCGGGAGAGCACCCTGCGTATCACCGCCGCCCGCCCGATTCTTCAGGTCAGAGAGCAGCTGGAGCAGGCAATCCGGGTATCGAATGCAGATGAACGCGCTACGGCGCTGATGCAGCTGGTCCGCAGCACAGTTCTGGCAAGGCAGGGCATGGATGCTACACTATTGACCTTAGGCCGCATCCGTAATGATCAGGACCCTGTTCGGGGGGCGGTGTTCAAGGAGCTGTCGGAGAGTCCGGCGTCTGTGTACGAGGCTGCCCATGTCCCTGCGCTTACTGTGCTGGTAGACAGTGTGATTGATGCCAGAGATACCTCCTACGGTACGAGATACTCTGTGCAGCAATTGGCCTTCTCCATTCTGCGCCATCAGGCGGCGGAGCCGGGCGGGGAGCTGTTCACCTTCGCACTGGATACGCTCCAGAAGCTGGCGAAGCAGGACGGGCAGCTCTCCCTGCCATCACTTGCGAAGAACATGCCGCGGGGCGTGGAAGAGATCATTTTTGACGGCATCTATTCCTACGCTGCGCAGGCGGGGAAGCGGGAGAATTACAACCTGGTGCTGAGTCTGGCGAATTCTTTTGGGAAAAGGGGGTACGGGATCGTCAAGCTACAGCAGCTCTTACGGGAAGCCACCCGGGCCAAAACCGAGGGAACCGCGATCCGGGCAACCCGGCTCTGGCTGGAGCCGCTGCAGACGCGCGATGAACGGGTGAAGGAGCTGCTGGATGCAGATCCATCGTACATTACGATCCACGAGGTGTTTCAGCATCTGCACCTGAAGCGCCAGGAATGGCTGGACCCTTATATTTCGGGGGCTGCGGTCAAGGGCAAGTTCCTCTCGGGCAAAACGGTCTATCCTGTTCCGGCTGCGGACGGATTCTACCGCTGGCTGCCCCGCCAGCAGCAGGCGTATGCTGCCCTGTTAAGCACCATTGCCTTCGGTCCCAAGTACAGCCTGTTTGAGCGTTCCAGAGCGATTAGAATGCTGGCGATTATGCCGGATGTGAATCCGGAGCGGCTGTATGAGCTGGTTGAGGACAAAGAGGTGGCTGTGGCGGAGGCGGCACTTCATGCCTTGTCCCTGCTGGAGGAGCCGGAGAAGTCCCTGCCCGTGCTGCTGGAGCATCTGGATAGCGACCGGGCCCGTGTAGCGATGTATTCCATCCCGAGGTGTATCCGCCGGGTCCGTCCGGCGCTGCTGTCCCTGGTGCTGAAGGAGCTATTGGACCGTGAGAAGCTGAAAATTACCGTCCGTAAGGAAGCCATCCGCCTGCTTGGTGCGTATAGAAGTGAGGACAGCCTTCCGCTGCTGTTGAATGAATTCGCGAAGCCTGCTGTGCATAAAGATGTGGTGATTGCTATAGGGCATGCTGCCAGAGGGCTGCTGGATGATGAACGGAGCTGGGAGGTGCTGCGCACCATCGCTGCTTCTCCAGAGCGTGATATCGCAGTGAGCTTGTTGTCCCAGCAGCCTGCTGGGCTTCCGCTTGCTTACAGACCGCGCTATCTGGACTTAATCATAACCATTGCCGCTCACCCGGATGTATCCGTCATCAGCCAGGCTTATATTTCCATGAAGTGGTGGACAAGCGGTTATGAAGGCGCCGTTGCGGCGGCTGCGGCTCAGGCGGTTGCGGGTCTGAAGGACAGCTCCAGTTGGGAGTTCGCGATGATGACATTGATTGAAGCCGCCCGGGACGGCAAGGTGAACGCGGTTGTAGCCGGTATCTGCCGGGAGCTGGCGGCGACGCCCGTGACGCAGGAATGGAATGCAGCGGCGGATAGAGACCTGCCGCACCGGCAGCGCCTGCAGGTACTCATCAAGCAGTTAACAGGTCTGCCTAAGAGTACAAGGGTGCAGCTTACCCCGTTGTACCTGGAGCTGGCCGGCACGCTGGCCGCCGATGAGACGTTACAAGAGCTTGTCTTGACCTTATATATCGCAGTGATCGATTGGAGTAACGCTGAGGAGGCGTCCGGGTATGTGAAGCGGATCGCACGGGAGGTAACCCGTCAACCACAGCTCTTGAGTGAGTTGTACCGCGGGCTTGCCGTCAGCCTGGAGAACAGCGCCGGATACTGGACAGCGGAGACATTGCTTAAGATTGTGGATGTGCTGCGGGCAGAACCGTCTTATGAAGCCCCGTATCTCGGACTGTCTCTGCTGGAAGCAGCAGGAAGCGCGCTGCGCTGGAGCGCTGAGCCGTCAGAGCGTCTGCGGGAGTACAGGAATCATGCGAATCCCGCAGTCCGCACGCAGGCGCTGAATATTTGGACAGCGAGAGAGTCACGGCTGTTCATGCTATAACCGCATATGCAGGATGGGCCAAGGCTTGCCTTGCTCATCCTGTTCGGAGCGGCCGTAGACCTGGAAGCCTAGATGTTCATAGAATCCGGCAGCCTGGGGATTGTCTTCATTCACATCGACGGAATGCACATTCAAGTGGTGTAGGGCATAGTCCACGAGACTTTTGCCGATACCCAGTCCCCGGACAGCCGGATCTACGAACAGCATTTCAATCTTCTGATCCTGAATCCCGATGAAGCCGAGGGGATGCCCCTCCGGATGGGTATACGTGATCAAATGCCGGATCTCTGCAATCCCTTGCAGAACTAAGGGGCGCAGGTCTTCAATATCCTGCGGGGTGAGGAACAGGTGCGTAGCCCGCACAGCGTTCTCCCAGATGACTAGCAGTTCTTGGGAGAGTGTCTGGTTTCGATTTTGGTCTGTAAGGATCTTTATCGGGTTTGGGTTCATAGCGTTAGCGTTCTCCTTAATCTATTTTTTTAGAGTATAGCATTTAGAATACACAAGAATCGAGATGAAGCGTATGAAGACGAACCATCGCCTGCTGAAGTTTGGCGGGATTACCCTGATCGGCTCCGGACTGCTTTTTCTGGCCCAATATCTGTTCCTGAGGCCGGTACCGTCTCCACCGCTGCAAGCTGCTGCGCTGCTGTCCTGGCTGAGCGAGTGGCGGTTCCAGTTGTCGATGGCAGATGAGGTCTTGTTCTTCGCTGCGGTACTTCTCATCCCCTCCATCGCGGCATTATACCGGCTGCTGGTGCAGGTGAATCCGGTCCTGACAGTGTTTGGCTGCGGCCTGCTGGCGGTTAGCGTTCCTGTCTATATCGTATTGGTTATTATTCTGGGGAGGCTGGTCTATCCGGTATATGGGATTGAGCTTACGCCGGAGAGCTACAGACTGATTATCAGCTTCTATTACGGGGGCGTGCATTGTGTTGCATTAGTCGTTGGAATCGCAACGATTCTGCTGAGCCTTGTAATTTGGAAGAGTGGACTGGGAATATTCACGGCAGCCCTCGGGCTTCTGACCGGCGTGTTTGATCTTATCGGCTCCTATCCATGGTTACTTGGTGAGGGAATGATCCTGATCTCCCAGTTACTGTTCGCCGGCTGGTTCGTCATGCTTGGCGTTAACATGCGAATGATTGCGATAAGAGGGACCGATTAAGGCCATCTTCCCAAAAGATTAATGACGGGACTTCCAATTCTTGATACAATAAAACCACTTACGTGAAATTATTCACAATAAAAGCGGCTAATGATTGCTATAACGGATGTGATTGCATATTATATGTATAAAATTATAAAGTACATTTGTAAAAGTGAGGGGGATTGGAATGGCGACACATCGCTTGAACAGTATGGAAGTTAAAAAGATGAACCGGAACGCCATTTACCGGTACCTGTATCACCGTGAATCCACCTCCATTCAGGAGATTGCACAGGCGCTGGGTCTCAGTCTTCCAACCGTGACACAGAATCTCAAGGAGCTGCAGGAACGAGGGCTGATTGAGGAGACCGGGCTGTATGAATCCACCGGTGGGCGTAAGGCCAAGTCGATGGCCTGCAACAGTGTGGCGGGATATGCCGTCGGACTGGATATTACCCTGAATCATGTGGGGATTGTCGTCATTGACCTGAGCGGCAGAATCATTAAGAATGTCAGGAATCATTATCCGTTTGCGAATGAGGAGACCTACTTCCAGGGGGTAGGCAAGCTGGTGGAGGAGTTCGTAGAGGCTTGCCAGCTGGACCGCAGCCGGATTCTGGGAGTAGGGATTGCGCTGCCCGCGATTCTATCCGGGGACCGGCAGACCGTGAGCTATGCTACAGTCATAGATTTCAAGGGAGGCAGTGTCCGGCGGTTCGCCAAATACATCCCTTATCCCTGCGTCCTGAGCAATGATGCGAATGCGGCGGGACTCACTGAACTGTGGGGAGAGCAGGACATACACAATGTGGTCTATCTGTCCCTTAATAATAGCGTAGGCGGTGCCATTATAGTCGGTAACCAGATCTATGCAGGCCAGAACCACCGTAGCGGGGAGTTCGGGCACATGACGATTTTGCCTGAAGGGCGTACCTGCTACTGCGGACAGAAGGGCTGTGTAGATGCCTATTGCTCAGCGGGAATTCTCTCGGATAGTACAGGGGGCAGTATTGCGGAATTCTTCCGGCTGCTGGGAGAGGGCAGGGAGGAGCAGCAGGCCATCTGGCAGGAGTATGTAGGCTATCTGGTGATTACAGTGAATAACCTGCGGATGCTGTACGATTGCGATGTGATTCTCGGCGGCTATGCCGGGGCTCACATGGAGGAATACATCGGTGAACTTCAGGCACTGGCAGCGCGCAAGAACACCTTCGAGCAGGATGGCTCCTACCTGCGGGTCTGCAAATACAAGCTGGAGGCCACCGCTGTGGGGGCTGCCCTGGAGCTGGTGACTGAATTTATCGACAGCATCTAGATCCGGGTTGCTTTTACCCTAATATAATATCTGCTTTCCCGCTCCTCCGGAAGAGGGACGTTGCTGCAATCGCGGCCTTGTCCTTCTCTGGGGGAGTTTTTGTTGACTTCATCCCAATTCTGTTTATAATCTTATTTAAATAGTTTTATAAAAGTATATTATTATTGTGAAGCTGAAGAACGCAGAAATTTTGAAGTAACAGTAGTTTTTATAAGAGCACACTAATGTTCCTGAGGAGGAGAAACAGATGAAGAACAGAGCTTTTTATATGAAAGATCTGAAGCAAATGGAAATGAAGGAAATTAGCATGCCTGTAGCCAAAGAGGGCGAGGTTATTGTGAAGCTGGAGGTTGTCGGCATCTGCGGCTCGGATGTGCATTACCTGGAGCATGGCCGGATCGGCGACTTCGTAGTGGATGGGGACTTCATTCTCGGGCATGAATGCGCCGGTGAAGTGGTGGAGCTTGGCCCTGGTGTGAAGCACCTGAAGGTGGGGGACCGGGTGGCGCTGGAGCCTGGTGTGACCTGTGGACAGTGTGAATTCTGCAAAAGCGGCAAATATAATCTGTGCCCGGATGTACAGTTTCTAGCGACTCCGCCCTACCATGGCTGCCTGGTGAATTATATGGCTTATCCCGAGAACATGGCGTTCAAGCTGCCGGATAATGTGTCTTCGGAGGAGGGCGCGCTGGTGGAGCCGCTGGCGGTGGGACTTCATGCTGCGGCGCAAGGCGGCGTTAAGCTGGGAGACAGGGTTGTGATTCTGGGGGCGGGCTGCATAGGACTGGTTACACTACTGGCCTGCAAGGCTTACGGGGCTACGGAGATTGTGGTGGTGGACATCATTGAGAAGCGGCTGGAGGCGGCATTGAAGCTGGGGGCCTCACAGGTCATTAACGCCAAGCAGGAGAATGTGCTGGAGACCATTGCGGCTTGGACTGACGGTGCGGGTGCAGATAAGGTGATTGAGACGGCAGGCAGCGAGCATACCGTGAAGCAGACGCCATATCTGGTCAAAAGAGGCGGAACCATCGTCCTGGTCGGCCTGGCCGCTAAGGATATCATCGACTTCGACTTCATGCAGATTATGTTCAAGGAGGCGGACATCAAGTCGGTATTCCGGTACCGCAACCTGTATCCGGCAGCTATTGGCGCCATCGCGGATAGAAAGATTGACGTCAAGGGCATTGTCACCCACGAATTTGGCTTCGAGGAGACGCAACAAGCGTTCGATTATGTAATCGACAATAAGGAGGATGTGGTTAAGGCCGTCATTAAGATGGGGTAGAGGGACGATAGAGGATTGGTGGATAGATTAGCAATGGATGAATAGTGACAAGTGAGTAAAGCTGAACAGTACAGAGCTGCCCCATTGGGGCGGCTTTTTTGGCGTGAGGAGGAGCATTAGTGCACCTGAATTTGGAAAAAGTAGGCCGGATGAGCAAATGAGGAGCATTAGTGCACCTGAATTCGGTAAAAGTAGGCCGGATGAGTAAATGAGGAGCATCAGTGCACCTGAATTCGGTAAAAGTAGGCCGGATGAGCAAATGAGGAGCATCAGTGCACCTGATCTCGGCAAAAGTGGGCCGGATGAGCAAATATTTGTGCGCCACCGGCCACTGCCGAAATTCCCCGAATTTTCACCACATATCCCCCAGGAGGTTACAATTCCCTTGATTTTGACCCATTATTTTCATAATATCAATAAAAATTGGGGGTTAATCTTTAGTTTGCAGAGAGTAATGTAAACGCTTACTAGATATAATTTTCTCGAAAGGAGGACAAGTAAATATATGGGATAACCCTCAGGATAAGTTATATCCTACGGGGAGAAGCAAGCTGCAAGCAAACACATTATAATCGGGAGGTATTAATTTACAATGAAAAAGAAACTTCTTACGGTATTAATGACAGCAGCACTGAGCTTCAGCGCGTTCGCAGCGACTGCAGGCGCAACAGATTATTGGCAAAACTGGACCGATGGCGGCGGAACTGTGAATGCGGTGAACGGAAGTGGCGGGAATTACAGTGTGAACTGGTACAATACCGGGAACTTCGTAGTGGGCAAAGGCTGGACTTACGGATCACCGAACCGGGTTGTAAATTATAATGCAGGGGTTTTCGCGCCTTCCGGCAACGGCTACCTGACCTTATACGGATGGACCCGGAATTCCCTTATTGAATATTACGTGGTAGACAACTGGGGAACTTACAGACCAACCGGCGATTACAAAGGCACGGTGAACAGTGATGGCGGCACTTATGATATCTATCGTACCATGCGTTACGATGCTCCTTCCATTGACGGAAATGCTACGTTCCCGCAGTACTGGAGTGTAAGACAATCCAAACGGCCAATCGGAAGCAATGTCCAGATTACGTTCAGCAACCACGTGAACGCCTGGCAGAGCAAATCGATGTATCTGGGAAGCAGCTGGTCCTATCAGGTACTGGCTACCGAAGGATACCAGAGCAGCGGCAGCTCCAACGTAACTGTGTGGTAATGGATCAGCTGAACGCCATTTTGCCGGTTCCGGCAATGGCAGAGCTCAGCTAGACAGGGCTAAGGCCGGCCGGGTGGACAAGCTGCCGGCCTTATCATTTTCACACACTGAACTGCGCTTAGGTCCTGTACCTTGCCCATCTGCTCAAAGGAGAGGTATTCATGAGAAAACCATTAATGATTCTGATTCTGTGCATGGCAATCGCGGCTATAGCCACTGCTTGCTCTCAGGAGAAGCCTGCCGCGGATGAGCGTTTAGTACGGGTAGAAGGCGGTACTTTTAAAGATACGAAATCCAATTACTACGGGACAGAGATGACCCTCCCGGACTTCTACATCGGTAAATATGAGGTCACCCAGCAAGAATGGCTGGAAGTGATGAAGAGTAACCCCTCGCAGTTCCAAGGAGACAAGCTGCCGGTGGAGAGCGTAACCTGGTATGATGCCGTGGAGTACTGCAATGAGCGGAGTGTGAAGGAAGGCCTGGCCCCCTATTATAATATAGACAAGAGTACGGTCGATCCGAATAATACAAGTGACCGGGATTTCATGAAATGGACTGTAACGGCCAATGAAGGGGCGGACGGTTACCGTCTGCCGACAGAAGCCGAGTGGGAATATGCAGCAGGCGGAGGCCAGATGAGCACAAGCTACCCGTATAGCGGAAGCGACAACCCGGAGGAGGTGGCCTGGTACTGGAGGAATTCCGGTGATCAATTCCTGACCGGGGACTGGACCTGGCCTGCGATTGAGAACAACCATAGCCAGCCGAGAAATACCGGCCTCAAGCAACCCAATGAGCTGGGACTGTATGATATGTCAGGGAACGTAAGGGAATGGTGCTGGAACTGGTACGGTGAAGGGGATTCGAATAGCAAGACCGGCTCTGTCCGGCTGGTGAAGGGCGGCGGCTGGATCGGCGGGGTGAACAACACAGAGGTATCCTTCCGGGGTCAATACGAGCCGAGCAGCCGGGGGAATGACCAGGGGTTTCGTGTGGTTCGTGCTGTTGCTGACAAGTGATTCATCCATGAGTATTCAACAGAACAGAATAGTTTAAGCAGCAGGCCTTCGGGAAGCTAATCCGGCATGAGCGCATCTATGAATGCGGCGGCTGGAGAGGACCCGGAGGTTTTTTGTAAGACAAGGCCGTTTCCACTTGGCGCATCCCAGGAATCCTTTCAACTAACATTCAGATTCACTATGTATACTCCGTATATGGATTAAGGCACGTGCGAAGGACTCGCCGGACGCTGCCGGTCAGGAGGGTATCATGGTAAAAAGAATCCAGCAAATCGTAACACTCATCCTCGCCTTGTTCATTGGGCTGTTCATCGCTGCATCCTTCTTTCTCCGGGCGAAATATAATTATTCCGTGTATGGAGACCGGGCGGTGCTGGAAGGGCAGCAGCCGCTTGTGTTCCTGCTATGGATTGTAGTTGTTCTGGGACTGGGCTTCGTGCTGTACAGACTCTCCCGGAAGCTTGAAAGGTATAGCCGGGCCAAGGTTATTCCAGCTGTTCTGCTGTTGTCTGGTGCCATGCAGCTTGTGATTATTTTTCTGTTCACCCGCATGCCTACAGATGATTCACAGACGGTGCTGTCCCTGGCCTGGGCGATGCTCTATGACAAGGATTATTCCTCCTTCCAGTCAGGCGGATACCTGTACATGTTCCCTTTTAATTTCTCCTTCGTGCTGTATCTGAAGGCGCTGCTGCTTCTGTTCCCGGACAATTATCTGGTGATCAAAAGCTTCAATATCCTCTTTTCGCTCGTCACCACGCTGGTCATCTACCTGCTTTGCCAAGAGCTGAATCCCAAATCAAGCAGGAAGGACTATGGCCTTCTGATTGTGTCTGCGACCTATGTTCCGGCTTTGTTCATGAGCAACTTCATCTATAATGATGGAATTGCCACGGCTCTGCTCACCAGCGCGCTCTACTTCGGAGTCAGGTTCATCCGCAGAAGATCCATGAAGGATATGCTGTTCGCGGCAGTACTGCTGACACTTGGCAACTACTTCCGCAGTATAGGTATGATCTTTCTGATTGCCATTGTTCTCAGTCTGCTCCTGAACCTGCGGGCGATTGGCGTGAAGAAGGTCATTGCCGCCGTTGGAGTAACGCTGCTGCTGTGGGTTCTTCCTGCCTGGATTCAGAATACGGCGCTTCAGGCAACAGACATTGTGGACGAATCTCCGTCCAGCAATTCTGCTCCAGTGTACATGTGGCTGAATATGGGGATTAATCTGGAGACACTCGGGTTCTGGGATGACCGGGAGAGCTATAATATCTACCAGCAGGAGGCCGGCTATAACAAAGCGGAGAGTGTAGAACTGTTCAAGGCGTCCATCCGCAGCAAGCTCTCTGACGCGACCTTAACTGAGCTTGCAGGAATGTATTATAAAAAGCTGGTTTGGACCTGGACGGAAGGAACGTATCAGATAGAGCGCTACGGGATAGGAAATGAAGGAGCCTCCTCCACTGGCGGGAGGGGCGGTATGGTGATGGGCCACTACAGCTATTCCACAGCTGCAAGCAGGGTGTTTGAAGGTGCTTCTATGTACCGGAGCGCCTTGCTGTGGGCCTTATATGTCCAGAATTTCCTGATGTACGTCTTCATTCTGATCCGGTTAATCCGGGGACTGCGGGCTAAGCGCTTCGCGGAGACCCCGCTCCTTCTGGTGATTCTTGGCTTCATCGGGTTCTACCTGCTCTGGGAGATTAAGTCCCGGTATCTGTATCCCGTGTATCCGCTGCTGCTTGTCTTGTCTTACCTGGGTTTCCAAGATGCCTATGCCCTGCTGACCGGCAGAAGGAGGTCTCATGATGCGGACTAAGAAATATTACATCACCTTAATCATTAGTATGCTTAGCTGTTCGCTGCTGCTCACTTCCTGCGAAGCAGTCACGGCTCAGAATATCACCAGTGCAGACTTCAATTCCCGGCCCGGCGGATTCCCCGGCATGAACGGCGGCGCGGGCTTCAGGGACGGGAGCAGGGGAATGAACCGGGAAGGCACTGGCAAGAGGGGGATGCAAAGGCCAGACGGGAGGGCAGACAGCACGCAATGATTGCGAAGCAGTGGACGCTGAGCTGTTATCCCGCTATCCGCTTTGTGACACTGCCGCTTTGTCACTCTGCCAGTCCTTCAGGACAATGCTTTTTCCATTTCCGGATTTTCCCCCGAAAGGTCTTGAACGGAGCGGCAGAGTTAATGTGAATCCACCGGGCCATCGGCCAGTTCTCCTTGGTTCCGGTCCACTTACGCGCGCCTTGGATGAACAGCTCCTCCTCCGTCAATGTTTCGATCCAGTCCAGCCACTGTTGCTCTGATTGCCGGAAGAGCTCGCGCAACTCAGGCAGAGAATACTCCGCATATTTGCTGTAAAAGGACTGATACAACCCGCCGAGCTGATTCCACTTGAAATCCGCAGCGGGCATGGAGAAGGTCTGTCCCTCCAGCTCGCTCCGGTCCCAGCCCCTAACCAAATCCAGCCAGCCCAGCTGATAAGCGATGATCTCGGCAGGGGTTTTGTCCACCTCGGGAATTCGCATATCCTTATATGTATTGTTAATTCCATCATACTCGGCATCCAAGAGCAGGTACAGATTATGGATCGAGTCCATCAGCTCCTGCCGGGATGAGTATTCATAGCTTGCCATAACAATCACTCCTTTCCTCTGGTTATACCACAGGGTTGTGACAACAGTCTGTCCAGTTTAATAGGATGATGGAGAATTATTGCCAAATACGCTGTACACTCACAAGCTTGTTCTCAACGAAGCTTAGCTTATAGATGTCGGGCATTTCTAACTGCTTCCAGAAGCTATAATCATAACGCTTATCCAGAGCATTCATGATCAGGACCATCATATTACCGTGCGTTCCGATAGCGATTGAATTTCCTTTATATTGCTGCAAAACTTTATAGAGTGCTTGTACGCCTCTCTTCTGGGCAACCAGATTGGATTCTCCTCCCGGCCAGGCGAAGGAATAATCCGCCCAGACCTGATCCATAGCAAGCCCGAAATCGGCGACAGGCTCAGCAGATAAGATTCTTTCTTTAAAATCATCTTCAATTACAATCCTAGTCCTGAGCGGTTTCTCCAGCCCCTCAATGGTTTGTATAGCCCGTTTATAGGGACTAGAGATCAGAATGTTAATATTCTCATGAAGTAGTAGACGGGTAACTCTCTGTGCGTCTGCCCGTCCATCTTCGGATAAAGGTCTATTCAATTCGTCGGTAGAATAAGTAGAGTGAGCATGTCGTACGAAGTACAGAGTGGTAATCATTCACTATCGCCTCATCTATTAATATTTATACAGTATTGTAACACGAAGAGGACGGGGGATTCAGTGATGAAGGAGCAGTATGGAGAGAGGATCAAGCAGGTCATTGCCTACATAGAAAATCACAGCAGCCAGCCGCTGCGGCTGGATCAGCTGGCGGAGATCTCCCATTTCTCCAAATATCATTTCACCAGAATATTTACAGCCTTCACCGGCATGACGCCCATGGCCTTCGTAACCAGGAAGCGCGTCGAGCAGGCCTTGGTGCTGCTTAGCCGGACGAATCAGACGATTCTGGAGATTGCAGGGGAGAGCGGCTTTGAATCGGTCTCCGCCTTGAATGTCCATTTCAAACGGCATTTCGGCTGTACGCCCAGCAGTGTCAGGAACAGCAGGCAGAAACATAGCAATTTCCCGTCACTCCTCAGCAATAAGCAGGCAGAGCTGGCCGCCCTGGCGGATTACAATAAAGCCGAAGGTAATTCGCTGTTAAGGAGGGCATGGGACAGTATGGTGGAACTTAGAGTAATTGCAGAAGTTGAAGTCGCTTATGTCAGGCATATTGGTAGTTACCTGGACACGCATCACGCATGGGACAAGCTAACCGGCTGGGCTACTGAGAAGGGGCTGCATCCGGCGAATCAGCAGTTCATCGGAATCTCACTGGATGACGGGGAACTTACGGAAGAGTCTGTATGCCGCTATGATGCTTGCGTTACACTTCCGGAGGGATTCGAACGGGAGGCCCATCGGGAGGAGGTAGCATACAAGACTCTATCCGGCGGGCAGTATGCGGTGTATTCCTACTATGATACGTTAGAGAGATTTGTCCTTGCGTATGATACGATGTTCAGCGTATGGTTACCCCGCAGCGGCTATGAAGCCGATGACCGGCCATGTCTTGAATTCTGTCTGAATGATCCTGCGCAGGACCCGCAGGGCAAGTGCATGGTTGAGCTGTACGTCCCCATTAGGCCAAGCGCTTAAGGATCAGAGAAGGGAGTGCCCCGGGTGAAGATGGAGATTGTATTTGACCAGTTCCCTGTCTTAAGATCAGAGGAGCTGGTGCTGGGCAAGATTGAGGAGCAGCATCTGGACGGGCTGTTCGAGATTTACAGCAATGACCATGTGTTCGAATATTGCGGGATTATCCCCAAGCACAATAAGACTACAGTCAAGAGCATGATCGGTCATTATGAGCGGGATTATGGCAAAAGATCGCGGATCAAGTGGGGCATCTTCGCTCCAGCGGACGATACGCACCTGCTCGGAATCATTGAAGCCTGCGACTTCAATCAGAGGGTTAATATGGTCACCATTGGCTACTTCCTTGCGGAAGCCCAGTGGGGGAGGGGCCTCGCCTCCAGGGCCGTTGAGCTGTTGACAGCATTTCTGTTCCAGCAGGCTCAGGTGAACCGGATTCAGGCGGAAGTGATGCTGAATAATGAGCCCTCCAAGAAGGTGCTGCTGAAGAACGGATACGTCAAGGAAGGAATGCTGCGGCAGGCGGCCCTCTGGTCCGGCAAGGGCGTGGTCGATCTGGAGATCTATAGTATGCTGAGGGAAGAGTATATGAAGGTTCTACAACCGGACCATGAGGCCCTTATTTTGTGAAAAAGACTGCTTTATCGCTCGTCCGCGGACTGAGGGGCCGTTATAAGGCCAGTTGGTGATGGAAATGAGGCAAGAGCGGCTAGTTAAGTGCATGTGAGTCCGCTTAGCCCGTGAAATGGTGCAATGTACAGGAATAGCGGCTCTCCAGTCCGCATGGATCGCAGCAGGAGTATTAGTATTGCTTAATTGCACGAAATTGAGAAAGCCAGTAACAGTAGTCTTAGGCGGTAACGGATCTTACGTGAGGGCGCAATCTTCACTGAAGATGTGCTGTACGGTCCAACTAAGCATGCCAAAAACCGCAGACAGGGGAGCCCCTGCTGCGGTTTTTGGCGATTCCTTAAAATATAAGAATCTAAATGTTTCACACGATAGATTATCCTTCTATTTCTCGCTGAAACGGTACCGTCCTTTAAAAGGACGGCAAAGCCGTTTCCACTTGTTTGAACCTATATAAATTGAACTACAAGTACAATCTATATAGCCTTACTTGCGTTGCACATCAGGCTTCCATCTTCTGCGCCGTATACAGCCGGTGGTACAGGCCGCGGCGGGCGATCAGCTCGTCATGGGAGCCGCTCTCGGCGATGCCCTTGTTCGAGACATACATGATCCGGTCGCAGTTCTTCACTGTAGACAGGCGGTGCGCGATGATGAACGAGGTCCGGCCCTTAAGCAGCTCATTCAGCCCCTTCTGGAGCAGACGCTCGGTCTGCGCATCGATGGAGGAGGTCGCTTCATCCAGGATGAGGATCCGCGGGTTGGCCAGCAGTGTTCTGGCGAACGAGATGAGCTGCCGCTGTCCCTGGGAGAGCTTGGAGCCGCGTTCGTTCACTTCGGTCTGGTAGCCCTGATCGAATTCGCGGATGAAGTCGTCCGCGCAGACCGCCTTCGCGGCGGCGATAACTTCCTCCTCGGTCGCATCCGGTCTGCCGTAGCGGATATTGTCCATAATGGTTCCCGAGAAAATAAAGCTGTCCTGCAGCATGATCCCCATCTGGCTGCGCAGCGATTTCAGCGTGATCTGCGAGATATCCTGCCCGTCGATCAGAATGCGTCCGCCGGTCAGGTTATAGAAGCGCGAGATCAGGTTGACGACGGTGGTCTTCCCCGCACCGGTCGGACCGACCAGAGCCACGCTCTCACCTGCTGCCACATCGAAGGAGATATTCTCCAGAATGTTGAGGCCCGGATCGTAGGCGAAGGTGACATCATCGAACGTCACCCGGCCCTCGACCGGCGGCAGCGCCTTCGCACCGGGGATATCGCTGACCGTCACCGGCTCATCCAGCGTCTCGAAGATCCGCTCCAGATAAGCCACCGCATTAATGAAGTTATTGTACAGGTTCGACAGGTTCAGGATCGGCTGCCAGAAGCGGGCCGCATAGCTGCTCATGGCGAGAATGACGCCCAGCGTCATATTTTGCGGGTCCAGCGTCAGCAGGCCGACCAGGAAGATCATAGCCGTAACAATGGTAGACAGGTTGTCGACACTGAACGGAATCAGAATGTTGTAACGCAGCGCCTTCATCCAGGCCGTGCGGAAGTTACCGGCCAGACGGGTGAAGATCCCTTCATTGCGCGTCTCCCGGGAGAACATCTGGGTAACACCGATGCCGCTGATGCTCTCCTGCAGATAAGCATTCAGGTTGGAGCTTTTGTTCGAGACGGCCTGCCAGGCCCGGCGCTGCCGGGTCTTGATCAGCAGCATGATGCCGAGGAACACCGGCAGTCCGGCCAGAATGATGAAGGAGAGCCGCACATCCACAGCGAACATGAACACCGCGATAAAGATCAGGTTCACAATCTCCAGAATGAAGTTGATAATTCCGTTCGATAACACATCGGAGACCGCATTGACATAGTTCACGACCCGGATCAGGATTTTGCCCTGCGGCCGGTCGTCGTAATATTTGAATGGCAGGTCCTGCAGATGCTTAAACAGATCTGTGCGGATATCGAAGATAATATCCTGACCCACACTTGTCATAATCCGCGAGCGGATGGTCGCCAGAATGACGCTGACCACAATCGTTGCCAGCATTAGCGCCGACCAGCCGGCCAATGCGCCCATATCTTTGGCGGGAATCGTCACATCCACCACATGCTGCATGATCAGCGGGGCCGACAGGGCAATCGCCGCCGACAATGCACTAAGCGCGAATGCAATCAGCATAGGCTTCTTTTTGCGTCTGATATAGACCATGGCCCGCCGGAAATGCTTGATATTGAACGGCGATTCCAGATTCTCATCGACATCGAATTTATTCCTGGCCAATCTCGGTCACCTGCCTTCCAATGCCCTCGTTCTGAAGCATGAATACATCATAGTAATAACCCCGCTTCGCCAGCAGCTCGGCGTGGGTCCCTTCCTCAATCAAGCGCCCGCCCTCCAGGATCAGAATGCGGTCAGCCTGGGCCGTAGTGGATACCCGCTGTGCGATGATGATCTTCGTGCAGGGATACTCCAGCTCCCGGAGGCTGCGCTGGATATGCTCCTCGGTCTCCAGATCGACCGCTGAGGTCGTATCATCCAGGATCAGAATCGGACGTTGGACCGCCAGGGCGCGGGCCAGCGCAATCCGCTGCTTTTGGCCCCCGGACAACCCGACACCGCGTTCCCCGACTACGGTATCGTAGCCTTCAGGCATTTTGACAATGAAATCATGGGCAGCGGCCAGAGCCGCGTAAGCCTGCGCATCCTCCTCAGGCAGATCGGGATCGCCGTAGGCAATGTTGCCGTCAATGGTATCGGAGAACAGCAGGACATCCTGCGTAGCCATCCCGATATTCCCGCGCAGCTCATCCAGCTCAAGCTCCCGGACATCTCTGTCGTCCACCAGCACACGCCCGCCAGCCACATCATAGAAGCGGGGAATGAGGTTGATAAGCGAGGTTTTGCCGGAGCCGGTGGCCCCCATAATCGCAATGGTCTCGCCGGGGGCGATCGTGAAGCTCACATCATCCAGCACGGTAGCGTTATCATATTTGAACCGGACATGGTCGAATTCAATCCGTCCCTCATAGCGGCGGTGCTCTACCGGATTGTGATCGTTGGCAATTGCCGGACGGGCGTAATAGATATCGACGATTTTGGATAAGCTGGCAAAGAAACGCTGGATATCATTAATAATAATCCCGATATTGCGCATCGGGTTCGAGACAGCCCAGATCAGCGAGGAGAACGCCGTGAACTCACCGAAGGTAATCCGGCCCTCCATCACATAGTAACCGCCGGCCAGCATCAGGACCACGTTGAAGCCTTGGGCGAACGACTCCAGATAAGGGAAGTAGTCGAGCCAGACGAGGGCCGCTTTTTTATTCGCCACCGCGTAGTTGACATTCTTCTCTGTGAACTTGGCAATCTCGAACTCCTCACGGGCAAAAGCCTTCACCACCCGGTTCCCGGAGATATTCTCCTGGGTCGTCGTATTAAGCTGGGACAGCCGTTCGCGCAGGTCGATGTACATCGGGCGCACTCGCTTGGCGAAGATAAAGGCCACTACAAAAATCGGCGGGGACAGGATCAGCATCCACAGCGTCAGCTTCACATCAATTGTGAGGAAATAAATGACGGCTGCCAGGAAAATCGTAAGCGATTCAATGATCGTTTTGAAAATCCACGCCATCGAGTGGCGGACCATATCCAGATCCCCCGTCATTTTGGTCATCAGGTCCCCGGTGCGGTTGCGGTCATAATATTCCCGGTCCTGGCCCTGAATCTTGTTGTACAGATAAATCCGGATATTGTACATCATATTCTGTGAAGAAATTTCGTACTGCATGGTCGTAAAGTATGCCAGCCCTGTACGGAGCAGAGAGAAGCCGATCATGCCCAGGCACAGTGCAATAAGCAGTCCGCGTCCTGTAGCAAGATTCTCTCCTGCGTGGTCACCGGCAATGAACGTATCGACGATGCGCTGGCTGATGTAGGGGTTCACAATCGTAAGACTTGAGCCCACCACCGAGAGGCAGAGCGCCACGATATACCGCGCCCGGTTGCCCTCCAGGTTCTGCCACAGCCATTTGATTTCAAACATCTGATCACCTGTTTCCTGTTGTCTTGTGATAAACAAAGTGATTATAACACTATGAACCAAAATGTATAGGTTCTGGGGCAATTTATTGTTACAAATGGTGAAACTTTCTGCTGGAGTAATCCAGTAATTCTGCATTGCGTTAATGTAGATCACAGCTTACAATGATGCTTACATATTAAGATAGATTGCGTGGAGTACATGTGAGGTGTACAGGTGTACATATGAGGAGGAGCATTTCGTTGGAATCCAAAGAGTTAACCAGAGGACTTAAGCCGCGGCATATCGAGCTGATCGCACTGGGCGGCACGATTGGCGTGGGATTATTCATGGGCTCGGCAAGTACGATTAAGTGGGCGGGGCCTTCCGTGCTGCTTGCGTATCTTTTGGCAGGAATCATTATGTTTTTTGTGATGCGGATTATGGGGGAGATGCTGGTGATGGAGCCGGTGACCGGTTCTTTTGCCACGTTTGCCCACAAATATATCAGCCCGCTGGCCGGCTTCCTGACCGCCTGGAGCTATTGGTTCCTGTGGGTGACAGTCGGAATGGCGGAGGTTACGGCAATTGGTATCTATGTCGGGTACTGGTTCCCGGATATCCCGCAGTGGATTCCGGCGCTGATCGGGGTGGGCATCATTGCGGCAGCCAATCTGGCGGCGGTGAAGCTGTACGGGGAGTTTGAATTCTGGTTTGCGATGATCAAGGTGGTTGCCATTGTTGTGATGCTGGTGATCGGCACCGGGGTGATTTTTTTCGGTCTCGGGAATGGCGGGCAGCCGCTAGGTCTGTCCAATCTGTATAGCCATGGCGGTTTTTTTGCCGGAGGATTGAAGGGATTTCTGTTCGCGCTCTGCATTGTCACGGCGGCCTATCAGGGGATTGAACTGGTGGGGATTACGGCAGGGGAAGCCGAGAATCCGAAGCAAACGCTGCGCAAAGCGATCAAGAATATCATCTGGCGCATTCTGATTTTCTACGTGGGGGCCATCTTCATCATTGTGACCATCTATCCGTGGAATGAGATCGGCGAGATCGGCAGTCCGTTCGTGTTGACCTTCGCCAAGGTGGGGATTGTCGCTGCGGCTGGCATTATCAACTTCGTGGTGCTGACAGCGGCGATGTCGGGCTGCAACAGCGGAATCTACAGTGCGGGAAGAATGCTCTACACGCTGGCCCAGAACGGACAGGCTCCGAAGTTCTTCGGCAGAGTCTCTGCCAGCGGAGTGCCCCGGAACAGCATTATTACCACGATCTCCCTGCTGCTGGTAGGCGTATTGTTAAACTATCTGATGCCGGACTCCAAGCTGTTTCTCTATATTTACAGTGCCAGCGTGCTTCCGGGAATGATTCCGTGGTTCGCCCTGGCCTTCAGCCAGTTCAGATTCAGAGAGCGATGGGCAGGCGAGATGGCAGTCCATCCGTTCAAGTCCCGCTTTTTCCCGGTCAGTAACTACATTATCATTATCTTCCTGTCGCTGGTCATCATCGGCATGTGGTTCAACCCGGATACCCATCTGTCGCTGATCGTCGGCGCGTCGTTCCTGGCTGTTGTTGTGGCGGGGTACTATGCGTTTGGGATCGGCAGACGCCGGATGCCCGGGGATGGGGAGGAAGTGTAGGGTTGTTGCGGAAGGGTGGCAGGCAAGCGGCCGCAGCTATCTAACATAACAACAAGTGGAAAAACGTCATCTAATTATAACAAAATCGTTGTTTGGCGAATTGTAGTTGGAAATTATACACCTAATCCAGCCGGATATAGGTAACATCGCAGATATGGGCAGAGTTAAGTGTCATAAATCCAACTAATTTCCGTCACACGGGAGATCGCTGGTTAACAAGTGCCTGAAATCCAACTAAAAGGCTTCCGAAGCAATTACGCTCCGGAGGCCTTTTGCATGTCACTTCCTAAGAAGAAGCTGCCGCAGCAGCAGAGGCTGCAGCTACAGCAATCGCTGTCTGCTGGGCAATGATGATGTTGGTCAGGCTGGTAGATAGGGTAGATTCAATAATACCGTTTCTCACATCGACTATATATTGATAGGAGACGAGTGCGGCAGACAGCAGGAGCAGCTCCTGCTTGTTGATGGACCAGCCGCCGAAGCCCTTTTGCGGGCGCAGAAATTCATAGGTGTCTGAGACATCGCTTACCAGTTGCTGCTGTTCGTATGGGATCAGGGACAGGATGCCAAGGGACGAGAGCGTATACTCCTTATCCAGCCGGATATCCCTTGCCCGGAACGCCTCGCGCAGGCTAAGCACCCGGCTTGTGAGATCCTCTCCGCCTAGCACCAGCACCTGTGTCAGCGCCTGAACACTATTGCCGGAGAAGAATTCGGGCTTAAGCGTAGCATAGAGCTGCTCCAGCTGCTCCAGCCCTTGCTCTACAGGGATATCGGAGAGTCCGAGCATGGCAGCGAAGATATAGTCATCCCGCCCGGTGAGGAAACGGTGCTTCGACCGCATCCCCTCGTAGAAGGCTTGGGTGCGGTCTATGGCTGCGGCATATTGATCGTACGGGGTATGGGCAGCGATCTGATAGGCGGCAATGACCAGGTAGTCGGAGGCCCGGAATTTGCGTTCCTTGAGCAGGTCATATACAGCCAGCGTAGCTGCAAGCTGCTGTTCCGGCTGGGGGGACAGGGAGAGCAGCGCAGCAATACAGATGGCAGAGGTTCCCCGGAAGGACGAGAAGCCCCGGGTGTTATCCTTGACCATCTCATGATACATGCGGATTGCCTGCACATTGGCGGTCTTGTCCTCCACGGCGTAGAGCAAGGCTGCCAGCCGGTTCACAGAGGCATTTTGCCAGGGGAATTCCTGTTTAATCTGCTGGGCGTTGGTTACGAATAATTCAAGTCTGGCTATGTACGATTGCTTCATCTCATGCACCTCTCATCTAGTGGTAGGGAATCTGGGTATATTCTACTATAAAAACCAAAACGATGAAATTGAAACTCTTCCATTAGACTTGCCCCCAAACCTATGAGAGCGTATTCTTGAATAAAGTATACTAGAATGATGGATATTTATTCCGGAAAGAGAGGCACGAGAATGATCAGAGCATCTGAAGATAATGAATATTATGAGCTGTCCAGTCCCACCATTCTCCCCAAGGCTTCGGGGTTCCTGTGGAATGAGCAGATGATGATTCATATGAACTGCCGGGGATATGCGGTAGCCCAGTTTATGCAGCCCGAGCCTGCGAAGTATTCCTATGCGCCGAATCTGGAGGCCAAGACGTTCATGCAGCCGGAGCAGCCTTATTATGCCCACCACCCCGGACGCTTCGTCTATGTTAAGGATGAGGAGAACGGGGAGCTGTTCTCTGCCCCTTATGAGCCTGTCCGCAACCCTCCGGATCATTACACTTTTGCGGTAGGTAAACATAATATTGTATGGACCATCGAGAAGAACGGGATCGCTATAGAGATGACGTTAAGCCTGCCTAAAGATGACCCGATGGAGCTGTGGCGGGTGAAGGTGACCAATCTGTCCGACGCTCCCCGCAAGATCAGCATCTATCCCTACTTCACCATCGGCTACATGTCATGGATGAATCAGTCGGGCGAGTATAAGGAAGCTTTGCAGGGAATCGTGGCTACAGCGGTCACGCCTTATCAGAAATATCAGGATTATGCCAAAATCAAGCATCTGAAGGACAAAACCTTCCTGCTCGCCGACCATGCCCCGGACTCCTGGGAAGTGAATCAGGAAGCCTTCGAGGGCGAAGGAGGAATAGGCTCGCCGTCAGCGCTTAAGAGTCAGCGGCTGGCGCAAGGCGAAGCCCGTTATGAGACCCCGGTTGCCGCCCTTCAATACAGTATGGACCTGGCTGCGGGGGAAGAGCGTGAATACCGCTTCATCTTCGGCCCGGCCCGGAGTGAGCAGAGAATCGCGGAGATCCGCCGGAGGCTGTTTCTGGATACCGATACGGCAGGCGAGGACGGATTCGTGCGCGCTGAGCGGGAATATGCGCAGTACATTGCGGAAGGCAGAGGGAGCATTGAGATTTCCACGCCGGATGCGGACCTCGACAATCTGGTCAACCACTGGCTGCCCCGGCAGATGTATTATCACGGTCAGACCAACCGCCTGACCACCGACCCGCAGACCCGGAATTATCTGCAGGATAATATGGGTATGAGCTACCTTAAGCCGCAGACGGCAAGAAAAGCGTTCCTGACGGCCTTAAGCCAGCAGGAGGCCAGCGGAGCGATGCCGGATGGCATTATTTTGCATGAAGCGGCTGAACTGAAATATATCAATCAGGTTCCGCATACGGATCATTGTGTCTGGCTCCCGATTTGCCTTAGTACCTATCTGGATGAGACGGATGATTACAGCATTCTGGATGAGGAAGTATCGTATGCGGGCGGGCTGGAGACAGGACCTGTGCATGAACATATCGACCGGGCGGTGCAGTGGCTGCTCCATGAGCGGGATGAGCGCGGCCTGAATTATATCAATCAGGGAGACTGGTGCGACCCGATGAATATGGTAGGGTACAAGGGACAAGGCGTGTCCGGATGGCTGACCATCGCTACCGCGTATGCATGTATGGTCTGGGCGGATATTTGCGAGCGGAGCGGCCGTACGGATATCGCCAAGACCTTCCGCCATGCGGCGGAGGAGACGAATGCGCTCGTCAATCAGTACTTCTGGGATGGCGAGTGGTATTCGCGGGGGATTACCGATGACAATGTGGTATTCGGCATCAGCAGCGATCCGGAAGGCCGGATCTTCATTAATCCCCAGGGCTGGGCGCTGCTCAGCGGTGCGGCCGATGAGGAGAAGCGGGCGAAGCTGATGAAGTCGGTCCATGAACAGCTGGAGACCCCGTATGGAGTGGAAAAGCTCGCCCCGTCCTATACCGCCATGCGCGAGGATGTGGGCCGGGTCACCCAGAAGCATCCGGGGACAGCCGAGAACGGTGCAGTCTACAACCATGCCGCTGCCTTCTATATTTATGGCTTGTATGCAGTGGGTGAGCAGGATCATGCGTACCGTCTGCTGCGCAAAATGCTCCCCGGGCCTGATATCGGGGATATCATCCGGCGGGGCCAGCTGCCGGTATTCATCCCTAACTATTACCGGGGCGCTTACAAGCAGTTCCCGCAGACCGCCGGACGCTCCAGCCACCTGTTCAACACCGGAACCGTTCCCTGGGTGTACCGTTGCCTGATCGATGGGCTATTCGGCCTGCAAGGCTGCCGGGAAGGCCTCCAGGTGAAGCCGCAGCTTCCGTCCGGCTGGCAGGATGCAACCGTGAAGCGCAGCTTCAGAGGGGCTGAGCTGCAGATTGAGATGAAGTGTGAGTCTGATGTAGCGGCAATCGAAGTCTATCTGGACGGCCAGCTTGTGCAAGACGGTGTTCTGAAGGAACTGAAACCGGGTAAGCAATATCATGTGCGGGTTAAGATTCCGGCAGAGGCTGCTGGAGGAGTAGAGTGAAGGCCAAACTGGCCGCTGACGGGCTGGATGAATCCATCGCCGCACTGGCCGCCACAAGTCAGCACGAAGTATTGGCTGCCTGGGCCGGGGACTGTGCAGAACGGGTACTGCCTTATGTGGAGGCGGCATCCCCGGAAGAGAAGCGGCCCCGGCAGGCAGTAGAAGCCGGACGCGCCTGGGTGCGCAGGGAGCTGAAGATGACCGCTGCACGGCAAGCTGCGTTCGCGGCCCACTCGGCTGCGCGTGAGGTAAGTCCGGCAGCGGCCTGCGCGGCTTGCCGCGCTGCGGGTCATGCAGCGGCTACCGCCCATGTAGCCACCCATGCGGTGCATGCCGCCACTTATGCGGTTAAGGCGGTGTACAAAGCAGCCGGACCCGACCTGGCCGCTTCTGCCGTGATGCAGGAGCGCGAATGGCAGTACCGGCATTTGATCCGTCTGAATGAGGAATAACGAAGCATGAGATCGATGATCTTCACACAGGAGGCTCTTAAACATGACAAATCATATTCCGGAAATACTGCTGAATGATGGAAGGAAGGCACCTGCAATTGGCTTTGGAACTGCGCGGATCAGAGGCGCTGAGGGTGTGGAAAGTGTGAAGACAGCGCTGGATTTAGGCTATCGTCTGATCGATTCCGCATTCAACTATGAGAATGAGGGGGTTGTCGGAGAGGCGGTGCGGCAGAGCGGCATAGCCAGAGACCAGCTGTTCATTACCTCCAAGCTGCCCGGACGCCATCACAAGTATGAGGAAGCAGTCAAGACCATTGAGGAATCGCTGTACCGGGCAGGGCTGGATTATTATGATCTGTATCTGATCCACTGGCCGAATCCCAAGGTGAACCTGTATGTGGAAGCGTGGCAGGCACTGATTGATGCGCGGGCAAAAGGGCTGATCCGTTCGATCGGAGTCAGCAATTTCCTGCCGGAGCATCTGGAGCGCCTGATCACGGAGACGGGTGTGGTGCCGAGTATGAACCAGATTGAGCTGCATCCCTTCTATAATCAGGCAGAGCAGCGCGCATATCATGAGAAGCACGGAATCATTACTGAATCCTGGAGTCCGCTGGGACGCGGCGAGGATCTGCTGAAGAATGAACAGCTCCAGACCCTTGCCTCTGCTCGTGGCAAGTCCGTCTCACAGATTGTTCTGCGCTGGCATGTGCAGCTGGGAGCCGTTCCGATTCCAAGGTCGCAGTCGGAGGCGCATCAGCGGGAGAATATAGATATCTTCGGCTTCGAATTGTCGGAGGAAGAGATGAAGATGATCTCGGACATTCCGACCACCGGCCCGCTGTGGGAGCAGGACCCGGCCGTGTACGAAGAGTTCTGATTCATTAAATGATATACAGTGGCGGCCCCTTGCTCTTTTGGCAGGGGGCTTTTATTTTTGTGGCTGCACTCATACATAATTCGTTTAAGAAAAAGGGAAGCTGGTTACATAGAAAGAGTCAGAAGCCTACACAATCAGAAGCGAACAGAGGAGGAATATTATCATGAGTAATCAATATAAGATTCAAGATCCTGTGCAGCAATATGAAAAGGCTACACCTGAATTCCAGCAGCAGCAGCCC
Source organism: Paenibacillus sp. FSL H3-0469 (assembly GCF_038051945.1). Lineage (NCBI taxonomy): Bacteria > Bacillati > Bacillota > Bacilli > Caryophanales > Paenibacillaceae > Paenibacillus > Paenibacillus sp. FSL H3-0469. The sequence continues at coordinate 5,461,370 of NZ_CP150302.1, forward strand.
AGCCCCGGCCTGGAGACGAAGATGCATCCGCGTCCAGATGACGGGGCGGGTACCTACAAAGGCAGCGGAAAACTCAACGGACGAAAGGCTGTTATTACGGGAGCGGACAGCGGAATCGGGCGGGCGGTAGCGATTGCTTTTGCCCGTGAAGGCGCGGATGTGGTGCTGGCCTACCTGCCGGAGGAAGAAGCTGACGCGAAGGAAGTGGTTAAGCTTGTCGAGGAAGCCGGACGCAAGGCGGTGGCCCTGCCGGGTGATCTGAAGGACGAGAAGTACTGCGAGCAGTTGATTGCCAAGGCCGTAGAGGAGCTGGGCGGGATTGATATCCTGGCTAACATTGCCGGTAAGCAGCAGTTCGTGAAGGACATCGCAGATCTGACCACAGAGCAGTTCGATGCTACCTTCAAGACGAATGTCTACTCGCTGTTCTGGCTCTGCAAAGCAGCGGTGAAGCATATGAAGCCGGGCAGCACGATCATCAACACCTCATCCATTCAGGCCTATGAGCCTTCTGAGATTCTGCTGGATTATGCTACAACGAAGAGTGCGATCAACACCTTCAGCAAAGCGTTCGCCCAGCAGGTCGCACCTAAGGGAATCCGGGTGAACGTTGTCGCACCGGGACCGGTATGGACTCCGCTTCAGGTAAGCGGCGGACAGCCGGAGGAAGTCCTGAAGGAGTTCGGAGCCAAGACTCCGCTGGGACGCCCCGGCCAACCGGCTGAAATGGCCCCGGCTTATGTATTCCTGGCCAGCCAGGAATCAAGCTATGTCAGCGGCGAGACCCTGAATGCTAACGGCGGAATGCCGACACCATAAATAAGGCTGAGTAACAACATCGGGCAAGAACATCGGGTAAAAACCTCCGTCAGGAGGTTTTTTGCTGTGAGGGGAATACTTGCTGGCAGCCGGGGCCGCATGAATTCAGCGGGGACTTAGCTGCCGTGGCAGCCGGAGGATGAAGCTTCATTCTTTTGAGGGAGAAATGGGCTTGGAGAAGAGACTGGCAGGCAGATCAGCAGGAATTAGTTGGATGAATGGCATTTGCTAATTAAGGTTGGGTCTAATAACAGACAACAGTTGGAAAAAAGCCACTTAAATCCGCCCGTTTCATCTAAAATAGCAAAATTGACCTGATTAGATGCTGTTTTTCCACTTGCTTCCGGAAATATATCGGTAATCCGGGAATTAAGATACGTTTTTCCATTTGCTTACTCTTGCTGCGCCCCGCCTGTTTTGCTCCGGGGTCCTTCCGCTTGCTCCTCTTACTCGCAGGTGCTCCGCGTCCTTCCACTTGCTCCACGTACTCGCACGTGCTCCGCGTACGTGCCGCGAAGCGGCAGTTTTCCTTTTCCGCCGGGAGGAGCAATGCGTGATGCCTCCACTTTTGCAATCATAGGGGGTTCATATGCTACACTGGAGTAATTGAATCGTATCTGCCAGTTCTGGTGCATTAGCGGTTTGTGAAGAAGACAGGAGGAGACGGCATGGCATTCGTAACGGTGAAGGACGAATATAAGCGCTATAAGATGGGGGAGACCCTGATTGTCGCCAATGACGGCATAGAGTTCGAGATTGAAAAGGGTGAATTTGCTGTAATAGTAGGGCCCAGCGGGGCGGGAAAATCAACGGTGCTTAACATACTGGGCGGCATGGATTCCGCCGACGAAGGCCAGGTCATTGTGGACGGTACTGACATCGCACGTTTCAGCGCCAAGGAATTGACCGGCTACCGCCGTAATGACGTGGGTTTCGTGTTTCAGTTCTATAATCTGGTCCCTAATCTGACCACCCTGGAGAATGTCGAGCTGGCTTCGCAGATCTCGCCCAGGGCGCTCGATGCCCGGAAGGTGCTGGAGGATGTGGGCCTTGGCGCGCGGCTGAATAACTTCCCGGCCCAGCTCTCGGGCGGGGAGCAGCAGCGCGTGGCTATTGCCAGAGCACTGGCGAAGCAGCCGAAGCTGCTGCTCTGTGATGAGCCGACAGGTGCGCTCGATTACAACACCGGTAAGCAGGTGCTTAAGCTGCTGCAGGATACCTGCCGCGACACCGGCACAACGGTGATTGTGATCACGCATAATCTGGCGATTGCTCCGATGGCCGACCGGGTCATTGAGATCAACAACGCCAAGGTACGGAAAATGGTGAAGAATCCAGCACCGGTATCCGTGGAAGATATCGAATGGTAAGGAGCCGGAAATGATGAAGAAACGGGCACTATGGAAGGATGTTTTTCGGGAGATCGGCCGCACCAAGGCAAGGTTCCTCTCGATCTTTGCGATTATTATGCTGGGGGTCAGCTTCTTCTCCGGGATCAAGTCGGCCGGGCCGGATATGCTGGACACCGCAGCAACGTATTATAAGGATCTGCGGCTGATGGATCTGAGGGTCCAGTCCACTTATGGCCTGTCGGAGCAAGGGATTGAGCAGCTGCGGGGCATACCTGGAGTGCAGACGGTTCAGCCTGTATACAGCTCTGATGTCTTTCTTGGCGACAGCGGGCTGATTGCCAAGGTCTATTCATATACAGACAAGAATGAACTGAACGGCTACAAGCTCACCGCCGGGCATCTCCCGGCAGCCTCCGGAGAGATTGTACTGGATGAACACCTGCGCGAACAGGAGAAATTCAAGCTTGGCGATTCCATTATCTTCGGCGGAGAGGCCGGAGAGAAGCCCGAACAGAGTTTCCGGACCAAGACCTATACTGTAGTAGGCTTCGCGCAGAGTCCGCAGTATATTGAGACCGCGAACCGCGGAACCAGCCGCATCGGCAAAGGGACCCTTGATGCGTTCGCCGTCATCCCGGAAGGGGATTTCACACTTCCGGTATATACGGAGGCCTATCTCAGCTTCAAGGATACGGCTGCGGAGACGGCCTATACTCCGGCCTACGACACGTTGGTTGAGCGCCACCTCACAGAGACAGAGGTAGCGCTGAAGGATTACCCGGCACAGCGCCTGGAAGAGCTGAAGGAGGAGGCGGTAGCGGCGGCCAAGCAGGCTGCGGCTCAGCGGGGGACGCAACAGCAGCCGCAACAACAACAGGCAGCATCCGCGGCACAGAGCCAGCCGGAGCTGCCCAAGGTATATGTGGCTGATCGCACGATTAACCCGGGATACGCCGAATACAAGGATAATGCGGACCGTTTGTCCGCGATTGCGTCGGCTTTTCCGGTATTCTTTTTCCTGATCGCAGCACTTGTCAGCTTAACGACAATGACCCGCATGGTGGAGGAGCAGCGGCTCCAGATCGGGACGTTGAAAGCACTCGGATACGGCGCTATGGACATTATGACCAAGTTTCTGGTATACGGAACACTCGCCAGCCTTGCGGCATCTATTACGGGTCTGGCGGTCGGCTTCACGTTCTTCCCGGACCTTATCTATAATGCTTACAGCTCGCTCTATAACCTGCCTGATGTGATCAAGAGCTTCTACCCTTCTTACGCTGTTATTTCCATCATCGTGGCGCTGGTCTGTACAACGATGACGGCGATGATTGCTTCCCGGGTGGAGCTGCGGAGTAGCGCCTCTGTGCTGATGCGGCCCAAGGCACCGAAGAGCGGGCAGCGTATCCTGCTGGAGCGCTTCACCTTCCTGTGGAGAAGGCTCAGCTTCGTGCAAAAGGTCACGGCCCGCAACCTGTTCCGCTACAAGCAGCGGATGTTCATGACCGTTATCGGGGTGGCAGGCTGTACCGCGCTGATCCTGACCGGCTTTGGGCTGAAGGATTCCATCGGCAGCATCGCTGAACGGCAGTTCGGCGGGATTATGAAATACAGCGCCCTGGTAGCTCTGCATGATAATGCAACTCCTGCAGATCAAGCTTCCTATATGGAGCTGATTGAACAGGAGACTGCAGTTACAGGCACGCTGAATGTGCTGCAGGAGGCTATGACGGCCCGGGCCAAAGGCGTGAACGACCAGGAAGTGCGGATCTTTGTTCCCTCAGATACAGCTGCACTGGCGTCTTTCGTTAATCTTAAGGACCGCAGCAGCGGTAAGCCGAGAGTACTCAGTGACGAGGGCGCGGTCATTACTGAGAAGCTGGCTAAGCTGTATGATGTTGCTCCAGGGGATACGTTGACGCTTCTGGACAGCAACAATGAGCCATTGCAGGTCAAGGTAGCGGCGGTCACTGAGAACTATGTACTGCATTATGTATACATGACCCCGGATTACTACACGGAGGTGTTCGGCAAGGAGCCGGTCTATAATACTCAATTATTGAATTACAGCGGCAAGGATAAAGCGTGGGAGAGCGCCTTCGGGGAGAAGCTGACTGCGAATGGACAGGTGGCCTTGGTCAGCTTTTCCAGCGGTGTGGGAGAAGCCTTCGAGGAAACTATGGACAGTATGGATATCGTCATGGTGGTGCTGATTGTCTCTGCTGCCGCGCTGGCCTTCGTAGTTCTGTACAACTTGACCAATATTAACGTGTCCGAGCGGGTCCGCGAGTTGTCTACGATTAAGGTGCTCGGCTTCTATGATAAGGAAGTCACACTCTATATTTACCGGGAAAATATTCTGTTAACGCTGCTCGGCATCTTGTCCGGCAGTGCCCTGGGTGTGATCCTGCACCGGTTCGTCCTGTCGACCGCAGAGCTGGATGCCACCATGTTCGCTCCGCTCATCAAGTGGCAGAGCTATATCTATGCAGCGCTGCTGACATTACTATTCTCAGGGATCGTAATGGCTTTCATGCATATCAAGCTCAAGCGGATTCATATGATTGAAGCGCTGAAGTCGGTAGAGTAGTTCAGTCACGACTTTGTCAAAAAATAAAAAAGCATCAGCATTACAAGGAAGGATAATGAGCCGAGGGCAGAGGGCGCCCGGAGCCTTGTTCTTCTTTTTTTTGTGCCTGGAAAGGGCCGGGTAGCCAGAGGATTAGCGCTGAATCCTACGGAAATATGATGAATCGTGTCGAAAAACCGCAAAAATGATAAGAAAGTGTCATAAAAACTAACCCGATTAAACTCATTTAAATAATAAGTAAAAGGTTTTTTTACAGTTATTCCAAGATACATTGGAAGTAAATGTTTCCATAGCAAAAAAGTAAGATTTCATAGCGATAAATAAATATATTGACGTAAGATATATTCACATGTAATATAAACCATAATTTATGAGGGAAGTTGTAAGGCTTCCCGCCGGGAAAGTTGTCCCTGACCCTAATTGACCTGCGGTCTATTCATCGCATTCCTTCCATATATATTAGGTGTGATGTTATATCACATGTAATGCGAAGACGGTCATTAGTGGTCTTAGGCGGATAACGATCCGGAGCATCCCAGTCTCCCGAGAAGCTTTGAAGAGCAGGAACAAGCACTTAACTAAGGAGGAGTAAAGGAATGGCGAAAAAGAGAAAATGGTGGTCAGGTTTACTAGTCTTATCGTTGGTAGGGGTTCTATTCACAGGTTGCAGTACGAATAACACTGCGGGTTCTTCAACAAATGCGCCTGCAGCCACTACAGCTCCGGCAGAGAGTGCGGCTCCTGAGGCTACGGAAGCACCTGCGGCTGACGCGCCTGTTGACGGCGGAACACTAGTTACAAGCTCATTCTCCGATATTGTTAATATTAATCCCCTCTTAGTTAATGACACCGCGTCTGGTGATGTGGCCCAGTTCGTCTTCGCCAAGCTGTACAACCTGGACCGTGAAGGCAATGTACAGGCCGAGGATTGGTCGCTGGCTGCCGCGCTGCCGGAGATCTCTGAAGATGGCTTGACCTATACTGTGAAGCTGAAGGATACCGCCAAATGGAGTGACGGCCAGCCCGTCGTTGCAGATGATGTAATCTATACCATTGAAACGGCCAAGAATAAAGAGACAGGCTCGCCCCTGATCAGCCAATATGACAAGGTGAAGACCGTGGAGAAGGTCGATGACCACACGGTGAAATTCACAATGTCCCAGATTTACGCCCCATTCCTGTACGCCCTCGTTCAGGAGATTGTTCCGGCCCATGTCCTGAAGGATGTGAAGCCGACCGAAATGCAGAAGAACCCCTTCGGTACTGATCCGGCCAAGACCGTTACAAGCGGACCGTGGAAGTGGACAGCCTGGAAGCAAGGCGAGAGTCATACCATGGATGCTGATCCGAACTACTGGGGAACCGTGAAGCCTCATATCGCTCAGGTGATCTATAAGATCTATGCCGACCAGAACACTGAGGTTCAGGCCATTATGAAGGGTGACACAGACCATATCAGTGCGATTCCTGTAACCCAGGTAGAAGCAGTCAAGGCTGACGGCAAGATTGATATCATCCAGAAGCCGGGCGCGCAATATGAATATGTAATGTTCAACTTCGACGGCAAGAACTTCCCGGATAACTACGGTCTGTTCGCCGGACAGAAGACCAGACAGGCGATTGCCCATGCCCTGAACCGTCAGGGGATGGTGGACAATATCCTGAAGGGCATAGGCGCCCTGATGAATGCTCCGTTCCTGCCGGATACCTGGGCTGATCCGGGCGATGCAGCTGTGAACTATGATTACAATGCTGAGACGGCCAAGAAGCTCCTGGCTGAGGACGGATGGGTTGCCGGCAAGGATGGCATTCTTACCAAAGACGGACACCGGTTCTCCTTCGAGCTTCAATATAACGCCGGCAACAGCCGCCGTGAGCAGGTTGCCTCGGTTATTCAGCAGAACCTGAAGGATGTCGGCATTGAAGTGAAACCGAAGGCGATTGACTTCGCTGCCTGGATCGACCAGAACGTTACGCCGGGTAAATTCCAGGCGCTGCTGCTGGCATGGTCCCTGAATACACCAGACCCGGATGCAGAGAGCATTTTCTCCTCCAAGTACTTCCCGCCGGCTGGACAGAACAGCGGCTGGTATAAGAATGAGAAGCTGGATAAGCTGTGGGTAGACGGATATTCTACGGTAGATCAGGCTAAGCGCAAAGAAATCTACAAAGAAGTAGGTAAGGAAATCTCGACCGACCTTCCTTATGTCTTCCTGTATCAGTATGGTCAGGCGATCGGAACAGGACCTAGAGTGCACTGGGCAGAGGAGGATGCTCCAGAGCCGTCACTGGGCTATGGACAGTTCTTCCACGCTATCAAATGGTGGGTAACCGAGTAACGTACCGACTAACTGAATAGACTTGCGGGAGGTGAAAGAGAATTCTCTTTCACCTCCCCCTTTTGTATAAATGGGGGGCCTTCCGTAATCTATCGCCTTACCATCTCTAGGAGGATAGCCAATGACAGAATACCTGATACGTAGAGTGCTTCAATCGGTACTGGTCATCTTTCTGATTACCATACTAACCTTTCTTCTCATCCATGCGGCTCCGGGAGGACCCACACAAGTGATGCTGGCCCCGGGCTTGACTCCCGAAATCTTCGAGCAGCAGGCCAAGAATCTGGGTCTGGATCAGCCGATTCATATCCAGTACATCCACTGGATCGGCGACCTGCTGCAAGGGGATCTGGGATATACCTTCAAGAACCATATTGCGATCTCGGACCTGCTCTGGCCGCGTATCGGCAATACCATAATCCTGATGGGGGCGGCTTGGCTGGTATCCCTGCTGATCGCAATCCCCTGGGGAATCTACAATAGTACCAAAGTCTATGGTTTATCGGATCAGACGGCTTCGTTCATTTCCTATCTGGGCTTCGCCATGCCGACCTTCTGGTTCGGGATTCTATTGCAGCAGTGGCTGTCGCTCAAGCTGGACTGGTTCCCATTGTCGGATATGCATACAAGAGGCAAGGAAGACAGTATAGCTGATTTATTCATGCATCTGGTGCTGCCGGTAACTGTGCTGGCACTTGGTTTCCTGGCTTCTTATATGAAGTATGCGCGGGCCAGTATGCTGGAGGTGCTGGATCAGGATTATATCCGGACGGCACGGGCCAAAGGCGTCAAGGAACGCAAGGTGGTCTTCCGCCATGCCCTGCGCAATGCACTAATTCCAATTATTACGATACTAGGTCTTGATCTTCCGATCCTGGTGGGAGGGGCCGCACTAACAGAGAATGTATTCAACTGGCCGGGAATGGGCCGTTGGTTCGTAGAGATGGCCACTGCACGCGAATATTCGGCACTGATGGCGGTGACTATCGTCACGGCTGTGATGGTCGTCATTGGCAATCTTCTGGCAGATATACTGTATGTCGTAGTTGATCCCCGGGTGAAGCTCGGCAAGCAAGGGGGGAAGGCAGCATGAGTACAGATAATACAGAGCTTAACAAAGGGAAGGTCTCCAAGCCGCTGGGAACGCCGGATATGAGTCCGATGCCGGGCGGGACCGACCCGGAAATTCCGGTGGTGGATATGGATAGACCTCCCGGCCCGTGGAGAGTGCTGTGGAAGAAGTTTTCACGCAATCCTTTTGCCATGGGCGGCTTGGCCGTCCTGCTTATCTTTGTGCTGCTGGCGATCTTCGCACCGTTTCTGACTTCCTATGGGCCGGAGAAGATTGATCTGATGTTCGCCAACCTGAAGCCGGGGGCGGAGGGGCATCCACTCGGCACCGACGAGCTGGGCCGCGATATTCTCAGCAGACTGCTGTACAGTGCGCGGATCTCGCTGCTTATCGGTTTCTCTGTTGCCTTTGTATCCGTACTGGTCGGATCGGTGGTCGGTGCGATCTCAGGTTACTTCGGAGGATTCGTGGATACGGTATTCATGCGGATTGTTGACGTCATGAACTCCGTGCCGTCCCTCTTCCTGAATATCCTGGTGATGGCGCTGTTCGGAACACAGATTAAATTCATGATCCTGATTCTGGCGTTCACGAGTTGGATGAGTATTGCCCGGCTGGTCCGGGGAACCTTCCTGCAGCTGCGGGAAATGCAGTATGTGGAGGCGGCCAGAGCAATCGGGGTATCCAGCTGGGGAATCATTTTCCGGCATCTGCTCCGCAATGCAAGCTTCCCGATCATTGTTAATGCCACGTTGATGGTCGGCGGCGCGATTCTCAGTGAATCCGCATTGTCCTATCTGGGGCTTGGTATCCAGGCTCCGGCTACGAGCTGGGGGCTGATGCTTAGCAACGCGCAGGAGTTCATGCTGATTGATCCGATGCAGGCGGTATATCCGGGCTTTTGCATCCTGATGGTGGTGCTGGCGGTTAACTTTATCGGCGACGGCATCCGGGATGCCCTTGATCCCAGACAGCAAGTGACCAAATCCCGGAGGAGGCTGGAACAATGGCGCAAAAACTACTCGAAATCCGGAAGCTAACCGCCGGCTTCGCGACAGAGAAGGGGCTGCTCAAAGCAACTGACGGCATCTCCCTTACGGTGAATAAAGGTCAGACGGTCTGTATTGTAGGCGAATCCGGCAGCGGCAAAAGTGTCACCTCGCTGGCGATCATGCGCCTGATCGATTATGCGGGCGGTATGATCCTGGATGGACAGATTGACTTCCATGGACAGGATCTGGGGGTGAAGAGCCAGGAGGAGATGCGGGAAATCCGCGGCAACCAGATCGCTATGATCTTCCAGGACCCGATGTCTTCGCTCAATCCGGTCTTCACCATAGGCGAGCAGATCGCTGAGAGTCTGCGGCTGCATCAGAATAAGAAGGATGCAGAAGCGCTGAAGCTGGCGGTAGATCTAATAAGATTGGTGGGCATACCCGCACCGGAGATCCGTGCGAAGCAGTACCCGCATGAGCTGTCCGGCGGGATGTGCCAGCGCGTAGTCATTGCGATTGCACTGGCCTGTAACCCCGAACTGCTGATTGCCGATGAGCCGACCACCGCGCTTGATGTTACTGTGCAGGCGCAGATACTGGATCTGCTGCGCAAGCTTCAGTCGGAGCTTGGCATGTCCATCCTGCTGATTACCCACGACATGGGGGTGGCCGCTGAGATGGCGGACCGAATTGCTGTCATGTATGCGGGTGCTATCGTGGAAGAGGGCGGTGTGGAAGAGATCTTCGACCATCCCAGCCATCCTTATACGATAGGTCTGCTCCAGTCAATTCCGGGGTTCGAAGGCGGACGGGGAGGCGAGCTCTATACGATCAGCGGAACAATTCCGCCGATCGGACAGCTGCCTGCGGGCTGCCGCTTCCACCCGCGCTGTCCGCATGCGATGGAGATCTGCCGGAACCAGGAGCCGCCGGATTTCCTGATCTCTGATGAACACCGGGCCGCTTGCTGGCTGTTCAAGGATAAGCCGGTTTCAGCGGATACCAGCAGGGAGGCGAAGCGCGCATGATGAACAAGACATTGTCCAAGCCGGACCGTAAAGTAGCAGTCTCCTCGGAAGTGCTGGTGGAGGTTAAGGATATTAAGAAGTATTTTCCGATCACCAAGGGCCTGCTTAACCGGACCGTCGGGCAGGTGAAGGCGGTAGATGGAGTCAATCTGGCGATCCGCCAAGGTGAAACGTTCGGGCTGGTCGGGGAATCCGGCTGCGGCAAATCAACCTTCGGACGGGTTCTCCTCCGGCTGCAAAGTGCGACCGGGGGGCAGGTGTTATTCAAGGGCCAGGATATCCATTCGCTGGGTTCGCGTGACATGCGGAAGCTGCGGGAAGAGATGCAGATCATTTTCCAGGACCCGTTCGGGTCGCTCAATCCGCGCTTTCTCGTCAAGGATATTATCGGCGAACCGCTGCGCATTCACTGGAAGATGTCCGGCAAGGAGATCGATGCCCGGGTGGTGGAGCTGATGGAGCTGGTGGGTCTGGATGCCAGCCGCCGGAACCGCTACCCGCATGAATTCTCCGGGGGACAACGCCAGCGCATTGGCATCGCCCGGGCGATTGCACTGAATCCGCAGTTTATTGTGGCCGATGAGGCCGTGTCTGCGCTGGACGTATCCGTGCAATCCCAGGTCATTAACCTGCTGATGAAGCTGCAGAAGGAACTGGGCCTAACCTTTCTGTTCATCGCACATGGTCTTAACGTAGTCCGGCATATTTCTGACCGCGTTGGGGTCATGTACCTGGGCAAGCTGGTGGAGGTGGGAGAGACGGAAGAGCTGTTCGCGGCTCCGCTGCATCCGTATACTGCCGCCCTGCTCTCGGCTATTCCCAAGCCTACGCCAAGGCGCAAGCAGGAGCGTATTATGCTGGAGGGGGATGTGCCCTCGCCGGCCAATCCGCCCTCCGGCTGCCGGTTCCATACCCGCTGCCCGTTCGTTCAGGACAAATGCCGCTTAGTGGAGCCGCTGCTGGAAGAGGTCCTGCCGGGCCGTCCGGTAGCTTGTCATTTCCCGTTGCTTCCCAAATCCTGATTAAGGATTACCCTATGCTGTACCGAAGAGGAACGCTGCTGAAATCTTACGCAGTGTTCCTTTTTTCGATTTTGGGGCCCCGCAAAGTACCTGAGTCATCACCTACGCTAAAGTCCCGCTTTGTGGGGTTATTTTGTAAGGCCGACTCAAACTAATCATTGTGCTACAGGCATTTCTATAAGAAAATGAGAAAAAGACAACGCAAAGTTTGCGGAACCGGAGGCTATGGTGAAAAAGGTCAATACAGCAATTTCAGCGCTCTTTATACTTGTTATGATATTAGCTGTCTGGGTATGGGCTGTGTCCGTGCATACCTGGACCCTGGCGGGGACCTTGGCTTCGCTGCTCTGTCTGGCCCTGTTTATCTGGACGGGCCTGCGGGCCATACCCGCTATAACCGGATACATTATGAGCCCAGGCGCACTGCGGACGGTGAATATGGACGACTCGCCGGAGGAACGGCAGCGGACCTGGTTGAAGATTGTACTGTGGGTGATATTCAGCCGGGTGCTGCTGATCCTTGCGGCTTATGTAATCTGGGTGCTTCGGGAGGGAGGCTCCGGCAGCCTGTTCTCCCGCTTCATTGAGATGTGGCATATCCGCGGAATTGATGCGATGTCCTATCTGGGGATTGCCGAGCGGTGGTATGTGACGGAAGGGGACCCCAGATTTCATATTGTATTTCTGCCGTTCTTCCCCGTTATGATCAAGCTGGCGCAGTTCTTCACGGGAAATTATATGGCTGCCGGATTTGTTGTAGCCAATCTCTGCACGCTTGTTGCGGCGTTGTTCGCTTATGAACTGGCCCGGCTGGATATGGGGCGCAGGAATGCCCTGCGGTTAGTGAAGTACATCTTCATCTTTCCGTCGGCCTTCTTTTTCTTCCTTCCCATGACGGAGGCGCTGTTCCTGCTGCTCTCCCTGATGGCGCTGTATTTTGTGCGCAAAAAGCGCTGGCTGCTTGGCTGCCTCTGCGCGGCGCTGGCCGGATTCACCCGTTCCCCGGGGGTTCTGCTGGCCGTGCCGATTGCCGTGGAATTTGCCCGGGAGCTGGCTGCTGGCTACAGGTCAATGGACCGGAAGGCTTTTACGAATAAGCTGATCTTGGCTGTCCTCTCCCTGGTGAGCGTCTCGTTCGGTCTGCTGGCTTATCTCTACATCAATTACAATGTGACGGGCAACGCGTTCCAGTTCAGTATTTATCAGCGGGAGCACTGGTCGCAGCGGTTCTACTTCTTTTTCGATACCGTGAGATATCAGATGGAGTATGCGGTGAATACCTTCAAGGATGCCGATTACCGGTCGTTCCTGGGACTATGGCTGCCGAATTTGTGCGCAATCTTCCTGGCTCTCTTCATGATGCTCCGCAGTGCGAAGAAGCTTAATCCCGCTTATATGGCGTACATGATCGCCTATTTCGTCTATGTGGTGGCCCCGACTTGGCTGCTGTCTGCTCCGCGTTATTTCGCTGTAGCTTTTCCGCTGGCCTTCGCCGCTGTGCTATTGACGGAAGATAAGAAGTGGAAGGATATCCTGCTCACGACGCTATTTATTGCGGGGGGTCTCCTGTATCTGGCGGTGTTTGTATCCGGTTATCCGGTATATTAGTGTGTACTAGAAATTACAGAAACGATGGTGGCTATGCAGATTCAACTAGAAGATCAGATGGTGACGTTACATGTCCAGTATGCCAAGCGCAAGAAGCTTTCCGTAACGGTGGACGGCTCGGATCTCATTACCGTTAAAGCGCCCAAGGGAACGAGTGAAGAGACGATCCTCGGTGCGGTAGCAAGTCTAGGCCCGAAGATTCTGGAGAAGCTGCGCAGCAATGCCGCGGCCCGGCAGGTGCCGAAGGTTAAGGCTTATGAGGGCGGCGAAGAAGCCTTCCTGTACTTGGGGAAGGAATATGCGCTGCATGAGCTGATTGGGGAGCGGCAGGCGGATGCGGAGGAGCTGAAGCTTGCGCTGAAGAAGTTCTATACATCCAGTCTGAAAAAAATCATCGCAGACCGCATCAAGCCCTATCAGACGCAGCTCAGAGTGAAGCCGAAGAGTGTCGATATTGTGGAATCGCGGACCAAGTGGGGGAGCTGCAGCTTTGACGGCAAGCTGACGTTCAACTATCGCCTGGCCATGGCGCCGCCTGAAGTGATCGACTATGTCATCATTCATGAGCTGTGTCATCTGCTGCATATGAATCATGACCGTTCCTTTTGGCGGCGCCTGGGAAGTATCATGCCGGACTATAAGGAGAAGGAAGCGTACCTGGCCCGGCAGGGGCAGTTTATGACGCTGTGACCTATGGCACACCTTCAGCAAGCGACTTAGTTAAAGCTGTTCTCACATATTGCAATTTGATGCTTCACTAGGCGATGGAAGTAGCCGGATGCTTGACGTTCGCAGGATACTGCTGCCCGCCCTGAGTGCGGACGAATAGGCCCTCTGAATGGCTGGTGCCTGACAACTCCAGGCCAGGGTCATCCGGGGTGAAGTGGAAGATGATCGTCTCCGTGTCGCTGTCCGCAAGCTTCAGGGCGATGTCGCGGCAGGAGACGGGCTGTGTGCTGATCAGATCGAAAAACTCAAGCTGCCCATTCTCCTGCTGGCAGATGGCAATGAGATTCTCGTCCTCCAAATAGTAGAGTTGATCGCTGAACACATTCAGGCAGTAGAACATCAGGAGTCCATAGGCACCGCTGACGCCAAGACGCTCAGATACCGGTATCCGCTTCGCTCCGAGAGTAGAGACCAGGCTCAGATCATGCGGGTTGGCAAGATCCAGTTTGCGGATTGCTGCAGATCCTGCTGCACCTCCGGGGCAGGCTATGGAGAAGATCTGCTCTTCCACCGGGTGGAAGCCGAACTTAGGATAGAACTCCAAGACTGACTCATTGGCAAAAAGATACATGAGTTCACACGCTTGTCCATACTCCTCCAGCACCTTGTCCATCAACCGGGCAGACAGGCCCCGTCCTCTGTAGTCGGGATGAGTCATCACCGTGCCGATCTGCACGGCAGGGAACTTCACTCCATTAATGGTTAGCTCTATTAAATTCACCGAGACATTCGCCACGATCCGGCTCCCCTCCGCATAAGAATAAGGAACGTACTTATCCGTCCAGAAGCCCTCCTCATACCAGCGCTCCAGCTCCAGCCCGAACGTATCTTTTGCCAGCTCGAAAAAGCTGCTGCGCAGCGGAGCTATATCTTTATAATTGTAGACAAATTTAAAGCTATCCATGGTAGTTGCTCCTTCTGTATCACGGGATCAAGTAATATATCCTAATTGTATTGTAACTTCCCCTCCGGAAGGCAGGCATAAGATAAGTAAAATTAACTATTCCCGTTAATATTCAGCCCCGCGAACCTTTGAGTAGACCATTGTGTCTCTTAAGTTCCCCTGTACATCAGTCTTGTCATTGCGCAGGATACCTTCCAAAGTAAAGCCGGTACGTTCGGCTACGCGAGCGCTCCGCGTATTACGTGAGTCGCAACGGATCTCCAGCCGGTTAGCTTGTAACTCCTGTATGGCGAACTCCGTAATGGCATTCACTGCTTCTGTGATGTAACCTTGACCCGCGTATGAGGTGCGAACCCAATACCCGATTTCAAATTTACGCACCCGCCAATCAATCCTGTGCAGGCCGCTGCTCCCGATAAGCTGTCCCGTCTTCTTATGAAAAAGCAGCAGCCGGATATCGCTGCGTTCCAGAAACTGCAGCCGTGATCTCCGGATGGATACCTCCGATTCTTCCACGGAAGGGACCTGCCGGGCCCAAGGCATCCAGTGACGTAATTCCGCTGCGCTTTCCTGTACGGCTTCATGCACAGCGGCACCGTCTCCCCATACTACTGAGCGGATTTGCAGGCGGCTGCTTTCGAAGCTTTCCGGTACGGGAATCAGGATGGGGTCTATTGAATGAATGTTCATAAATCTAGCTCCTACTAAAGGTATTTGGTGAATCAGTCACTTTTAGTATAAGCCATTATATACCATAGGTCATATTTCAGGGTTTTAATACCATAGATTTTAACTATAGTCAATACGCTAAAGGATACCTAAAAGTACTCTCAGGTACTATTCACATTTAATGGCAAGAACGTTATCTTAGGTAATAAGAAGTGTTCACTATTAAGAACCTGTTGTATTGAACCTAGTAATGAAACGGTAGCGAAATTATAGACAGCTGGAGGTAACCCATGAGTGCAATCGCCGGGATCTATTCTATGCAGCATGGGCCGCTGGACCCGGAGCTTGGCCTGCGACTGATGCAGGAGCTGCAGCGTTATCCGGCGGATGATGCCCGGGGCTGGAATACGGAAGGGCTGTTCCTCGGGTGCCACGCACAGTGGATTACTCCGCAGTCACGGGGCGAGGTGCTTCCCTATTATGATCCGCAGCGGAAGCTGGCGGTCGTAGCGGACGCCATCATTGATAACCGCAGCGAACTCTTCGGACAACTTCAGGTGGTCCGGGAGGATCAGGGGTCGATGCCGGACAGCCTGCTGATTCTTCTGGCCTATGAGAAATGGGGGGATCAGGCTCCGGTGCATCTGGTCGGAGATTTTGCCTTCATGATCTGGGATGCCGGCAGGCAGACGCTGTTTGGAGCGAGGGATTTCTCGGGGAGCCGGACGCTGTACTTTCACCGCTCTGGCAGACAGTTCTCTTTCTGCACCGTGATTCATCCCTTGCTCACGCTAATGGATGGAGCACACGCGCTGCATGAAGGCTGGATCTCTGAATACCTGGCAGGCCAGGGCCGGATGGATGTCGCGGATATGTTCTCCACGGTCTATCAGGGTGTGGAGCAGCTGCCCCCGGCGCATTCAATGACAGTCAGCGCGAAGGGGATAACCTTCTCCAGGTATTACACCTTCCAGACCCCGTCTCCACTCCGGCTGCGCAGCAATGGCGAGTATGAGGAGGCATTCCGTGAAGTGTTCGGACGTGCAGTCCGGGACCGGCTGCGTACCCATCTTGAAGCGGGTGCGAACTTAAGCGGCGGACTGGACTCAGGGGCGGTGGTGAGCTTTGCGGCAGAGGCGCTTCGCAGCGAAGGTAAGCCGCTCTACACCTTCAGTTCATATCCCCTGGATCACTTTACAGGGTTCAAGCTGGGCCAGCGGGTGACCGATGAGCGTCCATATATTCAGGAGACCGTAGACTACGTCGGGAATATTGAGCCTGGCTTTTACAATTTTCCTGACCGCAGCTCTTATGGCGAAATCGACGAATGGCTCGATATTATGGAGATGCCCTACAAATTCATAGAGAATTCCTATTGGCTGAGAGGCATATATGAACAAGCCGGACTGAAGAATGCTGGTGTGCTGCTCAGCGGACAGCGGGGCAACTGGAGTATCTCCTGGGGGCCGGCGCTGGATTACCAGGCGAAGTTGCTGCGGGAGTTCCGCTGGTTCCGCTTTTACCGGGAGAATAAGCTGTACAGCCATTCGATGGGCGTCAGCCGCAAAAGAATGCTGAAGATTGCCGGGCGCAAGGTATTCCCTGCCCTGGGCCAGCTGATGACCGGGAAGCAGGAGGCTCCGCCGGAGCTGATCCATCCTGAATTTGCCCGGCGGACAGGGGTGCAGGAGCGCTTGAAGGAGCTGGACCAGTCGCCAGCCTCCCAGACTGTGTACGATATCCGCAGAGAGCATTTCCGCCAGCCGCATGTCTGGAATGTGAACGGAACGGCGGCTACCAAGCTGTCGCTGAAGTACAGGGTCTGGGACCGGGATGCGACGAATGACCTGCGTGTCATCAACTTCTGTATGTCGGTGCCTGAGGAGCAATACGTCCAGAACGGAATGGACCGCTCGCTCATCCGCAGGGCGATGGAGGGGCGGCTGCCGGATAAGGTCAGACTCAATCAGACCCGGCGCGGTATCCAGGGTGCGGACGGCATTACCCGTATGCTGCCCGAGTGGCAGAGGTTCCAGCAGGAGCTGAGGGAGATGCTGCAAGACCCCCGTACTTCGTCTTATCTGAATCGTCCCGGGCTCGCCGGATGCTTGGACCGGCTGGGTAGTGAGCCCGAACCATTATTAATCTTTAACACAGATTTCCGCCTTCTTACGCGAGGACTGGTGTTCTACCGCTTTTTGAAGCGGCTCTCCTGAAGGACGTTTCTTGAAAGGGGGTGACAAGATGAAAAAGGAATACAGCAAGCCTGCATTGGAAGTGTTGGATGTGAAAATGACTATGGCTGGCCCGGGGGTATCCATTGCCGATGCGTTCCAAGCCGATCCAGATGAAATCGTTAGTCACTCCTAGTCTTCCTGCATTACCGCTCAGCCCTAATCCCTCTTAGCTTGCTGGAGGGGGATCAGGGCTATCCCTTTATCCGAAGTAACGTTCCGAAACGGTACCATCCTTTCAAAGGACGGCAATGCCGTTTCCACTTGTCATCCGCAAGACAACGGGTGAAATTGACTGAGATGGAGTGAGCAGTATGGCTGGCACAGTGCAATGCCTCGGTTATAAGGCTTTTGGCCTGCAAATCCTCAGTGAGTTCCCGTTGCCGGAGCTCCCCCGTACGGATCAACCCGGAAGGATAGGGAGCCTGTCGGTAGTGGAAGGCCTTCTGTCTGAACGATGGGAAGCGATACCGAAAATTACGCCGAACCTGGGCATCGCGGAGCATGAAGTGATGTTCATGGTGAAGGGCACTGCTATTTTTTCCATACAGAACGGCAGTACGATTACAGTCTCTCCAGCAGCAGGCGCCGATCCGGATAGTATCCGCTTGTTCATTCTGGGCAGCTGTATGGGTGTAGTATTGATGCAAAAAGGCATACTGGCCCTGCATGGCAGCTCGCTTGTGCTGGACAATAAAGCCTATGCGCTGGTGGGGCGTTCAGGTGCGGGTAAATCCACGCTTGCCTCCTATCTGATGGATCAGGGACATCTCCTGGTCAGTGACGACGTTATTCCCGTGTTGGTGCATAATGGACATCCATTAGCTGTTCCAGGTTATCCGCAGCAGAAGCTGTGGCAGCAGAGCCTGGACTATTTGGGAATGAATTCGTCTGCGTACCGTCCGCTGTTTCAGCGGGAGACCAAGTTCGCGGTACCGGTGCATGACCGGTTCCAGAGTGAGCCGCTGCCGCTGGCCGGCATATTTGAACTCTCTGTGGTGCAGGACGGGCCGGTGGCCGTAGAGGCGATAAGCGGCTTGGACCGGCTTCATACTTTATACAATCATACTTATCAAAAAGCGCTGGTCGACCCGATGGGGGTCAGAGAATGGCACTTCGGGCTGCTGGCCTCGTTCGTAAACCGGCTGCCGATGTACCGGCTGACCCGCCCCGAGCAGGGCTTCAGTGCACCGCAGCAGACGGAAATGATTATGGAGACGATTATGCCTAAGATGAAGGAGATGAACCTATGAATATGAATACTACAGAAGTGCTGTCGCTGGAGTCGGTACTGGTTCAACGGGAAGGCAATATCGCAAGTGACATGGACGGCGAGAAGGTCATGCTGAATGTGAAGAACGGCAAATACTACAACCTCGGCGAAGTCGGCGGTGAGATCTGGGAAGCATTGGCTTCACCGGTATCGATTCGGCAGATTGCCGGGAAGATGCAGGAGATCTTTGAGGTACCGGCAGAGCTGGCGCAGCAGGATGCCATTGATTTTGTACAGAATCTGCTGAATGAGGATCTTGTCTCTATCGTTAGCGGGCCATGATGACTCTCCGGCGGCTCCGTCTTCTGCTGGTGCATGACAAGGCGTTGCTTGCGCTGATTCCCGAGACGTTATGGCGGCTGATGCTGGTCCGCATCCAGCTGTTGTTCCCCTTTGCCAGGACCGCCCCGCAGCTGGGGGTGAAATCCATGGAGACTCCCGAAGTATCCAGAACTTCCGATATTCGCCGCATCCAGCAGATTACCAAGGCGATCCGGGTGATGAGCCGCTATACGCCCTGGAAAAGCACCTGTATGGTCCGGGCGGTAGCCGCCCTGAAGATGCTGGAGAAGCGGGGGATTGAGAGTACCCTCTATATGGGGGTGGCCCGCGATAAGCAGGGAAAAATGATTGCCCACGCCTGGTTGCGCAGCGGAGCCCATTATGTCTCGGGGGATGACGCTATGCAAGGCTTCGTGGTGGTGGAGAAGTTCGCGAAGGTGTTACAAGCCGAGTAATCGAGGTGGGTCCATGCAAGCCATAATCTACTACGTCCGGCAGCTACAGCGGTTGTCGGGCGTGAAGCTGTATCTTAATCTGCTGGGCATGGTGATCAGCGGTCTGCTGGAGAGCTCTGCCATACTGCTGCTTGTTCCCATGCTTGGCATGGCCGGCATTCAGCTGGGCGGCGCGGCGGCGGGCTATCATCTTCCTATGCTCGGATTCATCAGTGAACTGCCGCAATCCACAGCGCTGCTGCTGGTGCTGGGCAGTTACGTTCTAATTGTGCTCTGTCAGAATCTGATTGCAAGGTTTGTAGCGATTCGCAATGTAGAAATTCAGCAGACCTATGGCAGGCAACTGCGATATGAGGTGTATAGCGCATTGCTGCGGGCACAGTGGTCTTTTTTTCTGAGAAAACGCACCTCTGATTTGATCAATATGATGACCACGGAGCTAGCCAGAGTTCTGGCGGGTATCAGCGGCTTCCTGCAGTTTCTCACTTCGCTGTTGTTCACCTTGGTGCAGATTGCCTTTGCCTTCTGGCTGTCCCCCAAGATGACACTGGCGGTGCTCGTCTGTGCGGCGCTGCTGTCCATCTTCTCCCGGCGGTTCATCCGTAAGGCGAAGAGGCTGGGCAGCCGCAGCACGGAGCTGGGCAAGACGTATCTGGGCGGTATCACCGATCAGCTGAACGGGATCAAGGATATCAAAAGCAATAATCTGGAGCAGTCCCGCCTCGAGTGGCTGCATGCCTTCACCGGCGAGGTCAAGCAGGAGCAGCTCGACTACACACGCCTGCGCTCTAACTCCCAGCTCCTGTATAAGCTGTCCTCCACGCTGCTGATTGCTGTATTTATCTTCGTCTCCTTCCGGTTCATGCAAGTGCAGGGGCCGAATCTGCTGCTGGTCATTCTCGTCTTCACCCGGCTGTGGCCGACTTTCTCGACGCTACAGTCGCTGCTGGAACAGCTGGCCTCAGTAGTGCCATCCTTCAAACAGCTGCAATCGCTGCAGGAAGAGTGTCTGGCTGCTGTTGAGCATGAGCCGGATCAAGGCGGAGAACGTGTGCTGCCTATGACGCTGGAGCACGGTCTGGAGGCCCGGAATGTCGATTTCCGTTATCATGCGGACGAGCCGCAATATTCGCTCCAGAACGTCAATGTGCGGATTCCCGCCAGGCAGATGACGGCGATTGTCGGACGCTCAGGCGCCGGCAAAAGCACGCTCGTCGATCTGCTCATGGGACTGATGCAGCCGGAGAACGGGGAGATTCTGGCGGACGGCGAGCCGGTCACAGGGGAACGGCTGCTGTCCTACCGGAGATCCATCGGGTATGTGGCGCAGGACCCGTTCCTGTACAACGCTACCATCCGGGATAATCTGATGATGATCAAGCCGGATGCGGAGGAAGCTGAGCTGTGGGAGGCGCTGGAGTTTGCTTCCTCGGCGGACTTTGTCCGCAAGCTGCAGGACGGATTGGATACACTGCTCGGAGACCGGGGCGTCCGTCTGTCAGGCGGGGAGCGGCAGCGTCTGGTACTGGCGCGCGCCATTATCCGCAAGCCGTCGATTCTGGTGCTTGATGAGGCGACCAGTGCGCTCGACACTGAGAACGAGCAGCGGATTCAAGAGGCGCTGGAGCGGATTAAGGCATCGGTGACCGTCATCGTCATTGCCCACCGCCTGTCTACAATCCGTGGAGCCGATCAGATTCTGGTCATTGACCAGGGCCGGGTCATCCAGCAGGGAGTCTATAGCGGTCTGGCTTCTGAGAAGGGCGGCATGTTCAGCCGGCTATTGAAGGGGCAGGAAGAGGCCGGGTAAGGGTATACCTAAAACACGAATGTAGGCGAAAAACCGAACACATTCGGTGCTGCGTGGGTGTGTGGTCCAAATGTAATCGAAAAACCGATCACATTGGGCGAGCGCAGAGGTTGTGGCCCGAATGTA
This sequence comes from Paenibacillus sp. FSL H3-0469, assembly GCF_038051945.1. NCBI lineage: Bacteria > Bacillati > Bacillota > Bacilli > Caryophanales > Paenibacillaceae > Paenibacillus > Paenibacillus sp. FSL H3-0469. Next base: position 5,482,677 of record NZ_CP150302.1, read on the forward strand.
ATCGAAAAACCGATCACATTGGGCGGGCGCAGAGGTTGTGGCCCGAATGTAATCGAAAAACCGATCACATTGGGCGAGCGCAGAGGTTGTGGCCCAAATGTAATCGAAAAACCGATTACATTGGCTGACCGCCACCCGGCTCCGAAACCGTAAAAAGGCAAGTGCTGCTAATCTAACGCAGCACTTGCCTTTTTGGTATGGCTGTCCCTGCCTACATCTCCTTCTCCGCCCCCGTCATCTTCCGCCAGCTCCACAGCAAAGGCCGCAGCGGGAAATACAAGAAATGCAGCAGCTTCGGCAGCGGCAGCGTCTTGGCATCCGCAGCATAAGGGTACAGGAAGCTGGCGGAGCGGAGCATCCGGCTTCGGGTGGATAGAATGCTTGGCAAATACCGCTTGAAGTGTTGCTCCACCTCCGGCTCCAGCGGAGGGGTATTCAAATTCACAATCCGCGGGAGATAGAACAGAATATCATGCGCCAGCCTGCGGGCCTTGGGGCTGTCCATCAGAGGGGCGAGTCTGGAATCGACGGGTGTCTCCAGCAGCTCTCTGGCCAGAATCAGCGTCTGTCCTCCTATGGCATTGTGATCATAGCGCTGTAGTAAGCGGACCAGGTTGGCGGAGTCGGGCGGCTGCTGGCCCATTAGCAGCATCTTGATGTCCTGCAGCCATCTTAGCCGGGACCAGGCATGTCTGGCACCGTGTACAGCCAGGAACATGAATAGATCCTCCGGCCCCAGATAGCGGACATTCTGGCCGAAGGTGCTGCTGGTCCGCGAATGTCGCCAGAGCTCGTCGAACGCAGGCTCTTTGGCGGGACCCGGTCCTAACCGCCAGTGCAGCTCCAGATTAATATTGCTGAGCGGATGCACGAACGTCGAATGATGCTCCCGCCATTTCCAGTCGCCAAGCAGGCTCTCGAACTTGTCTTCCTTCTCATAGCCCAGCCGGATCAGCAGGGTTTCAGCATCCTCCAGCTGTTCAATCGGCACCAGGAAGTCGAGATCCCGGGAGGTGCGCTGCGACAGGTCGCCGTACAGTTCCTGCCCAAGCACCGGACCTTTGAGGAACAGACAGCGGATATTCAGCTCAGCCAGCTGACTTGCGATATTGCTCATTTCACCGCTAAGCTGGAGCATCTGCACTGTATTCCTGCGGTACTGCCATTTCAGCTGCTCCAGAACGTCAGAAGGGACCACCTTCTCCTCCATCTTACTCAGCCTGGAATAGAGATAGGGATACACCCTGTGCTGACGGTTCAGCTCCACGAATAAGTCCCAGTTCACCTCTGTGAACAACTGCGGATGCTTCCGCGCCGTCTCATCTGGATTTCCGGAATTCAGAAGTGCAAGAATAAGGCGTACTTCCTTGGTTAAGCTTGCCTGATTAAGAATCATCCGGTCAGTCATAGAGACGCTCCTTACCTGAGTTGTTCTATTAGTGAGCGTACCATCGATAACCGAAATTTGTCAATTTTTCGCCGGTGCGTCTTGGAATCTGTCATTCCTCCCAGCAGAGAATCATCTTGACTCCACATTGATGGCTGCCCTTATAATGCAGATTAAGAGAGAAAAGAATCGACGGGAGAGTTGCTGAAGAATGGTACTGCTCGGAGCAATCGTGAATGGAATAGCTATTATTGCCGGAACTCTGCTGGGCAAGCTGCTGGAGCGGATACCGGAGAGTATGAAGAACACCGTGATGCAAGCGATTGGGCTGGCGCTTATGCTGCTAGGGGTGCAGATGGGTCTGAAAAGCGGGAATTTCCTCATTGTCATTCTAAGTCTGGTGATCGGCGCTGTGGCCGGGGAGTGGATCAACATTGAAGACAAATTCACCCGTGCGGGCGATTGGCTGGAGCGCAGAGTGGGTGCGGGCGGACGGGGGAGTATTTCGCTGGGCTTTGTTACGGCAAGCCTGGTGTTTGTTGTGGGAGCGATGGCTATTCTAGGTGCGCTGGACAGCGGTATCAAAGGCAATCATGAGATCCTCTACGCCAAATCCATCATGGACGGATTCATTGCCATGATTCTGACTTCAACGCTGGGCATCGGCGTGATGTTCTCGGCCATTCCTGTTGTTCTGTATCAAGGGGCCATCGCTTTACTGGCTACGCAGATAACCCGGTTTGTGCCTGATGCGCTGCTGACCGACTGTATTGCAGAGATGACCGCTACAGGCGGAGTGATGATTATCGGAATCGGACTGAACCTGCTTGGGATCACCAAGATCAAGGTAGCCAACCTGCTGCCCGGGATCCTGGTGGCTGTGCTGCTGGTCGTGCTGGTACATAACTTTCAAGTGAATTGAGGGAGGGACTTCTCCGCTTGAGCTTCATTGAACCTGCTTGCGTCTCTTATTAATGGAACTAACCCACTGCTGGGTTTGATCTACTTTCCAAGCGGCGCATTCTTCCTGTTCTCCGTCTGTATATGTAATTCTTAACAGCAACTGGCCGGCCTTGCCGGTTTTGCCGAGATGTGCAGGGGTTGTGTCGACACTCAGGATAGAATTCAGCGGAATGACCAGGCTTCGGGCAGGCAGATACATTTCCCATCGTAGATCGTCCTTTATCAGAAGAAGCCAGCCATTACCGCGGATTTGTCCCTGACCCTGTGTAGAGCGGCCGTAGAAGTTGGCAAGACGGTCCGAGAGAATAATCGTCTGTTCGTGTAACTGGCGGCGGATTCGCAGAATCCTGACAAATACTATGACTGCAGCAAGCAATAGTCCTGTGAATACAATGATAAATGTAATGCCGATCATCCCCTTACCTAAGGTGTGCAGCTTCAATGGGGAATTTACCATATGCTGCGGCTGATGAAAATGAGGTTGCACACAGTATAGTCAGATTCGCTCGTACAGCTACGGCTAATGCGTATGCTCCGGTTATCCTCTACTTTTTAATCGTAATAGCAATAACACCCCGCGCCCTTCCGCTTACGCTAAGTGCATGTGCAGTACGCAGCCCTTCTTCACTCAGCGGAAAAACACCGCCGATCAGCGGCTGCAGCTTCCGCCCGGCCGTCAGCCGGGCCAGCTCGCTCAGCTGGTAGGGATCGGCAACGGGAGTCAGATAAGCTGATGTAACTCCTTGCTGTGCTGCCAAGGCAGGATCAGGCTGTTCAGCAGTGGAGATCAGCCTTCCGCCCGGAGCCAGTACCGCGCAGCTTCTGCTTAGCACACTGCCTCCTGCGGTATCAATCACCACATCGATGCTCTGTCCCAGAATCGCGGCACAATCCTGCACGCTGCTGTTAATCGCCTGATCGGCCCCGAGGCCCCAGGCAACATCCAGCTCATCATCACCGCTGACAGTAGTAATCACCGTAGCACCCCTGAGCTTGGCCAGCTGTACTGCGAAGCTGCCGGTTCCGCCAGTACCGTCCTGCACCAGCACGCGGTCCCGGCTTGCGACCTTAGCGGCAGCCAACGCCTGCCAGGCCGCAAGCCCGGCAGCGGGTAACACCCCGGCTGCTGTGAAGGATAACCCCGGGGGCTTAAGTGCAAGCTCATCCTCCTTAGCCAAAGTATATTCCGCGTAACCTCCGCTCTCGGCTACAGTCTTCAGGCCGAATACCTCGTCGCCAGCCTTGAAGCGGCTCACCCCTGCGCCGGTGCCCGCAACGATTCCGGCTACAACCACGCCTGGAGTGAACGGACTGGCAGCAGGGCGTTCCCCGCTGGTAATCCGTGCTTCTTCGAGTATCCTGCAATCTGCCGGAGTCACCGAGGTCGAATACATCTTAATCAGCACCTCATGCTCACCCGGAACAGGCAGGGGAAGCTCTATCTCCGTTAGATCGCCGTGCGGTCCGTTCATATGTATAGCAATGGCCTTCATCTATAGCGGGCCTCCTTTATCTAATGGCGGATGATTTGGTACATACTATACGCATACAGCTATCGTTAGTCAAAACCCGTCCTCCAAGTCCTTTTCCATGAATGTTTGGACAAAAGATTGAAATCAAGCAGCGCAGTACGGTAGAATTGCACTAAGTAACGTTCTATATATCAGATTTAACCAAGAAGGGGATTGTAACGCTTGAATAATGAAGAAGTAATCCAAGAGCTGCCAGAGAACTATGACGAACTGAAGAAAGCCGCCGGCCGTTCCGCAGACTGGAGAGCGCGTCTTGAAGCGGTAGAAGAGCTGGGCCGCTACAACCACAAACAAATTATCGATATCCTTAATCGGCTGATGATCAGCGATCCTGTATATACCGTGCAAGAAGCCGCATATCACAAGCTGGTGGCTTTTGGCGAAGAGGTCAAGGTTCCATCGAAGAACAAAGCTGAACTGTTCAAAGGAGTGTCCAAGATCATCCTGCGGATTAAAAAGAGTCTGCCCAAGGACCATTCTTACGAAGAGTTCAAAGAGAAGCTGAAGAAGATGCGGGTTGATGTCTACGATGCCTATGAAGGCGAGAAGGGCGCGGATTTCGATCAGTGGCTGGAGAAGATGTGGGCTTCGGCTGCCAAGTAACCAATCTCCAATAACATAGCACATTAGCATGACAGCACCAGGCGGAGAGATAGGGGCGTTCCTTATGGCTCCGCTATATTTTTGTGAGAAAGGATGATTACATGCTTACCGGTACATTTCAGGAATTCCTTAAGCTGTCCACGCAGCTGCGTCCCGGGTACACCGCCAGTCTGGGCGAAGCTCCGGCAGGGGGCAGCGATGCGATATTAGAGTTTACACCCGAAGTACCTGCGCTTCTGCGTGCGGTCTATGATACGGTTCTTGGAACGGGCGGTGCCGAGGAAGATCCCAGTCTGCTAGAGTTCATTCCGGGCTACCGGCTAATTCATATCGGAGAATACGGCCATGAAGTGAAGATACTGTCAGGGATTCTGCAGGAGAAGGGATATACCGGCGGTGGAACCGTGTTGCCGCTGCTGACGAACTATGGAAGTGATTATATCTGCTACTACCGCTCTGAAGAAGGCGTGGAACGGATCTGCGATCTGCTGCACGACTACGGCGATCTGGTGGTGATGTACGATTCACCGGAGAAGTTCCTGGAGACACTGTGTGAATTCTATAAGCAGGAGGTTTATTTCCTGGATGAGGAAGGCTACCTGGATTGCGATCTGGTAAAAGAAGGCGAAGTAGGCGCTACGCTCAACCCGGAAGCGGAGTATTGGTCCGAGTAAGGTACGCCCTGCGTGCTTAGCATTCCAAAAACACAAAAATCCCCGTCCTGCATCACTGCAGGAACGGGGATTTTATAATTTCGGCTGAGTAGCTTTTGCTACAGATTAGCGCGCTTCTCCTGCTCACGCAGCTCGATTCTGCGGATTTTTCCGGAGGTAGTCTTCGGCAGATCCGTAATGTATTCGATTTTGCGCGGATACTTGTAGGGGGCAGTCTGCTCCTTGACATGGGCTTGCAGCTCTTTGGTCAGCTCCGGTGTTCCGGCATGGCCGTCCCTCAGTACGATAAAAGCCTTGACGACTGACCCGCGGATCTCATCCGGGCTTGCGACTACTGCACATTCTTTGACGAGGGTATGCTTCATCAGCGCCTCTTCGACCTCGAACGGCCCGATCGTGTAGCCCGAGCTGATGATGATGTCATCGCCGCGCCCCTCAAACCAGAAATAGCCGTCCTCATCCTTGCGTGCCCGGTCGCCCGTTACAAAATACTCCCCATGCGAGCAGTTCGCTTTGCGCTCAGGATCTTTGTAGTAGTTCTGGAACAATGCAGGCATGCTCAGGTGTACGGCGATATCACCAACCACTCCGGCCGGCAGCGGATGTCCGTCCTCGTCGATTACCTCGACAATGCCGGGGGCAATCGATTTGCCCATGGAGCCGACCCGGATCGGTTCATCCTTCAGCGCTGCGATGATGAGTGTGCTCTCTGTTTGTCCATAGCCGTCACGGATTGTAATATTGAAGTGTTGCAGGAAGGTATGAATCACTTCCTGATTCAGCGGTTCACCGGCGGATACAGCGCAGCGCAGATTGGACAGATCGTAGTCTGTCAGACCTTCAGTCTTCGCCATCAGGCGGTATTCCGTCGGTGTGCAGCATAATACCTGGATTTTCTCATCTTGCAGCAGCTGCAGGTAGCGCTCCGGATGGAAGGCTCCGTTATAGACGAAGCCGGTGGCCCCGTTGCCGAGTACCGTCAGGAACGGACTCCAGATCCACTTCTGCCAGCCCGGTGCGGCTGTAGCCCAGACCGTATCTGACTCTCGGATATCGAACCAGAGGGAGGACGTGATCCGCAGATGGGCATATCCCCAGCCATGCGTGTGAACTACTGCTTTGGGATTGCCGGTGGTTCCGGAGGTATAGGCCAGAATGGCGATATCATCACGGCGGCTGGCAACCGTAGGATAAGAATCAGCCTGTCCTTCCATTAGACCTTCCAGGTCGATCCAGCCTTCTTCAGGCTCAGCCGCACCGCTGGAGACGGACAAGCGGTAGTCCAGTGCGGGAAGATCATCGGAGATTTTGTTGACTTCTCCGGTAGCCTCAGACCAGACAATAACGGCCCGTGCTTCAGAGTGGCGGAGCCGGTATGAGAGATCCTTCGCCCGCAGCATTTCAGACGAAGGAATAACAGCCAGTCCCAGCTTCAGGCAGGCCAGATATATCGCATAGGCGATGATGCGGCGGGGGACCATGACTAGGACCCGGTCGCCTTGCGTAAGTCCGAGACCGGCCAGTCCGCCGGCGAGACGGTTAGCCTGAGCCATGAGCGCACCATAGGTGATTTGCTCCAGGCTCCCGTTTTCATGTAACCATTTAATTGCAATCTTGTCTTCAGGATGCTGCTCCATCTCCGAAGTGAGATTGTAGAATTCAGGTGCGATCCAGCGTTGATTATCCAAATGAACCTCTCCTATTATAAGTAATGATGTATCTGTTAATTACAGTATAGCACGTTCTCCTAGTACCAGATGCTAAACGGACCCTGTGATATCGGAGAATGTTCTGTGACAGTCTTTATTTTGAAACAACTTGATGCGTACACACTCCCTGGAGGTATTTTTAACCGGATAAGGGAACCATACATTAGAGCCCTTCACGCAGCGAAGCGGCAGAAAGCAGGCCATTGCAATGGACGATAATACAATGATCACTGAGACATCTATTAATGAAGCAGGCATTAGTGAAGCAGAATTCAATGAAATATTCGCTATCATGGAAGCCTCTTTTCCGGTAAGTGAGCTTAGAACCCGCAGCGGGCAGCAGGCTTTGCTGGATCAGCCGAATTATCATCTGTATACCAGCAAGGATGCGGAGGGGGAGATACTGGCTTTTTTGGCGGCATGGGAGTTACCCGAGCTGCGGTTCATCGAGCATATTGCCGTGAATCCCGGGTGCCGGAGCGGAGGGATCGGCCGTAAGCTGATGAGCAGCTACCTTATGCGTTCGGACAAGCCGGTGCTGCTTGAGGTAGAGCCGCCGGACGGTGAGCTGGAACAGAGAAGAATCGGATTCTACGAGCGGCTGGGCTTTTACCTGAATCCCTATGACTATATGCAGCCGCCGCTGCGTGCGGGACAAGCTGATCTTCCGCTGCGGATTATGACCTACCCGGAGCCGGTGACGGTGAAGGCGTTCCGCCGATTCAGAGATATTTTGTATACAGAGGTGTATGGGGTGAAGATTTGAATTACTTCTTTACAATCCGGATACAAGTTAGAAACAAGTTAATGGTTTAATGAATTCATAGCAAGGAACACACTAACATCACAGGCTAAGGGAGACGATATTCAATGAAAAGCAAAAAAATGATCATAGCCACTATGGTATTCGGAATGGCCGTTACAGGTTCAGCAGGGGTCTACGCAGGAACGAACATGCAGAAGATCAGCGCCTATCTTAACCACGGCATCGGGTTCAAAGTTAACGGAGCGGCCTATACCCCCGTCGATAACAACGGCAAAACAATGGCGCCAATCACTTATAAGGATACAACGTATCTTCCGGTCCGGGCGATGGCAGATGCACTTAAGGTGCCGGTGACATTCAATGCCTCCACGAATGAAGTTATCCTTGGAACTGGAACAGGGGCCGCAACGCCGGATAATGGTTCAGCTGTGAAGCTGACGGCGGTACAATACACTGCAGCGCAGAAGGAGCAGATTGCTAAGGCGTTTGCGAACTTCGAGGGCTTTGAGACAGCCTATGCCCCTACACAGATGGTCAGCGGAGATGCCTTCCAGAAGGTTGCGGGCGGTGATGACGGCGTAAGCTTCCTGTTCAATAAAATGCGTGTAAATGTCTCGCCGCGTGACTATTCCGATGGTTATGACAGCACTACAGTGAAGCTCTCCAATGGAACTGAGGCGAAATGGTACACCCCTTCGGATACGCCAATGCTGACCTTCAAGCTGGCAGACCGTTTTGTAACCATCAGCTCGGCTGACAAATCACTTAGCAAAGCACAGATGGAGAAAGTGGCTGTAGGTGTAACGAAACTGAGCAAATAATTACTACTGCTTCTATAGAATAGAATGCAAAAGGGATGTCCGCAGAGCCGTAACTGGCTGCGCAGACATCCCTGCTTTGTTTTTAAAAAAAGAGACGGCAAAGCCATTTTCACTTGTGGCATGCTTGTTACTGTTATTTGTTAGAGCTATGCTGCTTGTTGGCCAGTCTTGCGCCTGGGGTTCCTTTGCCGCGATTTCTGTTCTTTAGCGCTTTACGCTGATTCTCCTGGAACTTCTCCACGAATTCATGAGTGTCCATAACAATCCCCCTAGAAGGTTAGATAACGCAGGCTTATGGCTTTCCATAGCTTACGTTTAGATATTCGGTTATTCTGTCCATTTGCGGCTAATATCATTCTGAGATGTTGTTTATAAAATAATGCTTGTAATGAATCTCTATCCGTGATATATTCTATTTCTGGCCGCGAAACATCAACGCCGAGCTCGAAAAAGAAGTTGAAAAAAAGAGCTTGCATTGATCGGTTGGATGTGATATATTATAAGAGTTGCTGGTGACGCGGTGAGCGGCGCTGACAACGAGCTTGATCTTTGAAAACTGAACAACGAGTGAGTATCTGGAGATCACTTCGGTGAGATCCAAAATTAGAGAATGTAAATTCTCGTCAGATGTTTCAAAATGAGCAATCGCTCTTTCTAAATACCAATTTGGAGAGTTTGATCCTGGCTCAGGACGAACGCTGGCGGCGTGCCTAATACATGCAAGTCGAGCGGAGTTTGAAAGGAAGCTTGCTTCCTTTCAAACTTAGCGGCGGACGGGTGAGTAACACGTAGGCAACCTGCCCTCAAGCCTGGGATAACTACCGGAAACGGTAGCTAATACCGGATAATTTCTTTCTTCTCCTGAGGAGAGAATGAAAGGCGGAGCAATCTGCTGCTTGGGGATGGGCCTGCGGCGCATTAGCTAGTTGGTGGGGTAACGGCCCACCAAGGCGACGATGCGTAGCCGACCTGAGAGGGTGAACGGCCACACTGGGACTGAGACACGGCCCAGACTCCTACGGGAGGCAGCAGTAGGGAATCTTCCGCAATGGGCGCAAGCCTGACGGAGCAACGCCGCGTGAGTGATGAAGGTTTTCGGATCGTAAAGCTCTGTTGCCAGGGAAGAACGTCCGGTAGAGTAACTGCTGCCGGAGTGACGGTACCTGAGAAGAAAGCCCCGGCTAACTACGTGCCAGCAGCCGCGGTAATACGTAGGGGGCAAGCGTTGTCCGGAATTATTGGGCGTAAAGCGCGCGCAGGCGGTTATTTAAGTCTGGTGTTTAAACCTTGGGCTCAACCTGAGGTCGCACTGGAAACTGGGTGACTTGAGTACAGAAGAGGAAAGTGGAATTCCACGTGTAGCGGTGAAATGCGTAGATATGTGGAGGAACACCAGTGGCGAAGGCGACTTTCTGGGCTGTAACTGACGCTGAGGCGCGAAAGCGTGGGGAGCAAACAGGATTAGATACCCTGGTAGTCCACGCCGTAAACGATGAGTGCTAGGTGTTAGGGGTTTCGATACCCTTGGTGCCGAAGTTAACACAGTAAGCACTCCGCCTGGGGAGTACGGTCGCAAGACTGAAACTCAAAGGAATTGACGGGGACCCGCACAAGCAGTGGAGTATGTGGTTTAATTCGAAGCAACGCGAAGAACCTTACCAGGTCTTGACATCCAACTAACGAAGCAGAGATGCATCAGGTGCCCTTCGGGGAAAGTTGAGACAGGTGGTGCATGGTTGTCGTCAGCTCGTGTCGTGAGATGTTGGGTTAAGTCCCGCAACGAGCGCAACCCTTGACTTTAGTTGCCAGCAGGTTGAGCTGGGCACTCTAGAGTGACTGCCGGTGACAAACCGGAGGAAGGTGGGGATGACGTCAAATCATCATGCCCCTTATGACCTGGGCTACACACGTACTACAATGGCCGGTACAACGGGAAGCGAAGCCGCGAGGTGGAGCCAATCCCAGCAAAGCCGGTCTCAGTTCGGATTGCAGGCTGCAACTCGCCTGCATGAAGTCGGAATTGCTAGTAATCGCGGATCAGCATGCCGCGGTGAATACGTTCCCGGGTCTTGTACACACCGCCCGTCACACCACGAGAGTTTACAACACCCGAAGTCGGTGGGGTAACCCGCAAGGGAGCCAGCCGCCGAAGGTGGGGTAGATGATTGGGGTGAAGTCGTAACAAGGTAGCCGTATCGGAAGGTGCGGCTGGATCACCTCCTTTCTATGGAGAATCGTCTTCTGCAATGAAGACATTCAAATCGGAAGTTTAACTTCCAAACCAATCAGGTTTAGGCCTGTTACTCACTCGTTGGTCAGTTTTGAGAGTTTAAGCTCTCATCTTTACCTTTGATCCTTGAAAACTGGATACCGAAACGAATTTGCGTTTTAGAACATTCCTTTAAGCTGAACTTGTGTAAACAAGTTTTGAATTAATGGCGATGCTACGATGATCTTGATGGAAATACAGACGTTGAAGAAATTCATTGTCCGATAGTTTCCTGACGGAAAAATCGAGGTTAAGCTACTAAGAGCACACGGAGGATGCCTAGGCGCCAGGAGCCGACGAAGGACGTGGCGAACAACGAAACTGCCTCGGGGAGCTGTAAGCAAGCTTTGATCCGGGGGTGTCCGAATGGGGAAACCCAGCTGTGGTAATTCGCAGTTACTCGTATCTGAATACATAGGATACGCAGAGGCAGACCAGGGGAACTGAAACATCTAAGTACCCTGAGGAAGAGAAAACAATAGTGATTCCGTCAGTAGCGGCGAGCGAACGCGGAACAGCCTAAACCAAGAGGCTTGCCTCTTGGGGTTGTGGGACGTCTCACATGGAGTTACAAAGGAATATGGTAGGCGAAGAGGTCTGGAAAGGCCCGCGATAGAGGTAAAAGCCCTGTAGCCGAAATGGTATTCTCTCCGAGACGGATCCCGAGTAGTGCGGGGCACGTGAAACCCCGTATGAATCCAGCAGGACCATCTGCTAAGGCTAAATACTACCTGGCGACCGATAGTGAAACAGTACCGTGAGGGAAAGGTGAAAAGCACCCCGGAAGGGGAGTGAAATAGAACCTGAAACCGTGTGCTTACAAAAAGTCAGAGCCCTTTCTATGGGTGATGGCGTGCCTTTTGTAGAATGAACCGGCGAGTTACGTTTAACATGCAAGGTTAAGGTGAGAAGCCGGAGCCGCAGCGAAAGCGAGTCTGAATAGGGCGACTAAGTATGTGGACGTAGACCCGAAACCGTGTGATCTACCCCTGTCCAGGGTGAAGGTGCGGTAACACGCACTGGAGGCCCGAACCCACGCATGTTGAAAAATGCGGGGATGAGGTGGGGGTAGCGGAGAAATTCCAATCGAACTCGGAGATAGCTGGTTCTCCCCGAAATAGCTTTAGGGCTAGCCTCGGTGAATGGAGTGGTGGAGGTAGAGCACTGATTGGGTGCGGGGCCCGCAAGGGTTACCAAGCTCAGTCAAACTCCGAATGCCATTTACTTCTTGCCGGGAGTCAGACAGTGAGTGCTAAGATCCATTGTCAAAAGGGAAACAGCCCAGACCATCAGCTAAGGTCCCCAAGTGTGTGTTAAGTGGGAAAGGATGTGGAGTTGCACAGACAACCAGGATGTTGGCTTAGAAGCAGCCACCATTGAAAGAGTGCGTAATAGCTCACTGGTCGAGTGACTCTGCGCCGAAAATGTAACGGGGCTAAACACACCACCGAAGCTATGGCTAGATACTTTGTATCTGGGGTAGGGGAGCGTTGTATATACGTTGAAGGTGTACCGTAAGGAGCGCTGGAGAGTATACAAGTGAGAATGCCGGTATGAGTAACGAAAAGATCAGTGAGAATCTGATCCGCCGAAAGCCCAAGGTTTCCTGAGGAAGGCTCGTCCGCTCAGGGTAAGTCGGGACCTAAGGCGAGGCCGAAAGGCGTAGTCGAAGGACAACAGTTTGAAATTACTGTACCACCGTAATCCGCTATGAGCGATGGGGTGACGCAGGAGGGTAGTGACGCGGACTGATGGATGTCCGTCTAAGCAGTGAGGCTGGTGTGTAGGCAAATCCGCACACCGTAAGGCTGGGCTGTGATGGGGAGCGAAAATTACAGTAGCGAAGGTCATGATCTCACACTGCCAAGAAAAGCCTCTAGTCAGGAGAAGGTGCCCGTACCGCAAACCGACACAGGTAGGCGAGAAGAGAATTCTAAGGCGCGCGGAAGAACTCTCGTTAAGGAACTCGGCAAAATGACCCCGTAACTTCGGGAGAAGGGGTGCCTCGGTAGGGTGAATAGCCCGAGGGGGCCGCAGTGAAAAGGCCCAAGCGACTGTTTAGCAAAAACACAGGTCTGTGCGAAGCCGTAAGGCGAAGTATACGGGCTGACGCCTGCCCGGTGCTGGAAGGTTAAGGGGAGCGGTTAGGAGCAATCCGAAGCTGTGAACCGAAGCCCCAGTAAACGGCGGCCGTAACTATAACGGTCCTAAGGTAGCGAAATTCCTTGTCAGGTAAATTCTGACCCGCACGAATGGCGTAACGACTTGGGCGCTGTCTCAACGAGAGATCCGGTGAAATTTTAATACCTGTGAAGATGCAGGTTACCCGCGACAAGACGGAAAGACCCCATGGAGCTTTACTGCAGCTTGATATTGAATTTGGGTACGATCTGTACAGGATAGGTGGGAGCCGTGGAGGCAGGAGCGCAAGCTTCTGCGGAGGCGCCGTTGGGATACCACCCTGATCGTATCTAGGTTCTAACCTAGTGCCCTTATCGGGTACGGGGACCGTGTCAGGCGGGCAGTTTGACTGGGGCGGTCGCCTCCTAAAGAGTAACGGAGGCGTTCAAAGGTTCCCTCAGAATGGTTGGAAATCATTCGCAGAGTGCAAAGGCATAAGGGAGCTTGACTGCGAGACCTACAAGTCGAGCAGGGACGAAAGTCGGACTTAGTGATCCGGTGGTACCGCATGGAAGGGCCATCGCTCAACGGATAAAAGCTACCCTGGGGATAACAGGCTTATCTCCCCCAAGAGTCCACATCGACGGGGAGGTTTGGCACCTCGATGTCGGCTCATCGCATCCTGGGGCTGAAGTAGGTCCCAAGGGTTGGGCTGTTCGCCCATTAAAGCGGTACGCGAGCTGGGTTCAGAACGTCGTGAGACAGTTCGGTCCCTATCTGTCGTGGGCGCAGGAAATTTGAGAGGAGCTGTCCTTAGTACGAGAGGACCGGGATGGACGTACCGCTGGTGCATCAGTTGTTCCGCCAGGAGCATGGCTGAGTAGCTACGTACGGACGGGATAAGCGCTGAAAGCATCTAAGCGTGAAGCCCCCCTCAAGATGAGATTTCCCAGTATGTAAGACCCCTTGAAGACGACGAGGTAGATAGGTTGGAGGTGGAAGTGCAGCAATGCATGGAGCTGACCAATACTAATCGGTCGAGGGCTTATCCAAAATTTCTATCACGCAGATTCGTTTCGGATTCAGTTTTCAGGAATCAAATTCCTGAAGCATTTACGCTGTAAATGCCCGTTTGGTGGCGATAGCGGAGGGGTTCCACACGTACCCATCCCGAACACGACCGTTAAGCCCTCCAGCGCCGATGGTACTTGGACCGAAGGGTCCTGGGAGAGTAGGACGCCGCCAAGCGGACCATCCACACACACTGTGGTATTTTTTTTGCCCTAATTGGTTACATATTCCCTGATAGCTCAGTTGGTAGAGCACTCGACTGTTAATCGAGTTGTCACAGGTTCGAGTCCTGTTCGGGGAGCCATATGGAGAGGTGTCCGAGTTTGGCCGAAGGAGCACGATTGGAAATCGTGTAGGCGCCACAAGCGTCTCGAGGGTTCGAATCCCTCTCTCTCCGTAGCGTTACCTCCCTGCAAAGGGATGAGAACCCTCCGTGGTTCGTTGGAGCATAAGCTTCGTTAGCACTACATCGCAATCTCGTAACGAAGTGAAGAGTATCCCTCTCTCCGTAGCAATACTTTTCATACAGCATGGCTCGTTGGTCAAGGGGTTAAGACACCTCCCTTTCACGGAGGTAACATGGGTTCGAATCCCATACGAGTCACCACTATTTTCTTTGAATGATGGGATGAGAATTCCCTGGGTTCGTTGAAGCTTAGGCATCGTAAGGAATACTTCGCAATCTCGTAACGGAGTGAAGAGTATCCCATACGAGTCATATATGGAGGCTTAGCTCAGCTGGGAGAGCATCTGCCTTACAAGCAGAGGGTCGGGGGTTCGAACCCCTCAGCCTCCACCATCTATCTTAACCGAATAGATTTTGTACAATGACGCGGGGTGGAGCAGCCCGGTAGCTCGTCGGGCTCATAACCCGAAGGCCGCAGGTTCAAATCCTGCCCCCGCAATTGTTCCCCACAAAGTGAAGATGTGCTCTATAGCATATTCCGAATACTTTCCGGGGGGCCCCAAACGCTAAATCTGGAACCGTGGTGTAGTTGGCCTAACATGCCTGCCTGTCACGCAGGAGATCGCGGGTTCGAATCCCGTCGGTTCCGCCATTTTAAATGGTATTAAGACTTAAGGGATTGAGCATCCTATATCTCGAAGTATAGAGTATCCATCCGATTCCGTAGTACTTTGCTAATTATAATATTGGGGATTAGCCAAGCGGTAAGGCAACGGACTTTGACTCCGTCATTCATAGGTTCGATTCCTATATCCCCAGCCATCTTTTTCGGATTGTTTCTCTTATGAGAGCCATTAGCTCAGTTGGTAGAGCACCTGACTTTTAATCAGGGTGTCGAAGGTTCGAGTCCTTCATGGCTCACCATTTTCTTGTAACGTGTGCGCGTGTGGCGGAATGGCAGACGCACCAGACTTAGGATCTGGCGTTTCACGACGTGGGGGTTCAAGTCCCTTCACGCGCACCATGTTTTTGCGGACGTGGCTCAGCGGTAGAGCATCGCCTTGCCAAGGCGAGGGTCGCGGGTTCGATTCCCGTCGTCCGCTCCATATAGATTTTGCGCCCTTAGCTCAGCTGGATAGAGCGTTTGACTACGAATCAAAAGGCCGGGAGTTCGAATCTCTCAGGGCGCGCCATTTTTATTAACGGGATGTAGCTCAGCTTGGTAGAGCACCTGGTTTGGGACCAGGGGGTCGCATGTTCAAATCGTGTCATCCCGATATTTCATTTCACCTATGCGGGTGTAGTTCAATGGTAGAACTTCAGCCTTCCAAGCTGATAGCGTGGGTTCGATTCCCATCACCCGCTTATATTTGTATCATCTGTGTCCGTCAGCCCTATGGGGAAGACGGACTTTTTTGTTGTATTAGGAAACTATAGTTTCCTGCTGCTGTGGAAAAGGTGTGTGTAAATTTGTAGATGAGAGTTCTTGGAAGGATTCGTAGAATGACTTCGATGCTGAATGTGACTGAAGGCTAAAGGTATGCTTAAACTGAATACAATGGGCAGGCATAGCAGCATACGGACCAAATGTATGTGGAAAACAGCATACATTGTGTTCGCGCAAAGGTAATTTTATTCATCCGTTAGGATGATTTTGTCTTGTCCTTTATTTAGGAAATGTGTGCGGAAATCCGAATACAATTGATGCTGCTCCAATGAGAAATGGGCTCTACGCTCCGCAGGCCGTAACATTTAGAGAAATCCTGCAAGAAGTGCAGGAATACTGCTCAATAGAAGCGCCGGATTCAGAAATCCTGCATGAAATACAACATTGCCAGCGCTAATTTGTACTAAACACCGGAATTCCTGCAAATGATTCAACAATGTACCGTAGCCCGTAACATTTCTAGAGAAATCCTGTAAGATGTGCAACAATTCGGCTCCGATCAAGCGGGCGGTGAGAGAGAACGCTTAGAATTGACAAGAGGCAGGGACAGGAGTGCCACCATGAAAGGAAAAATACTTCAGAACGCGTGTGACCAACCGAATACATTCGCTGCTGAAGAGTTATATGGAGGCGGATGTGTGCGACCAACCGAATACATTCGCTGCTGAGGAGCTATATGGGACGGATGCTATACGAAAAACCGATCACAATAGAATTCAGAGGTATCAATGTGCCAGAGCGCTAAGGGCTGTAGCTGTTAAGCGGCCGCCAGAAGGCAGAGAGATGGTGAGAAGGCAGGTTGATGGAGAAAAGTGTGCTCCCTGTAAGCGTGGTATAGAGGTACCAATATCGTTTACCCGCTGGGGGATTTTGTTGTAAGGGCCGGGATTGCAATAGTATTGAAGGGCGTTATGTTTCTATAGAACTGATATAGTATAACTATTGGACTATTGGATCATAGGCAACACTTACTTGGAAGCTGAGGAGCATTTGTTATGACAGAAAAAGTAATACGGATTTTCAGAATCATTAACGCCATTCAGTCGAACCCGGGGATTACCGCAGCAGACTTGGCCTTTAGGTGCGAGGTGAATATTAGAACGATCTACAGGGATCTTGAGGTGATCAGCCACTTTGCACCGGTTACGAATGAAGGAAGAGGTACGGGCTACCGGTTCATGGGGAAATTCTTTTTGTATCCGCTGGATTTCTCGGAGCAGGAGTCGCTGGCGTTCTCTTTGCTGCCTTCGGTGCTGAACCAGGATAGAATTCCACCGGGGTTTCATTCTGCGTATGACAAGGTGATGGGTACTCATCAGAAGGAGAAATCGCGGCAAAATGGCCTGCTGGAGAATATCGCGGATATTATTCAAATGGGCACCCCGGCCTACCGCAAGGAGAGCAGGAACTTCCTGCAGCCGCTTATTGGAGCAATCCTGGAGCAGCGCAGTATCCGTACGGTATACCACTCGCAATCAAGCAATGTCACTACGGCGCGGGAGATTGACCCGTATTACCTGATCCCGCGGGATCAGCGCTTTTATCTCATTGGCTATTGCCATCTGAAAGGCGCAATCCGCACGTTCCGGATCAGCCGGTTTGAGCAGGTGGAGATGACGGCGTCCACTTTTGATAAAGGGAATTTCAATATTAAGCAGTATCTGAAAAATACTTGGTCGATCAACCGGGGGACCCGGAATGTCACGTTCAAGGTACGGTTCGATCCGGAGGTGGCACGTTACATTAAGGAAGAGGAGCTGTTCGTACAGCCGCGGATGAGCGAAGAAGGCGATGGAACGCTGCTCTTTGAAGTCACGGTTAATAATGAGAAGGAGTTCATCAAGTGGATTCTACAGTATGGCCCGAATGCGGAGATTCTGGAGCCGGTGTCGGCCAGGGAGCGCTTGAAGGAGCGGCTGGAGCAGTGGCTGGATGTGTATCAGCAGTAGCCGCAGACTACAATATTACATAATATGGAATAAAAATGTCGAAAAGGTTAGATTGAATAGCTCAACTGGAGAATAAAGAGGTTTTTAGCGATATATATGTCTGGAATGAATTGACCGGAGCGGTGAAGCAGGTTATTATTGGAATATAATGGAATGATAGGAGGCAAGATAGAAATTGCTGGAACTGGATGGGATGAATGAAGACTCTTTGACAGATATGCTTAAGGTCTCGTTCTCATGGGAGAACTGGGCGGCAATTCTCGAGATTTCAGACAAGCTCTTTGAACTTGCAGTTCTAACCTACGGCTCCCATCAACAGGGTGCAAAGAAGTATTATTTGAAAAAAAATATAGTGTATTATCTCGGTTACAGTGCGTGCATGAAGGGGATTGCCTATCAAAAGCTCGGTAACCTCGCTGAATCAAGAAAGTGTATAGGCTTGTATTCGGATTTGAGCTGGATCACGGATGAGGATCAGGAAGCTGCCGCAGAAGTGGAATACTACAGGAACATTGCGATAGCCAACACCTTCGTCATTGATCTGCTGGAAGGGAAGGTAGAAGTTCTCCCTGATTATGTTGAATTCATTCGCACAGGGGACCAGGAAGAGCTGCTTGCCTGCCTGATTACTGTGCTGGAATCTGCCATTAAGTACAACTTTTCTATCGACTGGGTACTGGATGAATTCAATGAGCCGCTACAGGAACTAAGCTGCAGAGAGAAACAGGAAGATATCCGATACTACATAGACTACATGCATCTTAGTGCAATTTATTTGTATAAAAGGGAGAAAATTCATGATGCAATTAATTTGACTCTCTATATTTTGGTAATAAGTAGTAAACTTTATGACGGGACAGGCTTTAGGAAGATCGTGTCGTTTTATGAACATATCCGAAGCCATGCGACCGCAGAACAACAAGAATCTTATCAAAATATAATGAAAAATATCTTAGAGAGGGAGTTTTTAAAAGATGAAAAAGGCGATCTCGTTATTAACAGCCGTATTGTTGATTAGCGCAAGCGTAGTGGTTACAACGGCAAGCGCAGGCGGTCACTTATCCGCATCCTCCGGCAATATTTCTATTAACAATCACGGAGCAGGCCACTAGTCTATTATCTCTCTGTCTCATGAATCTGGAAATATAAGCTGCATATCATGCAAAAAAGGGGTAAGCGACGATGCTTATCCCTTTTTTGCTGTGGATAGGGGTTACTCTGTTACTGCTAATCCCAGTCCTTCTGCAATTCGCCGGCCAAACTCCGGATCGGCTTTGTAGAAGTGGCCAATCTGGCGGAGCTTGATCTCCTCAGACTCTACTGGAGTCATGGCACCTACAATATTGCTTACGAGCCGGGCCCGCTCCTCTTCGCTGAGCAGACGGTACAGGTCACCCGGCTGGGTGTAGTGGTCGTCATGGTCATAAGACACGCTGTCCGCCTGGCCGGAGACTTCAAAAGCAGCCGCTTTATGCTGCGCTGACTCGGTTGCCCCGCCGGAGCTGTTGGGCTCGTAATAGACGGAGCCTCCCCCGTTATTCGTAGCATTCATCGCGCCGTCGCGCTGATTATTGTTGACCTCGGCGACCGGCCGGTTAATCGGCAGGTGGTTATGGTTCGCACCTACCCGGTAGCGGTGGGCATCCCCGTATGCGAACAGGCGGCCCTGAAGCATTTTATCCGGAGAAGCCTCTATGCCTGGAACGAATGAGCCGGGGGAAAAGGTGGCCTGCTCCACTTCGGCGAAGTAATTCTCAGGATTGCGGTCCAGCACCATGCGGCCAACCTCAATCAGCGGATAATCCTTCTGTGACCACACCTTGGTTACATCAAACGGATCGAAGCGGTAGGTGTCGGCATCCTCCACAGGCATAATCTGCACATGCAGCCTCCAGGCCGGGAAGTCCCCGGAATCAATGGCGTTGAACAAATCGGCTGTATGATAATCCGGGTTCTCCCCGGCTAGCTGTGCTGCCAGTTTAACATCGAGATTCTTGACGCCCTGCTCTGTCTTGAAGTGGTATTTCACCCAGACGGCTGCGCCTTCGGCATTCACCCACTTGAACGTATGGCTGCCGAAGCCATGCATATGGCGGAGAGTAGCCGGAATGCCGCGGTCAGACATCAGAATCGTCACCTGGTGCAGAGACTCGGGGGAGAGGGACCAGAAGTCCCAGACCGCATTTGGGTTCTTCAGATGGGTCTGCGGATGACGCTTCTGGGTATGGATAAAGTCCGGGAATTTAATGGCGTCACGGATGAAAAAGACAGGTGTGTTATTGCCGACCAGGTCATAGTTACCTTCCTCGGTGTAGAATTTCACAGCAAAGCCGCGCGGATCACGCACGGTATCGGATGAACCCAGTTCCCCGGCTACGGTAGAGAAACGGATGAACATCGGGGTGCGTTTGCCGACTCCGGACAAGAAGGCAGCCTTCGTATATTGGGAGAGATCATTGGTGACTTCAAAATAACCATGGGCACCGGCACCTTTGGCATGAACGACCCGCTCGGGAACACGCTCACGGTTGAAGTGGGCCAGCTTTTCCAGTAAGTGGACGTCCTGCAGCAGCACGGGGCCGCGGGCACCGGCGGTCATTGAATTCTGGTTGTCGCCTACGGGGGCGCCCCAGCTAGTCGTTAGCTTGTTGTTATTGTTTGTGGTCATGAACACAATCACCTCGTATAGGATTTGATTTTAGATTAAGTATAAGTTCTATAATAGCAATAATTTAAATAAAATCAATCCTTTTTTATAATTATTATAATTAAGCTTATGTAGAAGAAGGATGGTTGATGATACTATTGCAACAAAAAACTCCCGCCCGCAGCAGCGGACAGGAGGAGGCATTCGTGAACAAATGCGGAGCAGTAAGGAGACGAAGGTGACGGAAGCAAGAAGACCTGCAAGTTAGCTGATGATACCAAACTAATACGAGTTAGCTTGTGATATACATCCGGTTATAGTATTCATCCAGCATACGCTTGGTGGCGAATTCGATGCGGGTGGTCTCGATGCTGCGGTGCATCATCTGCACCCACTTGGCCTGATCCTCATAGAAGACCGGGAGGACGCGGTTCAGAAGGGTCTCGTACAGTGCATCGCTGTCATGCTGGTCAAGCACCGCAAAGTCGGTGGTCTCGAAGCCGTCGCCGATCTGCCAGCCGTTCTCGCCGTCAATGCAGGCCTCCGGCCACCAGCCGTCCAGGATGGAGCAGTTCAGGACGCCGTTCATGGCGGCCTTCATCCCGGAGGTTCCGCTGGCTTCGAGCGGTCTGCGCGGATTGTTCAGCCAAATGTCAGAGCCGCGGGTCAGTTGGGCTCCGATGGTCATATCGTAGTTTTCCAGGAAGACTACGCTCTTCGGATATTTGCGCATCATAGCTACAAGGTTGCTGACGATCCGCTTGCCGTTGTCGTCCAGCGGGTGCGCCTTGCCGGAGAAGACAATCTGGATCTTGCCGCTCTCCAGGTACGGCTCTATAATGTCCGGCTGGGAGAAAATCAGGTCACTGCGCTTGTAGGGCGCGGCGCGCCGGGAGAACCCGATCAGCAGCTGGTCGGCATTCAGGGCGATGCCGGAGCGTTCCTCGATGAAGCCGATCAGCTCCTGCTTGATCTCCTTGTGCACGGCCCACAGGTCGCCGCCCTCTTCAAAAGCGCGGGTCACCCGCTCATCTACCCAGGTAGGGGTGTGAATCGCATTGGTGATGCCGATGATGGCAGACCGGCCGGCGACTTCCTTCCACATGGTGTTCGCGGTCTCGGCATGAAGCTGGGCAACCGCATTCGAGATCCGCGACAGCCGCAGGCCGGCAACGGTCATGTTGAAGGGTTCTCCGCCAATCCGCTCCATCTGCGCCCGGGTTAAGCCATTAAAGGCCCCCATGTATTCCAGCCGGTCCAGCGGATGGGTCTCGTTGCCTTCCTTAATCGGTGTATGTGTAGTGAACACAACCTCTTCCCGTGTAGCCTTCCAGGCTTCTTCAAAGGTACTGCCGCCGGACATCTTCTCCCTGATCAGTTCAATCGCAGCAAGCGCCGCATGCCCTTCGTTGAAATGATAGACATCGATCTTAATGCCCAGGGCGCGCATGGCCTTGACGCCGCCGATGCCCAGAACAATCTCCTGGGCAATCCGCTCTTCCCCGAACCAGCCGTAGAGCTGGCCGGTAATCCAGGCATCGCTGTTCTCCGGGATATCGGTGTCGAGCAAATAGAGCGGACGGTTGCCGAACCGGTCGGTTCTCCACACTTTGCAGACGACATCGGTCTTTCTGACTTTTACCGTGACCTTGACGCCCGTATCTTCCAGGAAGTCGTACACATAATTGTGGTAAGAGTCGTAGGGGGTGCCGTCCGCATCAATCTTCTGGTCCGTGTAGCCCTGTTTCCATTTGAGTCCGATGGGGATAATGGGTGCCCCGATATCCTGCGCGCCCTTGATGTAATCTCCGGCCAAGATGCCCAGGCCTCCGGCGTACATTTTGAAGTCGGAATGCAGTCCGTACTCCATGCTGAAATAAGCTACTGACGGTAAGTGGTTGTCGCTCACTTGATAAGCCTCCTAAATGCGATTTAGATGGTACTGCGAATAAGAATTGCTGCAGGCTGTATCTAAGATGCAAACGTTTGCTCAATAAGGCAAGGCAGGATCTGGAAGCGATTGCACCATCATTCTAGCATAATTATCCTTAAAAAGCACAGCGAAGTTTCGGTGACGGCTGGCCGCCTGCGGAGCCGATAAATAAAATTTGATTAACCTGCCGGAAGGCCATAAGATAAGGGGAGAATAAATGTACAAGGTTCATCTAAATCATAAGCTAAACCCTAAATCAAACAATAAACCAAGTGGTGGTGTAAAGGATTGAGTATAGTCGTAATTGGAAGTCTGAATATGGATATGGTCGTGCGGGCAGAGCGTGCGCCGGAGGCCGGGGAGACCCTGTTCGGTCAGGGATTTGCTCTGTCTCCAGGCGGAAAAGGGGCGAATCAGGCCGTTGCGGCGGCCAGACTGGGCGCGGATGTGACGATGATCGGCAGAGTGGGGAAGGACGCCTTTGGCAGCGGGCTGCTGGAGATTATGGAGCAGGAGCGGGTGCATACTGCGTATATCTCACAGAGTGAATCCCAGGCTACAGGGGTTGCTTCCATTGTGGTGGACGGGTCCGGGGAGAACCGGATCATCGTAGTGCCTGGTGCGAATGTGGAGATGAAACCGGAGGATATTGAAGCGCTTGAGACAGTGATTAGCGGGGCCGGGATCGTAGTGATGCAATTGGAGACGGATCTGGCGATGTGCGAGGCTGCGGCAGCGATGGCGTCCCGGCACGGGATTCCGGTGATTCTTAATCCGGCTCCGGCCCAGCCGCTGAGCGATGAGCTGCTGCACCATGTGACCTACCTGACTCCGAATGAGACAGAGGCGGGGATTCTGGCCGGAATCTCTGTGGAGAGTGTGGAGGATGCAGAGCGTGCGGCCCGGATGATGCTGTCAAAAGGGGTCCGGCACGTCATTGTAACGCTGGGCTCCAAGGGGGCGTTAGTCGTGGATGCTGCCGGAAGCCGGCATATCCAGGGGTTCCCGGTGCAGGCGGTAGATACAGTAGCAGCCGGAGATTCCTTCAACGGGGCGCTGGCCTGGCAGCTGACCTGCGGCAGGACGCTGGACGAAGCGGTCCGCTTCGCCAATGCTGTCGGTGCGCTGGCGGTTGGCAAGACGGGGGCGATTGCTTCTCTGCCCAGACTGGAAGAGGTAGAGCAGTTCCTGAGTTCAGCTGCTGATGCGGAGCCGTAAGACCTGTAGTGGCCAGTAGATTCGGTGTGTGATAGAGGAAGCAGATGCTTATAGACAAATTAAGCGGGGAGCGTCAGAGGAAGCTCTGAGACTCCGGGTCCGCTAAGGAGCTGACACGTTTGAGCGGTACAGTAACTGTTAAGAATATAACCCTCGGAGAAGGGATGCCCAAAATCTGTGTTCCGCTGGTCGGAACGACGCGGACGGAGCTGCGTGCAGAAGCTGAGGCGCTAATCGCACTGGCGCCGGATGTGGTGGAGTGGCGCAGTGATTTCTTCACGGAGGTGGAAGATATTAATGCCGTGACCCAGGTGCTGGAGGACATTCAGCGCCTGCTGCCGGAGATTCCGCTGATCTTCACCTTCCGCAGCGCCAGGGAGGGCGGGGAGAAGGAGATCTCCTCAGCCTATTACTTCCGGCTGATCCAGGCAGCGGTAGAGAGCGGGCTGGTGGATATTGTGGATGTGGAGCTGTTCCAGGAGGAGGCGGAGGTCCGCAAGCTGATTGCCGCAGCGCATGGGCAGGCGGTGTTCGTGATTCTCTCGAATCATGACTTCGACGGGACGCCGTCCGAGGAGGAGATTGTCTCCCGGCTGCGCCGGGCGCAGGAGCTGGGCGGCGATCTGCCGAAGATTGCCGTAATGCCGCAAGGTCCAGCCGATGTGCTGACCCTGCTGGCGGCGACGAACCGGATGCAGGAGCAGTATGCGGACCGTCCGATCATTACGATGTCGATGGCGGGGGAAGGCGTGATTAGCCGGTTGGCCGGGGAGATCTTCGGCTCGGCGCTGACCTTCGGTGCGGCGCATAAGCCTTCGGCACCGGGGCAGGTGGCAGTTGCCGAGCTGCGCGGTGTGCTTACGCTGCTGCACCGCAGCTTGTAGCGGCTGCCGGTTCAGGCGCAGCAGGAATGGGGATAGAGGGGTGCTTCCGGCCGGTGAAACGGTGGAAGCACCCTTTTGCATACATGGAGAGTATTGCAAGTGGCGGACGGAGTTTGAAACTGTAGCTCTCCATGCCCTACAATGGAGGCAACCAAGTAGAAGGGGCGGAGCGCCGATGACAGAATTGATCCTGGTTGTGGAGGATGAGGTGAGAATTGCCCGTCTGCTGCAGATTGAGCTGGAATGCGAGGGATACCGTGTGTCCATTGCCGGAAGCGGCCATCAGGGACTGGAGATGTACCAGGAGCAGCAGCCCGATTTGTTATTGCTGGATGTGATGCTGCCTGGATTCAGCGGTATAGAGCTGCTGCGGCGAATCCGGTCGGGAGATCCCGATACGCCGGTTCTGCTGCTTACAGCCAAAAGCTCGGTAGAGGATAAAGTGTCGGGCCTGGACCTTGGGGCCAATGATTATATTACGAAGCCGTTTCAAATTGAGGAGCTGCTGGCGCGTGTCCGTGCTGCGCTGCGGCTGGCCTCGGGGCGGAGGAGAGACGAAGCCGTCAACCTGCTGCTGGCAGCTGATCTGGAGCTGAACGAGGCTACGCGGGAGGTGAAGCGGGCAGGCCGGAGCATCGAGCTGACTCCCCGGGAGTTCGACCTGCTGGTCTACCTGCTGAAGAATAAGCGCCAGGTGCTGAACAGGGAACAGATCATGGCTGCCGTCTGGGGGTACGATTATTACGGCGATACGAATATTGTGGATGTCTATGTCCGCTATGTCCGCAAAAAAATTACGCTGGACCACGAGCCTGAATTGATTCATACCGTGCGGGGCGTTGGTTATGTGCTGAAGGATACCCCATGAAGCTGCGGAGCACCATTCATCTGTATTCCAGCGTGCTGTTCGCCGTGCTGCTTATCCTCATGAATCTGTTCATTTACGCCGTGTTCAGCCGGATGTCATTAGACAGCCAGCTTGGGCAGGCAACTGCCGAGACGGCCAGAATCGCTGACGCGATGAGAAAAGCGGGAGACGGGGTAACGGCACCGGAGCTGCTCCGGGCTTATGTACCGGTGGAGGGAATGCTGCGGCTGCTTAGTGCAGACGGAAGCGGACCGGCACCGGTTACCTCAGCCTCCGGGCAGGAGATCAGCCGGATGAAGCCGGTCTACTATTCCGCGAAGCAGGTGGAGCGGGTCCGGGTGGACGGACGCTTGTATGCGTTCGTGAGCGTTCCGGTCATCTGGACAGACGGGAACGTCCTGAATCTCCAGATGACCAAAAGCCTGGAAAGCACGATGGATACGTTGCGGGTGCTGCGGATGGTCCTGGCCGGGGCTACGCTTGCTGCGCTGCTTCCGCTGCTGCTCTCCAGCCGCCTGTTGTCGGGCTTGATTATGCGGCCCATCGTCCAAATGACGGCGACCATGCGGGAGATTCAGCGCAGCGGGAAATTCCGCAGGCTTCCGCTGGAAGCACACTCGAAGGATGAGCTGGTGGAGATGGGGCATACCTTCAACGAAATGATAGGCCTCTTGGAGAGTAATTATGTGAAGCAGGAGAAATTTGTGTCGGATGCCTCTCATGAGCTGCGCACACCGCTGACGGTGATTGAGAGTTATGCCAGTCTGCTGAAGCGCAGAGGGCGGGAGCACCCGGAGCTGTTCGAGGAATCGGTTGAGGCCATTCATTCCGAAGCTGTGCGGATGAAGGAAATGACGGAGCAGCTGCTGCTGCTGGCGAAGCACCCGGAGCAGTGGGAGCTGGAGCTGAAGCTGATGGATCTGGAGGAGCTGGCCCGTTCTTCGGCGAAGGCTTTTCATAATGCTTACGGGAGAGAGGTCGTAGTTCAGGTCAAGGGGCCGGCGGAGGGCTACAGCGATGAAGCGAAGCTCCGGCAGCTGCTGTTCATCTTCCTGGACAATGCCCGCAAATACAGCGATGAGCAGATAACTGTGCGTATTGAGGCTTCCGGGCAGGAACGGATGATTGTGATTACCGACCGCGGCATTGGAATTGCGCCGGAGGAGCTGCCGAAGATATTCGACCGTTTTTATAGAGTGGATGAGGCGAGAACCCGTGAGAACGGAGGGGCAGGCCTGGGACTGTCGCTTGCCGCAGAGATCGCGGGGGCGATTGGAGCAGAGCTGTCCATAGATAGTACGGTAGGTCTGGGAACCTCGGTGACAATCCGCATGGCTGCGGACCGCAGGGGAGGTGGACAATGAAGCAGAAACCAACGAACAAGAGCAAGATGTACAAGGCAGTCATAGGTATGGTTGTCTTGCTGCTGCTGGCTTGGGGTGCCTTCTGGATGTTCAGGAAGGATTCGGAGCCGCTGTTATCCAGAGATCAGGCTACGATGGCTGTGCTGAGCGAATATCCCGGCAAGGTAGACAATCTGAAGCTGCAAGCAGGAGCTTATGTGGCAGAGCTTCAGACGGAGCAGGGACGGTATGAGCTGAAGCTGGACGGAGTTACCGGCGAGATTCTCTCCATCGTGCTGCTGAAGCGCACGGACGAACCGGCGGTGCTGCCTACGCCTGCCGCTACTCCAGCTCCATCTGGCGGAGCTGCCGTTACCCCGTCACCAGTACCTTCTCCGGCGGCGCAGAGCGTAGTCTCCGAAGCAGAGGCTGTCAGGCTGGCTCTGCTTGAGGTACCGGGGGAGCTGGATGATGTGGATACGGGAATCGATGCGGCGGGCGCTTATTATCTGGTGGAGATTCATACTTCAGACGGACGGGAGGCCGTAGTCCAGGTCAACGCAATCTCGGGCCATATTATGTCTGTGACCTGGGAAGAGCCGGATGGAGAGGATTCCTAGTGTTCTGTTTATTTGTTTTCTCAGCGAATTCTAATGTTTCTCCCGCTGTTCTCTCAGATTGTAGCGTTATAGTTACTACATGAAGCAGCGAAGAATGAACTTAGGAGGCGTTAACATTGAAGACAAAGATATGGAGCAGTATCACGGCGGCAGCACTTATTCTCGGCGGCGCTTATGGTATAGGGGAGCTGAAGGGGAGTACGGCAGAAGCAGCTGCATCCGTGAAGAGCCAGAGTCAAACGTTGATCAGTGTAAGCCGAGCTGAGCAGATTGCCTTGAAGGCAGCTCCGGGACAGGTGGAGAGCATCGATCTGGAGAAGAAGGCCAGCGGCACGTTTTACGATATCGAAATTCAGCAGACCAAGCAGGAGATAGATGTCCGGGTAGATGCCTATTCGGGAAAAGTGATCAGCGTGCGCAAGGATGCAGATGATGATGACTCTCATAAGGCAGCTCCGGCCTCAGGCGGGAAGCTGATTACCGCAGGCAAGGCGGCTGAGGTGGCTCAAGCTGCTGTGAAGGGGACGGTCACCGAGATTGATCTGGACCGGGATCACGGGGGCGCTGTCTATGAGGTTGAAATCAGGAACGGGCAGGTCAAGACAGAAGTAGGTGTCGATGCGTATACTGCCAAGGTTGTATACACCGATACCGATTCCGACGAGGATGATGATTGAGCCAGAAGAGCGCTCCAGCAGGATAAAAGAGAGGCAGCCGTTAATCCGGCTGCCTCTTTGCTATGCCAAACGATTACGTCTGCTGCTTCGCTCCCGTATACACGTGGACAGCATCCCGCAGGAACGCGGCCATGCCCGGGCGGCGCTGGTCGTAATAAGCGGTGAATCGCTCATCCTCCACATACATCTGGGCCACACCGGCATGGGCTTCCTTGGTGTACGTATCCCAGTAGAAGCTTAGCCACTGACGGTGCAGGTCAGCGGCCTTCTGCGCCAGCTCGCTGGCCGAATCGCCATCCTCCATCGCCTGCTCCAGGGACGCGAACATGTCAGCCTCAAGCTGTTGAAGGGCAGCGTACTGCTCCTCCGTCATATGGCTCAGCTTGCGGTTCGACTGCTCCACAGCTTCCGCGCCGTATTTCTCCCGGATCTCCTGCCCGTATTTCTCTTCGTTATCTGCGATCAGCTTCTGCTTGAAGCCGGCGAATTTCTCCTGATTACTCATTGTAGTTCTCCCTTCTGTGTGTGCAATGGTCTGCTCGACGTTCGCGATGAGCCGGTCCAGCTGCTGTCTCCGCTGAAGCAGCTGGTCATGGTGCTCACGCAGGGCGCGGGCGCCGTCGAAGGAGGGCGAATGGATAATATCTCTTATCGCCGTAAGGCCGAGGCCCAGCTCCCGATAGAACAGAATCTGCTGCAGCAGGTCTACCTCGGCCTGGCCGTAGATCCGGTATCCTGAGGAGCTGATTCTGGCCGGCTTCAGAATGCCGAATTCATCGTAATACCGCAGGGTCCGTGCACTGATCCCCGCAAGTGTCCCCAGCTTTTGCACCGTATATTCCATGGTCTAATCTGCCTCCAATCTATCTTGGCGTATACAGCAGAGAACGGGTTCAAGGCGTTCCCGCCGGGTAAGCGGCCGCTTACAGATCTAACTGTACACTTTGACGTAACGGCAAGGTCAACTCTTATTTGGTAGAATAACCAGACTGCGGGGCGGGTAACCGGGGCGACTGAAAAAAGCGACTGGAAAAGCAAACAGCGGCAACCGCCCCGGCTATGCCTTGGGAGATTGCCGCTGTTGCGAGCGGGTATGGGGTTATTTCTTGCCAAGCTGGGCGGCGAAATACGCCTTAAGCTCTGCCAGCTTCCGGGGGTCCGCCAGGGCATCCTCCGCAGGGAAGTAATGCTCGGCGACCAGTTCCCAGGTGGGGACGATTTTCTGGGCAGTCATCGCTTTGATAGCGATCTTAACCGTCTTACGCTCCCTGGCGTTCGAGAAGGTATCGACATAATGCTGCGACCGCGCAAAGTCCAGCTCGCTGAAGACTGCGCGGAAGATCTCCGCCGTCATCTTGGCATCGTCCAGCGCGCGGTGGGCGGAGCCGGAAGGCTCCAGGCCGAGGAGGGCCATAGCCCCTTCGACGCTGATGTCGTTACTGAGGCCGCGGGCGCGCAGGACGCCCTTGAGCAGATCGAAGTAGGTGGCCTCCATCCAGTAGGCATCATCCATCTTGTGCATCCGCACATCCTGGATAATCCGTTTCATATCCTCGCCGCCCCAGGTTAAGAGCAGCACGCCGTCAGCACTCTGGTCGAGCCACGCTCTGAAGGCAGTAATCACCTTCGGGAACCGGCTGGCGACGTCGATATCCTCCTGGGGGATGCCGGTTTTTTTCTTGATGAATGAATTCAGGGTGGAGAAGTATATGGGCTTGATCAAGGCTGAGAATTCATCCTTAACCTGCAAAGAAGCGTCTAACCGGACCGCTCCGATCTCAATGACCTCCATAGGATGCTCGCTGGCAAATTTGCGGCCGTTGAATTCGATGTCCAGAATAATATAATCCACAGGTAATGCCTCCGTTTCAGTGACTGGCGCCAAGATTGCACGGAAATGCGCCGACCCTTCTATTTTAGCAAAAAAAGAGCTGTACAGATACCGGATGCCCTGTATCCGCACAAATTTGAATTTTCGTCCGGGGGAACGGGTTGATTTCTGCAAAATTGGGTAATGAACTAGATAATCTGTCGAATGGATCTATTGAGGTAAGGAGGGAAGGCCATGAAGCTGTATGTAACCGTCAAAAGCCTGGGCAAACGCAGGCCGGTGCTTGAGCGCAAGGAGCTGCTGCTTGCTGACCGTCCGCAAACGCTTCGCGCGCTGATCACGGAGATTGTGGCCGGGCAGGTGCAGGCTATGCTGGAGCGGCAGGAGCGGGGGGAACTGATCCCCTACTTGACTGCAACTGAAATTGCGGAGCAGGGCGATAACGGCAAGGTCGGGTTCGGCACGGTGTACGGTGAGACGAAGCCTGAAATAGAGCAGGCTACGGCTGCGGCACTGCTTGCTTACGAAGACGGATTGTACAAGGTGTTCGTACAGGAAGAGGAATGCGCCGCGCTGGATGAACCACTGGAGATTGAAGAGGGTAATGAGCTGACGCTGATCCGGTTCACGATGCTGGCCGGAAGATTATGGTGAGGGAGATGACAGGATGAAGATCGGAAATGAAGAGTGGGAGACTCAGTGGTACGCGGATGTTGAGAACAAAGCCAAGGGGCTGAAGGGGGAAGGCGCGGAATTGGCAGGCCTGCTCGCGGAGTTCAGCAAGAACCGCTACCTTCATGAAGGGGAAGATTCGCTGGACCGCTTCCTTGTTATCATGGATGATCGCGCTGCGGCGGCTCAGGCTGATTTTACCGGATACTGGGGGCCACTGATTGGGGTCATGCAGCAGCTGTACAGCGCACATACTGTTGAGCTTACAAGGTACATAGTTAATCATGCAGTGGAGTACCCTTATTCCATAGGGTATATGCGCCGGCCGTTCCGGACCAGGGAGGTTCAGGCGCACCGGATGCAAATCCTCCGCAAAATCAATGCTCTGATCTATATGGAGCTGATTGAATTCTCGCTGCCGGAGTATCTGCAGGGGAATCATGAAAAGGATTACAGTACATCCTACCGTGTGGATATTGCCGTTCCCGATGTAATAGCCTATGAGCTGGACCGCAGCGGCAGCGGAATGGAGGAGCTGCTTAAGGATGCGGTGTACGGGGACAACCAGGGGGCAATGCTCAGCCGCAATATGATAAAAGGTGCATTCCTCAGCCATAACCAGGCTGCTGTTCAGATGATTGGCGAGCTGCTGCTCGCTGCCCGGCTGCAGGAGGGACTGCGGCAGTCCATTATGGAGACGATGGATGAGGGAACGATAGCGAACAACCTGTATATGCTGAAGGTGATTCTGGACAATGATCTCGTGCGCTACAGCTCGGTGGTGCGTGCCTTGGGCGTATGGACAGGGATGGGCCTGGAAGCGCAGAACCAGCGGGTGGCAAAGCAACTGGTTGAAGGTGCCTATCAGGTGCTGACAGATGAAGCGCTGCGCGGGGAATGGCTGACCAGCGAGAACGCCAACCATGTCTACCTGAGCTTGTGGGCGACGGCAGTCTATGAGGAGAATGAGCTGATTGGCAAGGTGGATATCCTGATGGAACAGGGCCAGTCCTACCAGAAAATCGTAGCCCAGTATGTACTCTCGGGCAGCCAGAACCGGGAGGTGCGCCTGAGCAGCGCCCGGAAGTATCTGAGCGAGCAAGAGCCGGAGCTGCTGTACTGGATTCTGACGAACTATAATTATGATTATAACCGGATGTGGAGAGGGCCGAAGGATAATGGGCCGAAGATCGAGGTCGTAACCAGCCCGCAGCTTGAGGATAAAAGCGAGCGGCAGCGCGACTTCGGTCTGCTGAAGCACATCTTCCTGAACCCGGACAGCCGGGAGCTGACCGGTACCTCCAAGGTGCTGGATTTCCTGCAGGTCAGCTACACCCGTGATCTGCCGGTCCAGAAGATGCTCTATCTGGTCTCCTATGATATGGACCCGGCCTGGGTCAATGAATTGCTGGCGCTGAAGGACAAGCTCAGCACGGACATACGGGGGGAGCTGCTGAATTACTTCGTGCAGCATACGGAGGATACCGTACAGCGCGAATTCATCTTCGTCAGCCTCTCTGACAAGAGCATAAAGAACCGGGAGCTGGCGTTGGACCTGGCGCAGGAGCTGACGCTGGCAGAGGATGAGCTGCTGATGGCCGAAGGGCTGCTGAAGCTCAAGACGGGTACGCTGCGGCAGAGCGTGACCCGGATGCTGCTGAATCAGCCGGATGAAGCGCTGAAGGACTCCGTCCGCAGACTGGTGCAGGGCAAGAATGCCCTGCAGCGGCAGGCGGGACTGGAGATTATGACGGTGCTGTTCGAGGATGAAGAGCGGCAGGCGCTGTTTGAAGCGGTGCGGCCGCTGGCGGATGAACTGGTGAAGCCGTCTGACCAGGAGCGTGAGCTAATCGCCAGGCTGAGCCGGAAGAACGAGTACACGAAGGCGAACGGCTTCGGCTTGTTCGATCCCAAGCAGTCCGAGAAGTGGCTGACGCAGGGGCCGGTGCTGGACGGATTCGCCTGGGATCAGGTGTTCAAGCTGTCCTTGGAGCAGATCAATACGTTCCTTAAGGGACTGGACAACACGATCCACAAGCACCGCGATGTGGAGTATGAGGTCGAATACTACAGCGGATACAAGGATACGCTGCTGATCGGGACCAACCTCAGACCGCTGCAGGGGTACTTAATTAACGATGAGGAGACCGTCAAATCCGCCCTTGAGCAGTACCCGCTGCATGAGGTATGGGCTGAATATTGGGATAAGAGCGGCTGGAGCGCCCGGGATCTGATAGAGCTGAACTTCTATATCAGCCTGGAGGAGCTGGATGAGACCCTGGAGAACTATGACGGCTACGATACCGTAGGGATCGATGATAAGGAACTAAGCAAGCAGAAGCTGCTGTCCGGCTGGCGTAAGGAGTTCGCGGGAGAGGTCTATCCGCTGGAGCAGGCCCAGGCTGTGATGAAGCTGGTGGACAAGCTGAAGTACAGATGGCAGGTAGAGTCGCTGCTGGATGCATTCCGCGCGGACCATAAGAGCCCTGAGGGCTTCCGTCTTGCCGATGGTGCGGTGAATGCGCTGCTGGCCGCGTTCCCGGAGGAGAAGCTTGCTGTGGACTGGCCTTTCCTGTCTGTGCTGGCAGATCCGTGGATCGATATGGTGCAGAAGCTATGGAACGGACCAGAAGAGTTCAAGGAGATGTTCCGTACCTGCTACAGGTTCGAGGGAATCAGCGGGGACGGAGAACGGTCCAGCATCATCGGGCTGAAGCACTATGTCCAGGCCTTCAACGATGGAATCATCGGCGAAGAGACGCTGCTTAAGGAACTGCTGCTGAGTACGGATGCACGCAACCATATGAGCTGGATCAGTTCACGCCGGTACGACTGGATTGAGAACAGTCCACAGATGGTTGCACTGCGTACACGGATCATTGACCGTCTGTTGGCCATTGAGCTGGGGCGCGGCGACCTGCCGACCGAGGTGACCGGCATGACGATGGGGCTGCAGCGGATCGAGGGCCTGGAGTACTGTATCCGCATCCTGTCCGGGCTCAACAAGGATACCTTCATACGCGGATATGTGTACGGCTACGGCAACAATATTACGAAGAAGGAATCCTTCAGCCATCTCCTTAAGGTATGTTATCCGCGCGAGGGCGACAATGCGGAGCGGCTGAAGACCTTGCTGCAGGAATACAAGCTCTCTGATCAAAAGCTGCTGGAGGCCGCCATGTACGCCCCGCAGTGGATCGAGATTATTGCCGAATACCTCGGCTGGGAAGGGCTGCGCAGTGCCGCCTGGTACTTCCATGCCCATATTAACGAGAGCTTCTCGGCCGAAAAAGAGACGGTGGTGGCGCATTATTCGCCGATCACGCCGCAGGAGTTCAATGACGGTGCCTTCGATGTGAACTGGTTCCAGTCCGCCTACAAGGAGCTTGGACAAGAGCGGTTCGAGCTGCTCTATGACTGTGCCAAATACATCTCCGCCGGTGCGAACCACCGCCGTTCCCAGCTGTTCGCCGACGCCACGCTCGGCAAGCTGAACCTGGAGGAGATGAAGCAGTCTGTAGAGCAGAAGCGGGGCAAGGATCATCTGCTCAGCTACAGTCTGATTCCGCTGAATGCAGACCGGGAGAAGGATATCCGCGAGCGGTATGAATTCATCCAGCGCTTCCTGGCCGAGAGTAAGAAATTCGGCGCACAGCGCCGTGCCAGCGAAGGCCAGGCTGCACAGATTGCCCTGGGCAACCTGGCTCGCAATGCCGGATATGCCGATGTCACCCGTCTGATCTGGGATATGGAGGCGCGCAAGCTGGACGATTATGCTGCGTACTTCGAGCCTTATGAGCTGGACGAAGAGACCTTCGTCTCGCTTAGTATCAATGAAGAAGGGCAAAGCGATTATGTAGTCACCAGCAAGGGAAAGGCGCTGAAGTCGGTGCCTGCACGCTTCAAGAAGCATGAGTGGATCGAGGCGTTGAAGGAGGCCAAGAGTGAGCTAACCGGACAATTCCGGCGCGCCCGGGCCGAGCTGGAGCGGTCGATGGAGTCCGGCAGCAGCTTCACACCGGCAGAGGTTGCCGGGCTGAGCCGGAATCCGGTGCTGGCACCGCTGATTAGCAAGCTGGTGCTGATGAGCGGCGATGCGCTGGGGTATTACGATGCGGATCAGGGAGCGCTGGTCAATCCTGCAGGCGAATCCACGGCCCTGAGCGGGGATGCGGCGCTGCGGATTGCCCATCCGCTGGATCTTTACCGCAGCGGACATTGGAGCCTGTATCAGAAGGATCTGTTCGACCGTCAGCTCCGCCAGCCGTTCAAGCAGGTCTTCCGCGAGCTGTATCTGCCAAATGAGGATGAGCTGTCCCATGGCGTGCTGTCCCGCCGTTATGCGGGCCATCAGGTGCAGCCGAGCAAGACGGTCGCCCTCCTGAAGGGGCGGCAGTGGACGGTCAGCTATGAGGAAGGGCTGCAGAAGGTGTTCTATGCCGAGAACCTGATTGTCCGGCTCTATGCCATGGCGGACTGGTTCTCGCCGGCGGACACTGAAGCGCCGACGCTGGAAACTGTGCAGTTCTTCGACCGGAAGACCTACAAGGGCGTGCCGCTGGATCAGGTGCCGCCTGTACTGTTCTCGGAGGTTATGCGGGATGTGGATCTTGTCGTCAGCGTAGCTCATGTCGGCGGCGTCGATCCGGAAGCCAGCCTGACGACAGTCGAGATGCGCCGGGTGATCGTCAGCGAGTCGCTGCGGCTGCTGAAGATTGAGAACGTCCGGCTGGACGGCAATTATGCGCGTATAGACGGTACACTGGGCGAGTACGCTGTGCATCTGGGCAGCGGCCAGGCGTACAAGCAGGCTGCGGGTGCCCTGTCCATTATTCCGGTGCATTCGCAGCACCGGGGCCGGCTGTTCCTGCCGTTCCTGGACGAGGACCCGCGCACTGCGGAGGTACTCTCCAAGGTCGTGCTGCTGGCCGATGACACGAAGATCAAAGACCCGCAGATTCTGGCGCAGTTGAGCAGCTGAGCTGCTGTGCAGTAAGGGTTGAGGGCTAAGCGTCTGCTTAGCCAGGAGGTATGGCACCGGTGCTGGATTTCAGCACCGGTGTTTTTTTGGTGCGGGGGAGAGAAGGTGCCTCTTCTGCTGGGCGAGGGCTCATGGGCCAAATGTATGCTAAAAACCAAATACATTTTGAGTGAGGGGCGCGTGGGCAGAATGTAATCGAAAAACCGATCACATTTTGCTGGTGAGGGGCGCGTGGACCGAATGTAATCGAAAAACCGATCACATTTTGCTGGTGAGGGGCGCGTGGACCGAATGTAATCGAAAAACCGATCACATTTTGCTGGTAAGGGGCGCGTGGACCGATTGTATTCAAAAAACCGATCACATTTTGCTGGTGAGGGGCGCGTGGACCGAATGTAATCGAAAAACCGATCACATTTTGCTGGTAAGGGGCGCGTGGACCGATTGTATTCAAAAAACCGATCACATTTTGCTGGTGAGGGGCGCGTGGACGGTAGCGTCAAGAAGTTTGTGTAAAAGAGTAGAAGTACCTCCCCCGGGTTACGGGTTGGGATGTAGTGTTTCTGGGGGGAGAGGGAACCCCGACCCCCAGAAACTGGATTTCTCTGCTATGCCTCTTCCGGTGTGGGCAAAGAGGGGTAGCGTGTTTCGAATAGCTCTTTTAGCTTCTTTTTAACGGCATCCACTCCAAAGCCTTGGGCGACCCGCCCTGCATGACGTTCATTGTATTCCAGCATCTCCAGGTACACGATTTTCTCTGCCGCATCCATGTTTGTCAGACTGTTCATCGGTTTCAGACGCTTGCGGATTTCCTTGTTCATCCGCTCGATGGGGTTCGACGTGTAGATCGCTTTACGGATCGACAGCGGATAGTTGTAGAACGTTAGGAGTGTGGATAACTGTTCCTCCCAGGACCTCATTTCCTTCGGATACAGCTTGTTCCACTTCGCTTTGACCGTATCAAAGTTAGCCCGGGCTACCACTTCATCCGGTGCCGTATATACGGTTTTCAACGCCTCCATGACATCGGTTTTGTGCTCCACCCGAATTTTATGAAACGTGGCCCGCACTTTGTGCACTACGCAATGCTGTACATCCGCCTGAGGATAGGTCTCTTTAAACGCCGCATCCAGTCCCGGTAGCCCGTCAAACACACCCAGCAGGACTTCCTGCGCTCCGCGTTCGTACAGGTCTTTAAGTACCTCCCGCCAGCCATTCGAACTCTCTTGGCCACCCACGTAGAACCCGAGAATTTGACGCTGTCCCTCCTCGTCAATTCCCATCGCAAAGTAGACCACTTCACCACGAACCGTGCCCCGTTTCAGCTTCACGTACAGCCCATCTAAATAGATCACAGAGTACCGTTTGCTCAGTGGCCGCTTTTGCCACTGGTGGATATCGTCCAGCACTGTAGCCGTAATATTGCTGATCGTGGTGGGGGAGTAGTGGCTGCCAAACATACTTTCAATGAACCGGGCCACATCCCGCGTACCCATGCCCGATTTATACATTTGGATGACGGCCTCTTCTAACCATCCGTCCCGCCGCTGGTACGGCTCAAACAACTGCGTCTGGAAAAGGCTTTGGCGGTCCCGGGGCACCTGAAGATCCTCGATATGGCCGTATTTCGTGTGTAAATCTCGCGTATAGTAGCCGTTGCGACTATTGCTGGCACCGGCTTCTTCACTGTCCATAAACCCCTGGATTTCGGCGCGCAACAGGCGTTCCATGTTGTCTTTCACAAAATCTTTAACAAGTTTTTCAAATAGATTATTCAGCGAACTTTCGGGTAAAATATTCATTGGTAGGGTTCCTCCTTGGTGGTTTCGCAATCCCGAGGATACCCTACTTTTTTGGTGCCTGACTAGGCTCCAAATCTTGGTACACAACTTACTTTACGCCATCGCGTGGACCGAATGTAATCGAAAAACCGACCACATTTTGCTGGCGAGGGGTGTCTGGGCGAAATGTAATCGAAAAACCGACCACGTTTTGCTGGCGAGGGTGCGTTGGCCAGATGATATCTGTCAATCGGCCGGACGATATATTTTTCGCACATGCGCATTTTTTCGCTAAGATTCCTGGACTATTATGCTACGTTTGTAGAATAAAAGGGATGAAAAGCAGGGGATCGGTCAGGCTATGGCGAATTTTGGAGGGGAAAGCGAGGAATGAGCAATGAAGAACAGGCTCCGCCAAAATCTGCAGTCGTTGCAAGACGCATACGCCTCCTTATGCGGATTGACAATTATTATTACCGATCAAGCGGATCAACGGATAACAGAGCCCTCCGGCTTAACCGAGATGGCAGCTCTGTTGTTCGGTTCTCCTTGTGCAACCGCTGAACATGCAATTGCCAACCTGTTGGAAAAGGTCAGAACGATATCGAAAACCATAGTGTATGAAACCCGCTCCGGGCTGAAAATGCTGATTACCTCCATCAGGCTCAGTAAACAAAGGCCCTATTACATTCTGACGGGCGTCTGGGTGGATGGTTGTACGAAGGAGCTGATTACTGCGAGGATTCATGAGAGCGTTCCCCCGGAGGAATGGGCGGACTGGATGCAGGCGCTGGATAAGGTACCGGTACTGGACCAGGAGGGCGTTGCCAGGATCATTACCCAATTGGATATACTGGCTGATACGGTGCAGGCGCTGCTTGAACGGGAGCAGGGGGGAGAATATTCTGCGTATGACCTGCAGCTTTTGAATCTGATCTATCTGCTGGACCCGGCAAGCCCCGAATGGCTGCAAGGAATACTGGGCATTGTGGTACGCATTCTTGGAGTAGAATTTGCGGGCTATGCCATGAATGCTACAGACGGGGGCCAATTCACGGTGGTGGAGACAACCGGGATGCCTAAGGATAACTCCCTGCAGGGGTCTTCTTTTTTTTATGGAGAAGGATTTTTGGGGCAGGTGGGGCTCTCCAAGCAAATGGGGTATTGGAGAAATGCCGACCGCGATCTCCGGATTTCTTTTTTTGCTGCGCATGGGTTAAGGCCGAAGGTGTTAATCTGCTATCCCATCAAATACAAGGACAAGCTGTATGGATTATTGTATGCCGGAGATCCGGCCCGCCCGGAACTGACGGAGGAGCAGGCGGATATGGGTATGCTGGTGGCCTATCAGCTCGCTGCTTCCATGTATCATATGGAGAGTGAAGCGCTGTATGAACGTCAAAGGAAGAGGCATGATACCTATAAAGAAATTGTCCAAGGGATTCTGGTTACTCAGGATAAGGAGGATTACCTGCGGCTGTTCATTGAGTTTTTCCAGCAGCAGCTCGGCAGTCCGTTCATGTGCTTGTTATTACATACGCCTGACGAAGCCGGACTGAGGATCTATTCTTCCTCTTCCGCCCCGAATGAGCTGTATACCCTTTACGCTGAAGATGCTGAACAGATCTATTTCGCTGATGGGATACCGGGGTTCAACCTGCTGAACAAGCCTATTCGCCGGGAATGGAAGAGCTGGCAGCTGGTAGAGCACCCAATGGTGTTTGAACAAAGGCTGCTGGGGTTATTTACGGTCCAGTTCATTGATGAGGGGCAGCGGCGGGAATATGAATCGATTCTTCATATGACCAATGTGCTGCTAGTGACCAAACTGCTTGCACAGCAGCCTCAGGGCACCCCCTCCGTGACTGACCTTATGAGGCTGCTGCAGGATAATCTGCTGATGCAGCAGCCGGTAGTACATAGCAGAGCTGCGGATATCCGAAGGCTTGCACAGGACTTGCTGGAGCCGCTAAATCACTCTGCGGAAGAGATAGAATGGATTGGCCAGGCCGCGCTCCTTGCTCCATATCCTATAGGGCTGCTGATCAAATACCTGGGTGACATTCCTGCTGTATGTGTTCTGCGCCATATGCATTATTACCAGTCGGATTACAATGGGCAGGAGGATATAGGAGAAAGTTCCCACCTGTACTTGGCGAAGGTCTTGCTTTTGCTTACGAAGTACACGGAGCAGGGCGGCAGGCAATGGAAGGAAACATTTCCTATACCCGTACCCGAGCCGCTTATGCGTTCTTTTGAGCAACTGATAGCTCCTCCGACGGTTGCAGCGCAGCAAGAGGGAAGCGTAGGCTTTACTACCCGCGAAAGGGATATCCTCGATGGTCTGCTGACGGGCCTCAACAACAAGCAGATTGCGGAGAAGCTGTTTCTCAGTACGCATACTGTCAAGAATCACATCACCAAAATCTACGAGAAGCTTGGTGTACACAGCAGATCACAAGCTATCTCGCAAATGTATCAGGCCACTGGCAAAAGAGATACTTTAAAAAAGCAATGATTACGCAGGGTGTAAGCGTACATTGCTTTTTTTGTGCATGAAAGGAAAGAAGGCCTGTAGAAAAAAGGAATATAATGTCGAAACTTAGGAAGCTGTGGCGATAGGCGCAGAGGTCATAAGCTATACATAATAGGGGAAGCTTTGCAGGCTCGACAAATACATATTGAGGAGTGCTTCATTTGAAACTAAACATCCGCACCAAATTGTTGGGAGGCTTTCTGGTTATTGTAGCGTTGCTTATATTTATCAGCGGGCTATCGATTATGAAAATGGCGGGCATGAACAGTAACTCTCTACAGATGCAGAGCTACAACTTCCCCGCGCTCGTCAATGTTGCCGAGATTCGGACGGAGCTGTATAAGCTGCGCGGTGACTTGTTCAAGCTTGTCCTCGAAACCGATGATGCGGTGAAGGAGGAGATTCAGGCAGTTATTAAAGCGGATCAGGACAAGATTGCTGACCGCATGAAGGTCTATGGAGAGCTCGCACTGAATGCGGATCAACGGGCTGCGTTAGAGAGCATTAAGCAGAGCGTGGATAACTATAACCAATCCGTACCCAAAGTCCATGAACTGCTGGATAAAGATCAGAATAAGCAGGCTTACGGCGTCTTGATCGACGCAATACCTGATCTGCAGAAGGCTCAGGATACCGCTGATCTGGCCGTCAGTAATGTCATCCAAGGCGCAGACGACCGGATTGACTCCACGGTTGCCAGCTTTAATTCCGGAAGATTGATGATCCTGGTCATCTCCAGCATTGCCGCAATTGCAGCCGTTGTGCTCGGTGTCGTGATCTCGCAGGGCATCGTCGGTCCGGTATCCAAGCTGCTCGCTGCCATGGTCCGCATGGCGGATGGAGATCTCAGAGAAGAAATTACCATTAAGAACCGGGATGAGTTCGGCAGACTGGCCGCAGCAGCCAATGAGATGATTACCAGTCTGCGCAAGCTGATTGGCGGGACTGTTGAGGCTGCGCAGAGTGTAGCCGCCTCCTCTGAGGAAATATCCGCAACGACTGAAGAAATCGCCAGCGGCAGCCAATCCCAGGCTCAGGCGGCGCAAAACATCAATCAGCTGGTTCAGGATCTGACCCGGGGCATTGATGAGGTTGCCAAGAATGCCGAACAGGCATCGGAGCTGTCCCTGCTGACACGCCAGGGGGCTGAGGAGGGAAGCACTGCGGTAAAAGAATCGGGCCTCGGCATGAGCAATCTGTCGGAGAAGATGGAACTGCTTGAGCAGGATTCCCAGAAGATCGGAGAGATTATCGAGGTCATTGATGAGATTGCTGAGCAGACCAATCTGCTGGCGCTCAATGCAGCGATTGAGGCAGCGCGTGCCGGTGAGCAGGGACGGGGCTTCGCCGTTGTCGCCGATGAGGTCCGTAAGCTGGCTGAACGGAGCAGTGAAGCGACTAAGCAGATTGCCCTGATCATCCGGGTGATGCAGCAGAATACGGTTCTGAGTGTGCAGGCTGTTAGTGACGTATCGGCCCTGTCCGAGCGTACAGAGCGGCTGATCGACGGTATCGTTACCCGTGTCAATGATACTGCCCAGCAGATTACAGGCATCGCTGCGGCTTGTGAGGAACAGGCGGCGCAGACGAACGAGGTACTGCTGTCGATTGAGGCTATAGCGGCCGGAAGCCAGGAATCCGCAGCGGCAGCAGAGGAGACAGCCTCCTCTTCACAAATGCTTGCCTCCTTGGCGGATGAACTGAATAGCTCTGTCTCGGTGTTCAGATTGTAAGGGGGGAGTAAGTTATGCTGGCTGCACGAACGGAGCAGTACATCATATTCCGGCTGGTACAGGAGAAGCTGGCCATCGATATTCGGGAGATTGACGAGATTATTAAGATGGAGCCTGTCACGGCTGTGCCTAACAGCAAGTCTTTTATTAAGGGCGTTATTAATTTACGCGGTAAAATTATACCGGTGATCAGTCTGTGCAGGAGGTTTGGACTTGCAGAATCTCCACCGGATACCCGCTCTAGGATCATTGTGGTGCATTACCGGCAGGAGGCCATAGGCATTATGGTGGATTCCGTAGAGAAGGTGGCTTCCTTCCAGCAGGTGGAGCCTCCTCCGGAAGCTCATGAAATGCAGGGAGTGCAGTACATGGACGGAATCGGAAAGTGCCCTGAGGAGCTGATCAGCATTCTGAACATTGGGCGTGTGCTAAGTGACGGGTGAAGGCTAACGCATGAAGGAGGAGAGGAGAACAGATGAACGAGTTTCATAATATGATGTACTTGGGCGTTTTTCTGGATGAAATGGACGAGCAGCTGCGGTATTTGGATGAGGCCCTGCTCATGCTGGAGAGCAAAGGGTATCAGAATGACATTATTCAGAGGATCTTCCGGGTCGCCCATACACTTAAGGGCTCATCCGCAGTCATGGGATTCAAGCAGCTTAACCGGCTGACGCATCAGATGGAGAGTGTGTTTGAACTGCTCAGGGGCAGACAGCTTGCTGTAACCTCCGAATTATTGAACATTCTCTTTGACTGCGTAGATTTCATTAAGGAGCTTCGTCAATCCATTCTGAGCGGTACATTGGTGGAGGGGGACACCTCAGAGCTATTGCGCCGGTTAAAAGAGGTGCGGAAGACAGCGGCCGAGTCCCCCGTGCCTGTTACAGAGGGGCTTCCGCAGGGAGGAGCGGGGGCTGCGCCGGATATTATCTTCGATGATATCCGCAAAGAGCAGATCCAGGCGGCCATAGATCAAGGCTCTATGGCTATAGCGGTTCATATTCAACTGGCTGCTGAGGAGCCGATGAAATATGTCCGCGCGAAGCTTGTAGAGGCCAAGCTGCGGGAAACGGGCGAGGTGGTTGCCGCCTACCCCGAGCTGGAATCCATCGAGAGGGATGCACAGTTCTCCGGTACCATTGCGTATATTCTGCTTACACAGCAGTCCCGGCAGAATATTATGGCCTGTCTGCAGGAAATTTCACAGATTGAAGTTATACATACAGAGCTTATTACGGGAGCGAACCTGAACACCTTCACAGAAGGCAAAGGAGCTCAGAAAACCAGCAGCTATGCGGCCCAGACCGTCCGTGTGGATGTGGAGCGGCTGGAGGGGCTGCTGAATCTGGTAGGAGAGCTGATCATAGATAATACCAGGCTGCACAGTGTCCGTTCCCGATTAAGCGAGCAGTTCAAGAGCAATAGTGATGTTCATCTGCTGAATGATATCGCAGGACACTTGAATATGGTTATCAGCGATCTTCAGGAGGGGATGATGAAGACCCGGATGCTGCCGATGGAGCATCTGTTCGGCCGCTTCCCCCGGATGATCCGGGATTTGGCGCAGAAGTCGGACAAGGAGATCGAATTCATCATTGAGGGCAATGAGACCGAGCTGGACCGCAGCTTAATTGAGGAGATCAGCGATCCTCTGATTCATATTCTGCGCAACGCCGTGGACCATGGACTGGAGCTGCCGGAAGAACGGGCAGCTCTGGGCAAGCCGCGCAAGGGAACTATTACTCTGCGGGCAAGCCATCAAGGGAATATGATTGTAATTACAATATCGGATGACGGCAGGGGCATTGATACCGGCAAGGTCAAAGAAGCCGCTGTGCGCAAAGGCTTCGTCACCGCCGAAGAAGTGAAGCGTATGACGGAAAAAGAGCTGGTGATGCTGATTTTCCGCTCTGGTATCTCAACAGCCCGTACGGTTACAGATTTATCCGGCCGCGGAGTGGGCATGGATATTGTCAAAGCACATATAGAGAAATTAAATGGCATCATAGATATTGAGACGGCTCTTAATCAGGGGAGTGTATTCACGATCAAGGTCCCGTTGACCCTTGCCATCATCCGCTCCCTGCTGGTAAAGCTGGGAAGCAGCACCTTTGCCATTCCGCTAATTAATGTCATTGAAATATTCAGAATGAAGACTGAGGATATTGTTACCATTCAGGGACAGGAGGTCTGCCACTTCCGTGATCAGGTGCTTCCGCTTGTCCGTCTGCATAGTATGCTGCAAGTGGAGGAAGAAGAGCCTACGGTGAACAGCAGACTGTTCGTAGTCATTGTCGGCTTCGCGGATAGGCGGGTCTGTCTGGTGGTAGATGAGACGATCGGCAATCAGGAGATTGTTATCAAGTCACTGGGGAATTACATAGGCGGCGTTCCATATATCGCAGGCTCAACCATACTTGGCGACGGCCGTGTGGCCCATATCCTGGATATAGGTTCAATTGCAAGGGAAACAGGCTCAGCCTGCGATACACTGCTCCAAGGGAACACAGTTACGGCAGAGAATCAGGATAGTCAGAGCGAGAAATACATTACTTTCAAGCTGGAAAAGCTGGATTTCGGGATTCCGATCCGGCAAATGAAGGAAATTGTGCCTGTTCCGGAGATTCATTCGCTGGTGTCCGCCCCGGCTCATGTCCTGGGGATGATCAATCTGCGCGGATTGCTGTTCCCGGTCTATGATATACGGCCCAAGCTCGAAATGGACTGCGGTGAACAGACCGCCGGCTCCCGGATTCTGATCTGTGAGGTGTCGGGACAGGAGGTAGGGGTGTGGGTGGATCAGGTGTCAGCGGTGCAGCTGCTGCCCAGAGAGCATATGGATGAGGCGCCGGATCACATTCTCCAGAACCCGGAGGTACTGGATGCCGTCTATAAAGACAACCATCAGTTTATTCACTTGCTGAATCTGGAGAATATATTGGACCTGGATACCTGCATTTTTACCGGTCACGGATCACATGACCCAGCCCTGGTGTGATCTCGCTGAAGCCGGCCATGTGGCGGGACTGGCAGGGGATCGGCCGGGCGCTG
Organism: Paenibacillus sp. FSL H3-0469; assembly: GCF_038051945.1. Lineage (NCBI taxonomy): Bacteria > Bacillati > Bacillota > Bacilli > Caryophanales > Paenibacillaceae > Paenibacillus > Paenibacillus sp. FSL H3-0469. Next base: position 5,527,173 of record NZ_CP150302.1, read on the forward strand.
GCGGTCATGAGGATATTGCAGAGATCAGCCCTGCCCTCTCCCGGAAGCACGAAGGTTCTGGTATATGGATACACTTCACAGAGTGTCGTATGGATGGCACTGATTAAGCGGTCATTGCCGCTGCGGCCCATCAGATTCATGATGATCTGGCCGTGCCCGTTCAGCTTGGCACGGGTAAGGCGGAAGAATTCCAGCGTAGTGAAATGAGGCGGCGTCCCGGCAGCGGTGAAGGCATCGAGCAGGATATAGTCATGGCCTTGGTCCGGCGCGGCTTCCAGCAGGCTGCGGCCGTCACCGATCAGGACGTTATCCTGCGTGTAGCCAAAGCGGGTTCTGCTGTATTCCACCACCTTCGCGTTCACCTCAGCCACCGTAAACTGCTTCTCGGCGAAATAACCGGCTATCGTACCAATCCCGTGTCCGATCAGGAAGACATGCTCGAAATAAGGATTCCCCGCTTCCATCAGATGGATCATCGCCCGGGGATACTCGAAGATCACCCGGCGCGGATGGTCCAGATCCAGTGCGCCCTGAACGGCTTCCCCCGAGAATTGCAGAACCCGGAACCGGCCGGTCTCGCCATATAGCTCGGTTGTATCGTAGACCTCGATGTCCTGAGAGTCGTGGTTAGTATGGGATGGTGCGTGCAAGCGGATCAGACTCCTTCTCCAGATGGAATTCGTTACAACCTTCATAGTAACATAAAGCAGCCGCAGGAAGGCCTTCCTGCGGCTGCTTGTGTGGGTCAGAGACGGCTTAAGTTTGCTTAATGTACCAGACTCTCAAGTTCCGGCTGCAGCTTGTGCCGCAGGGCGTACAGCATGGCGGCACCGACCAGGAAGGCGGCGGCATCGGCAATGACCAGCGACCACACCACGCCATGGAAGCCGTTCATCCGGTTGGCGAAGAAGAGTACAGGAATCAGTGTGACCCCTTGAATAATCGACATTACGAACGCGGCTGTTCCCTGCGCGGTGGCCTGGAAGATGCCCATGAACAAGGTGGTCAGCCCTGAAATGAATAAGGACAAGAAGGTGACATGCAGAATGTAGCTGCCCATTTCAATCATTTGCGGGTCTCTGGTGAACAGACCGATCAGGTGGTCGGAGATCAGATAGACGACGATGCCGAATACGGCAGCCATGGCGGCCATCGCTTTTACCGTGAATCCGATTGTATGCTTCATGCGCAGCTTATCCGCTGTGAATGAGAAGGCAATGAGCGGCACCACTCCCTCGCACAACCCCATCAGAATAAACTCGGGAAATTGCAGCAATCTTGAGGATATCCCGTAAGCGGCTACAGCCGGATCCCCATATTCGATCAGGAACAGGTTGAAGATCAGCGACATGGCTCCCAGAAAGACACTCATGATAAAGACCGGAACGCCGATTTTGAACACATTGCTGAGAATATCCTTGGTGGCCTTGAACCATTTGAAGGAGACCGTGAGGAATTGACTTTTGAATCCCATGTGGAAGGCATAGTAGGCACTTGCAACCATGTTGGCAACAACCGTTGCTGACGCTACGCCGATTACACCCCAGTGGAGCACGAAGATGACAAGTGCATCAAGCAGGATATTCACGACCACACTAAGCATCATACCGATCATGGAGACGATGGCTGCACCCTCGGAGCGGACCATATTCTCCAGCGTAAAGAACAGGACGACGAACGGCGCGCCAATCAGCATGACAGTGACGTAATCCTTCGTGAATCCATAGGAATCCGGCGTTGCCCCGAGGCTGTTAAGGATGGGGCCGATCAGCGGCAGGCCTACGGCCATGACGAGGAGACCAAGCACAAGACTGCTGTAAAAGGCGAAGGAAGACACATTCTTGACTTCATCATACTTGTGCTCACCAAGCAGCCGCGAGATGTAGGTGCCGCTGCCTATGCCCACCAGATTGCCCAGCGCCATAATGATGGCGAACAGCGGCAGGGTCAGGGCGAGTGCGGTCAGCATGGCCGTATTGTGGAGAGTGCCCAGGAAATAGGCATTCAGAATCGAATAGATGACGTTCATGGAGGTGCCTAACATCATGGGCACGGCGAAATGGGCGACGGCTTTGGTGATAGGTGCTTTTTCAAAATAATAAAGGTTTTCGGTATCCATTAGGGATCACTTCTTTCACTGATTTTTGTCAATCTAACGGCGTTAGATTGAACCTTACAGTGTTAGATGATATCATGAACCTAAGAGACTGTAAAGCATAAACTTACACTGTTAGATAAAAGGGCGGATAGCGATGAAAAAAGCACAACCTCAAATCTCGGAGGACCGGATTCTGGAAGCTTCGTGGGAGCTTCTCAAGGAGGGTGGCATCGAGAAATTCAGTATGCGGCGTCTGGCGGACCGGCTGGGAATTCAGGCTCCCTCGCTGTATTGGTATTTCAAGAGCAAGCAGAACCTCTACCAGCGGCTGTCCAACCACATCTCCAGAGTCATCCTGGAGGAGCACCGCCCGGAGGGCGACTGGAAGGAACAATTGACAGGATTTGCGGTAACGGTACGGAGCGTGCTCAGCCGGTATTCCTGTTCCACCCAACTTATGATGATGACACTGCCCCACGAGCCGGACATTATCCGGTTCAACAACCGGATGCTGCACTGCGTGGAATCCACGCCGCTTGAGGAGGCGCAGAAGGTGCAGGTGGTCACAACACTGGTGAACTTTGTGTTCTTCTTCGTGCTGGACGATTACGAGCATGAGCGCAATGTCGCTATGATGGCTAAGGAACAACAGGAGCCTCCGGGTGAGGAACTGCTTCGCCTGATGGAATCGATGAGCGATAAGGAGGTTGGGTTGTTCCGCAGGATGTTCAAGAACGGACTGTTCGAGCTGCTGGGGACTGACGGGGCCTTTGAATTCGGCTTGAGGCTGATTCTGCTCGGGACGGAGCAGGTGATTAAGGAGCATGAGGAGCAGCAGAAGCAGAAGCAAGCGCAGGGGGAAGATAACAAAAATAACAAATTGAATATTGGTGATTGAGGCTTAATATAGGGGGCATGTGTTTGAGGGGTCTGGTTAGATGTTTGTTTTGTTTGTATTGTAGCTGCTTTGAATATTGTTATTGCTAACATTATTATAACAAAATATAATGAGGGTAGCTAAGCGCCGAAATGCGCAAAAACAGTATAGGAGGAACTATGAAACAACTACAAATCGACCTGTCGAACTGGAAGTTCAGAGCCTGCGGAGATGATGAATGGCTTACGGCTGTGGTACCGGGAACGGTGCATACGGATCTGCTGCGCAATGGCGTTATCGATCAGCCCTTCTATGGAACGAATGAACATGAGCTGCAATGGATTGATAAAAAGGACTGGGAATACAGAACCGGATTTGTATTAGAAGAGACATGGCAGACGCTGGCGGTAACTGAGCTGGTGTTCGCCGGGCTGGATACGTATGCCGATGTGTATGTGAACGGGGTGCATGCCTTGTCCGCAGACAATATGTTCCTGTCCTGGACCGTGAATGTGAAGGGGCTGCTGCGGACAGGTGAGAATGAGCTCCACATCGTCTTCCGCTCGGTGGTGACGGAGGATCTGCCGAAGCTGGCGGCGCTGGGCTACGCTCTGCCTGCACCGAATGACCAGTCTGAGTTAGGGGGCCTTCAGGAGCAGCGGATCAGTGTATTTGCCCGCAAAGCGCCGTATCATTACGGCTGGGACTGGGGCCCGCGATTTCTGACCAGCGGAATCTGGCGGGAAGCTAAACTGACGGGCCGTAACGTTGCGGCGATTGAGGATCTGTACATTCGCCAGCATGCGGTGAATGAGCAGGAGGCCCGGCTGACGGCCGTGATTGAAGCGGATGCACCGGAAGCATGGAACGGAATGCTGCGCGTGAGCACTGAAGGGCAGGAATGGATGAAGGCGGTTACGCTCGCTGCGGGCAAGCAGACGCTAGAGCTTGAGCTGGTGATTGACCGCCCGCGCCTGTGGTGGTGCAACGGCCTGGGCATGCCGGAGCTGTACCATTTCCGTGCAGAGCTGCTGCAAGAAGCGCAGGCTGTAGCGGTATCGGAGGCAACGACGGGGCTTAGGGAAATTAAGCTGGTGCGTAAGCCGGATGCGCAGGGGGCGTCGTTTCATTTTGAGCTGAACGGGGTGCCGGTCTTCGCCAAGGGTGCCAATCATATCCCGAACGACAGCTTCATTACAGAGGTTACGGAAGAACGTTACCGCCATGAGATTGCCACGGCCGTGGAATCCAATATGAATATGCTGCGGGTGTGGGGCGGCGGATTCTATGAGGAAGAGGTATTCTACCGGCTGTGTGATGAATACGGACTTCTGGTCTGGCAGGACTTCATGTTCGCCTGCAGCATGTACCCGGGGGATGAGGCGTTCCTGAATAATGTCCGCGCAGAAGCGGTATATAATGTCCGCAGATTGCGTAACCACCCTTGTATCGCGCTCTGGTGCGGGAACAATGAGATTGACTCGGCCTGGTCGCAGTATGAGGAGTATATGGGCTGGGGCTGGAAGGAGAAGCTGAATGCTGAGATCCGGGAGACCTTATGGGCTGCCTATGAGGAAATTTTCCACCGGATTCTGCCGGAAGCCGTGGCCGCGAACCATCCGGGTATGGATTACTGGCCGTCCTCGCCGCTGCGCGAGCTTACCGGTGGTCAGGATCAGCATGCAACGCGGATTACGGGCGAAGGGGATATCCACTATTGGGGCGTCTGGCACGCCAAGGAGCCGTTCGAGAATTATAATCTCAAGGTAGGCCGCTTCATGAGCGAATACGGCTTCCAGTCCTTCCCGGAGCTAAAGTCGGTGCTGAGCTATGCAGAGGAAGCAGAGCTGGCGCTGGAATCGAAGGTAATGCTGGCCCATCAGAAGAATGGAGCGGGCAATCAGCTGATTAAGGAGTATATGGATATGTACCTGCCGCAGCCGAAGGATTTCCGGGGCTTCCTGTACATGAGCCAGTTGCTTCAGGCCGAGGCGATCCGCATGGCTATGGAGAGTCACCGCCGCAACAAGCCGTATTGCATGGGCACGCTGTACTGGCAGATGAATGACTGCTGGCCGGTTGCCTCCTGGGCGGGCATGGATTATTACGGGCGCTGGAAGGCACTGCAATATACGGTGCGCCGCAGCTTCCAGGAGGTACTGCTGTCTGTAGACAGCACGGACGGGGAGAGCGTCAAGGTCTATGGGGTGTCTGACCGGCGGGAAGCCTTGGACGCAGAGCTGGTGCTGCGGCTGCATGATATCAGCGGCGTACTGCTGCGTGAGTGGTCGCAGCCGGTAACCCTTGCTGCGGATTCGTCAGCTGTGGTCTTAACGCTGCCGCTGGCCGAAGTGCTGGAGGGCCGCGAACCGGCCAGTGTGCTGCTGGTGGCCTCGCTGCTGGAGAGCGGGCAGGCGGTGGAGCAGGTGCCGGGGGCAAGGCTGGTATTGGAGTCGGAGGCAAGGCAGGAGCAAGAGCTAGGGACAAGACAGATGCAGGAGCAGGGTCTGGAGACAAGGCAAGTGTTGGAGCAAGGACCGGAGACAAAACAAGTGCTGGAGCGCAAGGAGCATTACTTCGCGGTTGCCAAGGATATTCCGCTGAGCAAACCGGTCATTACGGTGACAGAAGTACCGGGGAGCGGAGGGAAGAGCTTCACGCTGAGCAGCGATGTGCTGGCGCGGGGGGTTCATCTGACTGTAGAAGAAGAGGGCATCTTCTCCGACAATTACTTCGATCTGCTGCCGGGCGAGCCGAAGACGGTCGGTTTCTCGCTCAGAAGCAGCGGCAATGGAGGGGGCGACTTCATTCCGGCAGCTCCGACGGGGCTTGTGATCCGCTCAATGGCGGATTATATCTAATCAAGAACTCTCACGCAGATGCAGACACTTCCGCAACCGTGGACTTGCCCGCCACTGTGATCCCTCCGTAGCGGGAATTGGAGCTAGAGTCACCTCCGAAGCCGTGGCTCCCCTCACCCTCAGCTGGCCTTGCGGACTGACATGACCTTATTTGCTCATAAACTAACCTGATTCTGTTCTTGCGGACTCAGAAGACCTTAATGTCTTCCAGGCTGGCCGTTTCAGGGCGAAATCGCACGAATAGGGGCTTCTGAGTCCATATGATTGGGCAAAGGCGGCTATTTAAGCCGAATAGCGGATTCTCAGTCCGCATGGGCATCATGCTTCGTTATATGGGCATTATGATTTGATATATGGATATCATGCTTCGGTATATGGGCATCATGCTTCGGTATAATCAAACAAACAGCGGTCCTCCGATGACGGGGGACCGCTGTTTTTGAATACCCAGCCGTCTTCAGGCCGGTTCGATGAACATCTCACCCAGAATCTTCCGGGTGCGGTAAGCATGCGCAGGAAGCGCATCGGCGGTGAAGGCCTCCACCTCATCCTGCCCGATATCGTACATGGCCTCGATTTCTCTGGAGAAGAGAAGATGTCCTTCGGCCAGCAGCTCCGGCATAGCCGGTAGAGCAGCAGGAGCAAGAGGCTCAGGGATAAGCTGCTGCAAGGCGTCCACGTAGTTTTGCAGGGTACGGGACCCGACGAGCTTGATGCCTTGGTTCTCTTCATTGACCATGACAAGGGTCGGGAAGCCGCGTACGCCGAGCTGGGCTACCTTCTGGAAATCCTCCTCCAGCAGTTCCTGTGCCGCTTCCAGTCCTGCGCCCTGAACGATCTCATCGCCGGGTAATCCCAGACTATCCACAATATCCGTGAGTACCCCGTCTTCCCCGATATTCCGGTTGAAGACGAAGACGGCTTCTCTCGCGCTCCGCAAGTAGGCCAGCTCCTTCCCCGGATGTCTCTGCTGGATAACCTTGAACACTCTGGAGGGCGGATAAGAGGACATAATCGGATTGTGGAGCCATAGGGTGCCGTCAATAGGCATGCGGTAATGCTCTCCGACTTCCTGCCAGTGCCCCGCTACATCGGCTGGCTGCTGTATTCCATTCGCCTTGTCAGCAAAGCCATTCCAACCCGCTAATAACCCGCCCATTAGAGGCTGTAGTTCAAAGTACTTGCCATATTGCTGAATAAACCGGTTCAGTGTAGGCTCGATGGCCCAGCAGTGTGAACAGATCGGATCTGTCGCATAATAGAGAGTAACTTTGGGCTGCGGCTGCGGATTAAAATCTATAATTTGCGTAGGCTCCTCGTCGCTGACCCCGCATACACCTGTCTTCAAATCACAGATCATAGGATTCGTATTCATAGCTGTTTACCTCCTATTTCTCGCTGAAACGGTACCATCCTTTAAAAGGACGGCAAAGTCGTTTCCACTTGTAGTATGATTATAATATCTGGAATCAGATTAACAAGTACTATTGTTTTTAATACCTGGTATATAAAATATACTTACGGAGGAATCCCCTATGAAATATGAGGTCGACTTAACGCAGATGTGCCCCGCCACCTTTGCTTTTCATGTCATCAGCGGGAAGTGGAATCTGCCTATCCTCGCTTTACTGAGCGAAGAGGGGCCGATCCGGTATAACGAGCTAAAAAGAAGGCTGAACGGCATCACCGGAACCACGTTAACGAATTGTCTCAAGGATCTTATCGACCATGGGATTATCCATCGTGAGCAATATCATGAGGTGCCTCCGCGCGTCGAATATTCGCTGACCCCCTCCGGGCAGGAGCTGGTCCCGTTAATTGAAGAGATCGTAGCCTGGGGAGCCAAAAACATTTATGTCCCGGGAGCAGGAAAGGCATAGGAATATTTTCCCCGTGAATCTGTTCCCTCCGGTTGACTTGCGTATGACCCGCCCCTATGATGATAAATAATATGTACCATTAACGCTCGCACAAAGCTCGCACACAGAGGAGAGAAACAGCATGGCTATGGAGATTGAACGCAAATTCCTGCTGCCGGAATACCCGGAGCGGCTGATTGAAGAAGGACAGCTGAAGGTGCTGACCCGTCACAGTATTGACCAGACGTATCTTGCGATTGAGGACGGGCAGGAGCTGCGGGTGCGGAAGATTACGGATCTGGACACGGGTGAAGTTACTTACACGCATACATTCAAGGATGGCAAGGGCATCAGTCGCCAAGAGATTGAATATTTCATTTCCGCAGGCTTGTATAACCAGATGATTGAGGCTGTGAAGGCGGTCCCGCTGGTCAAAACCCGCATTACAGGCGTATGGAACGGTACCACGGTGGAGATTGATCTCTACACCCAGCTGGAGCTTACGGTGCTTGAGGTTGAGTTCGATTCGCTGGAGGAAGCGGAGCGCTTCTCGGCCCCGGAGTGGTTCGGCCTGGATGTCAGCACAGAGAAGAAGTACAGCAACAAAACCGTCTGGAAAGAGCTTCAGGGCAAATAGCTCCGGGGCCTTAATCTTATAGAATCAGCGGACTTTAATGCGTAAACGTGGTACTATGTACAGTAAATAAAGAGGGGTTCAGGAGGATGAGACGGGTATGGAGTATATAAGCACAAGAGGCAAGGTAGCGGCCAGAGGCTTTATTGATACAGTTCTGATGGGGCTGGCGGATGACGGCGGGTTGATGGTGCCGGCTGAGATTCCGGTGATTTCCCCGGAGAAGCTGGAGGAATGGAGAAGCCTGAGCTTTCAGGAGCTGTTCCTTGAGATTTTCTCTTACTATACCAATGACGAAATTCCTTATGAAGATCTGCGCTCGATGGTCTACACCAGCTATGGCAACTTCCGCGCTCCGGAAGTTACGCCGCTGCACCGGGTGAACGATTCTCTATACGTGCTGGAGCTGTTCCACGGGCCGACGTTTGCCTTCAAGGATGTGGCGCTGCAGTTCATGGGCGAGCTGTATTCCTATATTGCCAGGGTGCGCGGTGAGATCATCCATATTCTCGGGGCTACCTCCGGCGATACCGGAGCGGCTGCGATTCAAGGAGTGCGCGGCAAAGAAGGGATCAAGATCTGTATCCTTCATCCGCACGGCAAGGTCAGCAAGGTACAGGAGCTGCAAATGACCACCGTAGATGACAGCAACGTGCTGAATCTGTCTGTAGACGGTAACTTCGACGATTGCCAGAAGATTATCAAGGAGCTGTTCGCCGATCTCGGCTTCAAGGGACGGTATCACCTGCGGGCAATTAACTCCATTAACTTCGTGCGCATTCTGGCGCAGACGGTCTATTATTTCCATGCATATCTTCAGCTTCCGGGAAGCGATCAGAAGAAGGTCAACATCAGTGTGCCTTCGGGTAACTTCGGTAATATTTTCTCAGGCTACCTGGCGCAGAAAATGGGTCTGCCGATCCACAAGCTGATCATCGCCACCAATGAGAACAACATCCTCGAACGGTTCGTGGTTACCGGTGAATACAAGCCGGGCAGCTTCACGGGCACCTACAGCCCGTCAATGGATATCCAGGTGGCGAGCAACTTTGAGCGCTATCTGTATTATCTGCTGGATGAGGATGCAGAGAAGCTGTCCGGGTACATGGCAGCCTTGCAGAGTGAGGGCGCAATTAAGGTGGAGGGCGAACTGCTGGCCCGGGTACAGGCGGACTTCTCGGCGCTGGGTGTGAAGAACGCGCAGTGTCTGGAGATTATCAGCAAGTACCAGCAGGAATCCGGCTATCTGCTCGACCCGCATACGGCTTGTGGCGTAGCCGCGTACGAGAAGTTCAGTGCCCCGGATGAGGTAAGCATTGCTTACGCTACAGCGCATCCGGCCAAGTTCGATGAGGCGATTGCCTTGACCGGCATCAAGCAGGAGTTCCCGGCGCAGATCTCAGCCTTGTTTGAGCAGCCGCAGCACCAGGTTGTAGTGGATCATGATAAGGCGGAGATTGTGCGCCAGCTTGTGGCTTTTTACGGTTAAAATCCTGCGCGTGTCCAGTGGGCCGCGCGCAGGATGAAGACAGCCCCCGCCGGGATGAGCGGGGGCTGTTTGCTGTCGCTCGAATTGTGGGACACTGGATAGTGGGCGCACTGTTCGTTGTCGCTCGAATTGTGGGACACTGGATGGTAAGTGAGCTGTTCGCTGTAACTCGTATTATGGGACAAATGGATGGTACGTGAGCTGTTCGCTGTAACTCGTATTATGGGACACTGGATGGTAAGTGAGCTGTTCGTTGTAACTCGTATTATGGGACAAATGGATGGTAAGTGAGCTGTTTGCTGTCCGCTAGTAGCGCATCAGATGTGAATTTGTGAGAAGGACGTTAACTAATTGCTTAGTGAGGGTTTGCTGTTCCACGGTTAAGGTGCAAGGGGATACTGAAATGCAATCTGTACAACTAACACCGAATAACTCTGAATTTTTGCGCTGCGCAAAACCATTGCCCAAGTGCCCAGTGCCCAGTGTCCAACTGCCATTGCGTTCTACTCATTGTTCACCGCGCCTAACCCGCTTTCACCAGTCGGGTGATTGCATTATGTGCAATAGAAAGTCCCCAAAACACCTCTAAAATCGATTCTATTGTATTTGATACAGCAGATTTATGTAAAAAGGCCTGCTACAGGCCCAAACTGCAAATTCTGTTGTACGAAATACAGCAGAATGCCAAAACGGGAGCTTTACACCGGATTCTATTGTACGAAGTACAATTGCGGCTCGGCTGTGGGAGATATAAGGCTAGGTGGGAGTAGAGTGGCTCGGCTGTGGGGGATATAAGGCTAGGTGGGAGTAGAATGGCTCTGTTGGAGTTGATGCAGGGTGTTAGGTTGGCGTGGAATCTCTAATGGGGGGACGAATGAAGGTGAATTCTGTGTTAATCCTCAGGTGCTTTTTTTCACAAGCGAAATCTAGCGGAATTTGTCGGAAATTACGGTATATAAGTGGACATACCTATCATGGAATGAGAAAATAGCAGTTATAGCTGACATTTCAAGTGGAAAGGGCTTACCATCCATTTAGAGGACGGTACCGTTTCGGCGAGAAATAGAAGGATAATGTATAGCGTGAAGCATATAAATTCTTATATTTTGAAAAAGGACGGGATCATTCATGACTATTCGTTTCGGGGTTGTAGGGACTAACTGGATTACAGACCGCTTTGTGCAGGCGGGACTTGAGAATGAGGAGTTTCTGCTTACGGCCGTGTATTCCCGCACAGAGGAGAAGGGACAGGCTTTTGCCGCCAAGTATGCCGGGGCTTCGATCTATACGGATCTGGAGGCGATGGTATCAAGCGCAGAGGTGGACGCGGTCTATATTGCCAGCCCCAACTCCATGCATGCGGAGCATTCATTGATCTGTCTGAATCACGGCAAGCATGTCCTTTGTGAGAAGCCGGCGGCCTCCAACAGCCGGGAGCTCAAGGCGATGATTGAAGCAGCGCGCAGCAATGATGTGCTGTTCATGGAAGCGATGAAATCCACGTTCATGCCGAATTTTGGCGTGATCCGGGATAACTTATATAAGCTGGGTCAAGTCCGGCGCTACTTCGCAGGTTATTGTCAATACTCTTCGAGGTATGATGCTTACCGCCAGGGGACGGTGCTGAACGCGTTCAATCCTGAATATTCCAACGGCTCTCTGATGGATCTGGGCATCTACTGCCTGTATCCGATGGTGGTCTTGTTCGGCAAGCCGGATACAGTGAAGTCGGCAGGTCAGATGCTCGCTTCGGGTGTGGACGGCGAAGGCAGCATGGTGATGCGCTACCCCGACATGGGGGCGGTCATTATGCATTCCAAGATTGCGGACTCCTATCTGCCTGCCGAGATTCAGGGAGAGAATGCAACAATGGTTATCGACAAGATTAACCAGCCCTATCAGGTCAAAATCCACTACCGCGACGGAACCGTCGAGGAGCTTACGCTCCCGCAGGTGTATGAGGCAATGTACTATGAGGTTGAGGAGTTCATTCATCTGCTGAAGAGCGGGCAGCGGGAGAGCGCGACCAACAGCCACGCCAATTCCCTCGCGGTGGCAGAGCTGATGGAAGAGGCGAGAGCCCAGATCGGCCTGCGGTATGCTTCGGATCTCTAGCGTAACGGGCAGCCTGGCCTGCATTATATATTGAAATGGGGAGCGGAACTTGAAGACGTTCAAAAAGGTATACATCGAGATCACAAGCGTCTGCAACCTGGCCTGCAGCTTCTGTCCGCCCACGGAGCGGCAGAAGAATTTTATGAAGCTGGAGACGTTTGGTACCATCCTTGATGAGATCAAACCGCATAGCAATCATATCTATCTGCATGTCAAAGGCGAGCCGCTGCTGCATCCGAAGCTGGGCGAGCTGCTGGATGCCGCGCATGCCAAGGGCTTCAAGGTCAACATTACGACCAACGGTACTTTGATCCGTAAGGCAGGGCCGAAGCTGCTTGGCAAGCCGGCGCTGCGGCAGATGAACTTCTCGCTGCATAGCTTCGACGGCCATGCAGGCTCGGAGAACCGCGAAGGTTATCTCACAGAGATCATCCAGTTCGTCCGGGAGATCTCAGCTCAGGGCGTCATTGTCTCGTTCCGGCTCTGGAATCTGACGGAGGACAACCGGACGAATCTGGAGAAGGCGCGCAACCGTGAGACGCTGGCGCTGCTGGAGGAGGCTTTTGGACTGGGCTACAGGATCGAGGAGAAGGTCGTCCCCGGCAGCGGCGTGAAGATTGCCCCGCGCGTGTACCTGAACCAGGACCACGAGTTCAGATGGCCGGCGCTGCATGAGCCGGAGGATGACGGCAAGGGCTTCTGCCATGCGCTGCGCAGCCAGGCGGCGGTCCTGGTAGACGGCACCGTTGTGCCGTGCTGTCTGGATGGCGAAGGGGTGATCAACCTCGGCAATATTCATGAGCAGCCGTTCTCCGAGATTGTTGAGGGGGAACGGGCGAATAATCTGTTCTACGGCTTCTCGCGGCGGGAAGCTGTTGAGGAGCTGTGCCGCAAATGCGGCTACCGGCAGCGGTTCGGCACCTAGCCGGAGCGCGAGGCCGGAGTGGATGCTGGTGCAGTGCATACCGGCAAGGCAGCAGGGTGATGCTAGAGAGAAGAGAGCTTTATAAGGCCGGATCATACGAAAAGAGGGAATAGATGCCTACTATACTTGTTGCAGACGACGATGCGAATATCCGCGAGCTTGTCTGCCTATTTCTGCGCAATGACGGATTCGATACCGCTGAAGCGGCAGACGGCCAAGAGGCGCTGGCGGTCTATGCCAGAACGCATGTGGATCTGGTCATCCTGGATATTATGATGCCGGTGATGGACGGCTGGGCGCTATGCAAGGAGCTCCGCAGAGCGGACCCGGAGCTGCCGCTGTTAATGCTGACGGCAAAGGGGGAGACCTGGGAGAAGGTGAAGGGCTTCGAGCTGGGAACCGATGATTATCTGACCAAGCCCTTCGATCCGCTGGAGCTGACGGTCCGCGTCAGAGCCTTGCTGAAACGCTCGGGAATCGGCAAGTCGCATACGATCCGTATCGGAGAGGTAACGCTGGACCGGCAGACCTACAAGGTAATGAACGGTACAGAAGCGCTGTCCCTGCCGCTGAAGGAGTTCGAGCTGCTGTACAAGCTGGCCGGAACACCGGGACAGGTCTATACCCGCGAGCAGCTGATCGACCAGATCTGGGGGATTGATTACGCCGGGGATGACCGGACGATAGATGTACATATCAAGCGCCTGCGGGAACGGTTTGCGGCTTCGCCGGATTTTCGGATTGAGACTGTACGGGGGCTTGGCTACCGGCTTGAGGTTACTGAATGATCAAATCTCTCTATACCCGGGTGGTCCTGATCTTCCTGGTCTCCGTGATCGGGGGGACAGTGATCTCCTTCAATCTGGCGATTTGGATATATAAAGACGAATTGAACGAGAATCTGCAGGTTCAATTGCAGCGCTTCGCACAAGATGTCGTACAGATCTATGATATCTTCCCGCTGACGGAAGCCGACAAGTTCGTAAGCAGCATGAAGCAGCTTGAGACCTACCATGTGCGGATTTATGATGCGAACGGCGGGGTTCAGTCTTACGGCGGGCCAGAAGGACTGAAGCTGGAGACTGTGACTGAAGCGCAGGTGCAGCAGGTGCTGGCAGGCGGGATCGTGCAGGTCAATCCGACAGGCATCTCCGTCAGCCTGCTGGGAGTGCAATTAACTACGGATACGGGAAAAAAAGCATTGTTCGTAGAGCCTGTCGGTCCCCCGTCTGCCGACTTTGTGCTGAAATGGCTGGTGAATTTCGTGGTGTATTCGCTGGTCTCCGGGAGTCTAATAATCCTGGTAGCGGCCATGTTCCTGGTCCGGCCGATCAAGAAGCTGACCAACGCGACACGCAAGATCGCAGCCGGGGACTTTAATGTGAAGCTGAATATCAAGCAGAAGGGAGAGCTGGGTGCCCTCGCGCGCAGCTTCGAGGAGATGATGCATGATCTGCAGCAGCTGGAGCAGATGCGCCGTGACTTCGTGTCCAATGTATCCCATGAGGTGCAGTCACCGCTAACCTCCATCTCCGGCTATGCCCTGGCGCTGAAGCAGATGAATATCCCGGAGAGCGAGCGGGGCCGCTATATCGATATCATCATCGGGGAAGCCGAGCGGATGTCCAAGATGAGCGACAGCCTGCTGAAGCTGAGTCTGCTTGAATCGCAGTCCCAGCAGCTCCGGTTCACCACCTTCAGCCTGGATGAACAGCTCCGGCGCGTGATCGTTGCCCTTCAGCCGCAATGGTCGGCCCGCCGCATCAACTTCGATCTTCAGCTGACGGCTGCCGTGCTCACGGCGGATTATGACCTGTTGAGCCAGGTATGGACGAACCTGCTGGGCAACAGCATCAAGTTCTCCGGGGATGGGGGAGTAATAAGTGTCCATACGAAGCAAGATAATAAAAGTGTGACCGTTCGTGTATCCGATACCGGCATCGGGATCGCCCCCGAGGACCAGAAGCGGATCTTCGAACGCTTCTTCAAGGCGGACCGCTCCCACAGCAACAAGTATAACGGCAGCGGGATGGGGCTGGCGATCGTGAAGCAGATCGTGCTGCTTCACCAAGGAGATATCCGGGTCGAGAGTGAGCTTGGCGCAGGCACAAGCTTCATTGTAACGCTGCCGCTGAATATACCGGCGAATTAAGTTTGTTTCTCCCGTTCATCCTCCGTTCATATTACCATCACGGAGAGTACATTTTCATTATATATACTATCCTTAGCTCCTCATCAAGGCAGCACATCCGATTCATAAGGACAGGTGATTGTATAATGAAAAAAGGACTCAGAATTCTGCTTAAATCTATAGCGGCATTGCTGATCGTGATCGTGTTATTTTTTGCCGTAGTATTTGTGGTCAATATCATCAGCAGCAAATCGGAGCTGAAGAAGATTGATCAGTACGGGCAGCTTGTGCCAGTCGATGGTAAGAAGATGAATGTGCTCATCCAGGGATCGGGTGAGGAGACCGTGGTGCTGCTGACGGGGTATGGCACCGGGGCGCCTGCACTTGACTTCAAACCGCTGGTAGACGAGCTGTCCCCTAATTACAAAGTAGTCGTGGTGGAGCCGTTCGGCTATGGCTTAAGTGACCGGACAGATAAGGAACGGACCTCGGACAATATCGTCAGTGAGATTCATGAAGCATTGCAGCAGCTTGGAATCAAGCGTTACACGCTTATGGGACATTCCATCGCCGGAATCTACGGGCTGGATTATGTGAACAAGTATAAGGATGAAGTGCAGGCTTTTGTAGGAATCGACAGCAGTGTGCCGAACCAAGGGGGCTTGGACGATAAAATACCGGTGGGGACGCTGAAGTTCCTCGACAAATCCGGCATCATGCGATTGCTCCAAAAGATAGGCCCCGACCCGTATGCCGGGCTTCCGTTCGACGAGCATACCAAGCAGCAGATGAAAATGATCGCCACAAAGAATTTAAACAATGACACTGTCATGAATGAGATCGACCATTTCAAGGAGAATTTCACAGCAGCCCAGGCGCTGACCTTCCCCAAAGAGCTTCCGCTGCTGCTCTTCGTACAGTCGAATAATACCGATGTTGAGGGCTGGATGCAGCTGCATGAAGAACAGGTGAAGGATTCCGTGTACGGTAAGCTGGTGCCGCTCGAAGGCGGTCATTATCTGCACCATACGCTGTCCAAAGAGATTGCCAAGGATTACAGAGAATTCATGGCAGGCGTGAAATGAGTGGATCTGATTCCCGGCCATAAATCTGATACAATTGAACAAGAGCTCTTCGCAGCCGCAAGCTTCTATCCAGAAGCTTGCGGTTTGTTCAATTCGTCAGAGCTTCTGATTCAAACCTGAAGTACATGGGCTATTGTATATAGATTGCTATTACATAGGGAGGCATGCAAATGCTGAAATCATTACGGGCTATAGAGGCGTATCGTGAAGGAGGGTGGCCTGCCGGAGAAGGCTATCCATGGCTGGAGTCCATCGTGCAGGCGGAGCAGACGATTGTGAACCTGGAGCGGGTAGAATCGCTGCAGTCGCTTGCGCAGCAGAATCCGGTGCTGGATTATGTGGAGCGGAGCCTGCGGGTGCTGGACAGTCTGCCGCTGTCGTACTGGATCAAGGAGCTGGCCGAGGAGACGCTGATCTGGTCGGAGACGGCCAAGGGGGGGACTCTCCGTCAGCGCCGGAGCTGGCAGGAAGAGGGCATTAATATTTTCGTTCATAATATCGGCTCCGCGGAGTTATACCGGCGGTATGCGGAAGGGTTGAAGCGGGACGAGGCAGGCTCTGCGGAGAAGAGACGGGTGATACATACGCTGATTGAGACTCACGGGCTGATTGGACAGCAAATCCGCGGCGAGGTTCCGCCTTCCGTCAATCTTCCGTTGTCCGCACTGGTGGAGCAGGGACTGCTGGGCGCAGAAGAGCTGGAGCGGCTTCTGTTCGCGCTGAATCACTGCATCATTGCTGCGGTATCCCCGGAGCTGTGGCAGGAGGTCCGCCTGCAGGTCATGGAGCTGATTGCTGTTATTGCTTCAGGAAATCTGCAGCCTGAGGTCCCGATGAAGGAGCGTCTGCGGAGAATGCGCGCCGGGTCCATTGCCCAGGGGGAGGATTATGAGGCGGAGTGGGACAGGCTGGTACAGGAGGGCTTCCTCCCTGCTGCGCTGGATCCGCTGCAGCCTGCCACCTTCTGGTATGTGGAGTCGGCACTCCAGACCTTCTCGCTGGAGCAGTTCCTGAAGGTCATGAGTCTGGTGGCCGGCAGCGGCCCGCTTCTGCTAAGCCATCTGAGCTTCGAGGCGGTCATGAACAGTATTCATTATGACTACAAGGGCAGCAAGAAGATCAATGTCTATAAAAAACGGATTATTGAGAAATATCTCTCGGAGCTGGGCTGGGAGGAGATCTACAGCGGCGTGAAGCCTTCCGGCAGCAACCCGCATCTTACGCACCGGCTGCTGGGAAAGGAACATCTGCCGGATACGCTATTCTTCCATTTTGAGTTCTCAGCGGCAGCGGAGAAGCTGATTGAGTTCTGCATAGAGGCCGAGAAGTCGGCGCTGTATGAGCGGGCGGTCCTGCTGCTGTTCGACCTGTTCGATCTGCGGCGGGACGCCTTCGACCGCTTCCACAACGAGGACACGTATTTAAGCCAGATGAATGATACGGCTGACTATAAGGCAGTGATTCTGGACTACGTTACCGGACGGAAGGTGCTGGACATCGGACCCGGCGGCGGGGTGCTGCTCGATCTGATTGAGGAGCGGATGCCGGAGGCCGTGCCGGTGGGGATTGATATCTCAAGCAATGTGATTGAAGCGCTGCGGCAGCGCAAGCAGCGGGAGGGCCGCCGCTGGGAGGTGCTCCAGGGCGATGCCCTGAACCTGAAGGATTATGTGGAGCCGGGCACGGTGGACACGGTGATTTTCTCATCGATTCTGCATGAGCTGTATTCCTATGTGCCGTTTGACGGCCGGAAGTTCAATCACGGCACGGTGGCGGCAGCGCTGACCAGCGCCTTCGATGTACTGGCAGATGGCGGGACGATTATTATCCGTGACGGTATTATGAGCGAGCCTGAGGAGCAGCAGCGCCGCGTACGGTTTCTGGAGACGGACGGCATGGCGTGGCTGGAACGGTATGCGAAGGATTTTGCCGGACGGAATATCCGTTATGAACAGCTTGGCGAACAGGAGGTTCTGATGCCGGTAAATGATGCGATGGAATTCCTCTATACCTACACCTGGGGGGAGGAAGCTTACATTCATGAGGTTCAGGAGCAGTTCGGTTATTTCACACCCTCGCAGTACTCCGCATTCATTCAGCAGACGCTTGGGGACCGGGCGAAGATAGAGGTCCTCCGTCATTATTTGCAGGAGGGATATACGGAGGCACTGGAGAACAGGGTTAAAATTATGGGTGAGAGCGGAGAGCCTGTGCCGCTTCCGGACAGCACCTGCTTTATTGTGATCCGTAAGGAGGGTTGAAAAGGGGGCTTAGGTCTTCAGCTCAAGACATGCTTTGTATAGGAGCTCTGGCAGCGAGTCCGTGCTTCGTGGCAGGTACTTTACGTCCGCCAAGTGGCCTCTGCAGGTACTGTATGTGCGTATTTACTAAAATGCTTATGTTCGGCTGCACTTTGTGCAATAGATCTCATTAAAATCGATTGTGAAATAGCTCCCATTGCACTCTGTACAATAGAATTTCCTGAAAGTGGACTTTTGGAGCGTATATCCAGAAATCTAATGTATAAAATACAACAGATTGAGTTTTAGGGGAAAATAGAGCGGAATCTATTGCAGATAATACAATCAGGGAACAGAAAAACACAACAGGATGGCGATCGCCGCGTCCACTCCAGTGCTGAAACCCACCCTATGTAATCAAAAGACTGTCCCGCATAGTCATATTCATGACTTATGGGACAGTCTTTTGATTTATAACGTATGGTTATACCTTGAACATGCTCGACGTTATTTTAGCGTGATGATCAGCTCGCTGATTTTGCCGCCTTGTACCTTGAATTCATGGGTGAACTGCTGCGGGGCGGGAACACGGTTCTTATTGAACTCCCCCTCCATCTCAGCGGTCACCGCAATGCGGCCCTGGATTTCTTCAATTTCCATAATAGTAAAGCGGACCTTAGCAGAGAATAGCTCGGATTCTCCCCAAGCCGCAATGGCTTCTGTGCCTTCGGCCGACTTCCCGTTATCCTTCACGATAGCGCCGGGAGCGAACAATTCGATCAGAGCGTCGGGCTGGTATTGGTTCACTGCATTGTAGAAGTCCTGTACCTCAATTGGCAAGGTAACATGTTGATTCATGAATATCTGCCTCCTGTAAGTAGATTAGCGGGGACGGCATGTCCACCGGAATGAGCCATTAAGCCACCGCTGAAGCGGCAGGTACCTTGGTCATCCATACACTAACTTAAACGTATCCGGGCAACCGTAAGCAGGGAAAAGAGAGGAAACGGGGTTCGGCCTACGGATAAAGCTGGTTCTGCCCGGCGAAGGGACTGGCGTCCTTGCGGAATTCGGAGGGCGAGCAGTTCATGATTTTGCGGAACACTTTGATGAAGTAGCTGACGTTGTCGAAGCCGACATCCATGGCAATATCGGAGATTTTGCGGTCCCCCTGCTTCAGCAGGGCTGCGGCCTGGCGGACCCGGTAGGAGTTGATGTAATCGACGGGCGTCTTGCGGGTCATGCTTTTGAAAAAACGGCAGAATTGCCCTTCGCTCATCGGAATCAGCCCCGACAGGTCACGGGTACGGATCGGCTCCTGGTAGTTGTCCTGGATATAGAGAATGATCTTCTTCAGCCGGTCTGCCTTCGTGTTATCCGCGCCCTCCGAGGGGCTGTGGTTCACCGAACGTCCCGGCGGCGCAATCTGCGAGAGCATAATCAGCAGGGTTCCTTTTATAAAAGCTTCGAATCCGGGCATTTGTTGATCATACGCGTTCATCATGCGGTTCAGATGCTGCAGCAGCTCCGCCTGCCAGGGAACAGAAGGGGTGAGGTGGCGCGGAAAGCTCTGGCGTTTCTCCTGAAGCGGCAGAATGACGCTCTGCTGGATGGTATCATATTGCGCGCTGGCCAGCAGGTCAGGATGGAAGACAAGGGCGCAGAAGCGGCAAGGAGTCTCCGTAAGCGCATGAGCGGCATGGATATCCCCGGATTCAATGAACACAGCCTCGCCGGGTCGAAGCGTGAAATAGTCGCTGTCCACCTGAAACAGAATCTCGCCTTCCAGCAGCAGGAAGAACTCGGCTTCCTCATGCCAGTGGGTGTCCAGGACATGCGCTCCGGCGGGAAGGTCGATCCAGTAGGCAGCCAGGGGGAACATGACATCCCCGTGTTCGCGGTCTTCTTTGAGCAAGCGCTGCGAGGTGCGGTCCATTAGAGGGCCTCCTTGTGAGATAGAATCAAAATAGTGTTATAAATAAGCTATATATTATTAGTTTTGAACTTTTATTGTCGGTATAATGCAACTATATACACCAAATCGAAGGGTGGCAAGTGCACATATGAAATTTACAGACGGCTTATGGCTGGTTCGTGACGGCATTACAATCAATGGTGCAGTGCAGAACTATGTGGTAGAAAAAACGGAGGAAGGCCTAACCGCCGTCACGCAGACGACACCCATCACGGGACGTTCGGCGACACTCAACTCCACACTGCTGACGGTGAAATTCCATTCCCCGCTTCCGGGCGTGGTAGGCGTCAAAATTATTCATAACGACGGCGTGATTCCGCGCGGACCTTCGTTCGAGCTGACTGAGGGAACCGGCGATCATGTGGAAATCGAGGAGACAGAGGCGCAGACGGTGCTGATCAGCGGCGGACTCCGCGTGGTCATCAACAAGGGCACTCACTGGTCTGTGGACTTCTACCGCGGCGACGAGCGCATTACCGGCAGCGGTTACAAATCGATGGCCTATATCACAGATCAGGACGGCAACACCTTCATGCGTGAGGAGCTGGACTTAGGCGTTGGCGAATTCGTGTATGGTCTGGGCGAGCGCTTTACGGCTTTTGTCAAAAACGGCCAGGTGGTCGATCTGTGGAACAAAGACGGCGGTACAAGCTCCGAGCAGGCGTACAAGAACGTTCCGTTCTATGTGACGAGCAAGGGATACGGCGTCTTCGTGAACCAGCCGGAGCTGGTATCGTATGAGATTGCGTCTGAGAAGGTGAAGAAGGCCCAGTTCAGCGTAGCGGGCGAGAGTCTGGAATACTTCGTGATTGAAGGGCCGACGATTAAAGAGGTCATCACCAAATACACCTCCCTGACTGGCAAGCCAGCGCTGCCTCCGGCCTGGACCTTTGGCCTGTGGCTGACGACTTCGTTCACTACGGACTACGATGAGGCTACTGTGAATTCCTTCGTGGAAGGGATGGCGGAGCGCGATCTGCCGCTGCATGTGTTCCACTTCGACTGCTTCTGGATGCGCGAATATCAATGGACGGATTTCCAGTGGGATTCTCGTGTGTTCCCGGACCCGGTAGGTATGCTGAAGCGCCTGCACGACAAGGGACTGAAGATCTGTGTGTGGATCAACTCCTATATCGGACAGCGCTCCCCGCTGTTTGAAGAAGGCCGCAAGAACGGTTACCTGCTCAAAAAAGCCAACGGCGACGTCTATCAGACCGACCTCTGGCAAGCAGGCATGGGACTGGTCGACTTCACGAACCCTGCGGCTTGTGAATGGTATGCCGGTTACCTGCGTGACCTGGTGGACATGGGCGTAGACAGCTTCAAGACGGATTTCGGCGAACGGATTCCGACCGATGTCGTATACTTCGACGGCTCCGATCCATACAAGATGCATAACTACTATACCCAGTTGTATAACAAGGTTGTCTTTGAAGTGCTCGAAGAGAAGCTTGGCCAAAATGAAGCAGCTGTCTTCGCACGCTCCGCCACCGCCGGCGGGCAGCAGTTCCCGGTTCACTGGGGCGGCGACTGCTACGCTGACTATGAATCCATGGCAGAGAGCCTGCGCGGCGGCTTGTCGCTCGGATTGTCCGGCTTCGGCTTCTGGAGCCACGATATCGGCGGGTTCGAGAACACCGCTCCGGCACATGTGTTCAAGCGCTGGCTGGCCTTCGGCCTGCTCTCCAGCCACAGCCGTCTGCACGGCAGCACCTCGTACCGTGTGCCTTGGGCGTACGACGACGAAGCTGTGGACGTTACCCGCTTCTTCACCAAGCTCAAGTGCAGCCTGATGCCGTACCTGTATGATGTAGCCGGACAGGCACATGAGCAGGGCTGGGCTTCGATGCGTGCGATGGTGATGGAATTCCCGGAAGATCCGACCTGCGAGGTGCTGGACCGCCAGTACATGCTGGGCGATTCCCTGCTGGTCGCTCCAATCTTCCAGGAGAACGGCGAAGTGAAGTATTACCTGCCGGCCGGCCGCTGGACACATCTGTTGAACGGTGAGACCGTACAGGGCGGATCATGGCGCAAGGAGAAGCATGACTTCTTCAGCCTGCCGCTGTTCGTCCGGCCGAACACTCTGCTGGCTGTGGGCAGCGAGGACAGCCGTCCGGATTATGATTTTGCCGACGGTGTGAAGTTCGGCCTCTACTCCCTGGAGGACGGCAAGTCTGCTTCGGCGACTGTACGCGATATCCACGGCGCTCCTGAGCTGAAAGTGCAAGCTGTACGCAGCGGCAGCACTGTAAAAGTAACTGCCGAAGGCAGCGGCAAAGCATTCACCCTGGCGGTGAAGGATCTTGGCGCTATCGCCTCCGTGGAAGGTGCGGAGCAGGTAGATGAGACTACAGTGAGCGTGGGCGCGGGCGAGAAGTCCGTATCGTTCACGATTACGCTGAAATAAGTGAACTATAGACGGAATTAACACACCTAAAGACTGAATGAACACACCTGCAAGACGGAATTAACACACCTAAAGACTGAATGAACACAACTATAGGCTGAATTAACACACCCGAAAGCTGAATTAACACACTCCAACACTGGCTTAGCCTATGGCAGTGCCCTTAAGTAACCAAGCTCTCTGATGACAGGGGACATTTGTCTCCTGGATCGGGGAGCTTTTTGGGGATTGGCGGTGTTGGGGGGATTGTTGCTCGCTATGGCGCACAATGGGCTAAATGCTGCAAGAAGTGCAACATTCCCCTCAGCAGGAGCAGGGCTATAGCGAATTGTTGTCAAAAATGCAGCATTTCAGCTTCTCAGAGCGAACAAGTGGCGAAATTGCTGCATTTTGTGCAACATTGTACTAAAATAGTGGGTTTCACAGGCATCAGTGTTGCAGATAATGCAACATTAGTCGGGCAGGAGTGGGGGCAAAGTTTGGTCAAAGGCGAGCTACAGCCGGGAGGAAGCAGGGCAGAAGTTGGGCCAGTCGTGTCGAAGTCGTGTCAAAGTTGGGCCAGTCGGGTCGAAGTCGTGTCAAAGTGGGCCAAGTTAGTGTCGAGTTAAGTTTCTGTACAGCACCAGCCGCCCTACCCACCACCCATCAGCCAGAGAAGCAACATCAGAATAAAGAAGGAGTTGATGACTATGAACAATCTTGAGAACAGTCCAAACGGAGTACTGAGCCAGCCGGAGTTCAGCTCGGCCACGGCGCTGTCTACAGCCGCTAACTATATTATGAATGCGGCGGAACCGTTCACCCATACGTACCGCACCTATATCCGGCTGCGGGAGAACGGCAGGCTGATGCTGAAGTTCTGGCACAGCAATGCAGTGGATTCGACCTGGGACCTGGGCGCGGATGCCATTGCCAGTGAACCGGGGGGCGAGTGGAGCATCGACGCGGCATATGTCGCCGACGGAGGAGCTGCTCCGGACGGCAGCGTAGTGCCGGGCTCGCAGGTGCCGGTTACCTTCGGCGGCGAACGGTCGCGGCGCGTGGAGCCGGGTGAGCAGTTCTGGAGCGACGAAGCACTTCTGGAGCTGCCGGAGGGGCACTTGCTGGCCTTCACCTGGACCTTGAAGACGGCTGGTGCAGGCAAGTCCTTCCCCTACAATGTAGAAGGAATGCTGGTCTCCGGCTATGATGCACAGGGCACGTTAGCGGCCCAGGAGTCGGCTGCCGGGTTCAGCGCATCGGATAAGTTGCAGGTGCTTCCGAGCTACCTGGGCTACAAGAAACAAGTGGCGAAGAGGCTGGTATTCCTGGGCGACTCGATCACGCAGGGGGTACGGACGGCCAAGGATCAATACACACACTGGGCGGCAAGAATTGCGGAAGGGCTGGGAACAGAGCATGGAGTGTGGAATATCGGCTCCGGCTGGGGCCGGGCTTACGATGTCGCCACGGACGGTCCCTGGCTGCATAAGGCGCAGCAGGGGGATGAGGTGCTGATCGTGCTGGGGGTGAACGATCTGGATATCGGCCAACGCTCGGCAGATGAATTGCTGGGGGACCTCGCACACATTATCTCCAGCATCAAGGAAGCACAGCCGGAGGCAAAGGTAATTCTTAGTACGGTGCCACCGTTCAACTTCGAGGGGGAGCGGGAAACCTATTGGCGCAAAGTGAATGATTGCATCCGTACAAGCCCGTTGGCCGGGGTAGACCGCGTATTCGACATCGCCGCCGTCCTCTCCGTTGCGGCTCCCGCAGATCACCGGATCAAGCCAGAGTACATGAGCGATGAGTTCGACCCGCATCCGAACGGTGCGGCGGGCAAGGCGGTGGCGGATGCTTTTCTGGCGTGGTACGGTGGACGGCCATCGGTATCCTGACCGATCTGCCTTTTAAGCTATTGCGTGGAGTTAAATGTTTGTTTGTGAAAATTCGATATTTGTTGGATAGGATACGTGTGTGTACTGGAGTGTGTGGCGGCAGGAGTGTCGGGGGAAGTGAGAGCTGGTGCGGAGTAACTGGAATACAGGGTGAGAGAGTAGTTGGATTTTGTCCACTTGCTGATGCGTGATTGCAACCTTTCGGGACAGCAGTTGGAAAACCAGCACTTAAATCTGCCTGATTCCACCTGGGGCGGCGTATTTGGCGGTAATAGATGCTGTTAATCCAATTGCTTCAGTCTATTCGGCGGGAATTGAGGAAATAAGCTGCATTTATCCAATTGTTGGCCGAGCTCAGGCGGTGAACGTTCAAGAGTTAGTTGGCCGTTGGGCGGGAGTAGCGGGTAGGGGAATTGTTCATCCATGCCCGTACGATAGCGACCGTAGCACCAGGGCACCAATGTACCCCCACCCAGACGGAGCTTAATGCTCCGCCTGATCCCGGTAGTCCTTCGGCGAGTGGCCGGTGTGCTTCTTGAAGACCTTGCTGAAGTATTTGACATCGTGGAACCCGACCATTTCCGAGATCTGGGCCAGCTTGAGGCCCGGATTCTGCATCAGCAGCTTGGCCTTCTCGATGCGGACGCTGACGATGTAGTCGGAGAAGTTGATGCCGTATTCCTGCTTGAACCGGCGTGAGACATACTCGCGGCTGACCTGGAATTTGCCCGCCACCTCCTGAAGGGAGAGGTCTGACGGGTAGTTCTGCTCGATGTATTTTACGATCTCCGTCATCGGGTTCCGTTCTTTCTGCTGTCTGTCCGCGAGCGCCCGGGATAACTGCTGCATGAATGCCAGAGACCAGTCGCGCCAGGCGAACAAGGAGAAGGAATAGCCGCTTGGCTGCGGAGAGGGATTCTGCTGGTCGCCTTGCTCAAGCTCAGCCAGTACGTTACCCGCCCGGTTGCCAAGCGCTTTCCGGACCAGACGGGAACGCAGCAGCAGCGCATCGGCCTTCCAGTCGTTCAGCATCTGCGGGGTAACTACTCCCCGGCGGCTCAGCTCCTGGGTCCAGTGCTGTGCCGCAGCGGTCAGGGCCTCGGGTGTTCCGCTGATGACCGCCATCCGCCAGTCTTCCTGGACATCGGCGAAGCTCAGCGGGACTGTGGTTTCCCGCTTATCGCGCTGCTTCCCGCCTGTCACCGCATCCGCTCCCGCAAAATGGCAGTAATCCTCATGCCGCAATAGATTCCGCCGCAGCAGGGCTTCGGCGGCTTCGGCGCGTCCTGCCGGCAGGTGCGCGGGGAAGGCGCCCGGCGCGCTGATTCCGAAATGCATGCGGAACTGCAGCGTCAGGAAGATGCCCTGATTCATCCGGCTAATCAGCGAAGTGACGGACTCATGCGGCTCCCAGAGCAGGATGGCAATCTCCGGCGGCCCGCCCCAATAGCGGAACGCGATGCCCGTGCCCTGCTGCTGCAGAAATTCGTTGCAGATGTTCACAATGGCATAGTAGAGCAGCTCGCTGTCGCCGCCGAAGCGCCGCAGCAGCGGATTGTTGCCGCTGTCCGTCTGGACAAGGAGCAGGCGCGAGGTCCGGATGTCCGGCGGAAGGATGCCGTCATGGATCAGGCGGCGCAGCGAGGCTTCGGCATTCACCCTGTCATCGATCAACGCGGACAGCAGCTTCTCCCCGAAGATCGGCTTAATCTCATTCAGCCTGAGGCTCTGGTGCTGGCGGTGGCTGCGTTCTGCCTCCTCGGCCCGCCAGGCGGTTACCGCCCTCGACACCGCGCTGTTAATCATATCCGGCTCAATTGGCTTCAGGATATAATCGATGCCGCCATGACGGACGGTCTGGCGGACGAAGTCGAAATCATTATGCCCGCTGACCACAATGAACTTGGTGCTGCCTGCGAATTCATCTACCCAGGTCATCAGCTCCAGGCCGTTCCCGGACTCCATCATCATATCCATTATGACCAGCGCAGGCTTCTCCTGGCGGATCAGACCGATGGCTTCATTGCCGTTACCGGCCTCCAGAATCTCCTCAATCTGATGCGCTTCCCAGTCCACCAGCAGCCGGACGGCCTTCCGGACTCTCGCTTCGTCATCTACAATCAGTGCCTTCATATCCGCTCACTCTCCACTACGATATCGATTTCAAGGCGGATAATTACTCCGCCTGCCTTCAGATTATCCACGGTCAACAGGGCATTCTCCCCGCAGACCAGCCGCAGCCTGGCCAGCACATTCCCGAGGCCGATGCCCGCGCCCGGAGCATCGCGTCTGCTAGGGCTGTCCTGTCCGGCGTTCTGCAGCAGCTCCCGTTCTTCAGCGGTGCTGGACTGCTCCAGCTCTTTGCGCAGCGCCTCCAGCCTGCCTGCCGGAATGGGGAGGCCATTGTTGGCGATGCTGATCTCCATCCGCTCCGGGGTTACCCCGGCCACGTTAATCTCAATGTATCCATCCTGCCGGTCAAGCTGAAAGCCGTGCTTGAAGTAATTCTCCACAATCGGCTGGAGAATCATTTTGGGCATCAGCGCCTGAGGCAGCGGCTCCTCCACTTCACAGCGGAAGCTGAACTTGTTCTCAAAACGCTCCTTCTGCAGCTGGATATACGCTTTGACATGGTCCAGCTCATTCTGGACCGTCACCACCTTCTCATCATTGTACATGCTGTAGCGCATCATTTTGGCCAGAGCCGAGAGCAGGCCGTAGATCTGCGGCACCTTCAGCTCCAGAGCCAGCGTGCCGATAATCTGGAGAGTATTGTTCAGAAAATGCGGATTAATCTGGGACTGGAGCGCCCTCAGCTCATTGGTCCGGCTCGCCAGCTCCAGCCTGTACTCCCGCAGGATCAGATTGTTGATCGTGTCCATCATACTGCGGAAATGCTCGGTGACCACACCGATCTCATCGTTGCCTGCCGGGCGGATCTCAATGCCCAGATTCCCGGTCTGGACCTGATTCATATACCGGGTCAGCTGCTTGATCGGCGCGGTAATCCGGAAGGAGACGAGGATCGTCAGAACAATGATCGTCACCAGCAGCAGCGCCAGCAGCAGCAGGTTGATCGCGGCAGCCTCCTTGGCTTCGCGGAACAGGTAGGAGACAGGTATTTGCTTGACGAGCGTCCAGCCGAGGCCGATGCTGTCGATCTTTTGATAGATGAATACAGATCTGTCCTGTTCAAAATAACCCTGCACCTGCGTGCTGTCCGCAATCTGAGTGTTATACCAACCGGCATTCAGCGGTTTGCCGAGCAGCCCGGTAGTCTGACTGTAGACCAGCCTGCCGCTGCTATCCACCAGATAAAGCTTCTCCTGATCCTGCTCATACAGCTGGTCTACAATCTCACTGAGGGCAGCCAGCTTGACATCAATAGACAGATAGCCTAACGCCTGAGAAGTAGGGACACGCTCAATTCTGCGGTGCAGGGTAAAGACCGGCTCCGGTATGAACTGTGTTAACGGCAGCCTCAGCCCGTAAGCATTGCTTAGATGTGTACTCTGCACGCTTACCGGAGAGCTTCCGCTCAGACTGGACTGGTGGTAGGGTGCAGCAGCCAGCCAGCGCTTGGGTGTTGTGTTGTCGGTAATCAGCGTAGCCTTCGAGTCTTTCACACTGTATAAGTACACCTGTGAGAGGTGGGGCAGCGAGGTGGAGATATAGCTGAGCGAGTTATAGATAGCAATATCGGAGGACAGATCGTCATACCCTGCTTCAAGCAGCCGGTAGAAATCGCCGTCCGAATACACGTTCAGCGACAGACGGTTGATCTCCTGCAGCAGACTGTTAATGTTCTTGTAGCCCTGATAGAGCAGATTCTTGTTCTCATCGACCGCCCGGTCCCGCAGCGACTTGGTGGTGTGGGAATAGCTGACATACATCGTTGCCATAATGCAGATTAAGGTGGGCACAAGCAGGAAGACGATCAGCTTCGTGCGGATACTGGTCCATTTCATGGGGCGGTCACATCCAGGTCAATATTTTACACCCTAAAGATCACTTGCGTAGGTGTAAGAGGCTCTGCAAAAAACAGATAATATCTTTAGATCATAAACAAGTGAGTGAGTAAAAGAAAGGGGGGCCATAACATGCGCAGCAATAAATTGTCCCAATTCGGTCAGCAGGTATTTTTCGTTGGCCCGGCATTATTGTTTTTTACCTTGATCATGATTATTCCGTTTTTGATGGGGATGTACTACTCTTTCACGGACTGGAACGGCGTATCCGGTAATGTAAGCTGGGTCGGCTTTGAGAATTTTAAAAGTATTTTTACGAATGATCACGACTTCTGGTCATCCTTCTGGTTTACCGTGAGATTCACCGTGCTGGGTGTAATCTTGACTAACATAGTAGGCTTCTTCCTGGCCTATCTGTTGACCAAACCTTTGAAGACACGCAATATGCTCCGGACCATTTTTTTCATGCCGAATGTGATCGGGGGCCTGCTGCTAGGGTTCATCTGGCAGTTCATCTTCATCAAAGGCTTCTCCACGATGGGCGATCTTACGGGCCTGTCCTTCTTCAACCTTCCCTGGCTCGGGGATGCGACCACCGGCTTCTGGGCGATTGTCATGGTCTTCATCTGGCAGTCCTCGGGTTATCTGATGGTTATCTACATCGCTTCGCTCAGCAACGTCTCCAAGGAAGTGCTTGAAGCTGCCGAGATTGACGGCGCCTCCCGGATGCAGGTGCTGCGCAACATCATCTTGCCGCTGATTATGCCTGCGGTTACGATCGGGCTGTTCCTGGCGATCTCCTGGTCCTTCAAGATGTTCGACCTGAACCTCTCGCTGACCAAAGGCGGACCGTTCAAATCTACAGAATCTGTAGCAATGAACATTTATAACGAAGCCTTCCTGAATAACCGTTATGGTCTGGGTACGGCTAAGGCGCTGTTATTCTTCCTCATTGTAGCGCTGATCACTGTCATTCAGGTCCGTATAACGAAGAGTAAGGAGGTAGAAGCTTAATGAATGCCAAGACCAAAAGCAGATGGAATATCGGCATTGAAGTGGTTATGATCCTTCTGGCGCTTCTGTTCCTCTCACCGTTCTACTTCCTGCTGGCGAACTCGGTGAAATCCTTCGGCGAGATTCTGAGTGATGCGGCAAGCTGGCCGCAGACCTTCATGTGGTCGAACTATACGAATGCCTGGAAGCTGGCCCGGTTCTCCGAGGCCTTCCGCAACTCGCTGATCATTACGATCATCAGTGTAGCGCTTATCTCGCTGTTCAGCGCGATGGCGGCGTACCGCATGGTGCGTGCCAATAACCGGTTCAACCAGATTCTACTGCTGCTGATGGTAGCGGCGATGGTGGTTCCGTTCCAGACGATTATGATTCCGATCCTGAAGGTTGTGAATGTCTTGGGCATTAACAACTCCTTCACAGGTCTCATTATCTCCCATCTGGGCCTCAGCATTCCGATGGCGATCTTCCTGTTCCACGGCTTCATCAAGTCCGTGCCGCTGGAGATTGAAGAGGCGGCCACGGTGGATGGCTGTAACCCGATCTCGGCGTTCTTCCGGATTGTATTGCCTCTCTTGAAGCCGATGCTGATGACCATTATCGTGCTGAATGCCCTGGGGATCTGGAATGACTATCTGCTGCCGTCCCTGATTCTTCAGGCACCCGGACTGCGGACGATTCCGCTGGCGACCTTCTCCTTCTTCGGCCAGTATACGAAGCAGTGGGATATGGCACTTCCGGCCCTGACCATCGGGATTGCCCCGATCGTCATCTTCTATCTGTTCATGCAGCGTTACATTGTTGAGGGAATAGCGGCTGGCTCGGTGAAGGGTTAATTCACCGGGCTCCCGTTCCACATAAGAAGCAGTTAAATTATTCAAGGGGGAAATATGAAATGAAGAAGAAACATTCTGCACTGATGATGTCATCCGTAATGCTAATGTCAGTAGTGCTCGCGGCTTGCGGCGGCAATGCCGATAAGCCTGCCTCAAATAATGCTTCTAATGGAAGCGCTGGCAACAGCGGCGCTGTGAAGACGGTTAAGATTTTCCAGTTCAAGACGGAGATCGTGGAAGGCCTGAATGAGCTGAAGGTGGAATTCGAGAAGGAGCATCCTAACATCAAGCTGGATATCCAGACGGTCGGCGGCGGCGCTGACTATGGTGCTGCGCTGAAGACCAAATTCGCTTCCGGCGATGCTCCTGATATTTTCTCCAATGGCGGTTATGCGGAAATGGCACTGTGGCAGGACAAACTCGAAGACCTGTCCGACCAGCCTTGGGTGAAGGATCTGATTCCACTTGCAGCAGAGCCTATGACCAAGGACGGCAAAACCTACGGGATGCCAATGAACCTCGAAGGAATCGGTTATGTGTACAACAAGGACCTGTTCGCCAAGGCCGGCATTACAGAGACGCCAAAAACCATTTCACAGCTTGAAGAAGCAGCTAAAAAGCTGCAGGCGATTGGTGTAACTCCATTCGGCAACGCCTATCAGGAATGGTGGCTGCTGGGGATTCAGGGGATTAGCGTAGCTTTTGCACAGCAGGATAATGTGGATGAATTCATCAAGGGCCTGAACGACGGAACTGCATCCATTGTAGGGAATGAGAAGTTCAAGGATTGGAGCAACCTGCTGAACCTGACGGTAAAATACGGCCAGAAGAATCCGCTGACCACCGATGCTAACACTCACCTGGCACTGTTCGCCAAGGGTGAAACGGCTATGATGCAGGAAGGCAACTGGGCACAGACGCTGGTAGATAACATTACGCCGGACATGAACATCGGGATGTTCCCGATGCCCATCAACGACGATGCTGCGATGAACGATAAGCTGTCGGTGGGCGTTCCTGCGAACCTGGTAGTCAACAAGGAATCCGGCTCCAAGGAAGAAGCCAAGACGTTCCTGAACTGGCTGGTGACTTCGGATATGGGGAAAGAGTATATCGTGAAGAAATGGAAGTTCATTCCTGCGCTGTCCACCATTCCGGCAACCCCTGAGGATATCGGTCTGCTGGGTGCGGATGTCTGGAATTATGTAAAAGAAGACAAGGTCTACGGACTGCAGGCGTCCAAATTCCCTGATGGTGTTACACAGGAATTCGCCAGCTCCATTCAAGAATTGATTGCCGGCAAGGTGGATGAAGCCGGCTGGGAGAAGGGCATGCAGGCTGCCTGGGATAAGCTGAAGAAATAATCTGAAATCCCTGGACTGGTGGAGTAACAGCAAGCTTATAAAAAGAGTCCCCAGAGGGAACAGCTTGGATAAAGTGGATTGGCCGGGACGCTCATGCCCATCTCAGTGAATGAGGTGAGGCGGGGCGTCCTTTCGGGTTTCGGGCTAACAGGTGCTTGAGGTATACTCGAAACAGAGTCTTGTACATTACGATAAGAGGGAGCTGGGCACAATTCGGGAGCGGAATCATTACAGCAACGTGCAAATCGGTGTCGACTATTATCCTGAGCATTGGGACGAGTCCATGTGGGAGAAGGATATCAAGTTAATGAAGGAAACCGGGGTCAAGGTTGTCCGGGTAGCGGAATTTGCCTGGAGCCGGCTGGAACCGGCGGAGGGGATCTTTGATTTCGCCTGGTTGGACCGTGCGCTGGAGCTGTTCCATACTTACGGTATCCGGATTGTGATCGGGACGCCGACAGCGACCGTGCCGCGCTGGCTGACGGGTGCTTACCCCGATGTGCTGCCTGTATTCGGAGATGGAAGCGTATTCTATCCCGGTGTGCGCGGTCACCGCTGCTATAACAGCAATTCGCTGCGGAAATATGGCCGCCGGATTATTGAGGCGCTTGCCCGCCGTTACAGCAGCCACCCTGCGGTTATCGGCTGGCAGACGGATAATGAATTCAGTATGCTGGATTGTCATTGCGACAGCTGCAACCTGGCGTTCCGGGACTGGGTTCAGCAGAAGTACGGGACGCTGGAGCGGCTTAATTCGGAGTGGGGAACCGTGGTCTGGAGCGGAAGCTACAGCAGCTGGAGTGAACTGACGGTTCCTTATGGCGCCTCACCTTATCAGAACCCTTCACTGCTGCTGGACTTCCAGCGGTTCCAATGGGATTCAGTGATTGCCTTCCAGAAGTCGCAGATCGATGTGCTGCGGGCTATGTGCCCACATCACTTCATCACCCATAACTTTCACAGTTATCCGCAGCGGCTGGACATGCACGGGCTGGCTGAGGAGCTGGATGTGGCGGCCTTCGATTATTATCCGAATCCTTCGCCTAAGAAACAGGCCACTGCACCATACAGCGGGGCCTTATCCCTGGATCTGACCCGCGGAATTAAACGCCGGGGCTTCTGGATCATGGAGCAGCTTAGCGGTCCTCCCGGCTGCTGGTTCCCGATGTGGCGTACTCCGTATCCCGGACTGATCCGTGCATACGCCTGGCAGGCGATTGCCAGAGGTGCGGATACCGTGGTGCATTTCCGCTGGAGGAGCGCAGCTGCCGGAGCAGAGCAGTTCTGGCACGGCCTCATCGACCACAGCAATGTGCCCGGGCGGAGATTTGCCGAATTCGGGCAGCTGTGCAGTGAGGTGAATGCTCTGGCTCCGCTGCTGGAAGGGACCGGGGTCATCAGCCAGACAGCTATCCTGTATTCGCATGAGCAGCTGGCTGCGCTGCGGATTCAGCCCCAGGCGGAGGGGCTGGACTATTATGATAACATCAAGCAATATCACCGGGCGTTAACCAAGCGGGGCATCAGTTGTGATGTGGTGGACTGGCGCCAGCCGCTGGAGGGCTACAAGCTGGTTATAGTCCCTAGCCTGTACCTGCATGACGAAGAGGCGGCTCAGGCGCTGGAAGCCTTTGCGGAAGGCGGCGGTACAGTCATTCTGATGAGCCGCAGCGGTGTGAAGAACATGAATAATATCTGTGTAATGCAGCCTCTTCCCGGGCTGTTCTCGCGTGCGGCCGGCATAACGGTGGAGGAATATGATCCGGTTGGAGACGAGGTTCATACGCTCCGTGATGCTGAAGGGAATCTGTATGCATGCAGTCATTGGTGTGACATTCTTCGTCTGGAGGGAGCGGAGCCGATCGCTTGGTATGAAGATGATTACTATGCCGGAGTTCCTGCGGCTACAGTGAACCGCTTCGGGGCGGGCAAGGTATATTATATCGGAACCGATCCCGGGGAGGATTATTGGCTGAAGCTTTTGGGTGACATCGCTCTGGATGCAGATATTGAGCAGTTCGTGGAATTACCGGAGGGCGTTCAGGCCTTCAAGCGCACAGGAGAGAACCGGGAGCTGCTGTTCCTGCTGAACCTCAGCCGGACGGCTCAGAGCATCCGGCTGGAGAAGCACTACCGCAGCGCGCTAACCGGCAATCTGGAGACTGGAAGCGTCATGCTTCCGCCGTTTGCTGTTCAGATCCTGCAAGCTGTAAGCAGTGGCCGGCCGGAAGCTGGAGTCAGGCAGTAGGGTGACGTCTCTTCTCCGGCAGACGGGAGGCCAGGGAGTCCACAGGAGCTTTCAGCTGTGGCTTCCGTCTTTCGGCCTGCTGCTTTTGTGCCGCCATAAGCTCCTCTTGGCGGAACCGGCTTAAGAGGTCATGGACAGTTCTGATTTCACTTGTACCGATCGCTATTTCTAGGCCATCCGGGTTACCGGGCAGCCGGAACTTCCACTTTTTGTTGTCCACTGCGCTCACTCCTAGAAATTTGTCAGTTGGGGTCTCGCGTCCCTGTTATATTTCCATCATAAACGGTGGACCGGATCATGTATAATGAAGGGAAATGATGGAGGCCATCACTGCGGCTGATGGGTGATCCGGGGGGGAGCGATACGGGGTGGATACGGGTCTTCTCAAAGTGTTTCTGGCGGTTGCCGAAGAAGGAAGTATCTCTAAGGCAGCCCAAAGCCTAAACTATGTGCAGTCTAATGTAACCGCAAGAATCCAGCAGCTGGAGCAGGAGCTGAAGACTCCGCTGTTCTACCGGCATAGCCGGGGAATCACCTTGACCTCGGCCGGCCGTACGTTCATGGAGTATACGGTCAAGATCCTTAATCTGCTGGATGAGGCCAAGCTGGCGGTGCTGGATTCGCCGGTGCCGACGGGCTTGATTACCATCGGCTCGGATACGACGGCGGCAGTGCGGCTGCCTGCTATCCTGTCCACTTACCGGAGATGCTACCCGGAGGTGGAGGTGCATCTGCAGGTCGGACGGGCGGGGGAGCTGATCGAGTCGGTTCTGCAGCATCAAGTCCAGGGGGCCTTTATGGACGGGCCGGTGGAGCACCCGGAGCTTGTCCAGGAACTGCTCATCCACGAACGGATCGGGCTGGTAATTCCCGATACGATGGATTATCAGGGCATCCTCTCTGTTCATGACAAGACCCTGTTGATGCTGAATTCAGAATGTCTGTACCGGAACAAGCTGGAGAGCTGGCTGGCGGAAGAGGACGGACGGCTGGGTAAGGTGATGGAATTCGGGACGATGGAGGGATTACTCGGCTGTGTCAGGGCGGGGATCGGCTACGCGGTGCTGCCGTTATCCTATTTCACACGGATGAATGTCACGGAGGGCATCCGGATCTATCCGTTCCCCGAGCAGTATGCAGAGGTGCCGGCGGTATTCATCCGGCGGCGCGACCTCTATATGACGAGCGCGTTCCGGGAGTTCATAGAAGAGCTGAAGGCAGGGCTGCCGGAAGCGGTGACTTGTACAGATATGCTGCAAGGCAGTGGAGAGGCTATGGAGGAACAGGCATAGTGAAGGCATAAGCGTAGGATAAGATCATATATTTATGCCGCAAAAGACGGATACCCCACTTAGGTGGAGGGTATCCGTCTTTGTATGTTGCGGGGTTAGTGCAGTATCAGATTTAAACGTGTGAGAATTACTTTAACCCATCGCGCTTGCTGAAGGCTTACTGCGCCCTGGTTATAGTGCAAGGGGTAGGCTTAATTGCAATCTGTACAACTAAATCTCCGGATGTGCTGCCGAATCTTTGTTTAGCTGTATTCGGTACAACTAAAATGCCTCTATAATTGGATTTGGGCCCATTGTGGCAGATTTAGTTGTATAGACTACATTTATCTCTGAGCGTTCGCTACGAACCGAATCCATTTCTTCCTCCATGGGGTTTTTTACTTGCTAAAGGTGGCTTCCTTCCAGAATAGGAGTTCATCCGTCCGTTACACCGAGTCCTTCAGCAGAGTGAATATGAGACCATTACCGGACCTTAACGAGCCAGCGTCTCATTCGCACAGTAGTCATTCGGATGCTGTAGGCGCTGGAACGATAGTAACTGCATTTTGTACAATGGAATGCTGTAAAAAAGGCTTTAAAATAGAATCTAGTGTATTCCGTACAATGGAATGTTGAAAACAGGCCATTTTTTACCCAAAACACAACATTCTACTGTATGAAATACAATAGAATCTCATTTTACGGTCAGTAATCCATTTTCTATTGCAGGAAATACAATCACCTACTTGAAGGTAAGAGCAGAAATCGGTAACGGGTGCAGGATCAGCCCAATATCTAGCTCGATGTTCATGCTCAGCCTTTAACACCCTTGAGGTTCATTCTTACAGTTTCAAAGTTGATGCTCTACTAGTGCAGCTTCCTGAACTGCTCCGGCGTCACCGCCGATTGCTTGCGGAAGGTGGCTACGAAATGGCTGACATCGCGGAAGCCGACCAGCTGCGAGATGGCCTTGACGGTAAGTTCGGGCTTCGCGACCAGCAGTTCCTTGCTCTTGCGGATGCGCAGCCGGACAAAATAAGCATAGGGCGACAGCCCGAAGGTCTGCAGGAACAGGCTGTTCAGATATCTGCCGGACACCTCAAGCCGGGAAGCAAGATCACTGAGGCCTACCTCGGGATCGCCATAATGGCTGTCCATCCATTTCAGCAGCGGCTGAAGCTTGTCTACATTGCGGGAGATCGCCGTGTTGTTATGCAGCTGCCCGTATTTGTTCAGGGTCAGCAGGAACTTGTAGGCATCGCTGGACTCTCCCAGACTGAACATGTCATTGGAAGCGTCATGGCGGTCCAGCATCTCCTTCAGCATCCAGCGCAGCGGCGCCCCGCTCTCCCAGCGGTAGAACAGGCTGGTGTTCATCCCGAGCGAATCCAGAATATGCCGGGCTGAGGTCCCGCCGAAGGTGAGATAATAGGTGCGCCAAGTCTCTGAGGAGAGCGCTTCATAGCGGTGCGGAGTACCGGGCATCAGCAGGATGCCGCTGCCCTCGGTGAGGGTGAGCTTCTTGTTGTCGAAGTGGATCATCCCGCTGCCATGCGCTGTCTGCAGCCAGTGATAGGTGTGATAGCCTTGCGGCCGGGAGACTTGCTCCTGATCAGGGTTATAACCCATACTGTCGAGGGTGATGGGGAGCAACTGGCCGCTCTCCTGGGCGAATACGATTCTGCGGACGGCATCCAGTGACATTCCGGTTCATCTCCTGTTGTTCCATATTATTATATTAAGATTCATTAATATTATATTTATAGCGATAGCCGTAGAGATTAAAATAAGAATATACTTATACTATAAAGGATGTGCGTAGCGTGATCAACGAGAAGTTACCTAAGATCTGGTACGGTGGAGATTATAACCCGGAGCAATGGGAGGCCCCGGTCTGGGCGGAGGACGAGCGGATGTTCAAGCTCGCGGGCATAGACGTGGCAACCATCAATGTGTTCTCCTGGGCGCTGATTCAGCCGTCTGAAGATACGTACGATTTCACGGGTCTGGATGAGTTAATCGACCGCTTATATAAGAACGGCACATATGTATGTCTGGCAACAGGTACAGGAGCACATCCGGCCTGGATGGCTCACCGCTATCCTGAAGTGACACGGGTTGATGTCCAGGGCCGCAAGCGCAAATTCGGCGGGCGGCATAACTCTAATCCGAACAGCGCAGTCTACCGCAAATATGCAGCACTGCTGGCCGGTAAGCTGGCTGAGCGCTATAAGGATCATCCGGGCCTGGTGGCCTGGCATATCTCCAATGAATATGGCGGCTACGATTACTCCGAGCAGTCTGAGGCTGCTTTTCGCGTCTGGCTGAAGGACCGTTACGGAACGCTTGATGCGCTCAACAAAGCCTGGAATACCCGGTTCTGGGGCCATACCTTCTATGAGTGGGAGGAAATCGTTGTTCCGAATGAACTCAGTGAAGAGTGGGGCGGCAACCGGACCAACTTCCAGGGGATTTCTCTGGACTACCGCAGATTCATGTCGGATAGCCTGCTGGAATGCTACATCCTCGAATATGAAGCCATCAAGGCGCACAGCAAGGATATTCCGGTTACGACCAACCTGATGGGCTTCTACCCGGAGCTGGATTATTTCAAGTGGGCCAAGTACCTGGATGTCATCTCCTGGGACAACTATCCGTCCCTGGACACCCCGGTCAGCTATACGGCGATGACGCATGATCTGATGCGCGGCCTGAAGAACGGCCAGCCGTTCATGCTGATGGAGCAGACGCCAAGCCAGCAGAACTGGCAGCCGTACAATTCGCTGAAGCGTCCCGGCGTCATGCGCCTCTGGAGCTATCAGGCGGTAGCGCGCGGTGCCGACACCGTGCTGTTCTTCCAGCTGCGGCGGTCCATCGGCGCTTGCGAGAAGTACCACGGAGCGGTCATTGAGCATGTAGGGCATGAGCATACCCGTGTATTCCGCGAATGCGCTGAGCTGGGCCGGGAGCTGGAGAGCCTGGGCAGTGAGCTGCTGGATGCACGCAGTGCGGCGCAGATCGGGATTATCTACGACTGGGAGAACCGCTGGGCGCTTGATCTCTCCAGCGGCCCGTCCGTTGCATTGAAATATGTGGACGAGGTCCATAAGTATTATGACGCGCTATATCAGCAGAACATCGAAGCGGATATGATCGGGGTAGAAGAGGATCTGTCGAAATACAAGATTGTCATTGCACCGGTACTGTATATGGTGAAGCCGGGCTTCGCCGAGAAGGTCGAAGCCTTCGTTCAGGCAGGCGGCACCTTCATTACGACGTATTTCAGCGGGATCGTTAATGAGAATGATCTGGTTACGGTTGGCGGGTATCCGGGAGAGCTGCGCAAGGTGCTGGGGATCTGGTCCGAGGAGATCGACGCCCTGCTGCCGGGCATGAGCAATGAAATCGTGATGAATAAGGAATGGGGAACACTTAACCGTTCATATGGCTGCGATCTGCTCTGTGACCTGATTCATCCCGAAGGCGCAGAGGTGCTTGCTCAGTATGGCGCGGATTTCTATAAAGGCATGCCTGCCCTAACGGTGAACAGCTTCGGTGCAGGCAAGGCCTATTATGTGGCTACAAGCCCGGATGCGGCCTTCCTTAGCGGCTTCCTCGCTAACCTGTGCGCGGATAACGGCATTGCGCCGCTGGTCAGCGCACCGGAGGGCATCGAATCCGTCCAGCGTGTGAAGGACGGCGTATCCTATCTGTTCCTGCTGAACCATTCAGCAGAGGAGCTTCGGGCGGATATCGGTGCCGGCGAGCGGACCGATCTGCTTACCGGGGAGACGTTCAGCGGCTCCACTCCGGTTCCCGGCCGCGGCGTGCTGATTCTCTCAGATAAACAGTAAGTCAAGACAAGAAAGAAGCTGTCCCGAAGGCCGCTCATCAGACACGGCTGGCTGGGACAGCTTTTTTATACAGATTCAGTTCTATTGAGTGAAGGAGCCGAAGTCCGTAATCTTCAAATCAACGGTGACATGAATAGGGGTCCGGCTGAACTCCTCATCCCAGTGATCCTCCAGCTTCTTCCATAAGGCGGGCTCCTGAATACTGAGTCTGGTGGAGAATCCGGCCGCATCTGCTTTGTAATCGGACTGCAGCTTGTGAAACAGGCTCTCCATCATCTGCTCCAGCCGCTTCTTGAACAGCTTCTCTGCTTTTTGGGGAAGATGGGTGGCAGCAGGATATTCCTCTACGTTCCAGGTTTCGCTTAGCCTTCCTTCCGTTGTAAGCTTGACATCGAAGGACAGCTCGCCGCCGTCTACTTTGGCAGTGACTTTACTCTTCATGGACTTGAGTTCATAGGTGATCGGCTCATTGCTCCAGTCGTAGGTCTTGATGACCCCGCTTTGCCCCCCGTTGGTCAGCCAGGTCAGACATTCGGTATCCTCCTGATTCAGCGCCCCCACCCAGTGCCCGGTATCTCCCTTGATGACTCCGGCTCCCGAGAATTCTACCTCGCCATTCGCCGTTACCAGGTTCTGCAGCGCATAACTGCGTTTGGAGTACATATTGGCATCCATTTTCGATAAAATAACGGGGTCCAGCACCTTGCTGGTTCTCTTCTGATTGCGCAGCATATCTCTGATGTGAAAGGCAGGAATTTCATTTTTTTGCTTCGAGACCATGGTATCTGCTGCCCGGCCTTGGCTTAAGAACACCATTGTGCTGGGGCGGATGTCATTATCCCGAAGCACGAAATCCATTAACTGATTTATCCTTTGCTGCTTCAGCAGCTCACTGGAGATTACGATAACCTTGAGGTGATGGCCGATGATCGGCCGTTCACGCAGAATCGAATATTGACGGAAAATCTCCAGCACAGAATCTCCGGTTCCGGTTACATTCATATAGGGTGGACTACTGCTGCTGCCGCCGCCCTGTTTATCTACTCCGCCCACGGAGTTAGCCGGAACCATCTGCACAGTGGCGGTAATCTTATTCTTTTTGTAATAAGTAGCGCCTTTGTCCTCCAGCTCCTGTTCTGTGGGTGAGAACTCTCCGATATCCAGAGCCAGCCCTGCGTATAGGGCCAGATCCTCAATCTCTTTACTGCTCCAGCAGGAGGTCAGTGTGGTAAGAATCAGCAGACTGCACAGCACCACCAGAATCCGTCTATACATGCTGCTTCAGCCCCTTCACCCGGATAAGCCAGACAATAGAGAGCAGGACAGGCACCAGCAGGAACAGCCCCAACCCCATCTTGCCTATGGTATCTCCGAGTGCGAACAGATCGCCTAAGGATTTGGGCAGCATGGCCGAAATGAACAGCAGCGGAACCAGGGCATAGATAACCGGGTGAACCTTAAGCTTGAAGATCTGTGAGAGACCCAGCGAGGACTGGAAAAAGAAGCTGCTGAAGTTGCAGAACATCTGCATCAGCCAAATGACCATGAACGGGAATTCCAGACGCTCGAAGAAAAAACCCGGCACCTCAAAGCTGCGCAGTAGATCGATAGTAGGCCAGGTGCTGGAGATGGCGGAATCAATAGAGATGCCTCCGATCACTATTATGATAGTCAGAAAATAGATGGACAGCAGGATGGCCAGGCCTCCAACCATGGCTTTGACAGCCTTTTTGGGGTCATCCATGAATGCCACAAGCGTCATGGCCACTTCACAGCCGGTGAATACAAGCACGGTGGATTTGAGCCCTGCGAATACGGGGGACCATCCGTCGCCGAGTACAGGACGCAGATTATCGATATCGAACATCCGCAGGCTGAGCACGAAGGAGATGAGCAGAATCATAATGCTGATCGGAAAAACAATGGTGTAGACACGGGCAATAGAATTGATGCCTCCGTACACGAGGTAGGTGCTCAGCCAGAGAAAAGGAAGGATCACAGCCCAGATCGGAGTCCCCTCCAGCAGAAAAAACAAGGTAACCTCGGCCAGTGTACGGATCTCAAAGCCGGCGATAGTGATGAAATACAGGATTAACAGCATGGACAGAAGGCCGCCGATGAACCGGCCGGTCAGCAGCCTTGAGTACTGAAAGACGGTTTTTCCCGGAAATTGCTGGCTGATCTTCACCATAAGAAGTACAGCCAGCATCACAATAGCTCCGCCGAGCAGGGTGGAGATCCAGCCGTCCGGGGTTCCGACACTCTTGCTCACGCTGCGCGGCAGTGTGAGCACACCTGCGCCCAGCAAGGTATTGTTCAGGAAAATGGCTGTTTGTGTAGCGGTAATTTTATCATCGGTACGTATGAACATACTGCATTCCTCCTTATTCCAGGCGCGGTTATGATCTTCGTTTACTCTGCTTAGTCTTCATCATTTTCGGTCTGCGCTTCATCAGGGCCATCGGAGCGCGCAGGAACAGATCCTTCCAGTCACTGAGCCGGAACGGGGAGAGCGGGGTCAGATAAGGCACTCCGAAGCTCTTGAGCTTGGTCAGGTGGCAGCAGATCAGCAGGAAGAACAGAATGGTCCCGTACATTCCCAGCACCGAGGCGAATAGCATGCCGGCGAAGCGCAGCATCCGCAGGGTGATTCCGGCGCTGTACATCGGAATGGAGAAGGAGGAGATGGCGGTTACGGCGACCGTAATGACCAGGAACGGACTGACGATCCCGGCCTGGACCGCTGCATCACCGATGATCAGACCGCCGACGATACCCATCGCCGGACCGATCGGCTTCGGCAGCCGGATGCCCGCTTCCCTAAGAATCTCGATGGCGACCTCCAGAATCAGCACCTCTATCAGAGAGGGGAAGGGAACACCCTGCCGGGTCTTGATAATCGTAATCGCCAGTTCCGTAGGAATCAGCCCCGGATGAAATGAGATGAACGAGATGTACAGGGCCGGAGCCATCAGGGCAAAGAAGGAGGCGCCAAAACGCAGCAGCCGCAGAAGTGTTCCCGGCAGCCAGCGATCATAATAGTCTTCCGGCGACTGCAGCAGCATGCTGAAGGTTACCGGTGCGATTAGTACAAAGGGTGTGCCATCCAGCAGAATGGCGACCCGCCCTTCCAGCAGGGCACTGATCACTCTGTCCGGCCGTTCTGTATTCTGCAGCTGCTGGAACGGACTGAGATAATTATCTTCAATGAGCTGCTCGATATAACCCGATTCGGCCAGAAAATCCATATCGAGCTTGCCGATCCGGTTCTTGACCTCGTCCAGCAGATCAGCGTTCACGATATCCTTCATGTAGGCCACAACGATCTCCCTCTCAATAGCGGTCCCTGCCCGGAAGGATACCATCTCAAGCTGATCGCTAAGGCCCTGGCGGCGCAAAATAGAGGTATTCTCGCTGAGCGCTTCCGTGAAGCCCAGTCTGGGCCCGCGGAGCAGCGCTTCGGAGACCGGCTCGTCCGCCTGGCGGCTGGGAGCACCGGGCATCTCGATCAGAAGCCCGCAGCGCAGCCCTTCGATCAGGAGGGCGGCATGGCCGAAGAGGACTGACCTATTGAAGTCCCTGATATGCACTTCCTCTCTAAGCTCGCTGAAGGGAAGACGATGCCCGGCCATTTCAACAGAAGACTGTGGACCGGCAGGCATCTCATACATCAGGTATTGCATGGCTTCCATACTGAGCAGCCGGTCACTCTGCATCCCGTCGACATGGATGACGACTCCTTGTGCACCTGTGTTCGCATTTGTGAATGCTCTGAAATGGACATCGCTGTTGTTGCCGATGCCGGATTTAACCGCCTGCAGGTCAGCCTGGAGATTACCGGTAAACCGGGCGGAGGATTCCTCTGAAGCCAAAGGCGGCTGCTGCTGCGGAA
The DNA here is from genome assembly GCF_038051945.1 of Paenibacillus sp. FSL H3-0469. Classification (NCBI taxonomy): domain Bacteria; kingdom Bacillati; phylum Bacillota; class Bacilli; order Caryophanales; family Paenibacillaceae; genus Paenibacillus; species Paenibacillus sp. FSL H3-0469. The sequence goes on from NZ_CP150302.1 coordinate 5,570,196, forward strand.
GGGTTCTTGCGCCGTGCCCAATCTGGCCGCGTCCGCTGCCTACCAGCTTGTAGAGCGATTTATAGAGATAGGCCAGGAGCAGCGGAACAAGCATAGCCACACCCGCCTGGGCGAAGATTGCCCAGCCGGGTATATAGGAAAGAATCATACCGAACAGTGTAATCATCCCCAGCTTTCGAATTTGGGTATAACGGAGTACATGTTTTCATCTTCATGCAGTTTTCCAAACTTTATCTAAATTTACTCGCAATTACCGAAAATAATTTGGCAGGGCGGGTCGGGCTTATATGCTCCCCGGGTCCGGAAGCCCTGCCAGGCGAAATAAGATATAATGCATAGAGTACAAATTGTTCCTATACATTTCGGAAGGAAGCAGTCAGGAGAGAGGCGGGGCACATGAAGACTTTACTGGTCACAGGCTACCGGGCCCATGAGCTCGGCATTTATGACAGCAAGCATCAGGGCATTCCCTATATCAAAAAAGCACTCGCGAACCGGATCATTCCGCTGGTGGAGGAGGGACTGGAATGGGTCATCACGCCCGGGCAATATGGCGTTGATCTGTGGGCTTGCGAAGTAGTACTGGAGCTGAAGAAGCAATATCCAGGACTGAAGCTGGGTATTATTACGGCGCATGCGTCACCGGAAGAGAAGTGGAAGGAAGAGAAGCAGAATGAATACCGCCGCATTGTAGCCGGTGCTGACTACTATGGAGCCGTTAGCAATGCTCCCTATGACGGGAGCTGGCAGTTCAAGGCCAGAGATGATCTGCTGCTGCGCAAAAGCGACGGGATTCTGTTGTTCTACGACGAGGATGCAGCGGAGAGCAGTGCGAAGTTCACTAAAGAGCGGGTCGTGAAGCTGCATGCCGAAGGCGATTATGAGCTGCATCTGATGCATGCAGAGGAGATTCAGAGCATTGCCGATGAAGAGAACCGGCATGACTATGATTGAAGGAGAGATGTTCATGAATGAGGAGACGGCTTATCCCGAGGATATCTGTTACGTCATTCTGCTGAGTCCTACAGAGCAGGACCGAAGGGATAAGGAGATTATCCGGGCGCATGTCAAGCATCTGCAGGAACTGGAGCGAAGCGGCCAACTGGTATTATGCGGACCGTTCAGTGACAGCCCTGGAGGGATGGTGATTATCCGCGCAGCTTCCCGCGAGGCAGCGGCAGCTATTGCAGAGCGGGACCCGTATGTCACTTCAGGTATCCGCAGCTACGAGCTGCGCACCTGGGGCCTGTCCCATGAAGGCAACAGGCATATGGGCATAGCCGCAGATTAGTCATTCTATTAAGAATGATAGAGTACATAGAAGCGGAATCAGATGAAGCTGCGGAGTGAAGGCGGCTTGCGCACCTTATAGTTCTGCTCATAAGCATAGGCCAGTCTGATAAGCACCGGTTCTTCATAAGCCCGGGCGGAGAAGGTTACGCCGAAGGGGGCACCGGCTGAGGTATAGCCTGACGGCACCACGATGGACGGATATCCGGCTCTTGAGGTAATCCGTGCGCCGAAGTCAGCCGGGAACAGCAGGGCATCGAGCTGATGCTCGCGCATAGTGGCATCGATGCCCTGCTCCTTGCAGAGCCTGAGATCGGTCATGCGGTCACGCAGATATTGCGGCTCGGTGAAGGTGCCTGAGGTCGTAAGTTCGGCATCGAGCAGGGTAGCTTGCCCGAACTTCAGTGTCTCTACCGGATGGGCATGATTGAAATCTATAATATCCTTCAGGGTACGCATTGGTGCACCCGGACCCAGGCGGGCGAGGTATGCGTTCAGCGAGGTTTTGAATTCATTCAGCACCACGGACGAATAGCTGATCTCCCGTGCTGTTGTAATCTCGGCCGGATCAATGATGGTTGCTCCGAGCTCCCGCATTCGCTCCACAGAGGCATTGAACAGCGCCAGCTGCTCCTCCGTCAGCTCCTCGAAGTAATAATCGCGCGGAATTCCGATTCTTGCTCCCCGCAGACCGTCTGCGTCCAGGAAAACCGTATAATCTTTATGAACCTTACCTCTGTTCGTACCCATCGCCGCATCGCCGTCATCCTGACCGAGCAGGGCATTCAGCAGAAGGACGGCATCCCGGACCGTTCGTGCCATAGGCCCGGCGGTATCCTGCGTGCTGGAGAGCGGAAGAATACCGGAGCGGCTGATCAGCCCCACCGTGGGCTTAATACCGATAATGGAGCCGAGATTGCCGGGATTGAGGATGGAGCCGGAGGTTTCCGTTCCAACCGAGACTGTGCAGAAATTACAGGCCACCGCTACCGCAGACCCGGCGCTGGAGCCGCCTGTCGGTGTGGAGATGTTGTAGGGATTCAGCACCTGCCCGCCCCGGGAGCTGTAGCCGGAGGGCATGCCATTCGTCATGAAATTGGCGAATTCCGTCATGTTGGCTTTGCCCATAATGATAGCCCCGGCCTCGCGCAGTCTGCTGACGATGAAGGCATCCTCTCCGGCAAAAGAGTCCGCCAACGCGAGCGAGCCTGCGCTGGTATGCATGTTATCCCCGGTATTAATGTTATCCTTCAATAGCACCGGTATGCCGTGCAGCGGTCCGCGCGGCCCCTGGTGCAGGCGTTCGGCATCCAGGGATTCAGCGATGAACAGCGCATCCGGATTAATTTCCAGCACGGAATTGACGGTCAGGCCGCTTTTGTCATGATCGGCAATGCGCTCCAGATACATCAGGACTAATTGCCTGGATGTGAGCTCACCGGAATCCAGAGCAGCCCCAATCTCCGCTATAGTAGCTTCTACGATTTCAAAACTCATGCGCGTCCACGCTTCTTTCCCTTTTGGTTTTAGTAGTATTCTCCATATATAAGCATAGTTTTGGCTGTCTTCATAGTGTTGTTTTGCGGGCAGGACGACCATGACTTTCGATGTAACTTTTAAACAGCTGATTAAAAGGGGGGCTCCTGTGGTTAAATACATCACAAGATTTAACAATACTACTTGCTGAAATCATTAGGAGGAATTGAACTTGAAGAAATGGACTACGATTGTTATGGGTGTAATGCTGACTGTTGCCTTGGCTGGCTGCGGCAATAATGAGGAACTCAAGCCCTCGGAGGGAGCTGCAACGGCTGCGCCTGCAGGAAACGCGGCTCCGGAAGCTTCCGCTTCTGCAGCGCCAGCTGAACAGACATCAAAAGGTGTTCCAACGGTTGATGAATTGGTTCAGAAATCGGTTGCTGTATCTGGTGATCTGAAGAGCTATGTAGTTGACATGCAGGTGAAGCAGAAGATCAATATAAAGACGGCACAAGGGGACAATGCGCAAGATACTGATATGACCACGAAATCCAAATTCATTAAGGAGCCGCTGATGATGCATCAGGAGGTGCAGATGAAAACGGCTCAGGGTGACCAGAAGATTGAGCAATATGTGACTAAGGACGGCTTCTATTCCCAGATGAACGGGCAATGGACGAAGCTGCCGGCTACGATGGGTGAACAGGTTCTTACTGCTATGCAGCAGTCCGCTAACCCTGAGAAGCAATTGGCACAATTCAAGGCGCTTACCGATAAGACCAAAATCACCGAGGAAGGCGACAGTTATCTGCTCTCCGCTGAGGTATCCGGGGATGACGTCAAGGAACTGGCGAAGACCTATATGAACCAGACCGGAAGCTCTGACCAGCAGATGGCTGCTATGATGGAGCAGATGAATATCAAGAGCATGAATATCGCTTACGCGGTGGATAAGAAGACTTATTTCCCAACCCGTACCGATGTAACCATGGTCATGGATATGACCAGCAATGACCAGACGATATCGATTGATATGGATATGAAGGGGACCATCAGCGATCACAACAAGGTTGATGAGTTCAAGGTTCCGCAGGAAGCGCTGGACGCGAAGGAAGTTGAAATGCCAGCGGCTCCGGCAGCTCCTACAACTCCGTAACAGGCTTACCGGACTGAATAGAAGTGCAACATATGGAAACGGCGCTGCTGTCCTGATTAGGACGGCAGCGCCGTTTTGTCATGTACATAGTCCAAATGTTTACCGCAGCGACGACCATGCTTCGAGTTGAAATCTTAATTGCCTTTTATATAATTTTATAAATTAAACGAGTTGCTGATCATACCAAAGGCTGCACCGGCAATGACGGAGGTGATCAGCTTGTAGAAAATATATCCGGTCACAATGTTAGCGATGGCAATCGGGTATAAGGTGTCAATGCCCCGGCTGCCGCCGGTGTTCAGCGGATATTGGAACAAAGCCGTATTCATGCTGATGAAGACGAACAGGAACGACAACGCCACCAGTGTGGTCGAGAAGGAGTACAGGCTGACCAGCAGTGTGAGAATCGCCAGCACCAGCAGCGCCACGGCCGGAACGAGCAGCGTGCCCATCCGGGTAATCAGCAATTTAAAATCGAAGCTGACCTTCTCCAGCCGGAGTACGGCATAAGTGGCTCCGCAAGCAATGGCAAGACCTGCCGCCGTCAATAGCAGCGGCTTCAGGAAGCCGGGGCCGAAGATGGCTGAGACATCCCATTTGATGAACAGGGTGAGGAAATATAAGGCCGTCAGCAAGGCCGTAAGCCCCATAGTGATCAGGCTGTTCATGAAATGAGCTACAGGAATTTCCCTCATTGTACTGTAAGGGCGGGTAAGGGCCCTCAGGTAAAAGCTCCAATATTGCTTGCCTACCGCCTGTGCCTGCTGTACACGTTCATCCTTGAGCAAGTTATTGAACTGCTCGGTTACCTTGCGCTGGGGCTGCGGTTGCCCAGGTTGGTTGTTTGGCCCCTCAGGATTCGTGAAGGGTGTTCCGCCTTCCGGATTGTTCATTGTGATTCCTCCTTGTGAAATATATGGAAAACGCCATTGGCTATAGTATAAGGGGACTCACCGGGAAATTCTATAAATTTGCCGGAATATGCAGAAATTCATGCAAAAAAGCCCGCAAATCGTCGATAAACGTCGATTTGCGGGCCGGGACGACTCTATTCCTGTGGTTCGTCCGCCACCCGGACAAAACCCTCTTCAGCGAGATATTCCTCCGCTTCAGCCATCGTCTCGAAGGCCATCTCAAGCTGCAGACCGGCGTATAGATACCACAGATCCTCTTCGAATCTCAGACTCAGCGTATGGCCATCCTCATTCTTCCACAGCGACTGCGCTTCAGCTCCGCCCGTCTGTGCTTTTTTCTTTCTTTTGGAAGGGGCCGGAGCCTCGGGAATGTACATCAAGAGAGAAGTGATGGACGCATCCAGCAGCTCGCGCAGAGCAGCCTCTGAATAATCACGGATGTTGACCAGTCCCTTATCATCCGTCTCATAGCCGCGCAGCAGTCCGGCATAGACGAAGCCGTTCCCGTTCGGGTGAATATGCGAAGCCACGGTCTTCTTATCGTGACGGCTCTGTTCCAGGTGGTAATTCACCCGTCCCAGCGAGACCTTCCGCGCTTCGAGCTGGGGGTAAGAATCAAGAATAGCTATTTTCTGTTCAAAAGTAAGCATATACGCCTCCGGTTTCCACTTGTTAGTTACCTGATTATAACACGCAGTGTGGCGCGGGACTACAGGCGCGCTTCCTGGACTCATGACTCTGCCAGCGGGAGCCGCAGCACGAAGGTACAGCCCTGCGGCGGGTGGCTGCCCAGCTCCAGGCTGCCGCCCATGGCCTCGGCCAGCAGTCTGCTGAAGGTCAGACCCAGCCCGAGTCCGCGAAGCAGGCTCTGCTTGCCGGAGCTGCGGTAGAAGGCTTCGAAGATCCGTTCCCGGCTGTCCGGATGGATGCCCGGCCCGTTATCCGTAACGGTGATCTCGGCCTGTCCCTGCGGCGTAGACGTAAGTTCAAGCTTCAATTGAAGCTTGCGGTCCGTCGTCTTCGCCTGCAGGCTGTTGCCCAGCAGATTCACAATAATCTGCTGGATGCGAAGCGGGTCTCCCCGCAGCACAAGCGGGGTCTCCGGCAGCAGCAGGATGGGCTTATTGACCTCCTCGTTCTGGGTCAGCATCCATTGATAAAGGATTTCCTCCAGCAGCGGAGCCGCTTCAAGGTTATCATGACGGACGGCAACCATGCCTGCGGTCAGCGCATTGTAGTCCAGCAGATCAGCGACCATATGCTGCAGCCGTTCGGTCTCAAGCAGAGCGATATCGAGGAATTCATCGGCTTCCCCGCCTTCGACAACGCCCTCGCGTACTGCATGGAGCAGTCCTTTAATTGAGGTGACCGGCGTCTTCAGCTCATGGGACACGCCAGCCAGCATGATGGCCCGTGACTGCTCGAACTGCTGCAGCTTGCCCGCCATCTCCTGAAAGGAGACGAGGAGTTCGTGAATCTCCCGCTCTCTGGCCCCGGTCTCAAGCACGATATTATACTGGCCGCTGCTGATCTGCGCGGCGGCGGCAGCCACCCGCTGAACCGGCTTGGCCAGCTTGACCGATAAGAGATAGATCGTCAGCCAGCTTAAGATAATCAGGAAGACTATGATGATGGAGAAGAAGGTGATCTCCTCCGTCGGAATGTGGCGCAGGGAGCGCTTGGACTGCATAACCAGCACTTGCCCCAGGGAGCCCTGGTCCCCCTGGATCTGTGCGGAAGCGGCTTTGTATTCCGGGGTCCGTGAATCGGTCAGGCTATCATTGAGCTTGTACCGCATCTCCTCGTCCGTCATCGGGGGCTGGGAGTATAACAATTCGCCTTCAGGTCCGGTGATGATTACGCACATTTCCTCAGTTACCTTGAAGAAGCGTTTACGGTCCTCGACCAGCCTGTTCAGGCTCGGGGTAATGGCTAATTGGCCGTCTGTATCCACGCTGCGGTCAGCGATCTCCTGCGCCAGCAGGCCGGTCGTCTGCATCCGGTTGCTCATCGCCTCCTGCTGCATCCACCAGAAGGTGAACAGCGCCGTCACCAGCAGCCCGATGCTGATGATGAGCAGATACCTCAGAGTCCAGTAAGTGAGAATGGAGGTGGTCTTCTTCTTGTTGCGTTTCTTCTTACTCTTATTTATGTTGTCCATAATTGATATCCTGTTCCCCTCAGTGTGCGGATCTCGCCCTCATGTTCCGGCCAGTGCGACAGTGCCTGACGGAGCCGCTTGATGGAGAGATCAACGGCCCGGTCGCTTCCATCGTAGTCCATCTCCCATACATGCTCCAGCAGCTGGTCGCGGGTGCAGATCTGATTCGGGCGTTCGGCCAGGAACAGCAGCACCGACATGTCGCGAGGGCTGAGGCTGACCTCCGCCCCGTTCAGAAAGATGCTGCGCGCCGAGAAATCGATGAACAGACTGCCGAAATGGCGCTTGCGGCTGCCGTCCGACCACTGCGAGGGACGGCGCAGCACCGCCTTCACCCGTGCGACCACTTCTTCGGGAATGAAGGGCTTGGACATATAGTCGTCGGCTCCGCCGTCCAGTCCCGCGAGCCGGTCATTGATGCCGTCGCGGGCGGTGAGCATGATGACCGGGCAGCTGCTCCGCTCACGGATGAGCTGCAGCAGCTCGAAGCCGTCCATCTCCGGCAGCATGATATCGAGCAGGACCAGTGAGGGCGGCGCCTCCTCGAAGGTGTCCAGGGCACTCCGGCCGTCTGCGGCCCGGGTGACGTGGAAGCCAGCTTTTCGCAGATAGGCACTAAGCACCCGCGCGATGGCTTCTTCATCCTCTACGATTAGTATCGATTGCATGAGCTTCAGTCCCTTAACTAAAATTACGACAATTCTAACATATTCCCGGCCTGTCCGCTTTGACTTATTCCCGACATATTGCTTTGGTAGAATGGGAGCCAAGCCAATAGAGCAGAGATAAGAATATGGAATGGAGGAGATCGTATGAAGAAGAAAACCATTGCGTTAACCGCAGCTATCGTCGTCATTGCAGGAGCCATCACGGCCTTCATCTTAGTGAACAACAGCCTTGGCAATAAGGTGGAGATTGAATCGGTGATTCCGGAGCAGGCCCAGAACAGCGGAGCGCAGAAGGAAGGAACAGCCAATGCGGCGGCGGCCGCAGCTGCTGTAACCCCGGAGCAGCTGAACGGAACCTGGAACATTTCGGAGCCGTCCAAGGTCTACTGGTCCGTGACCACATCCAAAGAAACCGTGAACTTCGTAGACCCCTCCGTTAAGGGAACCTGGAAGGTAAATCTGGAAGATGCCTCCGCGATGACCGGCGAAGGGTCGGTAGACATGAACGCACTGGATTCGGGAACCGCCCAGCGGGACGAGCATGTCAAGGGAGCGGATTTCCTGTCCGTGGCAGAGTTCCCGGAGGCCACCTTCACGGTGAAGTCCTTCTCGGAGCTGCCGAAGGAATGGACAGAGGGTGCCGCAGTGCCGGTACAACTGCAGGGTACGCTGACCGTAAAGGGTATCGAGAAGGAAGTGACATTTGACTCGCAGGCCGCATACAGCGGCGGGGAGCTTAAGCTGTCGGGTACGACTACTGTAACCTTCGAGGATTTCGGCCTCAGCAATCCGCACTCCATCGTGCTCAGTACCGAGAACAACCTTGAGGTGCGCCTGGAGCTTGTGCTTAAGAAATAATATAGAAGTTGGAGAGGACCCTCCCCGCTCGCTGCGGATTCGCGGCTGGCGGGGAGGGTTTTTTGTGTGGCTTGGGCTGGTGCGGGGTGGGGGCGGATGTATGCGAAAAAGCGGACACATTAGGCTGGCGCGGGGTGTATGAGCGGAATGTATGCGAAAAAGCGAACACATTAGGCGGTGCGGGGCGGATGGGCGGAATGTATGCGAAAAAGCGAACACATTAGGCCGGTGCGGGGCGGATGGGCGGAATGCTATACCGCCCGTAACTTTTTAGGGGAATCCTGCAAGAAGTGCAACATTGCTGCGTAATAGAAGAGACCTAAGCTGAAATCTTGCATGAAATGCAACAAAGCCAGCGCTAGCGTGCTCTAATCCCCGGAATTCCTGTAAATTATGCAACAATGTACCGTAGCCAGTAACAATTTTTAGAGAAATCCTGCGATAAGTGCAACAATCTACCCATCCATACAAGCATTCGGTGAGAGAAGACTCTCATAAACTGGCGAGAGGGTAAGCTGAGCACCGCTATGAAAGCATCCTTCACCCGTTAGGGTGTCTGTATGAAGCAGGAGGGTCCCGGCGGGATGCGGACATGTACACAACAGGCAGATTTTGATAGAATCAGAGGGACCTGAGCTTCATTAAGAGGAGGATCTATCGATGGCAGAAGATAACGCTTACAAGGTAAAATGGGGCATTCTCAGCACAGGCTGGATCGCCCATCAATTCGCTACAGATCTGGCCCATGCCAGCAACGGCACGGCTTATGCAGTCGGCTCGCGCTCCCAGGAGAGCGCGGATAAATTCGCCGCGGATCACGGCATTCCTGTGGCATATGCCACCTACGAAGAGCTGGTGAACGATCCTGATGTGGATGCCATTTATATCGGCACACCACATCCGTTCCACCGGGAAAATGCGCTGCTGGCATTGCGTGCCGGCAAGGCTGTGCTGTGCGAGAAGCCTTTTACCGTTAATAGGGGTGAACTGGAGGAAGTAGTGGCCTATGCCCGTGAGCATAAGCTGTTCCTGATGGAGGCCATGTGGAGCCGGTATATTCCGGCCCATGTGAAGGTGAGGGAATGGCTGGCCGCCGGGCGGATCGGCGAGGTGAAGCTGGTAAAGGCGGACCTTGGATTCCGCTCCGATTGGAAGCCGGAAGGACGCCTATTGAATCCGGCCCTAGGCGGGGGAGCGCTGCTGGATGTCGGCATCTATCCGGTCTCCTTCACCTCGATGGTCCTCGGACCCCATCCTGAATCTATCGCCAGCACAGTCCATATCGGGGAGACTGGCGTGGACGAGCACTTCTCGCTGTTGTTGTCCTACGGCAATGGTGTATCTGCTTCACTCAACGCCGGCATCCGCCTGAATCTGGACGACGAAGCCTATATCTATGGGACGGAAGGCCGTATCGTGGTCAACGGCACCCTGGTTAATCCGAAGTCGGCCGAGCTCTACGTGAACGGAGAATTGGCGGAGAGGTTCGAAGATGACCGTGATTCAGTCGGATACTGCTTCGAAGCCGAAGAGGTGGGCCGCTGCCTTCAAGCGGGACTGACTGAGAGTCCGGTAATGACGCTGGATGAATCCGTAGCCCTGATGAAGCTGTTGGATGAAGTACGGGCGCAGTGGGGACTGAAGTACCCCGGCGAATAAGTGGCGGCAGGAAGCTTCCGGGAAGGGGGAGAGCAAATGACAGTGACGATGGACCGTTATCAGGGCTGCCTGCAGGGGCTGGCTACCGGGGATGCGCTGGGAACAACTGTAGAGTTCCAGGCACCCGGAACCTTCAAGCCAATGACGGATATGGTCGGCGGCGGGGTATTTGGTCTGCAGCCTGGACAGTGGACGGACGACACCTCGATGGCGCTCTGTCTGGCGGAGAGCCTGCTGACGGTGCAGGCCTTCGATCCGGCGGACCAGATGCAGCGGTATGTGAAGTGGTACCGCGAGGGAGCGCTGAGCAGCACAGGCCGGTGCTTTGACATCGGCAACGCAACGCGCGAAGCGCTGCACCGGTATGAAGCCAGCGGGGAGGCGTACAGCGGGTCAGAGGACCCGTTCTCTGCCGGGAACGGGTCGATTATGCGGTTGGCTCCGGTAGTAATGTACTACGCGGAGCAGCCCGCTGAAGCGATCCGCTATGCGGGAATGAGCTCAAGAACGACGCACGGGGCCGCCGAGTGTCTGGCTGCCTGTCGTCTGCTTGCGGCGTACATCCTTGCGGGGCTGCATGGCCGGAGCAAGCAGGAGCTGCTGGCGCCGGATGCTTTTGGCGAATGGCTGGATGAAGATACGCTGACGCCGCATATGCTGAACATCCAGCAAGGCTCCTATAAGCTGAAGGAGCCGCCGCAGATTCAGGGCTCGGGCTATGTCGTGGAGTCGCTGGAAGCCGCGCTGTGGGCATTCCATAAGTCGGACAGCTTCGTAGAAGGCGCGCTGCTCGCCGTGAATCTCGGCAATGACGCCGACACCACCGGTGCTATCTACGGCCAGATCGCCGGAGCCTACTACGGGCTCAGCGGCATTCCTGCCGAATGGAGCCGCAAGCTGGCGCTGCGCGGGCTGATCAGCGACTACGCGGGGCGGCTGTTTACGGAGCGGGTGAAGTAACAGTAAGCGGGAATAAACGGTATGAGATAGGCTGGGTGCTTGTGTTGAGCGCTCAGCCTATTTTTTGTGCAGAGCATCTGTACAACTAAATTTGCCTGAATGGTTGAGAACCGAGGGATAGAGGTGTTTTAGATGTACGAAATACAACTAAACCGCCATTCGATGGTACATCAGAGGATACAGTTGTACAGAATGCACCCACCGCCGAATTCTAGGCTTGAATGGAAAGCCGCTGATTGTATTTCCTGCAATAGAAAACTCATATTTGACCATGAAATGAGATTCTATTGTATTTCGTACAGTGGAATGTGGCATTTTGGGCGAAAGGTGGTCTTTATTCAAAATTCAATTGTACCGAATACAATAGATTCTATCTCGAAGCTCTTTTTACAGCATTCCGTTGTACAAAATACAGTTACTAACGTTCCAGCGTCAACAGCATCCATATAATTGTTGCGGGAGTGAGGCGCTAGTTACTTTTTTCGGAACAAGGCCGTCCACAGAAAATCTTCACCAAAGAGGTTCTCACTTTGCTCCGTCTGGCGCATCCGCCGGAACCTGATATTCTCGAAACTGCCGAAGAATGTCTTGAGCTGTTCCTCCGTGAACCCTAATCCGCCTCTCATCCGCCGCTGACGGTAGACCTCCCAATCGGTGATCTCTGCACCCATGGAGCCTGCTGCGAAGCAGGTTAAGCCGAAATACCCGCCTGGCTTCAGCGTATGATTGAGCAGCTCCAGATAAGTGGCTCTGCGGTGGGGATAGATGTGATGGAAGCATCCGCTGTCATAGATGAGGTCGCAACTCTCAGATGCAAGATCCAGATCAAAGATATTCCCGCAATGAAAATTCACCTCAACCCGATGTGCCGCCGCACGCTCCAATCCCCAATCAATCGCTGTCTGAGAGATATCCACAGCATCCAATTTACAGCCCTGCTGGGCCATATAGACCGCATTTCTGCCGCCCCCGCAGCCTAGCTCAAGCACCCGACCCGGTACTATATCCCCTTCGCTGAAGTATTCCACCAGATTCTCATCGGGACAATCCCGAAAAAAAGGAATGCTCTTCTCCTTATCCGCATAGAATCCATCCCACCACTCCCCCTCCTCCCGGAAAAAAGAGTCGAGCATTCTCAACGTGTCCTCATGGCTATAAATCGTTTCATCTTTCATTCTTTTCAAGGTCTCCTTTCCAGTCAGCTTGCGGCAACCCAAATGTACACTATGAGACAATCCAGGCAGTAGCTCTCCTAAGTTATGTTACATTATTCCGCGAATAGAGTCTGTGCGGTAAATTCAATAGCACCTAAAAAAAGCACACCTCCAGGTTGAACAGAAAGGCGGAAAACTTGAAGTTTTTTAGGAAATCTCCGGTGGCGGATGGCAAAGTGCGCGCGCTAAGATGAAAGCACAGCAGCCCGGCACCTACGCCGGGTTAAGCCACTAAGAGCATTATTCAGACGGAGGTTATCGCATGAGCATGGAACAAGCCGGTTCACTTAGAGGCATCGCCAATATGGAGCGTTTTGATCTCCTGCCGCTGCTGCGGGACGGCGTGCAGGTGCATTATGAGGGAAGCATCGACAAGCAGGGCTTTAATGCCGACTGGGATTGGTGGCTGTACCGGGAAGGGGAGGAGTGGGTTATTTTTGACTGTGACGGCCCGGGGTGCATTTACAATTTGGTGCAGCACAGATATCCTGACAGCCCGGAGCCGACGTTCCGTTTCTACTTCGATCATGAGCGGGAGCCGCGATTCGTAATCAAGCCGTCAGAGTTCGGCAGCAGAGCGCCGTTCCTGAAGCCGCTGGCAGACGCCTACCTGGGACCGGAGGACGGAGGGCGGGGACCGATCCGGGTTGTGCGCAGCTTCGTGCCGATGCCGTTTGCCGGGGCATGCAGAATTACCTCGGATATCCGGCTGAAGGGGGCGGGGAAGGGTGACGGGGGCTGGGGTCATGTCGTCTATCACACCTACAGCTCGGCGGAAGACATCGTAACCTTCACGGGAAAAGAAGACTACAGCCGGCTGACCGCCATGTGGAGCACGGCCGGACAAGATCCAAAGCCGGACGCCGGCAGTGAATCCCGGCTGCACCAGGGGCTTGTGCTCGAACCTGGCGCAGCGGCAATTGTACTGAACGAAACGGCACAGGGCAGCGTTGCTTCCATTCAGGCCATTACGGAGTCCTGGACCCCGGAATTGCTGGGCGATATCTGGATAAGAGCGACCTGGGACAGACATGAACGCCCGGATATCGATTGTCCGGTGGGCATTTTGTTCGGCAATGAGCTGGGGCTGAACCCGGTTGGCGTTCTGTCCCACGGGATTACCGGGGACGGGCGCGGATATAACTATTTTGCCATGCCTTATTGGGAGAGCGCCGTGATCGAACTGGTGAACAAAGGGAAGCATACAATCACATTCAAAGAGTGGGAAATCCGGGTCACGCAGGAGCGGAATCCGCTCTATCAGCGCAGCCAGACCGGTTACTTCCGCTCTTCGGAGTATTACAGCCGGAAGGCGTCTCCGGGCACGGACAGCATCATCGGCCGGCTTACGGGGAGAGGGCATCTGGTGGCGGGCCATGTGACCGGATACACGCGGAGACCAGGGACCATCAGCTGCGAGGGCGATGTGCGGGTGCATATTGACGGCATCGCCACCCCGCAGGTGGAGAGTGACGGGTCCGAGAGCTGGGTCTGCTACGGCTGGGGCTTCCCGACGCCGCCTGAGAGCAATCCTGCAAGCGCCTATGACGGCTTGCCCGACAATCCCTGGTCCATGGTCCGGCTGTGCAGCGGGGACTGGTATCCGTTCCAGACAGAGCTTGTCTTCGGGATTGAAGCCGGGGAGTTTAACAACCAGTATCTGGAGCATTCGGGAGCGCTGCTGTATTATGGCGTGGATGAACCAGGGATGGTGCTGACGGATGAGCTCGACATCGGCAGCAAAGCATCGGAGGGCGCACATGAGTACCGGAGCGAAGGCAGCCGGGGCTACTACACGCTTGAAAGCTACTATGAAGGTGACCAGGACGATGTCGTCATCGCCGACACCGGGCACGAAACGGAAGGCGCCAGCGAATTCACCGTGACTGTGCACGAAGACAACCGCGGCGTCAGGCTGCGGCGCAGGAGCGATCAGATGACCGGCAGGCAGAAGGCGGACGTCTTGGTGGACGGCGTGAAGGTCGAAGAACGAAGCTGGTATTACCCGGACCGCAATCCGTACAAACGCTGGCTGGAGGATGAATTCGATATCCCGGAGAAGTATACGGCAGGCAAACGGCATCTGCGCATCCGGCTGGAATTCGTCCAGGAAGGCGAAGCCAGAGTCTGGAACGAGTTCAGGTACTGGGTGTATTCAATGCTGTAGATCATACAAGGGGCGTGACAAAGGGATGGAACACACGAACTTAAGCAACGAGTCTGAGTCTGATTTAAAAAATGCTTCGCTAACGCGCACGGAGCCCGGCAGCGGCGTAAACGGACTGAAGCCGCTGCGGGTCTCCGGGAACCGCCGCTACCTGGAGACGGCGGACGGCGCTCCGTTCTTCTGGCTCGGGGACACCGCCTGGGAGCTGTTCCACCGGCTGAGCCGCGAGGATGCCGGGCTGTATTTGCGCACCCGCGCTGAGCAGGGGTTCACAGTCATACAGGCAGTGCTGCTCGCCGAATTCGCTGGAGTCACAACCGGCAATGCCTACGGGCGGCTGCCGCTCGGGATGAATGACGAAGATCTGCCCGATCCGCAGCGTCCTGATCTGGACGGCCCGTATTCCTACTGGGATCACGTGGATTACATCCTCGACACCGCAGAGCGGTTAGGACTGTATATCGCCCTTCTGCCTACCTGGGGCGATAAGTTCAACCGGATCGGCGGCAAGGGGCCGGAAATTTTCACGGCGGATAACGCGGCCGCTTACGGCAGATGGCTTGGGGGCAGGTACAAGACCCGGGCCAACGTGATTTGGGTGCTGGGCGGGGACCGGACGCTGACCACAAGCCTGCATTTCAACGTGGTGAACGGGATGGCCAGAGGGCTGAAGGAAGGCGGAGCCGAGCAGCTCATGACCTTCCACCCCAAAGGGGCGGAATCCTCGTCGCACCATCTGCATGATGAGGAATGGCTGGACTTCAATATGATCCAGTCAGGGCACGGGGAACGGGAGATCACTAATTACGTCAGAGTGCAGAGCGACTACGCCAGGGAGCCCGTCAAGCCGACAGTGGATGCCGAGCCCTGCTATGAAGATATTCCGGTCAGTTTTAATGAAAAGAACGGCTATTTCGACGCAGCCGACGTCCGCCGGGCTGCCTATTATGCGATGTTATCCGGCGCGTTTGGCCACACCTACGGCCACCATTCGGTATGGTCGATGTGCGAAGGCAGGCACGACCCCTCAGGGTTCACGGAGCCCGGCACTTTTTTCATCATGTCCTGGCGTGAGGCGCTCCGCCGTCCGGGTGCGGAACAGATGCGGCATCTCCGCAAGCTGCTGGAGCCTTATCTAGGAGACGGCCTTGCACCGAACCAAAAGCTGATTGCCGCTAACTTTGGCGGCGCCAACTTTATGACCGCTGCACAAACTTCTACAACCGCTTTCATTTATTGTCCGAACGGCTTGTATGTCGATGCCGCCATGGGTTATATTGAGGGCAAGGAAGCCGTGGCCTCCTGGTACTCTCCCAGGGAAGGGTTGATGATCCCCGGGGAACGGGTGCCGAACGAAGGTATACAACGCTTTGCTGCCCCGAACAGCGGAAGAGGAAATGACTGGGTACTCATACTAGAGGGGGTCTGAGGCATGTATAAGGTGATGATCGTCGAGGACGAAATGCTCGTTCGGATCGGGCTTAAGAATTCGGTCGAATGGAGCAAATTCGATTTGGAAGTAACTGCCGATTTTCCGGATGGCCAGGCTGCTTGGGATTACTACGAGCGCGAGAAGCCCGATGTGGTCATTACCGATATTTGTATGCCCAAGATGGACGGCATGGAGCTTATTGCCAATATCCGCAAGACCGACAAGGATACACGGGTTGTTGTGCTGTCCTGTCTGGAAGAATTTGAGCTGGCGCGTAAGGCGCTGGCTCTTGACGTCTCCAGCTATATTCTGAAGCTGACGATGACCGAGCAGGAGATCGAGGATGTGCTGCGGCGGGTCAGGGAGGAGCTGGACCGCCAGGAGGACCGGAGCGGCGGACGGGAGGAGCCCGGCGTATCCCTATCCAGCCTGGAGCTGGTGAAGGAGAAGATGTTCAAGGATTTCCTGTTCTACCGGATCTTCTCGGCGCAGGAATTCGGCCGCTTCGCCGAGCAAAGCGGGCTGAGATTGTCCCCGGTGCGGCTCGCGGTCTGCGTGATGGAGGTGGACCGCTATGCGCTGCTTAAGGAGCGGTTCCGCGACGAGCACGGCCATCTGGTGAAGATGTCGCTGCTCAATATGCTGGGCGAAATCCTGTCCGCCCACCGCAGAGGGGAAGCGTTTCAGATCAACGACCGGCATTATGCGCTCGTCATGCCTTTTGCCGACATGCTGTCCGAGCAGGCGATCGTCAAGGAGATCGGGACCATCCTCGGTCAGATCCAGGAGATGATCTCCCTGTATTTCAACAGCTCGGTATCGTTTGGCATCAGCGGCATCCGCGGCGGTTACGATGCGCTGCCGAAGCTGTACGCCGAGGCGCAGCACGCGCTGGAGTGCAAATTCATCTCTGGACCGGGACTGCATCACCGCGGCACCCGGAGGCCCGACTCGTCGGGCGTGCGGACCCGGCTTGCGCTCCTGCGGAAGAACGCCTCCATCCGCGAGCTGCTCTCCCCCTTGAAGCAGAAGGAATATGATGCCTATCTGGATGTGTTCGAGCGGGAGGTTGAAGGAGAGCGGAAGACGCTGGAAATGATGCTGTTCCAGTTCGTCCAGTGGATCAGCACCAATCTGTACGATGACAGCCACAACGAACGAACCCTGCTGATCAGCATCACCGAGAATCTGGAGGACTGCGATACGCTGCCCGATATGCTGGACGAGGTGAATGCTTATATTGAGACGCTGGCCGAATATATTAGTAACCGCTTACAGATGAGCGATGAAATTACGCGGGCCATCCAGTACATCAAACGCCACTACACGGAAAATATCAGCCTGCAAAACGTTGCCGACCATGTCGGCCTGAGCTTCAGCTACTTAAGCAATCTGTTCCGCAAAGAGCTGCAGATTTCCTATATCGACTATTTGAACCGCTACCGGATCGAGCGGGCGAAGGAGCTGCTGGCTGAGAGCCAGTTGAAATCATCCGATGTCGCCGTCCAGGTCGGTTTTTCCCCTGAATATACGTACTTCAGCAAGGTGTTCAAGAAAATCACGGGCCTAGGCCCGAATGAATACCGCAGACAGCTTCTGTCCGGGCCGAAGAGGAGAGCATGAAGTCCCTCGCCAGGTCGATGTTCGCCTCCCGGTCGCTCCGGACGCAGCTTATCCTGTATATTATGGTGATCAGCCTCGCCGTGCTGGCCGGGGCTTCTTATTTTATTTTTTCTTATATGCAGCGCATGGTCAAGGACCAGAACGAACGTCTCCTCTACCAGCAGTTCCAGCAGCTTGACCACAATATTACGGGGCTGGTGAGCGAGGTGGACCGGCTGTCGCTGCTGTTCTTAAGGGACGATAACATCCAGCGGTTTCTGTATAAAATATCCGAAAAAACCGAGATTGAATTTCTGGAATCGAAAAACGACGTCCAGCGCCTCATCGCGGATTTCATCGATAATTACAGCTACATTGATTCCGTGTATATTACGGCGGACAATCTCGGCGTCGTCGGCGGGAGCGCAACCCGGACGCTTGTCTATTCCAAGGAGGAGTGGCAGCAGAGCTTTTTCTCGTCAGAGCCCTTCCGCCGGACGCTGGAAATGTACCCGAAGCTGATTATCGAAGCCGGCATTCAAAAATCGTTCTATAACCCCTATCTGACCGGACCGGACGACGGGCATCTGATCAGCCTGATGCGCGGCACGCGCGCCATCTACGACCCGACGACCAGCGCCACCCTGATCTTCAACATCGACGAGCGGTATCTGGTCTCCATCTATGCGACTGCACTCAATAAGGCCGAAGGGGATATGTACATCGTTAACGGCAGCGGGCGGATCGTCTCCTCCAGCGTGCCTGAACGGATCGGGACGAAGAGCTCTTTTGTGCCGGGTGAGGAGGAAGGCGTCCAGTACGGCAGCTTCGACGGCCATTCGGCCGGGCGCAGCGTCCAGGTGGTGTATTACAAGCTTACGAACGGCGGCTGGTATCTGCTGAAGGAAATTCCGTTGAGCCAATACTCTGAGCAAATCTACGGCGTGCAGCGGATGCTGGTGATTGTCTTCATACTCAGCGTGCTGGTCATCTTCATCGTCTCCTACTTCTGGCTGCGCCGGATTATCAAGCCGCTGCATCTGCTCTCGCTCAAGATGAAGGATATGAGCCGCGGCGAGCTTGGCGTGACGCTGGACCATATTCCAAATAATGAGCTGGGTACGGTTATCCGCCGGTTCAACGAGATGTCGCTGAGTATGGTAGAGCTGGTAGACAAGAACAACGAGATTCAGGAGAAAAAAAGAGAGCTGGAGATCGAAGCGCTTCAGTATCAGATTAATCCTCATTTTCTGTACAACACGCTGAACATGATCCGCTGGATGGCCGTTATCGTCAAGGCTGACAACATCGTCCAAACGATTGTGGCGCTGGGCAATATTCTGCGTCCCGTCTTCTCCAGCAAGGATTCCATGTGCACGCTGCGCGACGAGCTGTCCTATCTGGACAATTACATGAAAATCATCAACATGCGCTTTAACAACAGCATTGCCTTTGAAGTCGAGGTGGACGAGGCGCTGATGGACTGTCTGGTGCCCCGCTTTATTCTGCAGCCGCTCGTGGAGAACTCGATCGCTTCGGGCCGCCAGAATGAAGAGTTCGCCATCCGGATCGGGATCGGGGCCGAGCTTGCCGGGGAGACGCTTCAGCTGATTGTAACGGACTCCGGAACCGGGCTGGACGTAGAAAAGGTGCGGGAGCTGAACGGCAAGCTCGCCGGAGGCGAGTCGCCTAAGCCGGGCGGCGGGGGCAGCGGCATCGGCCTGAACAATGTGAACAAGCGGATTCATCTGTATTACGGCCCGGATTACGGCGTCCGTTTCGTACCTAGGGAGCACGGGGCCGAGGTGCGGGTCAGCCTGCCAGTGAGGGGTAGTCAGGGGGACTAACATAGCTATATACAAGCTTTCAAGCAAGCCGCTGATCCGGCGTAACGCTTGGAAGCTTTTTTGTTCAAGGCATTCGCAAAATCGTTCAAGCCGGGGCGGGAGCGGGCCGCTTTTTTTCAAGAGGAACGGAAGATCTTTCATTCAAGCCTCTGATAGAAAGCGCTATCATGGAAATAAGAAAAGAGACAGAACAAGGAAAAGGAGAACCGCCATGGAGTACACCTACACCGCAAAATCAAAGCCCGTCAAGGCCAAAAAGCGCGTCAGACTGCTGCGCAAAGACGGTATTACACTGCTGCTGCTGGCCCTGCCGTTCGTGCTGTTCACCTTCGCGTTCAGTTACGTGCCGCTGTTCGGCTGGATTTACGCCTTCTTTGATTACAAGCCGGGCATTCCGCTGAGCCATTCCGCTTTCCTGGGACTGGAGAATTTCCGCTCGATGCTGACCGATCCGCGGATGGGACCGGTGCTGGTGAACACGCTGGCCTTAAGCCTGCTGTCCATCGCAACCGCGCCGATTCCGATGCTGCTGGCCATTCTGATCTCGGAGGTGCGCTCCGGCTGGTTCAAGCGGCTCGTCCAGACCGTGTCGACGCTTCCCCACTATATAAGCTGGATTATCGTATTCTCACTCGCGTTCAGTATGTTCAGCACGGAGGGCGCCGTTAACTCGATTATGACGAAGACAGGCATCGGCAGTCCGCCGGTGGACGTACTGGGCAACTACGAACGGGTATGGACGGTGCAGACAATGATGCTGCTCTGGAAAGGGGTCGGCTGGAGCGCAATCATCTACCTGGCCGCCATCGTCGGCATCGACAGCGAGCAGTACGATGCGGCCAAGGTGGACGGAGCCGGGCGCTTCCGCACAATCTGGCATATCACGCTGCCGAGCATTATGCCTACCTTCATCGTGCTGCTGCTGCTGTCCGTCAGCAATCTGCTGTCCGCCGGCTTTGAGCAATATCTGATCTTCAGCAACGTCATGATTGCCGACCGCATCGAGGTGCTGGACCTGTATGTGTACCGGCTCGGGCTGGTGACGGGCGACTACTCCTACTCAACAGCCGTAGGGATCTTCAAGACCGCCATCAGCGTGATTCTGCTCTTCACCGTGAATTTCCTGTCGAAGAAATTCCGCGGTCAAGGCATCGTATGACGAGGAAAGGAGCAACACCCCATGAGCACCTATGAAGAAACGCAAGTCTACCGGCGGCGCAGACGGATGGACTGGAAGGATGCCGCCTTCACTGTATGCAACTATCTTTTTCTGACCCTGCTGGTCATCGTGACGATCTACCCGTTCTACTACATCTTCATCTACTCGGTCAGCGATCCGATCGAAGCCCAGAAGGGCGTGCTCATCTGGCCTGCCGGATTCTCGCTGGAAGCCTACAAAGCAACGGTCAAGCTCCCTGGCATCTCTGATGCGGCGATCGTGACCGTCGCCCGGACGGTGCTTGGTACGCTCATTACCGTCTTCAGCTGCTCATTCTTCGCCTATCTCATTACCAAGGACGAAATGCCGCTGCGCAAGATGATCTACCGGTTCGTGCTGATCACGATGTATTTCAACGCCGGCTTCATTCCCTGGTATCTGACGATGAAGACGTACGGGCTGCAAAACAACTTTCTGCTGTATATCATACCGAGCGCCATTTCGGGCTTTAACATTATCCTGATCAAAACGTTCATCGAGCAGCTGCCGGCTTCGCTGGAGGAATCGGCCAAAATCGACGGCGCCGGTTACTTCAAAGTCTACACCAGCATCATCTTTCCGCTGTCGATGCCGATTATTGCTACCATTGCCGTATTTGCGGCGGTGGCCCAGTGGAATACTTGGTTCGACAACTTTTTTCTGGTCGAGAATCCGAAGCTGCAGACGTTGCAGCTGGTGCTGTACAACTTCCTCAACCAGTCGAGCAACCTGTCCAACATGACGACTGATCAGCTCACCCGGGGCGATCTCGTGCGGACACTGACGCCGCAGTCGATCCGGATGACGATTACGATGATCGTAACGCTTCCGATCGTGCTGGTGTATCCGATGCTGCAGCGGTATTTTGTCAAAGGGATCATGATGGGTGCGGTTAAAGGCTGAGGCGGGCTGGAAGAATACAACAAGGGATTATCCGGCGACCGCCGATAATTATAGACCATTACACAGGAGGGTTATCCGAATGAGACAAAAAAGAACGCTCCAACTGCTCCTTGCTTCGCTCATGACTGCATCCCTGGCGCTGTCCGCCTGCTCGAACGGAAACAATACCGGAGGGAATGCCGCAAGCAGCCCGCCTGCCGGGGGAACGAACTCGGCCGGTGCAGAGGCTACTGATTCCGGGAGCGCCAAAGAGCAGGTTACCCTGCGTGTGCTGATTATGGAAACCGGCTCCAAATGGAATACCCATCAGGACAGCGTGGTCGCTAAGGCGATTGCCGACAAGCTCGGCGTCAAAATTGAATACGTGGAGGCTGACGAGAACAAGTTCAACGTTCTGCTGGCCGGCGGCGATCTGCCTGACATCGTCCGGACCGATGTGAACAAGTTCCAGAAGCAGCTGATCGAGGGCGAGCTGATCGTGCCGCTGGACGATATGCTGGCTGAGCACGGCAAGGACATCAGCGCGAATGTCGGAACTGTAGTGGAATACAGCAAAAAGAACTGGAGCAACGGCACAGGCAAGCTGTACTTCCTGCCGCCTCAGGTTCAGTCCAAGCCCGGAACTTCCATTGCCCCAATCACGATCGGCCCTACGATCCGCTGGGACTGGTATAAGGAAATCGGCGCTCCTGCCATCAACACGATGGATGATCTGCTGGATGTAGTGGAGCAAATCGTGCAGAAGCACCCGCAAACCGAGGACGGCAAAAAGGTATACGGCGTCTCCATGTGGCAGGATTGGGGGCTGTGGCCTTACCTGATTCCGCCGATCATCTTCAACAAGCTGAGCGGGTCCACCAGCGACCTGACGGCAGCGCCGGTTGGCGGCAGCGAATTCATCAGCACGCTGACAGATGAATCGTCCAACTTCTGGACGGCGATGGACTTCTACAACAAGGCGAACCGCCGGGGACTGCTCGATCCCGATTCTCTGACGATGAAGAATAATGACTACATGGCTAAAGCGACAGCCGGCCAGATCGTGGTCGGACCCGCGACCTGGGCGATGGGCGACTTCAACGCCCAGCATGCTACAGACGGCAAAGGCTATATTGTAGTACCCGCCGGGAAGCTGGCCTGGACCGGGGCTGTGAATCCGCTCGGCTGGCAGGATAAGGCTTACTCTATTTCCAAGAGCTCCAAGAATCCCGACAAAGCGATGGAATTCCTGAACTACATTTTCTCTTACGAAGGCGCAAGAACGATGTATAACGGCGTTGAAGGCACGCACTGGAGCATGGTGGACGGCAAGCCGGTGCTGAGCGATGAGACGCTTGCGCTGAAAGCCGCCGGCGGGGCTCCGTATGAAGCGACTGGCCTGTCGCTCGACCGCAACATTATCGGCCTTGGCGGCGATATGATCAACCCGAACGATCAGATGCCGGTGGACCTGTTCACCTCGGAGGAAGCGCTGGCGAAGGCGGCTACTCCGTTGGAGAAGGATTTCGCCCAGCACTTCGGTGCTTCCTATTCGGGCGAGGTGTTCAAGAAGCTGATCGATGAAGGCAAGCTGGATACGTTCACCACCTGGATGAACGAAATGTCCGATGAGGAGATCATCAAGCGCAACACGGTTCCGGGCGTAACGCTGACCGATGCGCTGAAGAAGCAGGAGGCCGAGCTGAAGGAGCTCGCCGCCCGCGAAGCCGCCAAGATCATCCTGAGCAAGGATGACAAAACGTTCGAAGCCAACAAGCAGGCGGCACTGAAGGCGTTCCAGAAAGGCGGAGCCGACGAGTTCACCGCATGGTATAACGGGGAGGTCAAGAAGCTCAGAACGGAACACGGCCTGTAAACCGGGGATCGGTTAAAAGGCAACAGGACTATAGAGGTTAGGGGAGCTAAAGCCGGCCGGCTTTAGCTTTCCTCTTACCGTTTATTGGAGAGGAGTTGGTTAACATGATGCCGCATCAAGAACGCCCGGCTACGGACTGGACAGCGTCCTGGATTTGGGGCGGGGCGGAGGATTGGCCGCGCAACGAGTGGCGCTGCTTCCGGCGGGAGTTCGATCTGGCCTCCTGGCAAGGCGGGAGTGCAGAGCTATCCATCACGGCAGATGCCCGGTATGTGCTGTATGTTAACGGCGTGTTATGCGGCCGGGGACCTGCGCGCTCCTGGCCGGAGCAGCTCAGCTATCACATGCATGAGGTCGGCCATCTGCTGCATAGCGGCAGGAATAACATTGCCGTGCTCGTGATCAGCTTCGGAACTGCTACCTTTGCCTATGTTCCGGGCCGGGGCGGCTTACTGGCGCAGCTCGAGACGGTTGAAGCTGCCGCAGAGTCCGGCAGCGGGAGTGAAGTGCGGCGCTTCGTGCTCGGGACGGACGCTTCCTGGCAGACGGCGGCCCACGGCGGTTATGAACGCAGGGCACCGCGGATGTCCTGCCAGCTCGGATTCGCGGAGCGGGTGGACGGACGCCGCTGGCGCCCGGACTGGGCCAGCCCTCTTATGGAGGCGGAGCTTGATGCCGCCGGAGGCCCATGGGAACCGGCACGGGTGATCGCGGGGCCGGGGGAAGGGCCATGGACGGCGCTCATGCCGTCCGGGATTCCTGATCTGACGGAGCAGGTGGTCTGGCCGGTGCGGGTAGAATCGCTGAAGGCGGTCAAGCCCGCCGCCTGGACGGCCTTCCTCGATGTCCGGCAGGCGATGGAGCCCGGCGCGGCACTTCATGCTAATCCGGTATCGTTCGCAGGCTATGCCGTATTTACGATTCGCGCTGCAAGAGAATGCGAAGCCGTAATCGGGTTCGCTAATGGTTTTGGCCCGCTGCAGGGCTTGAACGTTAACGGGCGTTATTACTCTGTCCGGGATATGGAGGGAGAGCAGCCTGAGCGGTACCAGAGGGTGCTTCTCCGTCAGGGGGACAATTTCGCAGCGGTTGAGTTGGCAGGCACGGATCACGGCGGGGGATTACATTTCGGAATCGACTGCGGGCAGCCCTTCGAGGTGGTCTCGCCGCTGACCGGTCATGCCGAGCCGTCGCCCTTCCTGCTTGCCGGCCCGTTTGGGCTGCGCGTCCATATCGATCACCTGGCGGATTCCCATCCGCTGCAGGAATACCGCGGGTTTGGAGGGGACAGGGAATGGGATACCGCAGCTTGTCCGGAGCTCGGTATCCATGAAGGCATCCGGCTCTTGCCGGATGCGTCCGGACTGGATGCTTACACGGATTATATCCGGCCTGTGGAGCCCGCTCTCACCTCGGACTGCTCCGTGTTTACTGCTTGCGTCTGGAAAAGTGAAGAGGTTCCCCGGCCCGTACCTGTGCAAATGCACAATGTGTGTAACGCCAATCCGGTGCCTGCAATCATAGGTCAGGCACAGGCTGTAAGTCTGCATCAGGAGGCCGGGCTCCCGCCCGATACCGAGCTGATCCTCGACTTCGGACGGGAATGGTCCGGTTACCTGACCTTTGAAGTAGAGGCACCGGCCGGTACCATTATCGATTGTTACGGCTTCGAGTATTACAGCAAAGGATGGCGCCAGGACACTTACGGGCTGGACAATACGCTCCGTTATATTTGCCGTGAGGGGCGGCAAAGCTATACATCGCCCGTGCGGCGCGGGCTCCGTTACGTGATGCTAACGGTACGACGAGCGGAGGGGCCGGTGAAGCTCTACGGCTGCCGGATTTTCCAGAGCAACTACCCAGCAGCGGACATCGGCCGCTTCCACTGCTCCGACGCCTTGTTAAACGATATATGGGAAATCAGCCGCCATACCACCCGGGTATGCATGGAGGATACGTTCGTGGATTGCCCCGCCTATGAGCAGGTATTCTGGGTCGGAGACAGCCGGAATGAGGCGTTGGTGAGCTATTATCTCTTCGATGCGGCCGATCTGGTCAAAAGATGCCTTGCGCTCGTTCCCGGCTCTGCGCAGCAGACCGGCGGGCTGTATGCCGACCAGGTTCCGAGCGGCTGGAGCAGCGTAATCCCGAACTGGACGTTCTTCTGGGTTACGGCTTGTCTGGAATATGCCCGGCATACCGGGGACACCCGGTTCGCCGCCGGGATGTGGCCCAAGGTCAGGCTGACGCTGGACCGCTACCTGGAGCATATTGACAGCAGAGGGCTGCTCTATATTAAAGCCTGGAATCTGCTGGACTGGGCACCGATCGAGCAGCCGAACGACGGTGTCGTCACCCATCAGAATGCAGTGCTGCTCCGCACGCTGCACGATGCTGCCGAGCTTGCTGTGATGGGCGGTGCGGCCGGGGAGAGCGGGCGATACCGGGAGGCGGCAGCAGCGTTGAAGGAGGCGGTCAACCGGCAGCTGTGGTCGGAGGAACGGCAGGCTTATGTGGACTGCATTTATCCGGACGCAGCGGTGTCCGTGTCGTTCAGTATGCAGACTCAGGTCATGGCGCTGCTCTGCGGGGCAGCGGAGGGTGAGCGGAAGGAACAGCTTATCCGGTATTTGTCCGGTCCGCCTGCTGATTTTGTGGGGATCGGAAGTCCGTTTATGGCCTTTTTCTACTATGAGACGCTTGCTCAGGCCGGCAATGTGCAGCTGATGCTGGACGATATGCGCGGGGTCTACGGGCAGATGATTGAGCATGAGGCGACGGCCTGCTGGGAGATGTACCCGAATTTCAAGGAGAACCGGGCGAATCCGAAGCTGCTCACCCGCAGCCATTGCCATGCCTGGTCGGCGGCTCCGGGTTATTTCCTGGGAGCCTGGATACTGGGAGTACGCCCGGCAGCGCCAGGCTGGAGCCGGGTACTGATCTCACCTCAGCCGGGCGGTCTCCGCTGGGCCAAGGGTGCAGTTCCGCTGCCTGGCGGCGGCCGGATTGATGTAGAGTGGAGCATCGCGGAGGAGGACGGAGCATCCGTCTTCCGGCTGGAGGTGACCGCTCCGCATGACACCGAGCTCGACATTCAACCCCCGGACGGCTTCAAGCCGCAGGTCTCGGTAACTGTGCTATAGACCGGTCTGTATCGCGAAGCAGCAGCCGGTACGTTTCCAACGGCACAGTGCAAATCAAGTCATCACGTTACGAAAAGAGGATGCCGATCATGGCCGACATTTCCTGTTACCGCCCTATAGCTGGCGTTCGATATCTCGATGAAATCCAAGATGAAGTCTATGCCCGGTCTTCCCTTCACGGCGATTCGCTGATTGAAGCGGAGAGCCGGATGCCTGTAAGATCAGTTGCCGCCTGCCGGGCGGATGAATATCCGGCGGGTGAAGCAGCTTCAGCCGGGACTCTCTCGCTTTCGGGGACATGGCGGATGAAGGGCGGTGCCCCCGCCGATCCGGGCGATCCGCCGCCCAATACCGGCTGGTTCGGCCGCAAGGCCACAGCCGCTGAAGGGATGGAGGAGGGCTGGTATAAGCCCGGCTGCGACCGCAGCGGCTGGCATGAGGTTCAGGTACCGGTAACAGTACAGAAAGCGCTGCTTGAGCTGGGTCTGATGAAGGACCCCTTCTGGAATGCTAATATACTCGACGAACTAGAGGAGCACGGGCAGCCGCCGGAAACGCCGGTATGGTTCCGCCGTACGCCCGCCGAGACAAGGGACTGGTGGTTCGCCAGATCGTTTGAGCTGCCCAAGGAGTGGCAGGGCCTCCGGCTGACGCTTTCGTTTGCAGGCATCGACTATTCCGCCACCGTGTTTGTAAACGGAGTATCGCTTGGCCATCACAAGGGGATGTTCGGCGGGCCTGAGCTGGATATTACCGGGCTGGCCCTGTTCGGCGCTCCGAACGAGGTTGTGGTCCGCGTCGATCAGGCGCCGCAGTCCTGGAACGGCCTGCTGAAGGGCAGCCCTGGCTTCGGCTGGCATTACGGTCACCTGATCTCGATGGGCATCTGGAGAGAGGTGCTCGTGCGGGCTGAAGCGGAGCTGAAGATAGCCGATCCGTTCGTGTCTACAGTCTCCATAAGCCCGGATGAGGCGGTGCTGTCCGTGGAGTACTCGGTGGTCAGCAGTCAAGCGGAGCCGGTTCCGGTTACTGTGCAGGGAATCATCCGCAGACAAGGAAGCCCGTCTGTAAACGGCAGCGTACCGGGGCTGGATGGCAAGAGCGGTGAGCACTGCTTCTCGAATGAGGTTATGGTTTCATACGGCGTAAACCGTCTCCGGACGGAGGTCCGCCTTGCTCGTCCGTCTCTTTGGTGGCCGTCGGGTTACGGCGAACAGGCGTTGTACCGGCTGGAGTTGAGCCCGGCTGCCGATGGCGCGGGCACCGTATCGGAGGCTTATACTGTCTTCGGCATTCGGACAATCGAAATGCTTCCGGCCGCTGCAAGCGAGCCCGAAGCGCACTACCGCTGGCAGTTCGTCATTAACGGGGTGCCGATGTTTATCAAGGGGGCGAACTGGTGCTGGCCGGACCCGCTGCTGGAGCAGCGCGGGGAGCTGTATGAACGGCTGCTGGAGCTGGCGCGCAGAGGACATTTGGGCATGCTGCGGGCCTGGGGCGGAGGACTTGTCGAAGGCGGCATGTTCTACCGGCTGTGCGATGAGAAAGGCATTATGGTCTATCAGGAGTTTCCGCTCTGCTGGGGTCCCCCGGATTCGCCGCATACGGACCTCGGCGTCATCGACCGCCAGGTGACCGGCGCGGTGAAGCGGCTGCGCAATCATCCCTCGCTTGTCATGTGGGGCGGCGGCAACGAGAACGGCCCTCACGGCGGTGCGGATGAAGGACTGTTCCTGACGGGCAGACGCTGCCGCGGCTTCGATCCGTCCCGACCGTTCCACCGGACCGATCCCTGGGGCGGAAGTGTGCATAACTGGAATGTGTATCACGGCGGGGAACCGCTGGCTGAGGCGACGCTGGCGATGCCATCCGTATTCTACGGGGAGTTCGGCATACCCAGTATGCCTGACAGGTCCAGCTGCCTACGTTTCATCCCTGAGGAGGAGCTGGCCTCGTATCCCCCTACGGAGGATAGCCGGGGCTGGAAGGCCCATTTTCACCAGTTCGGGCTGAAAGATATCATCAAAGTCATGCGCTATGGCGCATACGGGCCGATCAGGAGCTGGGACGATTATATCCGGTATTCCCAGACGGCGCAGGGAGATTCCATCCGCTTTACGGCGGATATGCAGCGGGCGCAGACCGGCGGAGCGTGCACCGGCTTCTGGTATTACAAATTCACTGACCTGTTCCCGGGCCATTCCTGGGGGATCGTCGATTTCTACGGGTCGCCCAAGCTGTCCTATTACCGGGCCAAACAGTCCTGCCGGCCGGAGAACGCCTTGTTGACCTTCGCCAAAACGGACGGCTGGAAGGCAGGTGAGCGGTTTGCAGCCGATCTGTACGCGGTCAGCGATACGCTGGCCGGGTTAGCGGAATGTTCCGTCACAGTCACCTTGTATAACAGCCAATTAACTGCAATGGAAACATACCGCCATATGGGCCTTAGGCTGAAGCCGGGAACCGCCCTGCACATTGGCAGCCTCTCTATGGAGCTGCCGTCCGAAGAACAGATCCGTCCCTTTATTGCGGCTGTGACGCTCCGTGCAGAGAACGGCAGCCTGCTGTCCGATCAATGGTATTTCTTTAACGCCCAGTCCAAGCCGGAGGAACTGCTTGCATTCGAACGCAGCCATCTTCAGGACGGCAACGAATACCCGGGTGAAGAAGCGCAGCGTGCGTTTGAACTGTATGCCAATCTAAAGTCCGCGCCGCTGCTGACTTTACCGCCCGCTGTGCTGGAATGGGAAGCAGAGCGAACCGCAGACGGAGGAGCTTTTAGGATACGCAACACCGGCACTGTTCCGGCTGTCAGGGTGACAATCGGCGGCTTCCCGGAAGAATGGAGCTGCTTCCTCGAAGATAACGATTTCGGTCTGCAGCCGGGAGAGGAGCGGCGGGTTCCGTATACTGCCGGAGCGGATATCTCTCTGGAGGGTGTAACGCTAAGTGCATGGAACGCTGCGGCGGTCCCGCCCGCTTCAGTAGAAGGCATAGCGCGGAATGAACGATAGAGGAGGAACGAAGATGGACGACCGTAACGGCAGCATCATAACAAACGCTTGGCAAGCGAGCTGGATTACAAGGCCGGTGGAGGATCATTACGCATGGGCCGGGTACAGCGTCAGCGTATCCATACAACTGGAACGAGGCCGCGCCGTTCTGCTGTTCGGCTATCAATCAGAGGAATGCCATTATACATGTGCACTCGATGCGGGAGCGGGTACAGTAAGTCTGTTCTCCGTAGAAGACGGGCGGGCACAAGCATTGGGGACGGCGGAAGCGCCCGGACTCATCCGGAGGGAACAGGCAGAGTCGGGCAACGGTTCGGAGGTTCTGCTCGAACTGCTGCAAAGTGACGAAACAATGATTGCCCGTATAAATGGGCAGCAGATGATGGCGGTCCCGGCCGCTCCGTTTACTGGAACGGTGGGCTTCCGCACGGAAGCCGGGAGCAGTGCCGTGTTCCGTGAGCTGCGCGTATCCGATGCCATGGGCCGCGCTCTTTATGTGAACCGCCTCTATGACCCGGATACGATCCATTTCACGGCAGGCGAAGTTGATCGCTCTGGCAGCGGATTAAGGCTGGTAGAGAACGAAACGTCACTCTGCACCTCTCCGATTCCTGTAGACAGTCCCTTGTTTCGCCGGGAGTTCAGGTTCTCCGCCGGAATCAGGAAGGCGGTCATCCGGGTATACGCGCTCGGCTGGTACGAGCTGACTGTTAACGGACATAAGCCAGACCGGCGTGTACTTGCTCCGGCCAACACCCCTTACGGGCGGCGGCTGCTGTACGATACCTATGATGTCACCGGACTTCTCCGCTCCGGCGGGAATGCCATCGGTTTGTGGCTCGGCAACGGCTACAATCATAATTACTCCCGCTGGGGCTGGAAATGGAAGCGGGATAAGGCGGTCATTCTGGAGCTGGCTGCAGAGCTTGAGGATGGCAGCAGCGTTATTGTAGGAACCGATGAATCCTGGGCCTGTACGGACAGCCCTATTCTAATGAACGACATTTACGATGGGGAGACCTTTGACGGCCGTCTGATTCCCGTGGGCTGGAATCTGGCCGGATATACCGGGGATGAGCCATGGCGTCCGGTCAGGCTTGCGGAACCGCCTGAAGGGGAGCTGCTGCCCAATCTGCAGCCGCCGGTGATGCCCTTTGAGCCGCTCGCCCCGGTCCGCGTCCTGCGACCAAGGGAAGGCACGCTGGTGTACGATTTCGGCCAAAATATAGCGGGATGGGTAAGGATATCCGTCCAGGGTCAGTCAGGACAGCGTATAACAATGAAATATAGTGAGCTTATTGACGATCAGGGGAACATCGATCCCTGGACCAACCGGAATGCCAGAGCAACGGATGTGTATATTTTGCGGGGTGCACAGGTGCCGGCTGAATCCGCAGAACATCAAGCGGAGATGTACGAGCCGCGGTTCACCTATCACGGCTTCCGCTATGTAGAGATTACCGGAGATAAAGAACCGGAGTCCATTATTGCTATTCCTATCCATGCCAACGTTGCCGCAGCCGGAACATTCACCTGCTCCGATCCGCTGCTGAACCGGATTCAGAGCAATATCCGCTGGTCGTACCTGAACAATCTGGTCAGCATTCCGACGGACTGCTGTCAGCGCGACGAGCGGACACCCTGCCTGATGGATTCCGCCGTCGTGGAGGAAGCTGGCATTCATAACTTCGATATGCAGGCATATTACCGCAAATGGCTGGGCGATATCGCGGACAGCGAATCGAACCCGGATTGGAGCGGAGACAAGGTATCTCTGCCCTGGCATCTGTATTGGTATTACGGAGACATTGGCCTACTCGAAGACAGTTACCCGGCGATGAAATCGTATGTGGAGCATCTGGCTGCCAAATGGCCTGCGGGACTGGTGAAGGAGGGCTTTGGAGACTGGTGCCCGCCTAATGAGGACGGCTGGGACGCTTATTTTCATGAAGTCGAACTGGTGAATACCGCCTTGTATTACAGGCTGGCCGTCATCGTGTCGGAAACCGCCGGAGTGCTGGGACTGGAAGAAGACCGCTCCCGTTACGAAGCGTTAGGTCAATCGGTGGCTGAAGCGTTCCATTCCCGGTTTCACCAAGGGGAGGGCGTGTACGGCAGCGGGTCGCAGACCGCGCAATTGCTGCCGCTGGCCTATGGTCTAGTTCCTGCCGACCTCGTACACGCTGCGGCGCGAAGACTGGCTGAGGCCATTGCGGAGCAAGGCGGCCGGCTGGCAACGGGTATTTACGGAACGCGTTACCTGATGGATGTTCTGGCCGATCACGGGGATATCGATCTGGCGCTCCAAATCCTGCGCAGTACGGAATATCCCGGGTTCGGCTATCAGATCGGCCAGGGCGCTACGACCCTGTGGGAGCAGTGGAGTCCCAAGGGTGCCATGCATTCGCATGACCATGCCATGTTCGGCGGGATTGGCGCGTCCTTCTATACCCGGCTGGCCGGCATCCGCCCGCTGGCTCCAGGCTACGAACGGATTCTGATTCATCCGTATATTCCGCAGGACCTGGATTCGGCCGCGGCTGAATTCCTCTCGGTCAGGGGGCTGATCCGCTCGGAATGGTCGCGGACGGCCGGGGAGCTTGTGCTGACAGTCGTTGTGCCGCCTGACACGAGCGCCGTTATTATGCTCCCGCCGTCTGGCGGGCAAGAAACAGCGGCACGGGTGAGCCATGAAGCCGGCCCGGGCCGGCACCAATTTACAGTGTATTAAAAAGGAGGAGCTTATGGCGGATTTGGATTTTACACATCGTTATGCAGGCGGTTTTCCCAAGATCGGCATCCGTCCGGTCATTGACCGCCGCAAGCAGGTGAAGGCGGCATTGAAGGGGATGACGATGGCGCTTGCGCATGAAGCCGCAGCCGTGATCTCGTCATCCGTCCGCAACCCCGACGGCTCGCCCGCAGAGGTCATCGTGTTCGATACCTGCATTTCCGGGCTGCCCGAGGCGGCCCGCTGCTCGGAGCAGTTCCGCAAGGCAGGGGTTGGCGTAATCGTAACCGTGGCCAGCGGGTGGTGTTATCCTCTGGAGACGATGGAGACGGACCCGTCCTTGCCTCACGCGGTCTGGGGCTTTAACGGTACGGGGCGTCCCGGAGCCGTATATCTGGCCGCTCTTCATGCCGCCCATAACCAGAAGGGGCTGCCGGTATTCAAAATCTACGGCCGTCACATCCAGGACAGCGGGGAGCGGTCGCTGCCGGAGGATGTACAGGATAAACTGACCCGTTTCGCACGTGCAGGGCTTGCGGCCGCCCTGCTGCGGGGCAAATCATATTTGTCGATCGGCTCCGTCTCCATGGGGATCGCAGGCTGTGTTGTGAATGAGGATTTCTACCGGCATTATCTCGGCATGACCAACGCTTATGTAGATATGACGGAGGTGACGCGCAGGCTGGACGCCGGAATTTACGATCCGGAGGAGTTTAAGATCGCAATGGACTGGGTGTCCCGCTTCTGCCGGGAAGGGCCCGACCCGAACGCAGAGGAGGAGCGTATTCCGGCAGACCGCAAGCGGGCGAACTGGGCAACCTCTGTTCAAATGGCGATGATTGTCCGCGACCTCATGACCGGTAACCCGCGGCTGGCTCAGCTTGGCTTCGAGGAAGAGGCTTACGGCTACAACGCCATCGCCTCCGGCTTCCAGGGGCAGCGGGAGTGGACCGACCATAACCCGAGCGCTGATGTGCTGGAGGCGGTGCTGTGCAGCTCGTTCGACTGGAACGGTATCCGCGAGCCTTACACGGTCGCGACGGAGAACGACAATCTGAACGCCGTGACCATGCTGTTCAATCATTATTTATCGCATACCGCGCAGATCTTCGCCGATGTGCGGGCGTACTGGAGCCCGGAAACCGTCCGGCGCGTCACGGGCTGGACACCGGAAGGCCCTGCCGCCGGCGGCTTTATCCATTTGATCAATTCCGGCCCTGCCGCGCTGGACGGAACCGGGGAACAGCGCAGAGAGGGACAGCCGGTCATGAAGCCGCACTGGGAGATCAGCGGCGAAGAGGCTGAAGCCTGTCTCGCGGCAACAAGCTGGCGGCCGACCTATATGGATCAGTTCGCGGGCGGCGGCTACTCGACGGATTTTACGACCAGAGGCGGTATGCCGGTAACGATGTCGCGCATCAATCTGGTGGATGGGCTGGGGCCTGTGCTTCAGCTGGCGGAGGGGTATACGCTTGAGCTGCCGGAGGATGTGCACGATGCGCTCGATTTGCGGACCACGCCGACCTGGCCAACGACCTGGTTTGTGCCGAATACGGTGCCGGGTGATCCGGTATTCGAGGATGTGTACGCCGTAATGGAGGCGTGGGGCTCCAACCACTGCGCGGTCAGCTATGGCCATATCGGCGCCGATCTCATTACGCTGGCGAGCATTCTGCGGATTCCGGTCAACATGCACAATGTGGGAAGGAGCCGCCTGTTCCGTCCCAGCGCCTGGAGCGCATTCGGCACCAAGGACCCTGAAGGCGCCGACTTCCGCGCCTGCGCCGCCTACGGGCCATTATATTCATAGATTCCTGCTGTACGCATAAGCCTGGCTCCGGATATGTCCGGGGCCGGGCTTTTAAGACGATTAATTCATTCGGGGGATTGCGGGAATTTCAAAAGTGGAATATTATTTAGTTGTAATTAATGTATTTGCTTATTAATTAATGTTTATATTAATTTATTGGAGTGGATGTATTATGTATCCCCATCATCAAGCAGCCATTGATGCCATCACCAACAAGCTTAAAGCCAGACCCGACGTACAAGGGATCATCATCGGAGGCTCCGTGGCGCATGGCTTTGCGGGCGAAACCTCAGATATCGACATTATGATCGTCCTTTCTGAAGAGGATTACAAGAAAGCTTCTTCCACCCGTAATCTTGGGTATTTCGAAACGGAATCCTGTTCTTATGAAGGCGGTTACGTGGACGGGAAAGTTGTATCCGCTTCCTACATCAAGCAAGTGGCTGAATCCGGCAGCGATCCTGCTAAGTTCGCATTCCAGGATGCGTTTGTCACCTATTCCAATATCGAGGGGCTCAAGCAGTTGGTCCAAGACGCTCCCCGGTATCCGGTGGAGAAAAAGGCGGAGAACATGCAGAAGTTCTATGCACAATTCGAAACCTGGAAATGGTATTATTACGAAGGACTGAAACGCAATAATCGATTATTAATCGACTACTGTTTGACCCAATATGCCTTTTTCGCAGGCAGGCTGATTTTGGTACATAACGAAACGCTGTTCCCTTCTTATAAGTGGTTCTTAAAGGTTCTGGAAGGGGTTCAAAAGAAGCCGGAGAATTTGTTGGCGGACATCCACCGGCTACTGGAAGAACGAACGCCGGAAGCCGTTGAGAATCTGTACGAGAGTATTGTGGAATTTAATAACTGGTATCAGGCAGAGCATCATTGGACGGTTCAGTTCATGATGGATAGCCAGCTGAACTGGATGGACGGACCGGTTCCGGTTCTCGATTTATAAACTGTTCCGCTAACGGGACACGTTTGTTCAATGAAACAGCGACAGTCCAGGACTTTATTTTCTTGTCTTGGCTGTCGCTGTTTCAATTTCAACGCTCAGTCTATAACTTGTTTTATGGAGTCTAACGGTTGCGAAAAATCGAACACAATATGCTGCTGCGCCGGGGGAAGGGCCCCACTCCACAGCCAGTAGCATTTATAAAGGAATCCTGCAAGATGTGCAACAATGCGGCTCCATAGAAGCGGCCTATGCTGAAATCCTGCACCAAATGCAACAAATCCAGTACAAACTTGCTCTAAACACCGAAATTTGTGCAAATAATGCAACAATGTAGCGTAACCCGTAACTTTTTTTAAGGAATCCTGCAAATAGTGCAACAATGCTGCTCCTTACAAGCGGCTGGTAAGAGAATGCATCAGCATTCTTCACCCGCAGGGTGATTTTGTTCTGCCGTCACGCAGGAACCCTCCTAAATTATGTTATAATATTCCGGAAATATGTTCTGTGCGGTTGGTTGCAGGGAGTGGGAATTCTAAGAGGGGTAGGGAAGCGTGTGCTATGGACAGCAAGTCTATCCAGTCTGTTGCTGAAGCCGGATAACCGGCAGCGGCACAACGAATTACTTCAGGAAATCGCCAGTTATATCAGCAACCATATCCTGAATCATCCGCTGCTTACGGAGGATTGCGGGTACATCAGTATCCTGCTGGATGGATCAACGGCGCTCGGGATTGTGGACGACAGCTCGGATATCGATCTGATCGTAGTCTGCCGGGATGAACGCTATGAGCCGATTACGAGCCGGTTTGAACAGGCGGGGCTGATCCCGGAGGGAAGCAGCTTGTTTGTAGATGTGCATCTGCCCAGCGGCAAAACAGGACATTACACTCTGCTCAAATTATCGGAGTTGGAGAAGTTGCTGGGGAAGGGGCAACTGGACTGGCTGTGGAATGCATCCGTTTCCTGTCTCTATCATGATCCGCTGGACCTGAAGACGCTGTTTGCGCAAGCGGTTCCACTGCCTTCAGATCTTCTGATGAGCCTGCGGAAGAAGACATACATAGACCTTAGGAGTGCTGCCAAAAGCCTGGATAATCCCGTGCGCCGGGGAGAGGCTTTCCCGATTCTTTTTCAGGCGGTGGAGGTGTTCAAGCAGTCTTTACGTTGTGCCATCACGGTTGAGGGCTACCCCTATCCGTATGACAAATGGCTTGTACAGGTAGCAGAGCAGCTTCCAGTAGGGAAAAGGGTGCTTGATTGCATGAAGGATTTCCGGCGCTACCTATCAGAAGATATGTCCTACGTGCCGATGTACCAGGAGGATAACAGCTTTGTTAAGATGGAGAAGCGCGTCCGACAGGTGCTGCTGGAGGAATTCCGCCTGCGCGGGGTAGACGAGCCTTGGCTGGTGGAATGGTGGAAGTACTTCGAGGAATGAAGGGATAAATACAAGAAAGGAGCAACACCCATGTCCAAAAGCTTGGAGGTAACACTCCAAAAAGTAGTCGATCACTCGTACTCTATTGAAATTGGTGAGCATCTGTTCAGTTCCCTGATCAGCGATTTGCGTCAGGGGCTTGTAAGTGGAGCCAGCAAATATGCAATTATTACAGATTCTACGGTGGAACCGTTGTATGGCCGTGCTTTACTAGAGCTGCTACGTAATGAAGGATTCCAAGCAGAACTTTTCTCCTTTCCGGCAGGTGAGAACTCGAAGACCCGGGATACGAAGGCGCTGCTGGAGGATCAATTGCTAAGTCATGCCTACGGCAGAGACTGTTGTATCATTGCGGTGGGCGGTGGAGCGGTAACGGATCTGGCGGGGTTTGTGGCAGGGACTTTTGGCCGGGGCGTACCTTCTCTGAATTATGCTACCACCCTGCTGGCAGCAGCGGACGCTTCTGTGGGCGGCAAAACAGGCGTGAACACCCCAGTCGCTACCAACCTGATCGGCGTATTCCACCAGCCCCGTAAAGTATACATAGATTTGGCAGCTTGGCGCACACTTCCGGCCCGTGAATTCAGAAGCGGTCTGGCCGAGACCATTAAGCACGCCTGTATGAGCGATGAGCAGTTCTTCAGCTACCTGGAAGCGAACATGGACAGAATTATTACGGAGGATGGGGAGCTGATCCTGGATGCCGAAGTGTGCGAGCATATCGCGCTGACAAATTGCCGGATTAAGTATGAAGTGGTGGAGCAGGACGAGCATGAGCATAACCTGCGGCAAATTCTGAATCTGGGGCACACGGCCGGCAGGGCGCTTGAGGCGCTAAGCGGTTACCGGCTGATGCATGGCGAAGCCATTGCTGTGGGACTTGTCATCCAGGCGAGACTGGGGGCGAAGTACGGATATATGACGGAGGAAGAGGCTGATCGTGTAGCGGCTCTGCTGAAGAAGGCCGGTCTGCCGACAGAGATCCCAGAGTATATTACAAACCGGGCGCTCCTAGAGAAGATGTACACGGACAAAAAAGTGCGCAGCGGCCGCATCCGCTTCGTCTTCCAGGACGGCATTGGGGCGATGAAGCGTTTTGCTGACGGCTCGTATTCCGTTGCGGTAGAGGAGTCAGAGGTGATGGAGCTGCTGGAAGAGTTACGCGCAATCCATTAATCACTCTCGATTTCATTTATGATGAACACGGGCCAACCCGATTTTCACTCTGCAAAAGTTGAGTTGGCCCATTCCATTCTACTTGCTATAAATAAGCTCCAAAATAATACTCTACCTTCTCTTTCGCATAACGGTCTATGCCAAGCCATGTATCTACGGATACAAAGTCCGTCCCTCGGCCGCGTTCCGGTCCAAGCCGTTCCTCAGAAGCTAATATACCTGCAAAACCCCATACCTCCATCATTACATCTCGTTCATACTGGTTAGAGGATAATACATTCTTCCAGCGCTTCTCTAATTTACGTGCGGAATCCGTCTCAGCGCAGGCATCCACCTCTGCGAGTAAATTTTTGAGAATCTGAACATCCTCAGCGGTCACCTCTACCGGCTCCTCTTTCGCTAGCAGTTCGAGATCCATCCAGCAATAGAGGAGCCAATTTAAGCGGACGCCACCCCATTTTACCCGTTCAAAATTCAAAATATTAATATCGGCATTATTCCATTCCTCATGAGTCATTAATTTATGCTCGTTACAATAGAAGCAATGGCTGTAGCTGGCACGCTCCAGAAGCTTGTCACTATATTTATGCAGGGGAAGCTTGCTGGTTAATGCATAGCTGGATAACCCGCTTCTCAGATGTACTTCTCTTGTGGATAAGCTATGTAAAAAGGCAGTAGCTACCCTGTCCTTCGTCACCTCATGCTCCAGCAAATGACGGATTCTCAGCACACACTCATCATGCGTCATCGTCACCGGATCGAACATGACCCCTTTGCTTTTGGCATATTCAAACTCTTCTCCGGCAAAAGGCAGTCTTGTCCCGGCAGGCTTCCATCCCTGCGCAGACCAAAACGTTTTGTTTAGTATTTTTTTCGCTTTAGCGTCCATCATTTCCCTCCAATTCATTTCATTACGTTATATAGTATCATTGCGGCCATTAATCTTTCAATATATGAAGCATGCTTCATAGGAGCGGAGGAGCTTCGCGCCGAATGATATTTTGATTGTCAGATAATCTATCATGAATACCATGGATATTCTGATTGTGTTATATTATCTTCCGTATTTTTATTGACAAGTCTTTATTTTTATCTATAATGATGTATAAGCGGTGGGCGAAAAGGCGATATAGTTGCTCGTAAGTCACATTTCATAACATAATCTATTGCAGCAAAGGTGTGATCGCGAATGATCGCTTCCGCCGGACAATGGAAACAGGATATTCTAAGGATTTACAACGAAATCAACAAGAAGCTGTTCAACGCCGGCGTTAAGCAGCAGAAGGTCGATTTCGTGGGCAACAAGATTATTATTTTATCCATTAATAGCCGGGTGCCCGTACTCAAAGTGCTGGATACCCATGATCCCACGGCAAGCCGCCAGATCAATCTGGTGCTGCATGAAGTATTCAAAGTCGAGATCAAGCAGGCATTTCTGGATGAATTTCAAGTCCATATTAAGGCCGTTCTTAAAGATTATGATGTGGAGACCGAGTATTCCGGTACGATCATAATTTTGGAGAAGGACCTTGAGCATTATCTGAACGCTACGTTGGAACTCTGATCTTTCGGAGAGCCGGCCTGCCGTCAGTTTTCGGACATATCCCTGCGGGGCTGTGTCCTGAACTGGCGGCTTTTTGTTTATCGTCATGAGGCTATTACTTCCTTAAGGAGCTGATTCTATGAAAAACAAAATTGAGATTGCCGGTGTCAGCAAGTGGTTCCGCCGTGACGGACAGGAGATTATGGCCATGCAGGAGACGAATCTCTCCATAGAACAAGGCAGATTTGTCAGTATTATCGGCCCCAGCGGCTGCGGCAAGTCCACACTGTTCAATATTATCGCAGGCCTGATTCCGCCCTCCACCGGCCGTGTGCTTGCAGACGGAGAGGATATCGTAGGGAAGACCGGATATGTCGGCTATATGCTGCAAAAGGATATGCTGCTGCCCTGGAGGACGATACTGGACAACATTATTCTGGGCATGGAGATCCGCGGAGTGCCGCGCAAGGAAGCGGTAGCCCGGGCCAAGCCCCTGATGGACCGCTATGGACTGAAAGGCTTCGACGGACATTACCCGGCGGAGCTGTCCGGCGGGATGCGCCAGCGTGCAGCACTGCTCCGAACGCTGCTGTATGAGCGGGATATTATTTTGCTGGACGAGCCCTTTGGCGCACTGGATGCCCAGACCCGGCTGACTATGCAGAACTGGCTGCTGGAGCTCTGGGAAGACTTCCGCAAGACGGTGTTATTCGTTACCCATGATATTGATGAAGCCATCTATCTGTCTGACGACATCTATGTCTTCTCCGGGCGGCCGGGACGGATCATCTCGAAGATCTCTGTAGATATGCCGCGTCCAAGACACCAGGAGGATACGGTATCTGCTTCATTCATGGAGCTCAAGGCTCATCTGCTGAATCTGCTGTCAAGCGGAGACCAGGAGCCAGCCACCCGTATCTCTTAGAACTCATAAACTGTTGAAGGAGAGGACAACTATGGAGAGTGTACACAAGAAAGGCTATGTCATTCACAAGCTGGAGGCTGCCCCGGCCCCGGTCTCTACAGTCAAGCTGGAGAAGCTGCAGAAGAAGCCTGTCATTATTGATGAAGAATCCGCCAGACGGCGGACGCGGCGGATCATCGGGATCGGCCGGCTGTCTGTGGCGCTGCTGATCGTGCTCTGCTGGGAGCTGTTCACCCGGATCGGCTGGATGGACCCGTACTACTGGAGCAGCCCGCTGCGGATTATGAGCACCACCTGGACTCAGGCGACAGAGGGGACGCTGCTGGAGGATATTGCGTATACCTCAAGCTCGACGGTTCTCGGCTTCATCGGCGGAACGCTGATTGGCTCGCTGCTCGGCCTGTCCTTCTGGTGGTCGCGCAAATTTGCCGGCATCAGCGAACCGTTCCTGATCCTGCTTAACGCTATGCCGAAGCTGGCGCTGGCCCCGGTGCTGGTGATTCTGCTGGGCATCGGGTTCTTCTCGAAGGTGGCGTTAGCTTTTGCCATGACAGTGGTGGTTGCGGCATTGTCGGCGCATAGCGGCGTGCAGAGTGTGGACAAGGATATGGAGAAGCTGATGTATTCGCTTGGGGCCAAGCGGCATCAGGTATTCACCAAGGTGGTCATTCCCTGGGCGATGCCCTGGATGATCAGCAGCCTGCGGATTAATATCGCTCTCTCGCTGGCCGGTGCGATTGTCGGGGAGTTCATCGCTTCAAGCCATGGCATTGGCCGTATGGTCATCTACGCCGGTACCATTCTCGATATTAATCTGGTCTGGGTAGGGGTTGTGGTTCTGTCTGCACTGTCGATGGTCATGTATGCGGGAGTGGTGCTGCTGGAGAAATGGTTGTCTAAGGGATACGGGATGAAGAAGGCTTAAGAAGCGGGCAAGCATTTCAACAAGATAGAGGAGAGAAGCCAATGATGAATGTTACGAAAATAAAGCTGTCGGCCGTCCTGCTGGCCTCTGTAGTTCTGCTGTCCGGCTGCGGAGGAAAAGGCAATGCTGAAGTGGATGCAGCCGCTGCCGGAAACGGTGCGGAGAAGCTGAAGAAGCTGGTCATCGCTGAGCCGCTGCATTATACGGGTTATCTGCCGCTGTACGTGGCGCAGCGTGAGGGGTATTTTGCTCAGGAGGGCCTTGAGGTGGAGATGCTTCAGGCTGCGGGCGGCACGCATGTCACCTCGGTGGTCAGCGGGGATGCCTGGGCGGTCATCGGCGGACCGGAGTCCAATGCGCTGGCGAATATCGGGAACTCCGACCCGATCGTCTCGGTCAGCAATGTGGTGAACCGGGCGAACGTCTATCTGATGGCCAAAAAAGGGACAGCCCCTGCAGGCAGCTCAGATGAGGATTTGGCAGCCTTCCTGAAGGGCAAGAAATTGAATGCCGGACGGCATGGCGGTACGCCGAACCTGCTGACCCAGTATCTGCTGCTGGAGCTGGGGCTTGATCCGCAGAAGGATGTGCGGCTGCTGGAGCCGGCGGACGGCTCCACGGTGGTGGCGATGGTCCAGCAGGGGGCCGCGGATATTGCGAACGGAGCGGAGCCGCAGATCAGTGACGGGATGAGCAAGGGCGTGTGGGATGAACCTTTTTACAAATTCCATGACCTGGGTGATTATGCTTACTCGGTGCTGAGCGTGAAGAAGTCCACCCTGGAGAAGGACCCGGA
The DNA here is from genome assembly GCF_038051945.1 of Paenibacillus sp. FSL H3-0469. Lineage (NCBI taxonomy): Bacteria > Bacillati > Bacillota > Bacilli > Caryophanales > Paenibacillaceae > Paenibacillus > Paenibacillus sp. FSL H3-0469. Next base: position 5,612,018 of record NZ_CP150302.1, read on the forward strand.
GACGGTACAGAAGGCGGTGAATGCTGTCGTCAAGGCGCTGAAGGTGATCCAGGAGGATAAAGAGCTGGCGATGCGTGTCCTGAAGGCGGAATTCCCTACACTCTCCGATGATGCTGCCCAGGCGGCACTGGACCGGGCGTATGACGACCAGCTCTGGAGTCCGGATGGTGTGATCTCTCAGGAGGCGCTGGATAAGGATATGGATGTGATGATCAAGACTGGCATCTACAAAGGAGAGTATACCTATGATGACCTGGTCGATATGCAATTTGTGAATCAAACAGCAGCGAAATAAACAAAGAACCACAGGTCTTCAAAAACTAAAGAGGTGACGAAAATGGAGTTAACTGCCGATCTGATTATCCCTGATAAAACTGCGCTTATTATAGTAGATGTTCAGAATGATTATTGCCATGAGGAAGGTGCGCTGGCCGCTGGCGGGAACGATGTGTCAGCAGTTGGTGAGATGATGCCGCAGCTCCACGGGTTGATTGCCGCAGCGAGAACGCAGGGAGTGCCGGTCATTTACATCCAGACCTTTCATGAAAAAGCGACGGATTCGCAGGTCTGGACCTCCCGCTCCGGGCGGGGCTCGTTGGGAGTCTGCCGCCGGGGGAGCTGGGGGGCTGAATTCTACGAGGTATCCCCGCTTCCGGAGGAGATTATCGTGAACAAGCACCGGTATAGCGCTTTTATTAATACCCGGCTTGATTCTGTGCTGCGTTCGCTGCGGATCGAAACCCTGATTATGACTGGGGTAAGCACCAATGTGTGCGTAGAGTCAACCGCAAGGGACGGGTTCATGCTGGATTATCAGATTGTGATGGCTCAGGACGCCTGTGCCTCTTATTCCCGGGCGGCGCATGACATGACGCTGGAAAATATGAAGGGATACTTCGGCGTGGTTGCTTCAGCCGCAGAGATTGAAGCGGGCTGGAAGATCTGGAACCAGCCTGTGCTGCAGCAGCTGTCATGAGCCTCGCGATGCCGTCACCGGAACGGGCCGTGAACCTCACGGCGGTTAAGGTGGTTATCTGTCTCGGGGCATTCCTGTCCAATCTGTCCGCCGGGATGTTCAATATATCGCTGGTTGATATTTCCGCTGATCTGCGGATTCCTGTGGCCTCTGCACAGTGGGTGGTCAGTATCTATCTGCTGGTTATTTCGGTGCTGCTGCCCGTAATGGGCAGGCTGGGCGACAGGTTCGGCCGCCGCAAGGTGCATAATCTGGGGCTGTTCGCCTTCGCAGCAGGGGCGCTGGGCTGCGCGCTCGCCCAGAATGAAGCGATGCTGCTGGGCTTCAGAGTCTTGCAGGGCGCCGGGGCTTCCATGTATCAGGCGACTAACATGGCCCTGATCGTCTCGCTCTTCCCTGCGGAGCAGCGGGGCCGTGCGCTGGGGCTGATGAGCACCTTCGTGGCTGCGGGCTCAATGGCGGGTCCGGCCTTAGGCGGCTTCCTGATCCAGTGGTTTGCCTGGGAGAGCAACTTCTGGCTGCTGGCCGTTGTGGCGGGGGCCGTAGGAGTGCTCGCACACCGGCTGATTCCCCGGGATACAGAGACTGCCGGAGGCCGGATGAATCTGGCCGGCGTTGCCTGGATGGCGGCCTGCCTTACTTCGCTGATGATTGCCGCCGATCTCGGCAGCCGCTCCTCGTTCCTGTCTGTGCCCGTACTGCTGCTGCTGGCGGTCTCGGTAGGGATGGCGGCGGGGTACCTGGGATACGTCCGCTTCAACCGGAGGATGACGCCGGATGCGGATAATGGCTTCAGCCTGTTCACGGACCGGAGCTTTGCCGCCGGGATTGTGATTACGGTTATCACGTATATGGCAGCATTTGCCGCACAGCTGGCGTTGCCTTCGCTGCTGCGGTTAGCCGGAGCTGAGCCTGCGTGGGTGGGGCTGATCATGATCGGCTATCCGTTGGCGCTGGTGGTCACTGCCCCTGTCAGCGGAAGCATCGCGGACCGCAAAGGGCCGCTCGGCATTCTGGCCGCCGGCCTGTTGTTGATGAGTGTCACGCTGCTGGCGCTGGGCCTTGGCTCCCCTGCGCTGAGAACAGGTGCGATGGTGCTGCCGGTGGTGTTGCTTGGCTGTGCCATGGCGATGATTACTTCACCTAACACAAGCATTGTGATGGGGCTGGCGGCAAAATCTCAGCTTGGCCGGGTCAGCAGTATGCTGGCGTTGTCCCGCAACATTGGGATGATGTTCGGAACGGCAGCCGGCGGTCTGATGATCAGTGGAGGGAACAAGCCGAACGGAAGCTATGCGGCAGTGTTCGTAGCCTGTGCAGCGGCAGTCGGCCTGTCTTCTGTCTGGCCGCTATATTCCTTCCGGCACAGCGGCAAGCGCAAAGGTGCGGAGCGTCTGCATGTACCTTAATGGAGTTGAGTTTCAGGCGAACTGAATCCCGCCCCCTCCATTCTGGGTAATATAGAGAAAGAGAGCTTAGGAGGGGACGACGATATGGGCAATCCGCTCAAGGAATTCAAGAGCAGCATCGATGGGCTGAAGCAGTCGCTGGATGGAGTGAAGCAATCCGTCGACGGACTGAAGGCTCCGGTCGATGAGCTCAAAGCGAATATGCAGGAGACGGTGGAGTCGGCGAAGCTGCGGAGTGACGGGGTGAAGTCGGAGCTTGGGCGGATGAAGCAGTCGGTCAAGGAGACCAAGGCGGTGCTCGGCGAGGTGAAGGAGACGCTGAGCGCATCGGCGGAGGTGTTGTCTACCCGGAAGCGGTATCTCAGGCTGTTCAGCCGTAAGAAGGGACGTCAGATGGCTGCCAAGGCCCGCCGTTCGTGAACGATAATCACACATCACCCGCGCCAAAAAGAAGACGCAAGCGTCAAGCGGCACCCGTGCCGTCCGACGCTTGCGTCTTTGTTCATTCCGTGTTGTATTCCGGTCCACGCGGACTGGAGGGCCGTTATTTGGGTTGTTGGCGCTACTCCGGCTACCTACCCGGACTCAGAGGTCCTTAACTAACCTGTATCGCCTCATTTTTAGCGTCACCGAGCCCTTTAACGGCTTCACAGTCCGCGGCGGGCGGAAAAGTTGTCTTTTTGAGTAAATAGGGTCCTCACAGTCCTCTGAGCATTCAGTCGGGGTGCCATCACACTACAATCGCGCTACCGCACACCGCACACCGCACACCGCACACCGCACACCGCACACCGCACACCGCACACCGCACACCGCACACCATTCTGTAGATCAATCTACCACACCATTCCTTGATGCCTCTCTGAAACGGTACAATACCCGGCGATGACCACGCGGCCGTCCTCAGCAGCCTGCAATCCCCGTAGTTCGCACCATCAAGGTGCCGTCAGGCTTAAGCTCTGGGCCGAATCGACCACAAACACAGGTACAGTCTGCACCCCAAGCTCTGTCTCCATTTCCCCGTATCCATTGTCGAACTGGCCGCTGACTGCGGCGGGGCCGGTAAACAGCGGCACCTCACCCTGAAGCAGCAGATCACGCCCATTTGCGCGCGCTACGGTTCTTCCGGCGGAGTCGAGGATAATCTCGCAGGAGAAGATCACCTTCTCACTAAGGTGAAGTTCAAGCTGTGCCGCATCAATTGGAGTATAGGCGGCGGCCTCCTGGTAGAGCTCCACGAATTCATAGCTTCCGTTCAACTGGCGGAAAATAGCTGTCCGGCCATCGGCCCCATCGGCCAGATCAGTGTCCGCAACGCGGATGGAGCCATCCTCCGCCATAAGCTCATAGCCGCTGCCGTTGAAGCTCAGGAGCAGCGTGATTCCCTCCGGCCGGAGGGTGTATCCGGTGAAGGCCAAGCGCCCGTCCGCCCGGCTGCCGGTGGCGACTACTACGGGAACCCCGGAGTATGCAGACAGCGGCTCGTCAAAAGTCAGATTACTCAGCCCCGCCGCCTCCGGTACCACCTCGCCGGTCTGCGTCGAGACTGTGCCGTCCTCGCTCAGCGCAGCGTAGATCAGCTTGCCGCCGGAGTCTATACCGGCTACAGCTACCTTGGCCCCGTAGCGCCCGGTGACAGAGGCCGTTAGCGTGTAGCTGCCCTGCACTTCGCCGCCCGGCAGCAGCCGTACCGGCTCGGCCAGGTTCCAGGCCAGCGTCGCCGCAGCGGTCTCCCCGGAGGTGTCCTGCACCGGGGCCAGCTCTGCATACAGCCTGATGGCATCCGCATACCGGCCACCCCGCACATGGCGCTGGCCCTCGCGGAGCAGCCGGGCGATGCTGCTGTCGATCAGCTTCAGCACCTTGGAGCTGGTGATGCCGGCAGATGCCGCATAGCTGCGGTAGCGGGCGGCATGTCCGGCGAAGGCTGCGGTGTGGTCACCATCCAGATCCTTGTTCAGGATGAGCGAAGCGCTCTCCTGAACCTGCTTGTTAAGCCAGGGCGCAGTATAACTATGATTCTTATAAGCTTCTTCTATAGAGAGGGCGCTCTCCAGCATGGGCCCGAAGCTTCCGGCTGCGGCCAGAGCCTTGAGCCTCGCGGTATCATGGGCCTTGAAGCTCGCAGCGAGCAGCTTATCCTTGGCGGCGGTTCCCCCGTAATAGTCTGCCGGAATCTGCAGCAGGCTCCATTTGAGATTGTCCGTACTGCCGCTGTCCGTCCCCGAATCTGCCCCCTTAGAACCTGCGGCAAGTCCGGCCAGATACTCATCCTTGAACTGCCGGAACCCGGCGGTCATCCTGTCTGAGACGCCTGAGTCCGCTGAGAGCTGGCGGTAATAGGCTTCATAGGGACCGCCCGGCGTCATATACTTGCTCTTCAGGCTGAGCAGGGTAGCATAGCTCTCCATCATTCCTGCGAAATCCTTCACAGTCAGCTGGTCCGTAAGCGTTAAGGACAGTCTGCTTAGACTGCTGCGGATGCCCGTGATGGGAGCCAGCTCTGCCAGTCTTGCATTAATTTCTTCTTCTTTATAGAAAATCGCGTGGTTGGCCGCTGCTTGGCGGTACCGGCTCTCGGCAGCGATAAGCTTCCCGGCAGCGTACAGTTCTCCGGCTTCTTGTACATCCTTAAGCTTATTCTTAATCCCCAGCGCCTTCTGTCCCAGCGGGAGCAGCATCAAAATACACAGAATAATCATAATATTCCGCAGGGTTATAGCCCGTATGATCGTCATATAATATAGCCCCTTTATTTCATAGATAAGGATTAGAGCGGCAGTCAGCTTCTAACCTTACACTTCAGGGTCCCAGCGGTACTTCAGCTCACGGATCTCCTCAACCTTGGCATCCAGGCCGTTCCACGGCTCATAAGGATTCGCGGCAATCAGTCTGGATAAGCGCAGGAACCGGTCCTTGGGCAGCTCCTGTACATAGCGGCCGATCATGCCGGAGTAGAGCAGTGCGTATCGCTTCATGCGCACCGCAGCACTGGCAACGGCCGTCATAATGTCCAGCCCCTTATCCATTTCGAGAATCTGCACCTCGTAATTCTTGACATAGCGCAGGGTGCGGTCTTTGATCAGCTCGGGACGGACCCTGGCGATCTCGCCGATATATTCAGCCAGCAGCGGCTCGAAGTCCTTCAGCAGCAGCTGCTCCAGCTCCAGCGTCATGTCCTTGCGCAGCTGGAAGCCGTGCAGCAGGGCGACACGCTGGCGGGAGATCCGGTCTCCGCGCAGCAGCACGGAGATCTCGCGCAGCTTCTCATAAGCGAGCACATCATTCTCGCGCAGGACCGTCACGGCTTCCTGGCGGTTCAGCTCCAGATCTTCCTTGATGCTATAAATATTACGGCCAAGCAGTTTGTTCAGCGCGTACAGATTTTCGTTCTGCCGTACTTTTCGCTGCGTATAGTAGACCAGTCCGGCTAATACAAGACCGCCTGCGCCGCACAGTAACATCTGCTGCAGATTTTGTCCGAAATAGATTCCGGCCAGGGTCAGCAGGAGAATAACGAGCAGCCGGGTCTGTACCCTGCGCCCGGCTAAGGAAGCTGCATACTTCTCTACCGGAGCCAGCGAGGCACGGCCGCAGTGGGTGCAACGTTCCTCGCCCAGCGCGGTGTAACGGTGGCAGCGGCGGCAGATGCGCAGCTTCTCGAAGGCGTAACGGGGAGCCTTGAAGGGACGGAAGATCACCGGTTTCTTTTTACTCACGGTCCGTATCTCCTCCGTTCAATGCAGCCAGCAGGCGCTCGTCGATATCCTCACGGATGAGCGGCTTCCGCTGGCGGGAAGCATATAAAATGATCTGAATCACAGCATAGAGAAACGTTATCCCGAGTATGGCGTATGTAATCATGGAACTCTTCCTTTCTGCTCTGGTTACGGTCTTTTAATCAAATATTCAGGAATGCGGCGTATACTTAGAATAGTCTATCCGGCTCAGGATGGCGATTGCCACTAGCGGAAGTGCCGGTCCAGCGGTCACTATGTTGAAGTTTACAAGGTTTAATTATATCATAATGGCATGCTATTGACAGAATTTAGCTATGCGTTACGGATCTGCCATATCCGCCTAATTTCACACAAGAGGAGCCCTATTTATGCTTCGTAACGAACGTTATTTCAGCAAGGCCAAGAATAGACTGCAGCGCATATTGCCTGTATTGCTCATGATCTTATGCATCACTGTATCTCCATATGCTGCTTCGCGAGCCAGCGCGGCTTCAGCCGCACCGTCACATATTGACGCTGTGCTGCTGATCGATGTCAGCAACTCGATGAACAAGAGCGACAAGAACAAGATAGCCAATGAAGCGATGAAGATGTTCATAGATATGTTATCCACCCAAGGCGACAAGGTAGGCATTGTGGCCTACACCGATAAGGTGCAGCGTGAGAAGGCGCTGCTCGGCATCAAATCCGCCGGCGATAAGGAGGATCTGAAGAATTTCATCGACGGGCTTAGCCGCGGACCCTACACGGACCTGGCGGTCGGGATGGAAGAAGCGGTGAAGGTGCTGGAGAACGGCAGCGATCCCGGCCATGAGCCAATGATCGTCATGCTGGCGGACGGCAACAATGACCTGAATGAAGCCAGCGGCCGGAAGCAGTCCGATTCCGACAAGGAGCTGAAGGCGGCAGTAGAGTCTGCCAAGCAGAAGGGGTATCCGGTATATACCATAGGGCTGAATGCGGACGGCAAGCTGAACAAGAATATTCTGGCCGGGCTGTCCAGTGAGACAGGCGGCAAGGCATTCACTACCAATTCCGCCGATGATCTGCCGCAGATTCTCAGCGAGATTTTTGCCAGCCACTTGAAGTTGAAGGTGGTGCCGGTGCCGTCTATTACGGCAAACGGCGATTATCAGGATGTAACGGTGAACGTGCCGAACAGCAGCGTGCTGGAAGCGAATATCTCCATTATGTCCTCGAAGCCGGTGACGGCGAAGCTGAGCGATCCTTCCGGCAAGGAAGTTGCTATTCCCTCGGATAAGGTGCTGCTGTCGAAATCGTCCACCTACACTCTGATCAAGCTGCTCGCGCCGGAGCAGGGGGACTGGAAGCTCCAGGTCAAGGGCGTGCCCAAGGACAAAATCGACATTAATCTGGTGTTCAACTACGATCTGGAGCTGAAGCTGGATGCTCTGCCAGCCAAGTCTTACGGCAAAGGCGACAAGGTGGAGATCTCTTCCCATCTGTACAGCAACGGGGCGGAGGTAACGGAAGGCAGCCTGTATCAGGAGATGAAGGCGGTGCTGCTGGCGACCGATGCCGATACCGGCCAGGTGCAAGAGATTCCGCTGGACAATTCGGGTGCTGCGTTTAAGGGCACTTTTGAGATACAAGACAGTCATGAATATAAGCTGAAGGTCCGGGCCGAGGAGAGCAGCTTCTACCGCGAGAGCGACGAGCTGACCATCAACGCCAAGACGGGAACGGTAGCGACCGCCCCGCCGTCAGCAGGCACTCCTGCGGGCGAAGAACCAGCCGCTGAGAAGACCACGAACACGCTGTATTATATCATCGGCGGCATTGTGCTGCTGGCTGCGGCTGCCGCATTCTGGCTGCTGCGGAGTAAGGCAAACAGAGGGTTCGTCGGACAGATGGTGGTGGAGGTGCTGGATACCAATACCGGGGAGAAAACCTATCCGCAGTACAAGAAGCTCTCCGGCTTCCGCGGCAAGTTCACGCTTCATCAGCTGCTGCAGCTGGCCCCGGAGCTGAAGGAGAGCGAGAAGCTGGTGTTCACGCCCGGGACGAATGACCGGCTGCTGCTGCGCAGCGGCGAGGGTATTACGGTTGAGCGTTCAGGCCGTGCCGCAGATATCTCACGTGGCCTGGAGATGAAGAGCGGGGACCGGGTAACGGTCTCTCTGCAGACGGTAGATAAGACGATTTCTTTGGAATATTTGATCTGATAAGCAGGCTAAGTTTGTGCTCCCGAAGCGATTATACGAAATGATTCGGGCTGCATAGGCTATCACAACTTTTGGGGGAGAACCTATGAAACCGGTAGTAAGAGAACATATTCAACAACTGGATGTATCGCTGGGCGGAGGGATTGTCAGCGACAAGATCAGAGTAGATACCATCGACAACCCGATCCTCATTATCGGGCTTGGCGGCACGGGCATCGATGCCCTGCTGCGGCTCAAATACCAGATTAACCGCCGCTTCAAGCTGCCTGAAGATCCGTTGTCCAAGAAGAAGCGGGATAAGCCCGACAACGTGGAATTCCTGGCGTTCGAGACCAATGAACAGGACCGCGGCAAAAAATACAAGGGCATCGGCCTCGACCCGCAGAATGAATTCGTGCTGCTGGCCAATGCCGAGATCGGCGGACTGCTGCAGAACCGCAGCATCCTGGATTCCTACATTACAGACTGGCTGTCGCCGGAGCTGAGCATCACAGACGGCATGAATGGAGCTGCCGGGGTGCGCCAGGCCGGACGTCTGCTGCTGTTCACAAAGATCAACCAGGTGGTTGCCGCCATCGACAAGAAGATTAAGACCCTATCTGTCGGCACCAGCAAGAAGCTGATGGTCTTCCTGCTTACCGGTCTGTCCGGAGGAACCGGCAGCGGGGCGTTCCTGGATATTGCCTACATCGTGCGCGGCATTATTGAACGTGACTATGGCGCAGCCGGGATAGACCGTGTCAATACGCTGGGCTATCTGTTCACACCGGACGTCAACCTGTCGAACAAAAGCCTCAGCGAGCATACCCGCGAGTATATCCGTAAGAACGGGTATGCCGCGCTTAAAGAACTGGATTACTGGATGAACGTGGACAGCCGGGGCGAACGGTTCCGCCAGAAGTACGGCAATATTCTGAGCGTCAACTCGCCGCTGCCGCCGTTCAATCTCTGTCATCTCATCTCCGCAACCAATACGGAAGGCAAGCTGCTGGAGAACGCCTACGATTACTGCATGAACGTGACGGCTGAGAATATCACCAACTTCATGGCCAGTGAAGAGAAGGCCTCCGGCGAGGAGTTCGCCATCCATGACTATATCAGCAACATCCGCACGAACATTGCCCAAATGAACAAGACCTATCCTGCCAACTATGAGTACAACATTATCGGGGCATCCTCGGCCGTGCTGCCGATTGAGGAAATGACAACCTATCTGGCTTACCGCCTCTTCGACAAAATGGACAAGATGTTCCATCACGCCCCGAACCAGGAGGATGTGGAGAAGATGGCGCGCAAGCTCGGCATCGATCTCGATACGATGATCAAGACGTTCGAGTCCCGTGTGCCGGAGCCGCTGCCGGGTTATCAGAACAGCGAGCGCCTCAGCCATGCGAATGTGGTCAAGAATCAGGTCGTCAGCATGGATACGGAGCTGGAGCAGAACTTCCTGGCCCGTGCGCGTGAGGAATATATCAAATCCAAGAAGCAGCTTCCAGGCGAAATTGCCGGACAGTTCGGCGAAGAACTGGAACGCATCTTCCTGCACCCTGAACAGGGGCCGTTCTATGTGTCGCGGCTGCTCTACACAGAGAAGGGCTTCTGCATCCTGAAGCTGATCCAGTCTTATATTGAAGCGCTGCGCGAGAGTCTCTTGCGCCTGCCGCGTGATATTGAGACCGCCCAGGAGAGTGCAGAGGATAAGCTGGGCGATGCGCGGAGCGCTTTTGTGTCCAAGGAGAAGAAGAAGAACGCCTATATTGAAGCCAAAATCAATGAATACTGGCTGCACGCCGATGTGGAGCGCACCGAGCAGATGATCCAGTTCTATGAAGATCTGTATGAGCTGCTAAATGAAGAGAACAGCCGGATCTACGGGGTATTCACCGAGATTCTGACCGCGCTCAGCTCGATCTTCGAGAAGAACGGCGACATTCTGATTAACGGCGAAGAGCAGGCAGACCATAAGGGCAACAAAACCTACTATTGGAATATCGTCAACGTGCCGGATATCTCGGCGACCATCTCCAAAATCATGGACCAGAAGGACGGCGATGATCTGATCCGTGACTTCACACGCGAGATGCTGAAGCATTCCGGACGCTGGGTAAGAGAGCAGGAGATTGATATTGTCCGCTCCATCTCCGAGTTCCTCAGCGACAAGTTCGGGGACCTCATTACCCGTTCGATGGAGGATTTCCTGGTGATGAAATACGGGCGCGAGGAGCCGCTGGATAAGTTCGTGGAGCGGATTATTGCCGGACGTCTGGATGAGGATGCGGTGCCGATTTTCCACCTCAGCAACAGCTCTGGCAGTCTGCACTTCCCGTCCTGGGGCTTCGTCTCTGTGCCGGTGAAGGCGCCGGGAATTCTGAAGGGTGTGCGGAATTATCAGAATAATGCACTCGGCAAATCGCAGTTCACGATCAAGGAGAGCGAGGTCAAGAACCGGATTTTCTGGCTGAATACACGCAACGGGGTGCCGCTGTTCGTCTATACGCCGCTCCGGGTGTACGAGGAGAACTACGAGCGGACCATTCTAGACAAGGAAGGCATCGGCCGCCATCTGGTGATGACCGATAAGGACAACTGGACCTATCTGCCTTCGCCGATCCCGGAGAAGTCCTGGGGCGATACGTATGCGAATCCGCGGGTCCGTGAGTACAATGCCAGAGTGCGTGCAGATTTCGGCCGGGCGCTTGCGTCCGGTGTGATCATCGAGAAGGGTGTAGATGAGAACACGAGCAGCCGCTTCTCCGTGATCTTCACGAAGCCGCTGGATCTGGGCAAGCTGCTGGACGCTTATGATCTGCAGCTGGATGCGCCGCGTCCGAATCTGGGTGAAGTGCGCAAGGCTGCTGAGGAGCTAAAAGCGCTCCGCACAGGAGGCCTTGAACGCGAAGCCGTGAAGGATATCTTCGGCAGCATTAATCTGGAGCTGGCCCAGGAGAACCTGATCCGTTCCCCGCAGCTCATTGCCCGTGTCCGTGAGGAGCTGGCGAAATACGATGCACTGGCAGCTAAATCTGCGGAACTGGAAGCACTTGTACATCAGCATCTGGATGAAGACAAATGGCTGGACCAGTTCATTGAAGCATTGTACACCGATACGATCACCAAAAAAGGTGCGCTCTATGTCTACGACCGCGACGAGGACGAGGATGCCTGGGAGCCGTTCGCGAATCTGATGAAGGAACGCAGCTATGTGGAGTATGCCGTCTACCGCCATTTCCGTGAGCTGGATGAGAAAAGCCGCAGTCTCCTGCTCCGCAAGGCAGCGCGCCGGGCCGGAGAAATGACCGCAGCTGAAGATGTAACTCCGCTGCTGTATAAGCTGGAAGGAATGTATGTCTCGTTCCTGGAAGCGCGTGACGCTCTGGAATATGAGCGGGTAGAGCATGCTAACGGAGACGAAATGTACGGCTTCTACAAGAGCCTGACCGGCAAGCTTGGCAGCATCCGCAGAAAGCTGAAGTAGGCCTATGATCAGAGATCAGGCCTTACAATATGCTGAGCAATACGCTGCCCAGGAGGAAGCACAGCATCATAAGGGGGATGGGCGCAGCAGTATCCATTACCCTGCGCTGTTCCTGTTCCTGGGCGATAAGGTGACCCCGGCCATCGGCCCTGTGCTGGAACGCTGCCAGCGCAAATGGGACAATGCAGGCGGCGTGATGGCGCTGCATGCCGGTTCGCACAACGGCAGCGGCAGTACGCAGGAGAAGGAAGGAGTCAAGGGGCGGATCGGCAGCGGAAACAGCAGCGTCCATGAACGTGTGATGCACATGACCCTGCCGGATACGGCAGGGCGTGATCCGCGTACGGTCCGGCGTGAGCTGTACCGTGAATTTCATGAGGATAGCCAGTATTTGGCCGGAATGAACCGGACGCTGCGCAGCTTAAGCAACAGCATAGCAGATTACGGACGGCTGTATTCTTCTTTTGACGTCATCCATCTGTCTGTCATTACACGGGTCGATGATCCGCAGAATGTGCTGTTGCCGGAGATCGTGCTGCTGGCCCGTGCGATTCTCAGCCAGTCGTTCAAATCGGTACAGATTGATTTGTACGCGCTGATTAACGAACGGGAGCAGGGGGATAACTTCGGCTATTCCAGCTCGGTCGGGCTGGCTTGTCTGCGTGAGCTGGACGGGATGCAGGCGGCAGATTATGCCTTAAGCGCTCCGCTGCTGGTGACGGAGGAAGGACTGTCCATTCCTGTGATGCATGGCCCTTCTCCGCTGTTCGATCTGGTCTATCTGCTCTCCGATAAGAATGAGCGCGGACTGATGTCGGTCCACGGCATGGACGACAATTACGAGATTATCGCCCACATCAGCCTGCTCAAGAACCGGGTCCGGCCTGCGGCCGATCAGGCCTCCGGGCATGGCGGCTACAATAATATGACGTTCAAAAGCGGCATCCGCGGCAGCACAGGCAGGCAAGGCTACGCATCTGCCGGCTTCTCGGCGGTGCGGCGGCCGAACCGCCAGATTGCGCTGGCGGTGCTGTACCATGCGCTGCATTATCTGTCCGGGCGGCTGCGTGCAGGCCAACCCCGGAGTCTTAAGGAGCGGCAGGCGATGCTTGGCCTTGGAGCGGATACCCTGCGGGACCGCGCGGCAGAATTGCTGCCGGAGCAGTCCGCTCTCGCGGAGATGACCGGGCTGATGAGCCACGGACGTCCGTCCTATTCACAGCTGCGGATGCTCTCGCTGCGCGAGGCTGAGGAGCTGCTGTTCGGGGAAGGGGCGCAGGCGTACTTCCGCAGTAATTTTGCGGAGGTGTCTGCTCGCAGGGCTGCCGGGATTGATCCGGCCCGGGAATGGACTGGAGTGCTGGCTGCCGAGGAGGCAGGGGCCTCCCCGGTCACCTTCTACCAGCTGGCGGAATGGACCAGTGAGAAGACAGGTGAGGGAGGCAGCGTGCTGCAGGCCTTGCGCCAGCATATGGGCGGCTTGCGTTCCGCTCTGCTCTCCGCGCAGGAGGAGCTGGAGCGGCTCTATGCAGAGAGCGTGGAGCGCCAGCCGTTCCAGCGGGTGCCGCTGCTGGACAAACGGACGGTGCGCAATTTCATTCATTACCTGTTCGAGTCCGTCTACGGCAAGAAGTATGAGATTCTGCTGCTGGAGAGCGAACTGGCGCTCTGTCTCCGCTATGACGCTGCACTGGAGCAGCTGCACGCAGACAGCAGAACGAAGGTTGCGGCTATGGACGCATTGGAGGAGGAGCTGCACAGCGTGGCCCTCGCCAGCATCGGCCGCAGCAAAGAGACCGTGGATCAGAACATCATGGAGTATTACCGCAGTGTGACGGACGAGGTCATGAAGGATATCGAGACCCGGCGCGGTGCGGGGATCTTCTTCAGCGAGCGGTTCATGGGCAGTCTCTCCGGGCTGCTGGTGAACGGAGGCGGCCAGGCTGTTGCCGAGCGGCTGATCGAGCTGTGCCGCCGGGAGCTGCTTACCGCGGGGCCGTTCACGCTTCCGTTCGAGGAAGAGCTGCTGCGGCGTGCCAATGTTGCAGCCGCCTACGAGAACCGGGATATCGTCTCCAAGGAGGAGCTGTTCAAGCAGCTCTACCGCAGTCTGGAGGAGGAGGCGGCGATGAATGTCCGCCTGTTCGAGTATACGCAGGAGCACCGCCATGAGGAGAAGTACTTCTTCGGCGACAGCTCCTCCGAATTTCTGCGTTATGCTTTCAGCGCCGATGAGACCACCCGCATCTACCGGCTCGGCTTCGTGCATGAGCAGCGCCGCAGCGGCGTGGAGAAGCTGAACCTGATGGGCGGCTTCCACCTGGAAGACCTGCTCTACTACCGCAACGGCAAGGTCTATTACGAGACTTATGCCGGCAACGGATACCAGCTCCACGGTCTGGAAGAGAAGCAGCTGCCGGAGATGAGATGAGTGGCGATTAGATATGATGAGTGCTGATGAGCGGAGATGGGACGAGTGCTGATGAGCGGAGACGGGATGAGATGAGAAGAGTGCTATCACAAACTATTATATTTGGTCAGGCTACCACAACCGCAGGATCTATAGTCCACGCGAGTTCGGCGGCTGACCGGACGCTGCTGGAAGTGAGCCGGATGGCAGAAACAGAGGGACAAATCCCTCTGATGCTGGCGGAAATAGGCCGGATGGCAGAAAGAGAGGGATAAATCCCTCTGATGCTGGTGAAAGTGAGCCAAATGGCGGAATGAGAGGGATAAATCCCTCTGACGCTGGTGAAAGTGAGCCAAATGGCGGAATGAGGGGGATAAATCCCTTTGATGCTAATGAGTGTGGGCATAGTGCCCCTGATTTCACCGAAAGTGTGACGAACCGCCAAATGAGGAGCACTAATGCCCCAGAATTCTCCGAAAGTGTGCAAAACCACCAAATGAGGAGCACAAATGCTGTTAGTGTTAACCGTGGACACCCGTTAAGAGAATAGAGATAATTAGTTTAACGAGGAGGTGTCCCCATGAGTGGAACACGGAGAAGCTACAATGAAGAATACAAAAGACAGACCGTCAAGTACATCCAGGAGCAGACGAAAACGGTAGCGGAATTGGCCCTGGAGCTGGACATCCCCGCCAAAACGTTGCATAAATGGCTAGGACAGTATCGGCAGTTTGAGAATGAGCCCATCATTACTCCAGACAAATACAGAGAGCTGGAACGTCAACTGAAGGAGAGGGAGCGAGAGCTCGCAGACCTGACCGAAGAGATGGCCATCCTAAAAAAAGCAGTGCACATCTTCAGCAACCCAAAGAACTGAGATTTCAGCTTATTGAAGATCATCGCTCCGAGTTCCCTGTGGAGAAGATGTGCCGTGTCTTTCAGGTGTCCCGGAGCGGTTATTACAAATGGAGAACAGCAGAACCTAGCCCCCAAGCCACCCGCAAAGCGTTGCTATTAAAGCGGATAGCCTATCATTTCCATGACTCTAAGGGTCGCTATGGCAGTCCCAAAATCAAGGTTCTCCTCGAACGTGAAGGGCACCGGGTCAGTGAACGCACCGTAGGAAAGTATATGAAGGAACTCGGTCTGCGCTCTTGTGTCGCGAAACGATTTCGGGTATGCACCACCGACTCCAACCATCCGTTACCCATTGCCCCCAACCTGTTGAACCAGCAATTTCACACGGAAAAGCCGAACCAGACGTGGGTGGCGGATATCACCTACATTCCCTGCCGGGAAGGACGGATGTACTTGGCGAGCGTACTGGACCTGTGTACCCGGGAGATTGTCGGCTGGCGGCTTAGCGACCGGATGACCACTGACCTCGTACAAGGCGCTCTGGACGCTGCTTATCAGGCCAAACGCCCCGGGAAGGGCTTGATTCATCATTCGGATCGGGGCTCCCAGTACGCCTCTGCAGACTACCGGGAACGCCTAAAGTCGTACCAGATGACTGCAAGCATGAGCCGCAAAGGAAACTGTTATGATAACGCCTGTATCGAATCGTTTCACAGCCTCTTAAAAAAAGAGTTGGTGTACTGGAATCGATTTAAAACGAAGCAACAGGCGTATGATGCCATCTTCCAGTACATTGAATTTTTCTACAACCGCAAACGAATCCATGGGGCGCTGGGTTACGTTTCTCCGGTTCAGTTTGCAGCCACATTTAAGCGAAAAACGATGTAGTTGTTGTCTACTTTCTTGACAGGAGTCCAAAATGCCCCTGAATTCGCCGAGAGTATGCCGAACCGCCAAATGAGGAGCACTAATGCCCCTGATTTCACCGAAAGTGTGCCGAACCGCCAAATGAGGAGCACAAATGCCCCTGATTTCGCCGAAAGTGTGCCGAACCGCCAAATGAGGAGCATTAGTGCCCCTGATTACTGGAGGGGCGGCCGAAAATCCGAGGGTTCACTATAATAATGCCTGGGCTCAGGGACCTGGCCCTGGACCTGGCCCGGACCTGGACTCATCCCGAGCCTAACCATACAGGCTTCGTAGGACAATTCTCATTCATTCCACTGCCGGATGTGCAATAGAATGGAATGGGGAAGCGTGTGAAGATCAAGCTTTTCCCGGAAAGGATGAAATGCAATGCAGCGAAAAATCAATCTGCTCCTGCTGCTGTTCAGTCTGCTCGGCGCGGGTGTAGCGTTTGTGCTCGGTGAGCTGCTGCTGGACCGCAGGCCGTATGATTTACCTCAGATGGTGCTGGTCGGCATTTATTTTGCCATCGTGGCCTTATGTGTTGGAATAGGCGCTTTGGTCGCAGAGACCATCTCGCCGAGGCTGAACGGACAGTCCTGGAAGCTGCGTTACCTGGGCACCTCGTGGAAAATGTTCCCGCTCATGGTCGTGCTGCTGCTCGGCGTGGGTACGCTGACCGAGTTCGTGTACGAGCTGAACTTCGGCGGCAGCAAGCCGGTGAAGAATGTCGTCATGGTGATCGATGATTCCGGCAGCATGTCGCAGAGCGATCCGTCAGACAGGCGCTACGCGGCGGCCAAGAATCTGGTGCAGCAGCTCAAAAAAGACAACAAAGTCGCCGTAGTCACCTTCAGCAATGAAGCTTCCGTGGTCCAGCCGTTGCTCCCGCTCTCCAAAGAGGCGAACCGCGAGAAGGTGATGGAGGTCATCAGCAGCCTGAAGACCACCGAAGGCGGAACGAATATCAGCGGCGCACTGGCTGAAGCAATGAAGGTGATTCATGAAGACGGCGCAGACCGCGGGGCGATGGTTATTCTTTTATCCGACGGCGTCAGCCAGTTCAATACCTCTACGGAGCTGACAGACTATGTGGCGCGTGGGATAAAAGTGAATACAATCGGGCTGGCCCTGGATGATCCGTCCGGCGCAAATCTGCTTCAGAGTATCGCCAGCGGTACCGGCGGACAGTATTATGATGTGGCCGATGCGAACCGGCTTGGCGACGTATTCCAGCAGATTTATGACCGTCTGGGGGACCGGACACTGCTGACCGAACGCAGCGACCAGACCGCAGACAGCCCTTATTATGCTGTGGTGCGTGTGCTGGCCTTGATGCTGCTCGGCACGGCGCTGGGTCTGGGCCTTGGCATTGTGTTCGATAACCGCCATCTGGCCCGGAGCTTCAGTATCGGGGGCGCGGTATCGGGACTTGTGGCAGGGCTGATTCTGGAATCCGGCTTGAACGGCGACACGCTCTGGGACCCTATGACCCGGCTGCTGGCGCTGCTCGTTCTGGCGGCTATTCTCACCTTGTTCACATATATCGTGCCTGTAGGGGAAGGGCGCTTGTCGCGCCGGGGAAGAGCTGCAGGGGCTGCTAATGCGCCTGTGGATAGCATTCATTCACCCCGCCGTAACCGCGGCAGTAAAGGGTTCTAAAGCCAGATGCAGGGAAAGGGGCAGGTTGCCATGAAGTACGCCGAGGCAGACGCTGGAGCACCGGTGATTACCGAAGTTGTATCCAGAGTGGAGGACCGGTTCTGTACGCTGCGCTGGCGCTGGCCGGACGGTGTACAGGCGGTATATATTCATAAGGCCTCTGCGGAGGCGCCGGACGGTCATGAGCATCCGCCTCCGGGCATGAAGCTCTACACGCGTGAAGAATACAAAGCGAATAACGGATACCGGGACCGGCTGGACGAGATCGGGATGGTGGCTTACACCATTTACGTGCGGCTCAGTGAGAATGGGGAGACGTTACTGGTCCGCCAGCAGGATGGCGGTAACCGGGCGCTCGTCAGTGCGGGCAAAGCGAGGATCTACTACGCGGTCCAGCACAAAAAAGGGTTGTTCAGCAAGCTGAAAACCGTGCAGATGACGATTACTGCCGAGGTGCCGGTGCCGAAGGAAGTGCTCTGCTACGTCAAAAAGCGGGATGCGCATCCATCCTCCAAGGAGGACGGTGCAAGATTCCCGTTCGTCCAGGACTTCGCTCCCGGGCGCAACCAGCTCCCGCCGATTGAGGTCGGCAAGGACGACTTCATCCGTATTTTTTTCACCGATGGGCCGAAATACGGGACGTATTATGAGCTGGTTCCCGAGTGAGCGGGAGCAGCATACCGGGTGCTGACACAACCCTGAGGAGGATGAGAAATGTCTTTTTTTAGCCGTTTCATGAAGAAGAATCAGCCCGCAGCGAGGCCGCTGTATTACGATATTGTCTGCCCGTTCTGCTTCACGCGCTTTGAGCCGGAGGAAGTGGTGTTCCGGGCCATGCACAGCCGTGAGGATGATGAGAATTATGCGCTCGGTGAGGATGATCTGCTGAATAAATACCGGGAGCGCTTCGGCCTCGATACGGTGGATGATATGGAAGCAGTTCTGCAGCCGGCGGATATCCCGGAGGAGTATCATCATTATACAGACAACGTCCTGACCGGGCTCACCGACCGTTATGGAGTGATGACCCGCAGACGGCTCTGTCCGTCCTGCCATAACGAACTGCCTGTAACAGCAGGCAAGGTGCCTAGCAATATTATCTCGATTATCGGAGCTTCCCAGGTCGGGAAGTCTGTCTATATGACCTCGCTGATCCATACGCTACAGCATACAACGGCAGGGCATTTCGACGCAGCCTGTATGCCGCTGAATGCCGAGATCAGCCGCAAATTCCGTACCCTGTATGAGGAGCCGCTGTTCGAGCGCGGGGATCTGCTGGCGTCCACCCAGAAGGAGAAGATGCAGGAGCCGTTTATTTTCCAGTTTGTGTTCAAGGATGAGTCCAAGCCCCCGCTGACGCTGGTGTTCTTCGATGTCGCCGGTGAAGGAATGGTCGATCAGGATTACTTAGGCCTGCACGGCCAGCATATCAAGAACTCGGCAGGGATTCTGTTCATGGTCGATCCGCTGCAGATCCGTTCGGTCCGGGAGAAGATCCGCATTAACTTCGGCGACCGCCCGGGAGAGTGGGTATCGCAGTATGATGAGCCGCGTGATGTGGTGCTGACCATGTTCGGTGATTTCATCGCCTATCAGGAGAAGAGCAAGACCGAGATTCCGACCGCAGTCGTCCTGGCCAAAAGCGATATGCTCCACTCCCTCAAGGATGAGGATGGCGACTACATCAAGTCGAACAGCAATGTGTTCAACAACTACGTGCACCGCAAAACGCTGAATATGGACGAGTTCCACAACATCGACGGTGAGATCCGGCGCTTCATTGAGAAGGTGGACCGTCCGTTCAAGGATACGATGGATGTGTATTTTGCCAATACGGGGTATTTCGCCGTGTCTGCGCTGGGCAGCAATCCGGTCAATCAGAAGGTGGAGGGTGTGGTCAGTCCGATCCGGGTCGATGAGCCGTTCATCTGGCTGCTGCACAAGCTGAATTATATTGAGGGGAGCGACGGGCCGTGAACAGATTGTCAGGGTCCATGATCACCCAGCAGATGTATACCCGCGAGCGCCGCGGCGTGTACCGGTCTACAGAGGGCTTCGATACGGTAGCGAAATCGGAGAGTCTCGATAATAATTTTGTCAAAAAAATCCTGCACCCCTTCTGCCTATACGATGCCCCGGCTGAGCTTACGGCGCGCGGCGAGAAGGATGAGGAGCTATATCCGGCTGCGCTGCACCTGTTCCATACGGAGAGCAACGAGACTGTGATCGGAGAGAGCCGTTATCTGGCGGCGGATTTTACGGGGCAGCGGAGCGCTTTTTTTGCCCATAATTTCGTGGTGCCGCCTATCCGCTCCGAAGAGATTGTCGAGGGGTATGGAAGCTGGCTGCACGCGGGGTTTGCCCGGAGCTATGAGGGGGAGCCTGGCGGGACCCTGCCTGAGCTGGAGTCGATTCCCGTGGCAACCCGAGAGCTGGACGTGCCGTCAGATCCGCGCAGCGTGCTGTCCGGTCTAGGATTCACAGAAGAGCTGTTCAAAGCCCTGCTGCAGGCGGTAATGTTGTCCGTAGCCGGGAAGAAGAAAATCTATGTAACGCTGGATGTTCCCATCAGTGAGCTGTCGCAGCGTGCGGTCCGGCTGACCGAGGTACTCTTCGCTGCGCTGCCATATGACTTCCGCCGCAGGCTGGGAGTGATCACGTATGCCAAGGAACCGCAGAGCCGCAAATATATTCATCTGACCTTCGTGGAAAAGGGCTCTCTGCGTCCGGGCGACCGCAATATCGAGAAGGATTATATCTTCGATCTGGCAGGAGCAAGGTTCCTGAATACCGACTTCGGCGAGTCGCGGCAAATCTATGCCGATCTGGCCTGGAAGACGCTGGTGGAGAAGGGCGGAAGCCTCCGTGATTTCGCTAAGTTTTCCGACAGCCTGCTGCTCGGAGAGAGTACGGACCGTAAGCTGTCGCTGGCGCTCTACAATGAGCTGGCGGTTTTTTATGAAATCGAGCAAGGGAACGAAGCTTTATATACAGACAACAAGAACGCTATACTCGGCGGCCTGCTGTCCTATCTGAAGCCGGAGGGGAAGCTGGACTCGCGGGTGCGGCTGAATGATATGTTCCTGGAGCGGTTCGACCGCGAATATGATCTGATCCGCAAGAAGGGGATTCCGTCAGTGGAAATCCTGGAGCAGTTCAAGGCGTATTACGCGCTGCCGGGCCATAATTACCGGATGAAGATCGTCGATTACTTCATCAACGGGATGCTGAACTGCCAGTCCGGGGGCAGGGAGGATGTGCTGGCGGCGGCTTACGGAATTATTGAGAGCGATGCGGAGCTTAGTGAGGCGTTCTTCAAAAAAGTGCTGTCCCAATCTCTCTTCCGCAGAGCACTGTTCGAGCCGTATCTGGAATCCCGGCTGGCAGCTGCTGCCGGAACGGCGGATATCCTCCGCCTCGTGGGCCACTTCGGCCGGAGTCTTCCAGAGGTGCTTCAGCAGGCAGCGGTACGGGATACCTTCAAGGAATATCTGCTGGAGAAGCTGCAGCGGGAGCTTGAACCGGTAGCGGCGGTAACGGCTGTTCATGAAGCGGTCCAGCAGGCAGAGAAGCAGCGCCGCAGAGGCGGTGTATACCCGGAGGCCTTGTCCGTTATGGAGGAGCTGGGCACGGTTGCCGACCGCTTTTTGCTGAACCGGATCTCGCTGGACGAGCTGACAATGGAGCAGCTGCTGGAGATCTCGTTCCTGCGTTACCGGGATACGGCAGACTGGCAGCCGCCGCTCGATGCGATTGCGAAGCGCAAAGCGAATGCGCTGCGTGCAGCCTACCGCTGGTTCGGGGAGGAGTCGCCGGACGAGGAGATTTTTGCCGGACTGACGCCGCGTGAGCTGGACGATGTACAGCTGCTCGGCGCGCGGTGGCTGAAGGAAGCGCGGAGTCTTGAGCCATTCGACCGGCTGCCGCTGGCCTTCTATCACAGCAGTGAACGTGAAGGCGGACCGCTGGATTATGATGCGCTGCTGGATCTGGTAGTCCGCAAAGCGGGCAATGACAAGGAGACAGTGTACCGGTTCCTGGACTGGTCGCAGCATAGCTGGCTGTTCGCAAGCTCAGGCAAGAAGCTATGGCCGAATTACAAGCGGGCCGTGCTGAGGTATTTCCTGAAGAGCGACCGCGAGGCGTTCAAGAACCGGGAATTCCGCAAAACCCATCTCGACACAGCAACGCCTGCTATGCAGACTGTCTACAATGAAGCCCGCGCCCAGCTGGCTTCGCCGCTGGCGCGGTGGGTCAGCCGCAGCCGATTTCAAATCCTGATCTCAGGGAGCATCCTCGGGATCATTCTGATTGCGGCGGTTATCCTGCTGAGCCAGCTAGGGGGACGCGGCAAGGATACAGCTGCGCCGGTGGCCAGCCCCAGCCCGCTTCCGGCAGTGACCGGACAAGCCGCTGTAGCGGCTCCCGTCTCTGTCCGGCTTATCGGCGGCGGGAATAACGGCGGTGATACAGGGACTGGCGGAAACGCGGAGGGCGGAGCAGGAAGTGGAGAAGCGGGTAAGAAGAACGGCGTGAAGCTGTTGTTCAGCTTCACTGATGCTGCGGAATGCTCCGCCTTCAAGCCGGAGCGGATCGGTGTGGAGTCCGCCAGCGGCGTTACGGACTATGAGGTTAAGGCAACGGTTAGCAGTTGCCAGGTTGCAGCAGGAGCCGGAGCAGACGGCGGTGCTAAGGGTGAGGCAGGTGCCGGAGCGGACGGCGGTGCGAAGGGTGAGGCAGGAGCCGGAGCGGACGGCGGTGCCAAGGCTGAGGCAGGTGCCGGAGTGGACGGCGATGCGAAGGGTGAAGCAGGCGCCGGAGTGGACGGCGATGCGAAGGGTGAAGCAGGAGCCGGAGTGGACGGCGATGCGAGCGGTAAGGCAGGCGCCGGAGTAGACGGCGATGCGAAGGGTGAAGCAGGTGCCGGAGCGGACGGCGATGCGGACAGTGGAGCCGCCGCCTCTCCAGCGGCGGCGGGGAATCTTCCGTCACGCGTATACGAGGTGACGGTGGAGCTATCAGCAGGCGCGAAGCTGGCGGCGGGTGATATGATCACCGCCGGAAGATACTCGCTGAAGCTGGCGGCAGATCCGGGCAGCGCCCCGGAAGCTACAGCTACAGCCGCGCCTAGTGCGGAGCCATCCGCTTCCGCAAGCCCGGAAGCGGACACGGATGCGGAATAACACAGCGGCCATAAGCAGGCTGCGTAAGCTTTTAACTAACGCGATCGGGTAGTGCTCAGAGTAATTCAATCGACATATGTGAATTGTAGCCTATAAGTGCGCTGATGTCCGAAAGAAGCTTCTCAATTGCACTTCGTACACTAGAATCAGGCATAATGGAGTTAATATGGCGTTCTGTTGTATTTGGTGCAGTAGATTTTTGGGATTTGGCCCGGCTGAGGGGATTTGCCGGAATTGATGGTATGAAGTGCAACAGAATGCGTTATCAGCTGCTTTTATACTAATTCTGATGTACATAATACAATCGGCCTTCTGCCGGTGTCTCCATAGGTGCGCTAGTGTGTTGATTAGCAGTAGACCAACGTCTTGATTAGCAGCAGAAGAGTAACTTTTTATAGTCCTGAATAGTACGATGTGCCGGAGGAGCGGGCATGTGCTGTTCAGGATTTTTGTGCGGAATGGGCTGAGCTTTGGGGGAGCTGGAATAGATGTAGCTTGTCTATAGACATACAGGGGAATAGTCGATATGATGGTTTGAGAATATTAAAATTTAATAAGCTTGAGGAAAAGGTGCAGATTGCCTTAGAGACCGCGCGCTGTCGCTAGCAGATGCTGGCAGGGCTATGTCTAATAGAGGAATCTGCTTAAAAGGGAAGCCCGGTGCAAGTCCGGCGCGGTCCCGCCACTGTAAATACGGAGCAACTCCTGAAGAGCCACTGTCTGCTAAGCGGATGGGAAGGCGGGGGAAGCGGTGAAGTATGAGCCAGGAGACCTGCCTTTTTCGATGTTGTTTCTATTCTTCGGGGGTAAGAATGTGAAGCAGATGCTGATATTGGCGAGGGCTGTATGTGCTGTATAGTATGTAATGTGGGAGAGTAATCAACTCCCTCAGCCGCCCTGTGCGAAAGTTCTTCCCCGGCCGCCCTGCATAGGGCGGTCTTTAGGTTGCTGCTCTATCTGCGTAAGGAAGCAGGATTTATCCATTCTATTTCAGGAAAGAGGTTAGTTATGAAGAACCATTCTCTATCATTCAGGTTCACACGGTTGGGACTTGCTGTTATCATGCTGTTTGCACTGCTGGGAGCAGCCGTAGCCCCGGCAGGACAAGCTGCTGCTGCACAGGCAGGCGGAACTTCCGCACCGGCGGTATCCGCTCTGCCCGCAAGTGAGGCAGCCAGTGTGACCGCTGCGGTCTATGCTACTGCAGAATACATGCTGAAGAACGGAGTCCAGTCGGACTGGCAGGCGATTGGCCTTGCACAAGCAGGCTACAAGGTTCCAGCCAGCTATCTGAAGGCGCTTGAAGGTAAGCTGAGTGAGGCTAAGGGTGTTTTTGCCAGAGCTACGGACTATGCCCGCATCACACTTGCTGTTAAGGCACTGGGCGGCGACCCTGAGAAGGTGGCAGGCTATAACCTGATCGAGAAGCTCTACAATCACGAGGCAATTACCGGCCAGACGCTGAATAATCCGGTCTATGCACTGCTGGCTCTGGATTCCGGCAGTTATACAATCCCGGCAAATGCGAAATGGACACAGTCTAAGCTGCTGGCAGAGATTCTGGCGAAGCAAAACCCGGACGGCGGCTTCACCCTGACCACGGGTGCGAGTGATCCGGATATGACAGCGATGACGCTGAATGCACTGGCTGGACACAAGCAGGAAGCAGCCGTGAATACTGCTGGTCAGCGGGCGGCAGCCTGGCTGGCTAAGGCACAGGACAAGAACGGCGGATATGGCGACAGCAGCGAGAGTGTGGCTCAGGCCATTATCGGTCTGTCTGCCTTCGGCATTGATCCGGCGGGAGCAGAGTACACCAAAGGCCAGATCAATCTGGTCAGCAAGCTGCTGAGCTTCAGCGCAGAGGGTGGCGGATTCGTCCACACTGCGGGCGGCAGCTCCAATCCGCTCTCAACGGAGCAGGCTCTGGAGGCTTTGGTAGCGTACAAGCTGTTTGGTACAGGCGGCAAGCTCTTTGATTTTAGCGGCACACCAGTGAAGAATCCTCAGGTAAGTGTCTCGGTTACTGTGGAAGGTCCAAATGGAACCTTGGCTGAGGGCAGCGTGTACGCCGGAAATGTACTTAAGGCACTGGAAAAGACAGCCGCCGCTAAGCGCCTGGCCCTGGTCAATGAAGCAGGCAATTATGTGACGGGGATCGGCGGCGTGATTGCGGGTACTTTTGGCGGATATGATGGCTGGATGTATGTGGTTGCCCGCGGCGGAGCATGGATCTATCCAAGTGTAGGGATGGGCGATTTCGCGCTGGAGGAGAATGACCGCATAGTAGTCTATTATGGCGGGGACAACACGCAGGTGGTTGATGCCGTAACCGTGACTCCCGCACAGCCGCAGCCTGGACAAGAGCTGAAGGTGCAGGTAACCCAGAAGCAATGGGTATGGAATGAGGCGACCTTCACCTCTGATCCGGTAACTTCACCGGCAGCAGGCGTACAGGTAACCATCGGCGGTAAAACAGCAGTTACAGATGCTGCGGGCGTGGCTGTTGTGGTCGGAGGTCTGCCGGCGAATAAATATACCCTGACGGTTACGGGATATCTGAAGGATAAAACCCCAGCAGTTGTCCGTCATACGGTCCCGGTAACGGTGGCTTCTGCGGCGGCGGACCGTCCGGCTTTTGCCGATGTGAAGTCGATCTCGCCTTGGGCGCTGGAGTCGGTATACACGGCGTATGACCGCAAGCTGATGAATGGTGTGAGTGAGGGCAGTCTGCTGTTTGCACCGAAAAAGAATATTACTCGTGCTGAATTTGCAGCACTGCTGCTGCGCTTAACCGGGAACGAGCCGTCTGCGGCGTCTTCCGCTGGGGCCTTCAGTGATGTTAAGGCGGGTACATGGTATTATGGAACAGTGAACCGCGCGAAGGAGTTAGGTATTATCAGCGGCGTGAGCGCCACGACGTTCAAACCGGACGGGCTGGTTACACGCCAGGATATGGCTGTGATGATGGTTAGAGCTTTTAAGCTGGATGCAGCTGGAGCCGGAGCAGGCGCTGGTAAGTTCAGCGACGAAGATAAAATTAGTGACTATGCATTGTCCGCTGTCCGCACGGTAACGGGACTTGGATATATGAGCGGCACCGGCGGCGCATTTGAGCCTACTGCTGTGGTAACCCGTGAGATGGCTGCTGCTGTAGCGGTTAGATTGCCATAGTTGAGTAAGAGTAGGGGATGGTATAGTTTAGTTGAAAGTTCCATTCCGCTGCAGGATGGGTGCTGTACGCTGGGGCGGACAATAAGTGGATAAATGACATCTAATTTGGCAGGATTTGCTGCAAAGCGGGAGTTAGTTGGAAAAACAACACTTATTCACGCCCGAAGCTCCCGTATGATGGGTTGTGGGCAGAATTAGATGCCTGAAATCCAACTAATTTCTATACAGGTGCGTAACAAGAATAATTAAGTGTAGAAAATCTAACTAACGCCCCCGTGCCGATGAGTAGTTGAGGCGTATAGGGTTGTTGAAGCGTTGCAGGCCCATTAGACAGGCGATTTTGCTTGGAATTAGTTCGGATATGTCTTGAAAAGTAAGCATAAGGTGTATGAAGGAACGGGGAACAGGCTGACTGGCCCCCGTTCTTTTCCCTTTTTGTGGAGGTGTGCAGGTAATGTTCTATCTAGTCAAAAGAGGCCGGGGAAGGCTGGCTCCGCTGCTTCTCCTGCTGATGGTATTGCTGCTCTCCGGCTGCTCCTCTGCGCAGCCGGATCAGGCAGGCGGCGGCACGCAGCCGCCCGCCGGGACCCCGGCCGCGCAGACGCCGCGGCCTGGAGACGAAGCGGCTCCGCTGCCGGGAGCCGCTGAGGGCACTGCCGTACCATCCGCCCCTGCGGATGGTACGGCAGCTCCAGCGCAGGCGGGCAGGGGCGAGCCCGCCAAGACCCAGGCGCCGCCAAGCGCAGCGGCGGCGCAGCCCCCGGCGGGCAGGAGCGAGCCCGCCAAGACCCAGGCGCCGCCAAGCGCAGCGGCGGCGCAGCCACCGGCGGGCGCGAGCGAGCCCGCCAAGACCCAGGCGCCGCCAAACGCAGCGGCGGCGCAGCCCCCGGCGGCCACAATCAAGCCGCCGACCCCCAAGCCCGCTCCGGCGGCCACGCCCAAGCCGCCAGCCGCCACGCATTCTCCGGCAGTTACACCCAAGCCGGACAACGTGGTCACCCTCTCCATCACCGGAGATGAGGAGCATGGTGTGATTCTGGCCGCCGCCCAGTATGAGATCAAGCAGGGAGAGAGTGTGCTGGACCTGCTGAAGCGGATTACACGGGGGCAGAAGATCCAGATGGAATATCAGGGCAGCAAGGCATTTGCTTACGTGGAAGGTATAGATAATTTGTATGAGAGTGATCACGGGGCAGAGAGCGGCTGGATGTACAAGGTGAATGGAGAATTTCCGTCCAAGGCTGCAGGCAGCTGGATCGTGGAGCCCGGAGATACCATCGAGTGGCTGTATACGCTTGATCTAGGCAAAGACCTGGGGGCCAAGGCGCCATGAGCAGCGGCTTCCGTTCCATGCATCCGGTAGTAGCCCTGCTGTATTATACAGGGCTGCTGCTATTCGCCCTGCTGATCTTCCATCCGTTATTTCTGGCTACAGAGATAGCCGGACTGCTGGCGTTGCTGCTGTTGCAGGGACAAGGGCGGCTGCTTGTGCGCGGCTTGCCTTTTATGCTGCTGATGGCAGCTTCCGTGGCTTTGCTGAACCCGCTATTCTCGCATAGAGGAGCGCATATTCTGTTCTACTGGCTGGATCAGCCTATTACACTGGAAGCTGTGCTGTATGGACTGATGATGATGACAATGCTGCTTACTATTTTTATCTGGTTTATATCCTACAATTACACGGTAACCACTGATAAATTCATGTACCTGTTCGCGGCGGCTGCGCCGAGAATGGCGTTGCTGACGCTGATGGCCATCCGGTTCGTGCCGCTGTTCCAGCGGCGGCTGCGCCAGATTACGCTGATCCAGCGTCTGCGCGGGGTAGATACCGGTACGGGAAGCCTTAAGAAAAGAATGACAGACGGAATGACGCTGCTCAAAGTGCTGCTGACCTGGTCGCTGGAGGAAGCCCTACAGACTGGAGACTCCATGACAGCCCGCGGATACGGCAGCACTAAACGCAGCACTTACACGATATACAAGGCCGATTTGCAGGATAAGCTGGTGATGCTGCTGTTAACCGTTAGCAGTGTGGTTACGCTGCTGTTCTGGGTGCAGGGCTACGGCAAGCTGGAGATTTATCCGCGGATGAGACCGGCGGAATTCGGCTGGCAGGAGGCCGTCATGTACGGCAGCTTCTGCCTGTTCGTGCTCATTCCTGCGGGGCTGGAAGGAAAGGAGAAATGGTTATGGAGATCCTCAAAGCACAGCAATTATCCTTCCGATACCCTGAAGAAGACAAAGACACACTCCATGAGCTATCGTTCGTCATAGAAGAGGGTGAATTTGTCGTGCTCTGCGGCCCGTCCGGCAGCGGCAAAACCACCCTGCTGCGCCATCTGAAGCGGGAGCTCGCCCCGGTAGGTTCAACCAGCGGAACCTTGACCTACAAAGGGCAGCCTCTGTCCGGGCTTCCGGCAGCGGTGGCTGCCGGGGAGATCGGGATGGTCTTCCAGAACCCGGATGCACAGATCGTGATGGATACAGTCTGGCATGAGCTGGCCTTCTCCATGGAGAATCTGGGGCTGCCGCCTGCTGTCATGCGGACCCGGCTGGCAGAGATCTGCGGTTTGTTCGGGCTGGAGCCGCTGCTCTACCGTCCGGTACATGAGCTGTCAGGCGGACAAAAGCAGCTCATGAACCTGGCCTCAGTACTGCTGCTTCAGCCCAAGGTGCTCCTGCTGGATGAGCCTACCTCTCAGCTTGATCCTGTTGCTGCGCGGGAATTCATTATGGCGCTGCAGCGGCTGAACGAGGAAATGGCGGTCACGGTGATCATCAGCGAGCACAGGCTGGAGGAGGTGCTGCCGCTGGCGGATCGTGTGCTGATGCTGGAAGACGGTAAGCTGCTGGCTGATGCCGCTCCCCGCCTGTTCGCTTGTCAGACCGGCAGCGGGGCCTTGACTTCGGCTGAGCGTTACCTGCCAGCCGCCTCACGCCTGTACTTGTCACTCGCTCCGGAAGCGGATTCGGCTGCGCCGGAGAATATTCCGCTGACCGTGCGCGAGGGCAGACGCTGGCTGCATACCTTGAAGGCTGGAACGGATGCTGGTACAGGCGCTGAGCTGGTTAATAACTTGAATGGGCCTTCAGCATCCATGAAGTCCTCCTCCGAGGGGTTCCAGGCTGCCGGGGCGGAGTCTCTGCTCACCTGCCGCGAAGTAACCTTCCGGTATGAGAAGGAGGGCCGGGAGGTCCTGAGGAAGCTCTCGCTGACACTTAAGCAGGGGGAGCTCCTGGCAGTCATGGGCGGGAACGGCGCAGGCAAGTCCACCCTGCTGCATGTGCTGAACGGGCTGATGAAGCCGCAGCGCGGCAAGATAGAGCTGGCCAAGGGCAAGACTACCGGCCTGCTGGCGCAGAATCCCCTGCTCTATTTCAGTTATGATACAGTGGCTGAGGAGCTGCAGCATATGGGCAGCTACGCCGGGTTATCCCCCGAGGCAGCAGCAAGCCGGATTGAGGCTTTGCTCGAAGTGTTTCAGCTCCGGGAGGTGCTGCAGAGCCATCCGCATGATCTCAGCGGCGGGCAGCAGCAGCAGACCGCGCTTGCCATGATGCTGCTCATGAAACCGGATATTCTGCTGCTGGATGAGCCGACCAAGGGGCTTGATCCGGCCGCTAAAGACAGGCTGGCCGCCCTGCTTCAGCAATTGCGCGGGCAGGGGATCAGTATTCTTATCGTAACGCATGATGTAGAGTTCGCGGCTAAGCATGCTACGCGCTGCGCGCTCCTGTTCGATGGGGGAATTACGGCGGAGGGCACACCGGCTGAGTTCTTCAGCAGTAATTACTTCTATACCACGGCAGTCAACCGGATGGTGCGGGACTGGCTGCCACAGGCATTGACAATAGAGGATGTGATTCACACATGGCCCGCTTCCGCATACCGCTGCTAATCGCCCTGGGACTCTTCATCTCGGGTCTTGCGCTTACCGCAGCATTCACTGACCGGCATTATGTGCTGCTTAGCGTGGTGCTGCTGCTGGCCGCTCTCCTGCCGCTGTTCATCCGGCTGGAGCGCCGCCCGCTCCAGTCCCGTGAACTTGTGCTGCTGGCGGTGTTGTCCGCTATTGCTGCGGTCAGCCGGATTCCTTTTGCCGCATTGCCGGGGGTAAAGCCTGTGTCGGCCGTTGTCATCCTCTCCGCTTATGTCTTCGGGGCAGAGGCGGGATTCGTCATCGGTGCAGTCGCCGCGCTGGTCTCGAATATTTACTTCGGGCAGGGTCCCTGGACACCATGGCAGATGTTTGCCTGGGGCATGACCGGACTTACAGCCGGGTGGCTGCGGAGGAGCTGGCTATTGCGCAAGCGGGCCGGGCTGCTGGTGTTTGGCTTCATCTGGGGGTTCCTGTTCGGCTGGATTATGAATATCTGGGTCCTGCTCAGTCTGCCTGATGCCTTTAGCTGGCGGCTGGTTGCCGTTACGTTTGCCGCGAGCTTTTATTTCGATCTGGCCCATGCCTTGTCGAATGTATTCTTCTTAGCGGTGCTGGCCGGAGTCTGGACCAAGGTGCTGCAGAGATTCCGCAAGAAATATGGCTTGCTTCAAGAGCGAATGGAATTATAATTAATAGATAGCGCTTTACTAAAACGATATTTTTCTTCTTTTTTCGACATTTTTTTTAGCAGGGCCATCAACAATTCGATGTTATTCTCCGATAAATAAGGTTACAGCTAGATTCGAGAAGGCGGGATAACGGGAAATGAGACATCTGAAGATTAAGCATAAAATGATTGTACTGATAGCGGTGGTTATCCTACTGCTGATCGGGATCGGAACCACAGGTATTCTGACGACAACCAGAATGGCGGACAGGTCTGAAGAGACGTACAGGCAGAACCTGCAGCCGATTTATTTCGTAACGGAGATCCGCGGGAACAACCGGGCCATTGAGTCTTTTCTGCTGGAGGATCTGATTACCACGGATGACGCCAAGAAGCAGGAGCTGAAGGCGAGAATTCAGGAGAACATCCAGACGAACAATGAGCTGATGGCCGAACTGAGGAAGATTGAATTTAACAATGAGAAGATTGCTGCTTATGTGAACGAATATACCCTGCTGCTGCCGGACTACCGCTCACAGCGTGATAATATTATCCACCTGGCCGAAAACGATCTTAACGACGAAGGATATCAGGTGTTCACGGGCCAGACCTTTAATGAGCTGCGTGACAAAATGGTCCGGCTGCTTGAAGAGACAGCGACGTTATTCATTCAGGATGCGTCTGCCCATAATACGCGTACGGCTGACAGTGCCAAGAGCTCTGTTACGCTAAGCAGCGTTCTGATTGCACTGGCCTTGCTGCTCAGTATTGTCCTAAGTGTGATCATCACCAGATTGATTACAGGGCCGCTGAAGGAATTGCAGGGGCTGATGAAGCGGGCGGAAGAAGGAGATCTGACGGCCTCTGCCGCTTACCGGTCCAGGGATGAGATCGGCCAGATTAATACCTCGTTCAATACCATGCTGGACGGGTTGAAAAATATGATGCGCGGCGTCTCGGAGAGCGCCGAGATTCTCTCGGCCTCCTCCCAGCAGATGAGTGCCAGTGCCGACCAGACCGCACACGCCTCACAGGTTATCGCTGAGACGTCAGGCGAGATCGCAACCGGATTCGATGTGCAGGCGGAGAGCATTACCCGTACTACGCAGTCTGTGCGGACGATGTCCTATGAGATTGCCGAAGCCCGGCATAGCGGTAACGAAATGACCCGCCTGATGGAGCAGGCTGCCTCCTCCACGGAACGCGGTGTGTACGCAGTAGAACAGATTCTGGCCCAGATGCGGGAGATTGACTCCAGTGTCTCGGAGAGCCGGCAGATTGTCGGCAACCTTGGCAGCCTGTCTGAAGAGATTAACACCATTATTACAACCATTAATGAGATTGCGACCCAGACCAATCTGTTGTCCCTGAATGCTTCCATTGAAGCCGCCCGGGCGGGAGAGCATGGCCGTGGCTTCGCTGTAGTAGCCGGTGAGATCCGCAAGCTGGCGGAGGCTACCGGAACCAGCTCGCTGCAGATTACGGAGATTATTAATCACATCCGTCAGCAGACCGCCAGTGCCGTAGAATCGATGGAGCAAGGCTCCGGTATTGTCTCTCATGGTGTAGCGCAGAGCGAAGTGGTATCGGAAGCCTTTACAGCGATCCAGACCTCCATTCAGGCCGCCAGTGAGCAGACTGAACAGATTACAGAGGTTATCGGTCATGTCGCACAGGAATCGGAGGAAGCAGCCAAGTCCATGTCGACGGTGAACGAAATCTCGCGCAAAGGCGCCGCAGACCTTCAGAGCACCAGCGAAGCAAGCCTGGAGCAACTGACCGCGATGGGAGAGATGTCCTCCTCGGCACAGTTCCTGGCTACCTTGGCCGAGGACCTGCAGAAGCATCTGGCAAGGTTCCGGCTGTAACTGCTATAATAGATATTAACCTGGCCCGATCCGGCCGAGGAACCCTGGAGAATCGCGGGCATCCTCAGCGGAGCCGGGCTTTTGAACGTATTAGTATTAACCTGAAGGAGGCGGTCTCTATAATGAATACCCGAACATGGAAGCTGGCGGTAGTTCCAGCCTTGTTAATGACACTTGCAGCTTGCAGCTCCAATCAGGCTGATGCTCCGGCGGTTAGCCCCACTCCACAGCCAACTGCGGCTCCTGTAGAAGCTTCTGCCCAGCCGACCGAAGGACCGAAGGCTACACCGGTACCTGCTGAAGCTGCTGGCGTAAAGGTTGGGGAAGTTAAGCAGTATGAGCAAATCGCGATTTCCGACTGGAAAGATGATCAAACCATTGTCGTGTCTAAGGCGAACGATAAGCTTGGGCCGATCGGCTCGGGAGAGCTGAAGGGTTCCTATCCGCAGAGCCTGTATTTCTTCCACCTGGATAGCGGCGAATACGAATTGATTACAGAGAAGGCGAACATGATGCTGGGGGATGCTAAGCTGTCCGCCGACCAGTTATTTCTGCTCTATAGTGAATTCTCCTTGGGTGACCCTGCCTACAATGTGATAGATCTGGGTTCCAAAAAGACCTTCACCATCAAGGGCGATACCATTGCGGGGGCAATGGGGGCCGAGTGGGCGGATAAGGATACGGTAGTCGGTCCGGCATACAGCGGCGGTGCTTATACAGCCACTACTTCCATGAAGATTGCGCCGGTGGAGGGACTGGGCGGGGAGAGCCTGAGTGTTGTAAGACAAATCAAGGATAAGATCTATTACACCAGTAATTCGAAGGACTCGCTGCAAACGCTGGACCTGAAAACTAAGGCGAAGGCTGACTTGAATATTCCGGGTACCAGCAGTGTAATCCCTTCACCGGACGAAGAACAAATGCTGATCCTGCAGTATAAGGAGAATACCCAGGCGCTGCTGCTGAGCGGCACTGACGGTAAGAATCCGCGGACCCTGGTGGAAGGCGCCGAGCTTGGGGCCGTCTCCTGGTCTCCAGACCAACGTCTGGTCGCCTATAGTGTAACTATTGAGGAGAAGGGTATAACGAAGAATACCTTATATGCCTACGATCTGTCTTCTGACAAGTCCGTTCAGATTGCGGAGAGCAACGGGACGATGACCACCTCATGGAGCCCCTCAGGCAAGCAGCTTGCGTATACGGAGCGGGATGACAGCGGCAGCAGCAGCAGCATAGTTCAGCTAAAGTAGAACCTCATCATGAGGGCAATTTTTAAAATCCAAAAAAAAGCGGTCCGTACCGGTAAATCTACCGGATACGGACCGCTTTTTTTAAAATATAAGAATTTATATGTTGCACACGATAAATTATCCTTCTATTTCTCGCTGAAACGGTGCCGTCCTTTAAAAGGACGGCAAAGCCGTTTCCACTTGTAGATTACTAGAAGGAGCATAACGCCCCTCTGCTTCTTACAGGCTAAGCATACCAGCCCCATACGAAGATGAACAGGGTGCCGAAGATCGTGACCAGAGCCACGAACATGGCGTATGCGATGTTGATATACAATTCTTTTTTGGAATCGGCCGATTCTCCGATGTGCATGAACACAAACAGCTGCAAGGAGGCCTGTATGAGCGCTGTAACCAGCAGTACAACCATATTGGCACTGGAGGACAGGTCTCCGTAAATAACGATCAGTGCAGCGGCAGAGAGGACCAGAGAGGCTACATAACCCATCACATGCTTAATTGGGAATAGTTGCTTCATCATGTCACATCAGTCCTTTCAGGTAGACGAAGCTGAAGATAAAGATCCAGACCACGTCTAAGAAGTGCCAGAACAAGGAGAAGATGAACGTTTTGTTAGCGGTAGCGGGCGTAATGCCGCGCTTCCACAACTGAATCATAATGCCAATTCCCCACAGCAGACCGAAGCTGACGTGAAGACCATGCGTTCCCAGCAGGATGAACAGACTGGAGAGGAAACCGCTGGTCTGCAGCGTAGCTCCTTCATGCACATAAGTGAAGAACTCGTCGATTTCGATACCGACAAAAGCCAGACCCATCACCAGCGTAATCGCCATGAAGACCATCATGGCTTTCTTGTAGCCATGCCGCATGGCATGGACAGCCAGACCGATGGTGAAGGAGCTTGACAGCAGGAGGAAGGTCTCCATCAGCACCGGGCCGATCTCGAACAGCTCGCTGCCGCTAGGTCCGCTGGCATAGCGGTTAACCATTACGAAATATACTGTGAACAGCGTAGCGAAGAGAGGGATCTCGGCTCCGAGAAAGACCCAGAAGCCGAAGATCTTGTTACTGTTCTCTTCCGTTGAATATTCGAGCGGCTTGGACGCATCTATTTTCATACAGTCTCACCCCGCATCAGTTTCTTTTCTGTAGCTGCAATCTCTTCTACAGGAATGTAGTAGCCCTGGTCCTTATCGAAGGACATGAAGGCCAGCACGACCAGGATTCCAATCCCGGAGACAATCGCCGGAATCCACATGCTGAATACCAGGAAGAAGCCAAGGAAGAAGAAGACTACACCGAGTATGAACGGCTTGCCGGTATTGCTTGGCATATGAATCTTGGTGTATTTAGTATCTGTATACAGCGGAATATTCTCGTGCTTCGCAGACCATAGAGCATCGCGCGTCTCAACCTTAGGCACAATGGCGAAGTTGTAGAGCGGGATCGGACTGTGCGTAGCCCATTCCAGTGTCCGGCCATCCCAAGGATCGTTGGTTGTATCTCTTGGCATATAGCGGGTACTCCAGTAAATATTGTAGACCAGGATCACGAAGCCGATGGCGAGCCCGACGGCCCCGACGAAGCTCAGCATATTGAGCGGACCGAAGCCTGATTCCTCCGAGTACGTATACATACGCCGCGTCATTCCCATCAGACCCAGGAAGAACAGCGGGAAGAAGGTTACGTTAAAGGAAATGATGATCCACCAGAAGGCATGCTTGCCCAGCCGCTCATTCAGGCGGAAGCCGAACACTTTAGGGAACCAGTAGTGGAACCCGGCGATGACAGCGAACACAGCACCCGGAATCAGCACGTAGTGGAAATGCGCAACCAGGAACATCGTGTTGTGATACTGGTAATCGGCGCTGGCCATCGCCAGCATGACACCCGTTACCCCGCCGATCGTAAAGATCGGGATAAAGGCCAGCGTGTACAGCATCGGGGTCGTGAAGGTAATCCTGCCCTTTCGCAGGGTGAATAGCCAGTTGAATATTTTGACCCCGGTAGGTACTGCTATGGCCATCGTTGTTATCGAGAAGAAGCTGTTGACCATGGCACCTTGACCCATCGTATAGAAATGGTGCGCCCATACGAGGAAGGACAGGAGCGAGATGATCAGCATACTGAATACCATGGAGGTATAGCCGTACAGGTTCTTCTTTGAGAAGGTGGCGATAATCTCACTATAAATACCGAACGCCGGAAGGATTACGATATAGACCTCCGGATGTCCCCAGACCCAGAACAGGTTGGCCCAGAGCATATCCATCCCGCCGTTGGCCATCGTGAAGAACTGGGAGCCGAAGAGGCGGTCGAACATCATCATGGCCAGCGCTACGGTAAGAACCGGGAAGGCAAAGACGATAATAACGTTGGTGATCAGTACGGACCAGGTGAACATCGGCATCTTCATCAGCGTCATGCCTGGTGCGCGCATCTTAAGAATCGTTACGATAAAGTTAACCCCGGTGATCAGCGTACCGATACCGGATATTTGCAGAGCCAGAGAGTAGTAGTTGTTCCCTACGGTCGGGCTGAATTCAAGACTCGCCAGCGGGAAATATGCTGACCAGCCCGCATCCGGCGATCCGCCGATGACGAAGGAAATGTTCAGCAGCATGGCGCCCATGAAGAAGAGCCAGAAGCTGACAGCGTTCAGCCGCGGGAAGGCAACGTCCCGTGCACCGATCTGCAGCGGAATGATTACGTTCATCAGACCGATGATGAACGGCATGGCCATGAAGAGAATCATGATCAGACCATGGGTGGTGAAGACCTCATTGTAATGCTGCGCATCGAGGAATTTCATTTCCGGCGCAGCCGTCTGCAGACGCATCATCATCGCATCTACACCGCCGCGGAACAGCATCAGCAGTGCCGCGAGGATGTACATGATCCCGATTTTTTTGTGGTCAACCGTGGTCAGCCATTCGCGCCACAGATAGCCCCATTTCTTGAAATAGGTAAGCCCTACGAGAATCCCGATGGTTGCCAGTGCAATACTGATCATGGCCCCGTATATCAAGGGTTCGCCGTGAACCTTAAATTTGTCTAAATCCATTAGGGTAGCTCCTTTCAGTGTGTTGCATTAAGCTCTCCAGAGAGCTAGTGTCCTTCGTGTGTGCTTTCATCCACAGGGGAGCTTGGCAGCGGCTGATCGACTTCCGGATCAGGCTTGCTGTCGAATTCCGTTCCGCTGGACGGCTCGGGAGACGGATGGATTTCCTTGTTATCCTGATGCTCCGGATTGCCGTTGTCCATATCCATCTCCTTGCCGCCGCCGCTCATATGCTCGCCGTGGTCTCCAGGAGGCGGGCTGAACTCCAGATGGGTGGAGGAATACGTTTTGCGTCCGAGGTAATCCGTGGCCAGCAGGCCCTTGAATTCTTCCTCAGTCAGCTTAGGCGCAGTTTCCTTCACTTCCTTCACCCAGTCCTCGTAACCCTTGTTACTCAGGACAAGTGCTTCGAATTCCATGTGAGCGAAGCCTTTACCGCTGAAGTTGGCATTCTTTCCGATATAAGAGCCTTCTGTATCAGCGGAGAGATGAAGCGTTGTCAGCATGTCGCTCATGGCGTACTTTTGCCCGGCAAGCTGTGGAATCCAGAGACTGGTAATGGTGCCGAATGAGTACATTCTGAATTCTACCGCACGATGCACCGGCATATTTACGTAGTTAACGGTCTCGATCCCTTCCTCAGGGTAGCTGAAATGCCATTTCCAGTTGGAAGAGGAAGCATAGATGACCAGCGGAGTCTGATCTTGATAGTCCGCAGCCACATTCTCTACTTCGTTAGTCGTCTTAACGGTAACAACGGACAGGAAGGCTACGATGATTATCGGGATGATAATCCAGATGGCCTCCAGTACCTTGTTGCCTTCCTCATGTTCAGGGATGTAGCCCTCATTACTCTTCTTCGCACGATATTTCACCAGTACAAAGATATACAGAATGTAGACAACAGCCAGAACCCCGAGCATCACAAGAATAGAGAGCAAGATGGTGTCAGATAACGTCCTCGCAGACGGCCCCTTCGGGTTCAAAACAGCGATTGAGCTGCATCCCGGCAGGAGAAGGATCAGGCTTAGAAACAAAGCGTATAACGGTCCCTTTTTCTTCATATAGAACTCCTTCCTTCAATACTACTTTTCATTCGCCGTTCATTAACGGGAGTACATTGATCTGTATCTATAGTAAGAACTACTTACCCATAATGCAAAATACATATTTTGTATAAATATATAAAATAGACCTTAAAAATGGCGAACAAGTTAAATATGTGTGAGCAATTTGTTACAAGTACATAAGGGTATGATAAAGATCACAGTAGTGGCGCGCTTTAGCTAATTTTAAGGTTGTTCAATTTTTGTTCAAAATTCCGATATTGTTATTAATTTTGTCACAATTATTCTGGGCCAAAAACCGCTGATTTAACCGTATAACACCTGCTGTGACAGCATTCGACGAGAATTGCGTGCTTTCTGAAAATAATGGCGAACCCTCATTTATCATTGCATAAGGGTAACAATTTTTTAGCTTCCGGTTACAATCTCTCAAATTACGTTAAAAGTATATATGATAAAGTGATAGACAAATATACATAGATTGGAGACTGCTGCTGTGCGCATCAAGAAAATTCTGCTCTTATTCATGTCTTTATTCCTAATTATGGGGCTTGTGCAGGTCCCGGCTAACGCCAAAGCTACTAGCACTACACTTAAACTCGGAGTCAACGATAAATTAAGTGCGATTGAAGCTGTCTCTGTGAAAGGCACCTATTATGTACCGCTGCGTGCACTTGCGGATGAGCTGAAATGGACCCTTACCGGCCTGACGAACGGGATTCACGTAGCCGGCGGGACGGGTTCGCTTACCCTGCTGAGCAAGGACGGAGGTGCGGTGCTGAAGGACGGCACAACCGTGCCTATGGGCACTTTTGTGCAGGACGGCAAACTCATGGCTCCGCTGAAGGTCAGCGGGTACCTCGGGTATAGCATTTCCTATGCGGGAGATAAATATTTACTTCGTGTGAAGGACGGCTCGGCGCAGCTTACTGATGCAGCGTTTACCGATAAATATGCTGCCGACCTGAAGCCGAAGGCTCCGGTGGCTCCAACGACTCCTGCCACTCCGGTCACTCCCGGTGAGCCGGGCAAACCGGGCCGGACCGTATATCTGACCTTCGACGACGGCCCGTCGGCAACAACTGGCGAACTGCTGGATATCCTGCACAAATATGACGTACAGGCGACCTTCTTCATGCTGGGGAACAATATGAACCAGCATCCCGCCCAGGTGAAGCGGATTGCCAAGGAAGGCTATGGCTTAGCTCTGCATGGTGTGACCCACCGCCAGGAGAAGTTCTATGCTTCCCCGGCAGCGGCGCTTGCCGAGATGTCAGGGGCCAATGCAACGCTGAAGAAGCTGACCGGAGTCAGCACTACTCTGATCCGTACGCCATACGGAAGCAAGCCCTATTTCACCAAGTCCTTCCGCGATAAAGTCCTGACGCAGGGCTATCATCTCTGGGACTGGAATGTGGATTCCTATGACTGGAAATACAAACAGAACAGCGACAGAATCTATAACACCGTGATGGATCAGGTGAATAAGCTGAAGGCGTCCAAGACCAATCCGGTCATTCTGATGCATGACCAGAAGGCTACACTCAAGGTGCTGCCGCGTATTCTGGAGAAGCTGAAGAAGGAAGGCTATACCTTCAAGCTCATTACAAAGGACATGGAGCCGCTCAATTTCTGGAAGGATAAACGCTGATTACTGCAATAGCAACAGCAAAGAGCAAGCCCGGGAGACAATCTGTTCCCGAAGGCTTGCTCTTTTTTGCGAAAAAATGTATAGAAAACGCTGCTGTTACTTGTACAGATATTGCACCAGCATATGAACCAGCTCTGACTTCAGCCGGTCCACAGCGATCCGCTGCGGCGAGAAGGAGATGAAGTCCACAATCGCGCTCACAGACTCGAACACAATGATTGATGCAGCCTCCGTATCTTCCGTCTTCAGTTCATCCTGTCCCATCTGAAGATAGGTCAGCGT
This sequence comes from Paenibacillus sp. FSL H3-0469, assembly GCF_038051945.1. Lineage (NCBI taxonomy): Bacteria > Bacillati > Bacillota > Bacilli > Caryophanales > Paenibacillaceae > Paenibacillus > Paenibacillus sp. FSL H3-0469. The sequence goes on from NZ_CP150302.1 coordinate 5,651,724, forward strand.
CTTAAGACGGCCGGCCTCGTACTGGGCATCCATCAACTGCTTGATGGCCTCATCGCTGTGATACATAATGTTCAGATCCTTGTGATACCCGATAAAAGCTTTGTGCGCGAGCAGAAGCGTGTCTATCAGATGCAGGATCAGGTCCGTGCGCTCAATCGTATTGAAATTAATCTCGGCCATCGACCGCTCGACCTCAGTCATCAGCTCATCTCCGTACATGTGGAGCACTTCAATGAACACGGCTCTTTTATCCACGAAATAGGAGTAGAAGCTCCCGGTCGACACCCCGGCCGCAGCTGCAATCTCCTTCGTGTTCGTCTGATGGAAACCCTTGTCTGAGAACAATTGCATTGCGGCCCGGATAATGGCTTCCTTCGTTCGTATACTTCGCTCCTGCTGCGGAGTTCTAATCTTGTCCTCTGTTTCACTCATATCGTAAGGTCCCCCTCATAGTACAAATTGTAGTGGAGCGGTTTTACGCTGTCAATAAAAGCTGAACTCAAGTTCATTTTCTGATTGACAAATATGAACTGTGGTTCATATAATCTGAATATGAACTCTATTTCATATTTCAGGAGATGAACAAGATGGGGATTGGAATGCGCAGAGCTTTATCCTTTACGGCGATTGTGCTGGGCTTTTTCATGGCGCTGCTGGATACGACCATTATTAATATTGCCCTGCCGGAGATGACCCGCCAGTTCGGGGGGAGTGTGTCGCAGGTATCCTGGGTGATGAACGGCTATAACCTGGCATTCGCCGTATTCATCCTGACTGCCTCGCGTCTGGCCGATCAGTTCGGACGGAAGAAGGTGTTTATCATTGGCGTGGGGCTGTTCACACTGAGCTCCCTGCTGGCCGGACTCTCCACTTCCCTTGGCATGCTGATTCTGTTCAGGATCATTCAAGGCTTGGCGGGCGCCATTATTGTGCCGGTTACCATTCCGCTAAGCACCACTACCTTCCCCAAAGAAATGCACGGGCTGATTATAGGCATCTGGGGGGCCGTCTCGGGAGTGGCTGCAGCAAGCGGTCCGGCACTTGGCGGAATACTGACACAGAAGCTGAGCTGGGAGTGGATTTTTTTTGTGAACGTACCGCTTGGGCTGCTAAGTATAGGGCTGACGGCTATGTTCATTCAGGAGTCACGGGATGATTCAGCAGGGCGGTCCATAGACTATGGCGGAATGCTGGGGATTACAGGAGGGATGTTCTGCATTACATATGCTCTGATTAAAGTGCAGGATTACGGCTGGAGCTCACGTATGTTCCTGGGGCTGATGGCTGCGGGGGTGCTGTTTTTGGTGTTCTTTTTTCTTACGCAGTCTAAGGGGAAGGAGCCGATGCTGCCCCTGTCCCTGCTGAAGATCAGGGCCTTCAACAGTACCTCGGTATCGATGATCGTACTTGGGGCGGCGCTGATGAATATTTCGCTGCTGACCTCCTTTTATCTGACCCGGGTGATGGGGGTACCGGAGCTGAAGGCAGGGCTGGTCCTCTCAACTATGGCTTTAGGCTCCATCGCCAGCTCGGCTGTATCCGGGCCGCTGTCTGCGAAATACGGCAGCAGTCTGTTCGCCGCAGCGGGAATGGTGCTGATTGGCGGTGCCACCTATTCCATGAGCGGACTTGAGGCCGATTCTACGCTGGGTGCGGTGATGCTCCGGCTTGCAGTGACCGGCTTCGGCGTGGGGCTCTCGATGGCGCCTGTGATGTCATCGGCGATCCGGGTCGTTCCTGAAGATAAGGTAGGCATAGCCTCAGGGGTGACGAATATGGCGAAGGCGCTGGGGAGTGTGCTTGGTGTGGCCATCATCGTCACTGTGCTCCAGCATAATACAATCCAAGAGCTGAGTGCGGTGAACTCCGCAGGCACAGAGGCCGGGACCGCGGCAATAAGACAGCAGCAGGCGGCTGTGGATGCGTTCAGTCAGACCTATAAGTTCGCAGGCTGCCTGCTGCTCCCGGGTATAGGCGCTGCCCTGTTCAGCGATGAACGCAGACAGCGGCGTAGCAGCAGCGTTCATGTTCAATAGAACAGTCCCGCTAAGCAATCATAACCCCCCATCTGTCCAGGGTAGGCAGGCGGGGGTTATTTGCGTGATACGTTAAAACTAGACAAAGTAAAAGTTAATGATTGACATTAACCTTCAACTGTATTAATAATAGTAGTACAGTTAATACACTATGATACAGCAGCCGGAGTATCAGATGAAAGGAGGACTGTCATGTTCGAGTTGGATGTACGCAGCCGCAAGCCGATCTATGAGCAGCTGACCGACAAGGTCAAAGAGATGATTATGCACGGGATTCTGCGGGCGGATGAACAGCTGCCTTCGGTAAGAGCGTTATCCTCACAGCTCACGGTGAACCCCAATACGATCCAAAAGGCTTACCGGGAGCTGGAGCGTGAGGGATATATCTATTCGCTGCAGGGCAAGGGAAACTTCGTAGCCGCCATGCAGCAGGAGCACAACGAGAGCAAGCGGGCAGAGCTGAAGACAGAGCTGCTGCGGCTGATGGCGGAGGCGGTCTATCTCGGATTTACGGAGAGCGAGATCAGTGCCTTGTACCGCCAGTCGCTGGATCAGAGAAGAGAGGGGAACAGCCATGATTGAGATACGCGGGGTCAACAAGATTTTTCAGGGGGATAAGGCGGTTGACAATCTGTCGCTGACTGTACATAAAGGCGCTATTTACGGATTGCTGGGATCTAACGGGGCAGGCAAGACCACGCTTCTTAAGATGCTTGCCGGGATTTACAGTCCTGATGCAGGCACGGTCAAGCTTGGCGGACAGCCAGTCTACGAGTCGCCGGAAGTGAAGCGCAGAATGATCTTCATGCAGGACAGCCCGTACTTCTTCCCCCAGGCGACCATCCGGAGTATGGCAGCCTTCTACAAGTCCATCTACCCGGAATGGAGCCAGAAGCGCTATGACGAGCTGCTTGCCATGTTCCGGCTTGATCCCCGGCGCAAGCTCAGCCGCTTCTCCAAGGGGATGCAGCGCCAGGCAGCCCTTCTGCTTGCGCTTAGCTGCAGGCCGGAGGTGCTGATCATGGACGAGCCGATTGACGGGCTTGACCCGGTGATGCGCCGCCAGATCAAGAATCTCCTGTTCCAGGAGGTCGCCGAGCGTGAGCTTACGGTGTTGATCTCCTCGCATAATCTGCGCGAGATTGAGGATCTGTGCGATCATGTCGGCATTATGCATGAAGGGCGGATGCTGGTTGAGAAGGATCTGGATGATCTGAAGTCGGACACGCATAAGGTACAGGTCGCGTTCCGTGATGAACGCCATGCGGCTGCGCTGGAATCCATCCTGCAAATCCTCCACCGGGAGGAGCGGGGAAGTGTCAGGCTGTATATTGTCAAAGGTGAGCGGGAACGAATCAGCCAGGCCTTCCATGTCTATGATCCGTATGTATTCGATCTGCTGCCGCTGACGCTGGAGGAAATCTTTATTTATGAAATGGGAGGTGCCGGTTATGACGTACAGCCGATTATTCTGTAACGCCAGCCTGATCCGTCAGAACCTGCGCCAGCATGGGTGGATTGGAATTCTGTATACGCTGGTGCTGTTATGTCTCATTCCGCTGCAAATGTTCACTTATAGTGATCTGACCGGGGAGCGCGTGCAGATTAGCAGCCTGCTCAACCTGGGTGCTGATATAGCGCCTGTCATTATGGCTTTTCCGGCGATTGCCGGGCTGTTCCTGTCCCGTTATCTGCAGGCCAGAATGGCCTCGGATCTGATGCACAGCCTCCCGCTGCGCCGCTCGCATCTGCTGTCTTCCCACATGCTTAGCGGCTTGCTTCTGCTGCTGCCGCCGATATGGATCACGGGTGCGATTACAGCTCTGGTTCAGCCTTTGAGCGGCAATATGTACATCTACCATATATCATACGTCTGGGATTGGTGTCTGATCCTCACGGTGCTGAACCTATTCCTGTTTGTTTTCACTATGTTTGTGGGGATATGTACAGGGCAGACCATTCTTCAGGGTGTAGCGGTCTTCATTCTGCTGCTGCTGCCGTCGGCTCTTCTGGAGTTTATCAATGTGCATCTGAATCGTTATCTGTATGGCTACTTGAACGGGTCCGGACTGCCGAGTCTTTCTAATAAAGCTTGGTCGCCAATTCTGCGGATGATGGATATGTCCTATACGATTTTCAGCTATAAGGAGCTGTGGGTCTATGGCCTTCTAACCGCTGTGTTCCTGGCGTTGTGCTTCGTACTGTACCCTAAGCGTCATAGCGAGAAGGCCGGACATGCGGTAGCCTTCACCTACTTCGATCCGCTGTTCAAAGCGGGAGTGATGCTGTGCAGTATGCTTGTGGCTCTTGCCTATATTGGCGGCGACAAGCAGGGGGCGGGCTGGATTATCGGCAGCGTCCTGGCCGGAGGGCTGATCGGCTATCTTGCCGCAGAGATGGTACTCCGCAAAAGCTGGCATATCCTAACCCGCAGGCTGCCGCTTGAATTCGCTCTGTACAGCGCACTGCTTGGTCTGCTGCTCTATGTTCCTGTATCCGGTTTAACCGGATATGAGAACCGGGTTCCGGCGGGTGATAAGGTGGCTGCGGTATTCGCCGGAGGCAATTATGAGCAATTAACACAGCCGCAGGGGGATGAGAACTCCAAAGTCCTGGTCGATGATATCCGGTCCAAAGACCCGAAGTATATCGAAGCGGTAACCGCACTGCACCGGGCTGTCGTCACGGCGAGACCGGAACAGCAGAGGAATGTGTGGGACGACAGCTACTCTTCACGGGTCCGCTTCGTACTGTCTTACCAGTTGAAGAACGGAAGGACGCTGCAGCGGATGTATTTGGTTCCGCGGGCAGGCTTCGAGCCGGAGCTGAAGGCGGTTATGGAGCATGCAGATTACAAGCGCGAGCGCTACCAGACTTACCGGATGAAGGAGAATGTGGAGAGCATCTGGCTCGGGAACCTGAACAAGGCGGTCACTATTTCCGACCCGCAGGAGGTTCAGGAGTTCAAGGACATTCTAACTCGGGAAATACTGAATATGTCCTACGAGGATCAGTTTTCGGATCAGCGGGCACGGGCTGCTATCCGTGTTAGACTTAAGCCGGATCAATACGGAAACAGCGTCAATTATTCCTATGACTGGTTCCCCTCCTATCAGGAGCTGGGGGCTTGGCTGGAACAGAAGGGCTATGCCGCCAAAATCAAAATTACTGCAGCGGATGTCGTATCCGCCGAGATGTTCAGGGATATCCATCACAGCGAGCTGCCTTCCGGGATGAGGTATGATCCCGAGACCCGGATGAACTTAGCCCGAAATGAGAGCCGGCTAGTCGAGATTACAGACAAAACCCTGATTAACGGCATTCTGGAGCACCGGCGCAATTTCACCCGCGAAGAGGGGAAAGTTGTGGTGAGAATGAAGTATAAGGAAGGAACGATTAATTTTATTTCGCTGGAGGAGCAGGAGATGTCTCCGGCGCTGAAGGCGCTTCTGCCTTAGGCTGCTCATGTTGGAGTAAGCCGGTAGTATGCGATTCCCCCGTTAATGGATGTATGTCCGTTAATGGGGGATTTTTTTGTTTGGCCCGAATGTTGCTTCAGGTGTGCCTGATGACATAGCATGGGTATATTAAGAATAAGTTGGCGCAATTATGCGTACAAAGGCGCGCCATGCGGCTGTGATCGGTAAGGAGGGATAAGCATGGAAGAGGTACGGGATCATCTGGATCACGGACTCCAGATTGTCTTCATCGGATTCAACCCCAGCATCCGCTCAGGGGAATTGGGGCATCACTACGCCAATCCGCGAAATAATTTCTGGCGTATTCTGCATAAGTCCGGTCTGACGCCGCGGTTATATGAGGCCTCCGAGGACGGGGAGCTGCTGAAGCTGGGGTACGGCTTCACCAACATCGTCGCCCGCCCCACCGTAGGCGCTGAAGATATCACCCGGGAGGAGTACGCCAAGGGCCGTGAGCTCCTGCGGGCCAAGCTGGAGGAATACCGCCCGGAGATTGCCTGCTTTGTCGGCAAGGGCGTGTACACAGAATTCAGCCGCAGAACTACAGCCGCCTGGGGCTTCCAGGAAGGCATTGCTCCGGTGGTGGACGGAGTCCGGGAGTTCGTTGCTCCATCCTCCAGCGGCCTGGTCCGCATGCCGATGCCGGAGATCATCGGAATCTACTCGCAGCTGCGTGACTTTACGGGGGAGCAGGAGCCTTGAAGCCGGGCCCGGGATCTGGTACATGGGTAACCGGCTTAAATGTATGCGGAAAACAGCATACATTTGTTGGCACGCAAGCATGTGGCGGTAGCGTCAAGAAGTTTGTGTAAAAGAGTAGAAGTACCTCCCCCGGGTTACGGGTTGGGATGTAGTGTTTCTGGGGGGAGAGGGAACCCCGACCCCCAGAAACTGGATTTCTCTGCTATGCCTCTTCCGGTGTGGGCAAAGAGGGGTAGCGTGTTTCGAATAGCTCTTTTAGCTTCTTTTTAACGGCATCCACTCCAAAGCCTTGGGCGACCCGCCCTGCATGACGTTCATTGTATTCCAGCATCTCCAGGTACACGATTTTCTCTGCCGCATCCATGTTTGTCAGACTGTTCATCGGTTTCAGACGCTTGCGGATTTCCTTGTTCATCCGCTCGATGGGGTTCGACGTGTAGATCGCTTTACGGATCGACAGCGGATAGTTGTAGAACGTTAGGAGTGTGGATAACTGTTCCTCCCAGGACCTCATTTCCTTCGGATACAGCTTGTTCCACTTCGCTTTGACCGTATCAAAGTTAGCCCGGGCTACCACTTCATCCGGTGCCGTATATACGGTTTTCAACGCCTCCATGACATCGGTTTTGTGCTCCACCCGAATTTTATGAAACGTGGCCCGCACTTTGTGCACTACGCAATGCTGTACATCCGCCTGAGGATAGGTCTCTTTAAACGCCGCATCCAGTCCCGGTAGCCCGTCAAACACACCCAGCAGGACTTCCTGCGCTCCGCGTTCGTACAGGTCTTTAAGTACCTCCCGCCAGCCATTCGAACTCTCTTGGCCACCCACGTAGAACCCGAGAATTTGACGCTGTCCCTCCTCGTCAATTCCCATCGCAAAGTAGACCACTTCACCACGAACCGTGCCCCGTTTCAGCTTCACGTACAGCCCATCTAAATAGATCACAGAGTACCGTTTGCTCAGTGGCCGCTTTTGCCACTGGTGGATATCGTCCAGCACTGTAGCCGTAATATTGCTGATCGTGGTGGGGGAGTAGTGGCTGCCAAACATACTTTCAATGAACCGGGCCACATCCCGCGTACCCATGCCCGATTTATACATTTGGATGACGGCCTCTTCTAACCATCCGTCCCGCCGCTGGTACGGCTCAAACAACTGCGTCTGGAAAAGGCTTTGGCGGTCCCGGGGCACCTGAAGATCCTCGATATGGCCGTATTTCGTGTGTAAATCTCGCGTATAGTAGCCGTTGCGACTATTGCTGGCACCGGCTTCTTCACTGTCCATAAACCCCTGGATTTCGGCGCGCAACAGGCGTTCCATGTTGTCTTTCACAAAATCTTTAACAAGTTTTTCAAATAGATTATTCAGCGAACTTTCGGGTAAAATATTCATTGGTAGGGTTCCTCCTTGGTGGTTTCGCAATCCCGAGGATACCCTACTTTTTTGGTGCCTGACTAGGCTCCAAATCTTGGTACACAACTTACTTTACGCCATCCATGTGGCTCGAATGTATGCGGAAAACAGCATACATTTGTTGGCGCGCAAGCATGTGGCTCGAATGTATGAGAAAAACAGCATACATTTGCTGGCGTGCAGGCGTGTGGCCCGAATGTATGAGAAAAACAGCATACATTTGCTGGCGCGCAGGCATGTGGCCTGAATGTATGAGAAAAACAGCATACATTCGGTGCTGGTACGAGGGCGAAAGGGTGGGGGCCGGGTTGTGGTTTTATATCGCATCCCGCTTAAACAGCGGAGAGGACGGAACGAATGCGGAAAAGCGATAGCGGTCGCCTTTGTCTCCGGATTTTTACCGATTAGGGAAATAAATAAAATCTGGAGACAACAGCGATTGTAGCAACGTTCCGTTCGCGGAGCGTCCACCCGAGCGCCTGCGTGGATCCTGCTCGAACAAAAAGGAGTTCACCCAAGCGCCCATGGTAATCCTGCTCGAAAGTAAAAGTTTCTCCCCCTGTAATCAGGCAGCGCCCGCGTTGATTCTGCTCAAAAAATCCAAACTAAAAAGGCTGTCCCCATCAGTCATTTCATGACTTTTGGGAACAGCCCTTTTCAAAAGATAAGAATGAATATGCTTCGCGCTAAAATTATCCTTCTCGCTGAAACGGTACCGTCCTTAAAAAGGACAGTACCGCCGTTTCCGCTTGTAAAAGCAGCCTGCCTACGTCTGGATCAGCAGCAGGATGATGGAGGACAAGGACAGGCAGACGCTGACCAGATAGAGCACCCCGACCACCTGTCTCTGGTTCAGGCCGGCTTTGAGCAGGCGGTAATGAACCTGAGTGGCGTCAGCCTGATAGATGGCTTGTCCCTTAAGGAAGCGCCTGATGACGACAAAAATATTGTCGAAGATCGGTACGCCCAGCGCGAGAATCGGAATGAACAGCGACAACACCGTGGCCTGCTTGAAGGCGCCGTCCAGCGCAATCACGGCCAGAATGAAGCCTAGGAAGGTGGCGCCGGCGTCGCCCATGAAGATTTTGGCCGGAGCCTTGTTGAAGCGCAAGTAGGCCAGGGTCACCCCGATCAGCGAAATTGCCATGAAGGCTGAAGTGGATTGGCCCATCGTGAGCGCGACAACGAACAGCGTTACTGCCGATATCGCCGTCAGTCCGCCAGCCAGACCATCCATGCCGTCAGAGAAATTAATGACCGTAGTGACGCCGAAGATCCAGATGATCGTCAGCAGGAACTGCAAAATGAACGGCAGTGAGATATAATCACCTGAGAACGGATTAATGAAGCCGGTAAACGCATTGCCGGAAAAGAAGACCAGAACGGCTGCGGCAATCTGTACGATGAATTTGGGCAGTGCCGGGAAATCCTTGCCCTTGGTTTTGTACCAGTCATCGATGGTTCCTATAGTCAGCAGAAGCACACCGCCAATGAACAGGGCAAGCGTCTCCAGGGTGAATTCACGTGCGAAGAGCAGATATGTAATGAAAAAACCTACGAATATGGCATAGCTAGCCGTAAGCGGGATGGGCTCCCTATGGATCTTGCGTTCAACATCTTCCCTCGGTCTGTCCACGAAATCCAGCCGGAAAGCGAGTCTGCCCAGAGGAGGAATCAGCAGATAAACGATAAAAAATGACACGAGAAAAGCTAAACCGTATAAAATGACAATCACCCCGTTTATTTTTTTAAGCCCTACCCCAGATTATATCGCAGAAGGATGTATGTTGTCGAACTACATAAGCGAGATGGAGGAAATGATGAAATACGATTGTATCTTATTTGATGCCGATGATACCCTGTTTGATTATGGAATGGCCGAGAGCCACGCCTTGAGCCATGCCTTCGCCCATTTCGGCCTGCCGACAGGCGCGCAGGAGTATGCCGCCAGCTACCAGGAGATTAACCATGCCTTGTGGAAGGATTTCGAGCAGGGAAAAATCACCTCTGCCGCCCTGCGGGTGGAACGGTTCAACCGGCTGTTTGCCGCCAGGCAGCTTACGTTCAAGCCGGAGGAATTCAGTGAAGCGTATCTGCGCTTTCTGGGGGAGGGGACCTTCCTGATTCAGGGTGCAGCCGAGCTCTGCGGCGAGCTTGCCGGGTGCAGGCTGGCAGTGATTACGAACGGAATCAGCGATGTGCAGCATGCCCGGATTAAGGGTTCCCCGCTTAGCGAGGTATTCGAGGCGGTGATTGTATCGGAGGAGACGGGCTACCAGAAGCCGGAGACGGGAATTTTTGATTATACTTTTGAGAGGCTTAAGCTGTCCGATAGACGCAAGGTGCTGATCGTCGGGGACTCTCTGACCTCGGATATCCGCGGCGGGAACAATTACGGCATCGATACGTGCTGGTTCAATCCGCTGGACAAGCCCGGTGATCCTGAGATCGTGCCTACCTATGAAATCCGCAGTCTGGACGAACTGGTGGAGATCGTGAACCGTGTGTAAGCAGAATAAAAGGCGGCAGGCAGGTTGAAAGTTTCGCTTCCGTGTTAAATATATAAGGACGCTAAGTCCATACTTTTTTAACAACAACATACGGGAGAGGATATTATGAGAAAAAAATGGCTGATTGCCGCAGTGGTTACCGGCATGACGGTAACGGGCTCGGCAGGGGTGTATGCGGGCACCAAGCTGCAGCAGATCAAGGCTTATCTGAACCATAGTCTGGGTATTGTGGTGGATGGTAATCCTTTTTGGATGAAGGACGGCAATGGCAAAACCCTGACACCCATTACCTACGAAGGTCTCACCTACCTGCCGGTCCAATCGATCGCCACGGTGCTGAAGGTGCCTATCAATTATGATTCGGTCAACTATAAAGTGAGAATTGGTGCCGGCAGCGCGGATATTCCTGCTCCGACTCCTGCTCCGGGAACCTCTACCGGCGGCGGGAATGCAACTCCTGCTCCAGTAGTGGAGGGGACGGCCAGACCGGTTAATCTGCCTAAGGATTTTCCGATTCCCCCGGACGCCCTGATTGCGATCACCTTGGATACGGATGCTAACGGCCAGAAGAAGGTGGCGTTCACGTATTCAACGCAGGAGACACTGGAGATCATGGGCTTCGTGTACAGTGAATATGCGCGGATTAAAACTCTGGATAATGCCTCGGAGTCGGTATCAGCCAGCAATGTAAAAATTACGGGCAGACTCGGCGGGACAAGTCCTGTATCCATTACAGGCAAAGCTTCCACGGCGCGGCCCGGCTTCAATCTGTTCACGATCACCTGGTCGGAGAGCTGATCTGATTCTGTAAGTTAAGCTATTATGCAGGCTTGGTTAACGCAAAAAGAAACTCCGGCTTGTAAGTGGGCCGGAGTTTCTTCATGTGTTATTTATCTGAACTAATTCACCAGGACCCTAAGCTTAGACCTGCGGACGGGTATCCAGCGGCTTCAGGTGGGCCTCAATCTGTTCGCGCTTGGCTTCCAGGAACGGCGGCAGAGCCAGCGCCTCGCCCAGATGCTCGACTTCCTCATCTGTGGCGAATCCCGGCCCGTCCGTTGCCAGCTCGAACAGAATCCCGTTCGGCTCCCGGAAGTACAGGGAACGGAAGTAGAAGCGGTCCACAAAGCCGGAGTTCGGGAGCTGTACGCTGCGGATGCGTTCAATCCACTGCTTCAGCTCCTCTTCGTTATCGACGCGGAAGGCTACATGATGCACGCCGCCCCGTCCCAGGCGTTCCTGCGGAAGATCGCTGCGTTCCTCCAGATGGATCTCCGTGCCGGAGCCGCCTTCACCGGTCTCGAACACGATAACATCCGGCTGGCCCGCCACCGGTGAAGGATAACTTCCTGCGCGGCGGAAGCCGAGCAGGTCCTCCAGAATCAGGGCCGTATGCTCCGCAGTCTCGACGGTCAGATGTGCCGGTCCCAGTCCGACAATGGCATACTCGGCAGGAACCGGGCTCTTGGCCCACGGCTTGCCGCCGGGCATGCCCTCGTTATGCTCATCTGAGACGAGGATGAGGCGCTGGACCTCATGGTCGGTGAAGGCCAGCGTCTTGCGGCCGCCGCGTTCGGTGATTTCCTCATGCTCTACGCCCAGCACGGTGAAGCGCTGTGTCCAGAAGAGCAGGGCATCATCACCGGGAACACGCAGGGAGAGTGCGGAGATGCTGTTGTTGCCATCGCGGTTGCGCCCTGCGTTAGGCAGCTCGAAGAAGGTAAGCTCCGTGCCGGGATTCCCGGTCTCATCCCCGTAGAACAGGTGATAGACAGATACGTCATCCTGGTTGACGGTCTTCTTAATCAAGCGGAGTCCGAGCACTTCGGTATAGAATTTGTAGTTCTCCGGCGCTTTGGCGGTAATGGCAGATACATGGTGAAGTCCTTTTAGTGTTAAACTCATGGGAATACCTCCTGGAATTTGGGGTGATTGTTATATGAAAAATTACTTATTAATATTAAGTTACTATAATTTTAATAGTAAATGAGTAATTTTGCAAGGTGTATTTCAAGCTGGTATTTATTATTCAGGAAAGCGGGGTTAAACATGCACACCAGATCAAGTCTGATGAAGCAGCTGGAGAGGATGGGGATCGATCCGCAGGGGACACTGCTGGTCCACTCCTCGCTCAAAAGCATTGGTGAAGTGGAAGGGGGAGCAGATACCGTACTGGATGTTCTCTCAGAATATATGAAGGAGGGGCTGCTGGTCCTGCCGACCCATACCTGGTCTTATATCGACGGGCAGAATCCGCGCTTCTCGGTGCTGGAGTCGCCCGTCTGCGTGGGGATTCTGCCGGAGCTGTTCCGTAAGCGGCCGAACGTGATCCGTTCCTGGCATCCCACGCATTCAGTGGCGGCGCTGGGCAGGGATGCAGCGGTGTTCACAGCCGGAGATGAGCGCTGGGATACGCCTTGTGCACGCGGCTCTGTCTACGGTAAGCTGCTGGACCGGGGTGCGGAGATTATGCTGCTCGGTGTAGATCTGCGGAGGAATACGTTCATTCACGGCATTGAAGAGTGGGTGGATATTCCCGGCCGGATGACGGACGGGCATGAGGCGCTCTATACCGTGACGCCGGAAGGCCGGGAGATTGCGGTGCCTTCGCGCAGACACTGCGGACTGTCCTGGTCGCAGCATTTCTGGAAGGTGGAATCCGTGCTGGAGGACGGCGGGGCGCTGCGCAGGGGCAGCTTCGGCGATGCCGGGGTCATGCTCTGCGGCACGGTAGAGACTACGCGTATCCTGAGCGGCATGCTCAGAGAGAACCCGGATCTGTTCTCGGATAACGAACCGCTCTCCGGGGAAGATGTGCCTGAGGCGCTGCCGAAGACGAAGCGGGGGCAGCCTGTACAGGCGGTGCAGGAGCATACCAAGAGCTAACCCGGGCCGGATATTTACAGGTATCTGGCAGGGTTCTATCAATGTATGGTATATTATTCTCACAAAAACATAGTAAGGAGATTGGAAATGACAAAAACTTTGATCTTTGGTCACAAAAACCCGGATACAGATACGATCTGCTCGGCAATTGCCTATGCCGCACTGAAGAAGGAACTCGGCTGGGATGCTGAGCCGGTCCGGCTCGGAGACATCAGCGGAGAGACTCAGTTCGCCCTCGATCACTTCGGGCTAGAAGCACCGCGTCTGGTGGAGAACGTAGCCGCCGAAGCGGAACAAGTGATTCTGGTTGACCACAATGAACGCCAGCAAAGTGCGAATGATATCGATCAGGTCCGTGTGGTTGAAGTTATTGACCATCACCGGATTGCGAACTTCGAGACCGCCTATCCGCTGTATTACCGGGCTGAGCCGGTCGGCTGTACAGCTACCATTCTGAACAAGCTGTACAAAGAGAATGGCGTGGCCATTCCTAAGAACATCGCCGGTCTGATGCTGTCCGCTATCATTTCCGATTCCTTGCTGTTCAAATCGCCGACCTGCACAGAGCAGGATGTGGCTGCTGCGCGTGAGCTGGCGGCTATTGCCGGAGTAGATGCCGAGAGCTATGGCCTGGACATGCTCAAAGCCGGTGCAGACCTGAGCGACAAGAGCATTGCCCAGCTGATCTCTCTGGATGCCAAGGAATTCAAGATGGGTGAATATAAGGTGGAGATTGCCCAGGTTAACGCTGTGGATGTGAATGATGTCCTGTCCAAGCAACCTGAGCTGGAAGCAGCGCTTACCGCGATTATTGACGATAAGGGACTGGATCTGTTCCTGTTCGTGGTTACCGATATCCTGAACAACGATTCCGTGGGTCTCGCCCTGGGCCGCGTAGCAGGCGCTGTAGAGCAGGCTTACAATGTGAAGCTGGATGATAACAAGGCTGTGCTGAAGGGTGTAGTGTCCCGTAAATCACAGATTGTACCGGTTCTCACCGAGACGATCGCCAAGCTGTAATTGCTGCTTCCGGGTATACCCGGAGTAAGAAGGTTGTCCCGTGACCGGCTGTGCCTTTTCCTCAGGAAAAACGTACAGCCGGTTTTATTTTACAATTCACAGCAACTCCTTGACGTCTGAAGGGTATATACAGCATAGGACATTATAGAGGGGGACGGGAATAATGGGGAAGATGCGCAAGCTGGCGATTTCAACAATGTGCCTGATGATGGTCTCGGGAGGAGGCCTGCTGTATGCTGCTGCCGGCAAAACAGATCTCTCATTCTATGTGAATAATATGCTGCTTAAGCAGTCTGCACTATCCTCGGACGGCGGGGTCTATGTGCCTGTGGAACAGCTTTCCGAGAATATGCAGGCGATTGTATCCGTGGACGAGTCAGCAGGGACGGTCAAGATCTACAAGCCTAATGTGAACACGGTGCTGCTGGATGAGCAGGGCAAGATTTTCGGCAAAGTCAGAATGGATACCAGCAATACCTTCTCTGCCCTGGTGCAGGTGGATGATCTCAAAACAGATATCTCCGATCTAAAGATCACCATTACAGACCCGGCGGGCAAGACGGATGTTGTGGATAACCAGCCCATTACAGAGAAGAAGGACAGCTTCTGGTTCAAATCGGCAGCGTATAATTATAAGGTTACCGACAAGGGGAACTATATGATTCAGGTGTATTTCAAGGATGCTGCGTCCAAGAAATGGTTCATCGTTTCTGAACTGCAGATATCGACCACTTCATAATACCCACAGGAGGCGGTTCCATTGATTACAATCTATCCTGCTGCGTCTGCGCACCAGTTCGATTACGGCTGGCTGAAGGGCAGTCATGTGTTCTCCTTCGGGGATTTCTATGATCCGGATAACACGGCCTTTGGGCCGATGCGTGTCTGTAACGATGATACGATTGCTCCGGGAAAAGGCTTCGGCGCCCACCCGCACAGTGACATGGAGATTGTCTCCATTGTGCTGTCCGGCGTGCTTCGTCATGAGGATAACCTGGGCAATGTCGCGCAGACGTCCTTCGGCGGCATCCAGCGGATGTCGGCAGGGACCGGCGCAATTCATACGGAGCATAACCCTTCGGACAGTGAGCCGGTCCGTCTGCTTCAGCTATGGTTCATGCCCAAGACCCGGGGGACGGCTCCCTCCTATGCAACCGGACGCTTCGATCCGGCCAAGCTTGAAGGACGCCTGCTTCCGGTAGTAGCGGCCGAAGCGTCGGAGGAGATTGTCGGAATAGCCCAGGATATGACGATATATCTGGGGAAGGCCGAAGCGGGCGGGCAACTGGATTTCCGGCAGGAGCCGGGGCGGCGCAGCTTTGTATATCTGATTGAAGGGCAGCTTACCCTGAACGGGGAGGATGTGCTGAAGCCGGGCGATTCGGCAAGAATCGAGGACATAGCGCAGCTGGAGCTGAAGGCTGATGAGAATATACTGGTCATGGTGATTGATCTGCCGTAATGAGCGGCGGCGGGATACAGACATGAAGGAGGAGCTCGAATGGCAGAACAGGAAAGAGTGCTGGTGAAGCATTCCGTAACCGGGCGCATGCTTGTGAACAGCATGGAGGGAGTAGGATACACCTTCGATGAGCAGGGCGGGCTGACCTTGATCACCCTGACGAATGTTGCGGCAGATAAGGGCGCTGCGGTGGTGGAGCTGAAGGCGGAGCTTAATGTATTCCGCTTCGAGGAGCCTGCGGACGGGCCGGTCATCAAGCATTGGTACTACGTCGGAGATCAGCCTGTAAGCTATGATGCGGACTCCGGGCGCTTAACAATAGCTGTTCAGTCCGAAATCGAGTACCGGCCAGATCAATACTGGGCCTGATCCCTTTGCAGACTCCACCACATGTGCTTACAACAGGCGTGAGGTTCGGGGTCTGCTGCTTGATGCGCTTTTATGAAAAAAGATGAAAATGGGACAAATGAACTTGACAATACATTCCGGAACGACTAGCTTTGTTATGAAACGTAACATGTACATAAGAAAAGACAGGAGAAATGAAGCGTATGGAATTGTTTGCGGCGATGGAGCGGGAGGATTACGAGGAAGTACTGTTTTGTCAGGATAAGGCATCGGGGCTGAAGGCGATTATTGCGATTCACGACACCACGCTGGGACCGGCACTGGGCGGAACGAGAATGTGGACCTATGCAACGGAGGAGGAGGCGCTTGTCGACGCCCTTCGTCTGGCTAAAGGCATGACGTATAAGAATGCGGTGGCCGGGCTGAATCTGGGCGGCGGTAAGACCGTCATTATCGGTGATCCGCACACTGACAAGAACGAGGCGATGTTCCGCGCCTTCGGCAGATACATACAGGGCTTGAACGGCCGTTACATTACAGCAGAGGATGTAGGCACTACGGAAGAGGATATGGATATTATCCATCAGGAGACCGACTTCGTTACCGGAATATCGGCTTCCTACGGCTCGTCCGGCAACCCCTCACCGGCTACAGCCTTCGGCGTATATCAAGGCATGAAGGCCGCAGCGAAGGCTGCCTTCGGCAGTGATTCCCTGGCAGGCAGAACCGTCGCCGTGCAGGGTGTCGGCAATGTCTCCTTTACACTATGCAAGTATCTGCATGAAGAAGGTGCACGCCTGCTGGTAGCAGATATTCATAGTGAGGCAGTGAACCGGGCCGTCCAGGCTTACGGGGCAACGGCTGTAGACCCGGCCGACATTATTGGGGCAGATTGTGACATCTATGCGCCATGTGCGCTTGGTGCCACCATTAATGATGAGTCGCTCCCGCGGCTTAGAGCCAAGGTGATTGCAGGAGCCGCCAATAATCAGCTCAAGGAGCCGCGTCACGGAGATGCGCTGCACAAGATGGGGATTGTCTACGCCCCGGACTATGTGATTAACGCCGGTGGCGTTATTAATATCGCCGATGAATTGAACGGTTACCACAAGGAACGGGCGTACAAGCAGATAGCCCGAATCTATGACAGCATCACCCGTGTGCTGGAGATTTCCCGCCTGAAGGGGATTCCGGCCTATGCGGCTGCGGATCAGCTGGCAGAAGAAAGGATATCCCTGCTGCGCAATAGCCGCAGCACCTTCCTGCGGAACGGACAGCATGCCCTTAGCCGGAGATAAGTCCCCAGTCGGGGTGCCTAATTTCGACTTTATTCTGCTTTTTATCCATTCGTGGAGAACGAAGCACACCCACTTCCAATAAGAAGCTGCATGCTTCAAATATCCTTCAGTTGCGAAGAAGAGCCATCCTCCGGCTATGGGGGATGGCTCTTCTGTGTGGATTTTGGGATTTTGGAGCACGACTAGTCTGTGCAGCCAGCTTGCAGGCTGCTTATTGTGCTTTTTGCGGCTCGGGATAAGTAACGCCAAGCGTATCAACGGTGACCTTCTTCATGACCGGCGGCTGATCCGGACGGTCATTCTTGCCACGCGGCAGACTGACGATCGCCTGGACCGCTTCGAGTCCTTCAGTGACCTTGCCGAAGGCAGCGTAATCGCCATCAAGGCTTGGATAAGCTGCGGCCATAATGAAGAACTGGGAGCCGGCAGAGTCCATATCCTGGCTTCTCGCCATGGACAGCACGCCTTCTGTATGCAGCAGATTATTGGTGAAGCCGTTGTTATTGAATTCTCCGGCAATGCTGTAGTCCGGTCCGCCCATTCCTGTGCCATCCGGGTCTCCGCCCTGGATCATGAAGCCTGGAATAACCCGGTGGAAGATGGTTCCGTCATAGAAGCCCTTCTTAATCAATGAAATGAAGTTGTTGACCGTATTGGGGGCAACCTCGGGGTACAGCTCGGCCTTAATTACAGCGCCGTTATCCATCTCAATCGTAACCACCGGATGGCTGGCTGTGGCTGAAGGCACGCCTTCTGTAGCAGCAGCGCTCTCCTGCGGTGCTGCTGTGGCCTCACTGCCTGCTCCGGAACTGCTGTTACCATTACCGGCGGCATTATTATTCACTGGCTTATTGCCGCAGCCCGCCAGAATGACGAGCATCAGGCACATCACCGCAAGCAGGATGACGGGTTTTCTTGTGATAGACTTCACTTCAGAATCTCTCCTTTTATCCTTAAATAATCTGGCATATTCACCTCTGTATCATACCTTCTTTGTCCTGCTTCTGGCAAAGTCTGCTTCTGCGGTCTGCCGGATTCTGCTACTTTGGTGCGGGCAGCTCTTTGGCGGAAGCGAGCGTCGTTCCTTCGGGAACCGGCAGTAAGGCGCTTTTGGAGATGCCGATGAGCTGGGAGCTGTAGATTCCGCTGTGCCCGGAGAACAGATAGCTGATGATGCAGGCGATGAACATATAGACCGCTCCGCCGGAGCCGAACAGCTCGATACCCATAATGAAGCAGGCAAGCGGTGTATTGGTGGCTCCGCAGAAGACAGCGATGAAGCCAAGCGAGGCCAGAAAAGGCCCATATAGATGAAGCACTCCGGCCAGGCTGCTGCCCAGGGAAGCTCCGATGGCGAATAGCGGCGTCACTTCGCCGCCTTGGAAGCCGGTCCCCAGAGTGAACGCGGTGAAAATCAGCTTCCATAGAAAAGCGAAGGGCGATACGCCGTCTTCGAAGGAGCTGCTGATCAGCGGAAGTCCCAGCCCCAGATAGTCCCGGGTACCGGCTATGTAGACCAGGGCAATAATGATCAGCCCGCCGGCGGCGCTTTTGAGCATAGGATTACGGATTATGGCGGTGAAGGTCCGTTTCAGATAATGGGTAAGCTCACTGAACAGCAGGCTGCACAGGCCGAAGAGGATGGAGGCGATTATAACCTTGACCAGCACCAGTGCATCCATAGCTGGGAAGACATCTACCTGATAATGGATATGGTGAACGCCCCATAACCGGGAGGCTACCAGATCGCCGGTGAAGCTGGCGGCAAAACAGGGCAGCAGCGCCTTGTGGCTGATCAGCCCGATGGCGATCACCTCCAGGCCGAACACCGTTCCGGCCAGCGGGGTGCCGAAGATGGACCCGAAGCCGCCGCTGATGCCGCACATCAGCAGGATTCGGCGGTCCACCGGGCCGATTCTGAGCCAGCGGCCGAGTGCTTCTGCCAGACTGCCGCCCATCTGCACTGCCGTACCTTCACGTCCGGCAGAGCCGCCGAAGAGATGGGTAATCAGCGTTCCGCCAAGGACCAGCGGGGCCATTCGCAGCGGGATCGCTTCGTTGCCCTCACGGATCTGCTCCAGAATCAGATTATTCCCCTTGCTGCTGCTCTTACCGTAACGCATATACATTCCGCTGACGAGCGCGCCTCCCGCCGGAAGCAGGAACAGCAGCCAGGCATGCTCCAGCCTTACCTGGGTGACTGCGTTCAGACTGGCCAGGAACAAAGCCGAGGCACTTCCTGCCAGCAGCCCGACCATTCCCCCCAGGATCACCCATTTGATGAATGTACTCCAGAGCGCAAGCTGGCTCTGGCGCGCTGCAAGCTCGGCCCATCGTTCATATTTCCTCTTCATTATCGCTAATGCCCCCCGACACGAAATCAATACTACCCTGAAATCAAAACAGACTCCTACCAGCGTAGTTAACCACTGGTAGGAGTCATTAGCCCCGAAGGGCGGTTATGGCGAACTCCATCGCCGCAATTGAATGAAACTATCGTAAGCCGATTGTCTCCAAAAGTCAATATGAACCTGTAGTAGGGGGGACGCTCTGGCAGGGACGCTTAGCCGTATCTACTCGTCACCGTTCGAGCCGTTCAGCACATCGGTACCTGGCATGGCATCAGGGTCCGGGGAGACCGGGTCAACGCTGCTTCCGGGAACGAGTTCATCCGCATCCGGGACATCCTCCAGCGGAGCGGCTTCCTCCGCTTCTCCGGTCACCTCTTCCTCCGTATCCGCATAATCAATGACGCTGCCGGTCAATCCGGCTGCGCCGGCCGTGTATACAGCATCCGACTCCAGCAGCTCATCCCGCTGCGGACCGGGGGTGGCGGAAGCGGGAGCGGGACGGTCTGCGCGCGGCCCAAGCCCGGCGTCCGGCACATTCAGGCCGATGTCGGCTGCAAGAATAGGATCGCTCTCAAGCGCCGGGTCCGAGCCGTCATCCACTACACCGTCGAAATCGATCGGTGTGAAGTGAGCAGGGTCATGACTGGCCAGTGCAGATTCCAGCGGGCGGTTCCCGGCGCCTGCAGTTTCCTCACTGGGGCTTGGCTCAGTAATCGTGCCAAGCGGACGCAATTCTTCCAGCGGGATATCCTGCTCCGGGGAGACACCGCCCATTTTGGTATAGCGCTCATATGCAAAGTCGGCTTCCGTCTTATTGAATTCGTTACCCATCGTCAATCAGCTCCCTTTTCCCTTGTTGTAGGTCTTCTTCATCTTATAGTACAACTATACCCGTTTAAGCGGCGGCGAATCTGTCCGTCATCCAGGCAGGCCATCTGATTAATATATTCATTTCTCCGGCAGAATAACCGGAATAGATGAATTAAACGAGCTGTTTCGAGGGTATTTGCAGTCTGATGGCAGGTATTGTGCAAACGTTGTCGAAAATAAGAATCATATGGACTATATAAATACAACTAACGATTCACTGAGGTGCCACAATGAAGTTAGCATCAACCAAAACAGCCGCAGTCCTTATTATGCTGCTGCTTATAATAACGATCATTCCGGCGGGAATCGCCATAGAATGGGACGGACATACCGAAGCGGAAATTCCGGCCTGGGAGCTGAAGTGGGAAACAGCTGGAAATAGCGGTATAGAAGCTGCAATTGCAGGGCGGGCCGACGAATGGACATGGGTGCGTGCCAGGGAGGCCAGGCCCCTTCCGCCATCTGGTACCGCTTCTGCTTGGATGCGGCTTACCTTGCCTCCTGCTGGAGCAACCCCCGCAATTCTGATCGATAGAGTATTTGGCGACAACCTGAAAGCATATATAGACAACCGGCTAATCTACGATTCCAGCGGGGATGTGGAATATAGTGGCAACAAGGTGCTGATTCCGCTCCCGGCACAGAACAGTGCGAAGCCGCTCTATCTGTGGAATGCGGGCAGCGGGGAGTTCGGAATTGAGGGGGATGTAAGGGTAGGCAGCTACGATCAGCTGCTGTCCTTTTATGTGAAGCAGGATCTGGTTGACGTTGTGCTCGGAGCCGCCATGATCTTCATGGCCGGAGCATTATTGATCTGCCTGCTGTTTCTTAAGCCGGAATTTTTCTACAGCGGTTTCTTTCTGGCCCTGGTCATCCTGTCCTTTGGAGTGCTGCTGCTGACGTACTCCCCGTTTCTGACGCTGATTCTAAGCCGGGGGGATCGTCTGAGGCAGATCAGCTTCGATTTGGCCCTGTTTACCATTATGCCGGCGTTCACGCTTTATTTTGAGCAGTTATTCGGACCGGGCAAGCGTGGCTTCACTGCCCGTGTGCGTAAATTTCAACTGGCCTATTCCTTGTTCTGTACCGCAGCGCTTATTCTGAATGCCGCACTTTCCTTCCGGCTGGACGCGCTGTATTCGCTTCTGACTATTAACGCAACCGGTGTACTAATGATTGCCCAGTTTATCTACCTGCTGTATCTGGCGTTTTCTTATGCCCGCAGAGGCAATTCCGATGCCATCTTGTTCACTGCCGGCTTCTCTGTATTTGCCTTGGTCTCCGTGGCGGAGCTGCTGCGGTACTTCCTTTCCATGGAGAGATATCATCTGTACTGGTGGAAATGGGGCATGGTGGTATTCATTCTTTCCCTGATTGCTATTCTGGGGAAACGGTTTGCGGGAAGCCATGAGAAGGCGCTGGAATACGCCAGGGAGCTGGAGAAATTCAATAATGAGCTGCAGCGTTCGGAGAAAATGGAGATTATCAGTGAGCTTGCCGCCTCTGTAGCCCATGAGGTACGTAATCCGCTCCAGGTCACACGCGGGTTCCTGCAGATTCTGGGGGAACGCTCCGGTAATAAGGAGAAGGAGTATCTGAAGATGGCTGTGGGGGAGCTGGACCGGGCCTCGGTGATCATTACCGATTTCCTGACCTTTGCGAAGCCGGGCGTTGAAATCGTGGATGTATTCGAAGTCTCGGAGGAGCTGAAGCATGTGTCGGGAATCCTGCTGCCGCTGGCTAATCTGCAGGGCGGCTCAATAGAGCTGCGTCTGCAGCAGGAGCTTCAAGTGACGGGCAGTCCGGCCAAGTTCAAGCAGGCATTCATTAATCTGATCAAGAACAGCATTGAATCACTCCAGGAGGAGGGGCAGATTGTCGTAACGGCCTGGAGGACAGGCAACTGGGTAATCATCAGCGTGAAGGATAACGGCGAGGGAATGAAGGTCAGCGAGCTGGCCCGGCTGGGCGAGCCGTATTACTCCAATAAGACCAAGGGTACGGGGCTTGGCCTCATGGTCACCTTCCGTATTATTGAAGCGATGAACGGCACGATTAAGTTCAACAGCCGCAAGGGCGAAGGGACCGAGGTGCTTATTAAATTGCCGGCCTCCACCAGTAATTAGAAAATATTTTTGTTTATTCCGTTTTTTTGAAGGGATGGGCAGAGTATGGGGCGAAATATTAACACTACAGAACTTTGCTTCTAAAACTTTCCTCTGAGGTGCTTGCATGTCTTTGATGGTCAAAAGTTTACATACAGCGTTCGTATTGTTTCTGCTTTGCCTAACCTGCGGAGGACTTCTGGTATCCGCGCAAAGTGCCTCCCCCGCCAGTGAGATCAGACATTGGCAGATGAAGTGGCAGGAGGGGCCGGATGATGGCGGACTCCAGGCTCCGGTAACGGAAGACCAGGGGTGGATCGATGTGGAGGCGAAGGCCGAGATGCCGCGCAAGCCTTCCGGGGTATCCTCCGCCTGGACTAAGATTACTTTGCCCTCCTATCATTATGTGTCCCCCTCCGTCTATATCCAGACAATCTATGCGCTGCATGTGAAGGTGTATGTGGAGGACCGGCTGGTTTTTGAAGGGGACCGCGGCTTTATTATGGATAATTATTCCGTGCTTGTGCCCCTGGACATGCGGGATAACGGAAAGACGCTCTATATCTGGACGCAGACACTCCAGGACCGGATCGGAATCAAAGAGCAGGTGATGCTCGGTGAACACAGTATTCTAATCAAGGATTATATCAAAAACGGACTTATAGATGTGATTCTGGGCGGCGCGTTTATCTTTGTGGCGGCGGTGCTGTTTGTGTGCGCATTTTTCCTGAACAAGGAGTATTTCCCTGTGGCGGCTTCGCTGTCCATTGTCATTGCCTCTACCGGTGTGCTGTCTGTCACCTATTCTCCCTTCACTTATACCTTCTACAGCTATTTAGGCGGGCTCAGTGTATTTTTGTTCGATGTGGCGCTGTTGTCCCTGTTACCCGCATTGACCTTCCTGTTCGAGAAAATATTCGGCGCGGGCAAATACGGCATCATCCGCAGGTTCCGCAAATTCCAGATGGCCTATTCCTTATTCTGCTGTGTCCTCCTTATTATAAATGCACTTTCCGGGGGCCGGTATCTGAAATTCTACTACTTCATCTCCACCAACATTGTCGGCATTATTATGATTCTTCAGTTCATCCTGCTGATCGGCTGTGTAGTTGTGTTCTCTCTGAAGCGCAACAAGGATGCGATCATCTTCGCATGCGGCTTCGGTACGGCTGCGCTTACCGGGGTCTTGGAGCTGCTGTGGTATTATCTCAGACGCGGGAACTATGATCTCTTCTACTGGAAGTGGGCGCTGGTTGTGTTCATTCTCTCGCTGATTGTGATTCTGGGGCGGCGGCTGGCGCAGAACCACAGCCAAGTGGTGAAGTATTCGCAGGAGCTGGAGCTGTTCAACAACGAACTGCAGCGTTCGGAGAAAATGGAGATTATCAGCGAGCTGGCAGCATCGGTAGCTCATGAAGTGCGTAACCCGCTCCAGGTGACCCGGGGCTTCCTCCAGCTGCTCAGCGAGAAGTCGAGCGGGGACGAGCTGAAATACCTGTCCATGGCGCTCAGTGAGCTGGACCGGGCGGCGAGTATTATTACTGATTTTCTGACCTTTGCCAAGCCGGAATTCGAACAGATCTCCCTGCTCTATGTGAATGAAGAGTTCATGCATATCCAGAGCATCCTGTTGCCGTTATGCCATTTGAACGGAGGCAAAATGATTTTGGAGGTGGAAGACGGTCTGCGGGTCAAAGGGAACTCCTCGAAGTTCAAGCAGGCGATGATTAATATCATCAAGAACAGCATTGAATCCCTGGGGGAGGAAGGCACGATTCATCTGCTGGCTTACAGCCGGGGGGATAAGGTGCATATTCATATCAAGGATAACGGGGCAGGCATGGAACCGGCTGTGCTTAGCCGTCTGGGCGAGCCTTACTTCTCCTCCAACAAGACGAAGGGCACGGGGCTCGGGCTGATGGTTACCTTCCGTATTATTGAAGCGATGGAAGGCGAAATCCGTTTTATGAGCAAAAAAGGAGCCGGAACCGAGTCCATCACCATTCTGCCGCGTGCAGAAGGGCCGGACGATTCCAACTCCCGTTAATAGTATGACTTGAGTATGCTACCAGGTTCCCATTGGGGTGATACGTGTCTTCATTACATCGGAAGAAGGGCTTGGGGGAATGACCAGGTAGAATTCATTCGAGCCTTCCTCTACGGTCTTCAGTGTAATGTTGTCAGGAAGGTTGATGCCCAGCGCTTCCTGGAGCGCTGCCTTCGGATCTGCAAGCAGTCTTTGCTTGAAAGCCGGATCTTCCCACGCCTTCTGAATCACCTGATTCTTAAGAACTCCTACTGACAATAGAATCACCCTTTCGAAATGGTTATAATTGCCTTTTTAGTATAGCATAGCCCTTTCTATAATTCTATTGCTATTTACATAAATTATGAGAGATTCGAGCGCGAAGATAGCCAGTAATCAAGCCCTCCGCCCAGCAGCAATTGCTTCTGTGCTTCAATGGCCGCGGCGATCTGCTGCAGGTTCTGCACGAGTACGAGATGGAAGGATACCAGCAAGGGCAGCTGTAAACTTGCCTTCTCTAGCATCAGATGGTTGGTTTGGGCCGTTGCTGCATATCCAGTCATTCCTCCTGTTACATAGATGAAGTCCTTCACTGCTGCTTCAGTCAGTGGTTCTCCTGCGGCCATCCCGGTACTGGAGCGTACCAGTGACAACAGGCAGTTATAGCTGCTGTCCTCCAGATCCTGCTCCCAATCTTCGTAGTCGTCAAGCATCTGCAGGGTCAACAGTACTGTGTGGATCATTTCTTCGGCTTCGGGAATAGAAGAGGACTGGCCTGAGAGCAGCAGTGCGGCCGTACTGCTGAGCTTAAGCGGGCTGGCCTTATGGGAAATACGGATGCGGTCATTCAGGAAGTAATCGCTGCCGGCTTCACCGCTCACGCTGTCTGCCCACTCGCTGATGTAACGGCTGAAGCAGGGCCAGAAGGGGGAGTCCGCCGGGAACAGCGGAAGGTAGGTCGCAAGAAACTCCACATAGAGCAAATTGGCAAGGGGTAGAGCTTGCATCGCCGAGGCCTCCGGACTGTCCATCAGGTCATCCTGGAGGAAGAAGTAGAGCATGAGGAAGACATTACCTGCGGACATCCTGCGGGCCAGTTCAGGATTCAGGCCACAAGGGTCTTGGAGCCAGAAGGGGAGCAGGTAACATATATAATTCTTGTGGCTGTCCGGGTTGAACACGTTGAACTGATTGAGATATGACAGGCCGCGGGCGTTAAGCGGCTCTGGAAACGCAGAGATCACCCTGCGGTTCTCCTCAAAGACCACACGGAGCTCATCCTCATAAGCATGAAGCCAATCCATAGGGCTGCCTCCTGTCAATTATGTATTTTATTTAAAATATTAGGTAAAAAGTGGCTATTTGATCTGATTATAATCCTACGTCCGTCCTATTTCAATCAAAATTTGGAAAGTAGGTCCGGGAAGGGGAATCGGGCTATTCTACCCACGAAACTTAGTACTGGCGGGGCAGGGAAATACCAGAAATAGACCATAGTGAGTAATTACAGAAGGGGAGTGGGGTCATGGGAATCATCAGATTTGGACTGGTGGGCGGAGGCTGGCGGGCAGAATTCTATCTGCGGATCGCCAAGGCCCTTCCTGAGCGCTTTGCTATTGCGGCCATGTACGTCCGCAATAAGGATAAAGCCGAAGAATTGAAGAGAATATGGGGAGTTGAAGTGTACACCTCGCAGGAACTATTTCTTGCAGCGGGCGGTTATTCCTTCGCGGTAATCTGCCTGAACCGCGAAGTCAGCAAAGAAAGCATCATTAGACTGGCTGCCGAGGGGGTTCCCATCCTGGCCGAGACGCCTCCTGCGCCGGATCTGGAACAGCTTATTCAGCTATGGAATGCGGTGGACCGTTCAGCTGTCATCCAGATTGCAGAGCAGTATATGTTCCAGCCGATGCACGCAGCCAGAATCAGGCTGGCCAGCTCGGGACACCTCGGGAGGATCAGTCAGGCGCAGGTATCGGTGGCCCATGGCTATCACGGGATCAGCCTGATCCGCAAGCTGCTGGATGTCCGCTTCGAGCAGGCGGCTATCCGGGCCCGGAGCTTCGGTTCAGTTATTATGAAGGGGCCGCAGCGCAGCGGGCCTCCTCTTGCGGAGGAGCTGATACAGACCGGGCAGACACTGGCTACCCTAGATTTCGGGGACAAGCTTGGAGTCTATGATTTCACCCGTGACCAGTATTTCTCCTGGATCCGGGCCAGCAGGCTGCTCGTCCGGGGAGAGCGCGGTGAAATCATGAATGACGAGGTATCCTGGCTACAGAGCTATGATACTCCGGTCTACACCAAGCTGCGGCGGATAGATGCCGGTCATGGCGGCAATCTGGAAGGCTTGTATCTCCGCGGAATCATGGGGGAGGGGGAGTGGCTGTACCGCAATCCATTTATTCCTGCCCGGCTCACGGATGAGGAGATTGCTATCGCCGAGTGCCTGGATAGAATGCAGCGGCATGTAGAGGGCGGCCCTTCATTCTACAGTCTGGCAGAGGGCTGCCAGGACCAATACCTGGCCCTGCTCATGGAGCAGGCGGCGGCCAGCGGGGAGACGGTCCTATCCGTTGCCCAGCCTTGGGCGGCGGAGTGACGTACAAAGAAACCTTTCCATGTCGGCGGAAAGGTTTCTTTTCTTATTGCATCGGACACTGACCCTATACACTTTGCCATGTATGTATTCATTTTCTTCGCTATCCGTAAAAAAGACGATATAAATAACAGATGAGGATTTAATTCCCATGATAGGACTGGTTATAATGCAGGTACACCGCTCCAAGGCGCAGCGGTTTACAGCCTGACATTTAGATGACTTCATGGAGGTGATTGGGTGAGGCGGGCGGCTTCATATAAATTACAGCACCTTGCACGTGAACAATGAAAGGGCGTGTACAAAGATATGAATTCACCAGATTCGGTTCAAGCTAGTGTAAGCGGCATATTTATAAGGGTTAACCAGGTTGGATACAGTCCGGCTGCGGGTAAAATAGCCATCGTATTATCAAGCACGGGCTTGAGCGGAGTTAGATATGATGTGTTCAATTCAAACAACACCTCGGTATTGAACGGAACCATTACCACAGCCAGTAAAGGGAGCTGGGGTGACGCGGGTGGTGCAAATTGTGCTTATTCCTATGCTATAGATTTCAGTGCACTAACTACTGCCGGAAGCGGATATTATATAAAAATCAACGCCTATAAGTCCCCGGTCTTCGCTATAAGCAATTCGGTTTACAGCAGTCTGGCCGACCTGTCCATGCAGTTCTTCAAAGTGCAGCGGTGTGGAAATACCAGTCCGCAGGATCATAGCGTATGCCATATGACGGGAACGAACTCATCCATTGACGGAAAGCCGGATGGTGCTTCCGGCACCAAGGACTTTACCGGGGGCTGGCATGATGCCTCGGATTATATCAAATTTCTGAGCACCATCGGACATGTTACGGATGTGATGCTAACGACTTATATCCACCATCCGGAAGTTTTTCCTGCTCCCGGAGGCGCGGCCGGAGCTTTGACGGAAGCGAAGGTAGGTCTTGATTTCATTCTCAAGCTGTGGGACAACACCAACCAGATTCTGTATATGGAAGTAGCCGACGGCCTGGACCATGATGTCGAGAATGATGATCTGGATTCCCGCAGCAAAACCTGGCCGCAAAATGACAATACGATCTATGGCGCGGCGCGTCCGGTGCATCCATGCCCTGCCGGTACAGGCGCAAACTTGGCCGGAAAAGCTGCAGCTGCCTTAGCACTAGGAGCTAAGATATGGGGAGATTCTGCCGGACCGGTCTATAATGCTGCATTAGCTGCCGGCTATTTGACTGCAGCCAAGCAGATCTACACCTGGGGGAAGACAAGGACAGGAATTGCTGGGGATGCGGACGGATTCTACGTGGATACGGACTATAAAGACGATATGGCCTGGGCGGCTGCCGAGCTCTACCGGGCCACAGGTACCGCCGCCTATTTAACAGAAGCGAAATCGTTCTGTGACAGTGCGGGAGAATGGTACAACAAAAGTAACACGAGCCTCAACTGGTCCAGAGCCTATCACTGGGCAAACTATGAGGTCGCCTCCCTTGATCCGGCTTATAAGAATACTGCCGCAGGCCGGATGAATAATCATCTGAACCTGAAAAAGAATTATGCTGACGGGCAATTCTGGAATACCAGCAGTGAACCCAAATGGGGTACGTATGAAGCCATGAGCAATAATGCGGTAGAAGCCATGATGTATCAGGAATTAACCGGAAATACCACATATGCGGTTCTGGCCCAGCAGCAGATTGATTTCATGCTGGGAAGGAATCCGTGGGGCGTGAGTAAGTTAAATGGTGCGGGTACCACCTGGTTTAAAAATCCCCGCCACCGTGTAACCACATTGAACCGTGTGAATAACCCGAATTATCAGCTCCGCGGAGCCTGGAGCGAGGGGTTTGAGACCAGCAGCCAGTACGCTGTAGACCAGCAGGACCCGCTGCTTACCGGGCAGGAAGATCCGGGTATCGTGCAGTTCAATGACAACCGGATGATCTGGCATGATAACCGCAGAGATTATGCTACCAATGAGGTTACGATATCAGGCAATGCAGCGGGTATGGCGATGGCCGCCTTCATGGGAGGAGGCGCATCCTCAGGTGCACCAACCGACTATATTACAAATGGAGATGCCTATGTAAGAGACGGCACCTATGCGGCAACCAACTATGGAACAGCAGCAACAGTCGATGTAAAGGGAGATGCGGATGAGGGCTATAACCGGAAAGGGTTTGTAAGATTCGATCTTACCGGTCGTACTGGATCACCCGTTGCTTCTGCTCTCTTGAAGATATACTGTAATGCCGTATCTGCGTCAACGCCTGTGAAGGTATACGGACTTACCGGCAGTGATGAATGGATAGAGTCGGGAACAGGAGGCATCACCTGGAACAATCAGCCGGGCAGTACAGGTGCAGTGCTGGTTGGAACCATTCAGGTATCTACAGCCGGCTGGTACACTATCGATGCAACGGGGTTTGTGAACAGCCAGCTCGGCGGCGATAAGAAAATGACCTTCAAGCTGCAGGTTGAGAACAATAACGGTGCAACGATAAGCTTCAACAGCAAAGAAAACACAGCCAATAAACCGGTTCTGACTGTGAGTTAGGCAGTTGATTAAATAGGAACTACAGAGAATCCGGACTGGAACGGAAGGCTGCTGAGCTTAGATCAGCAGCCTTTTCTTTGAAATATAAGAATTTATATGTTTCACACGATAACTTATCCTTCTATTTCTCGCTGAAACGGTACCGTCCTTAAAAGGACGGCAAAGCCGTTTCCACTTGCGTGTGTATGAACCATCGAGGCGGAGGAAGCGGACCGCCTCAAGGCTCGTCTTCCACAGCGGGCAGTCCTCCGCTGGCGTGGCTTTTGCGGTATTCGCCGGGCGTAAGGCCGGAGGCGCGTTTGAACATACGGATGAAGGAATTGACATTCAGGTAGCCGACCTGGAGTGCGATCTCCTGAATGCGCAGGTCGACGTTCATCAGCAGCTCCTTGGCATGGCTGATCCGCAGGTTGTTCAGATAGTCGCTGAAATTGATTCCTTGCTTCTCCTTGAAGAAGGTGGACAGATAGCCCGGACTCAGATTCAGCTTGTCTGCAACAAGATTCAGATTGATATTCTCTCCGTAGTGCTTATCCAGATAGTCCAGCATATAGGCAAGCACGGGGTCTCTGGTCTCGGATTTCTCCCGCATGGCGGCAAGGATCGGCCGGACCATTGCGTGAAGCCATTCCTTATACTGCCCGGTGGAATAGAAGCTTTCGAAGTTCTCCTTAAGGGCTGGCTGAATCAGTACAGCCTCCTCCAACCCCAGTTTCATTACCGTCTTGCCCGCCTGCTCCACCGCTCCCGCGGCAAAGGCCCGGAAATCTTCGGCCGCAGCGTCTTTCTGGTTCAACTGCTCCAGCTGCCTGGCCAGCCATCCCAGCACCGCTTCCTCATTGCCTGACAGCAGAAGGCCCGACAGCTCCTCCCCATGGGTTACTTTGACATGAAAGGAACGGGCCGATGAAGCACGCGGCTCCACGATAATCTGGGTTTCTTCGTTCAGCCTGCGTTCTTTAAGCAGTGAGGAGAGAATCCCGTAAGCACCGGTAATCGGAGTCTCTCCGGAGTAGACAGGACTTACCGCGATGGTCAAATAAAAGGCGGGCTCCACCTCCAGCAGCTCCTTCAGAGTCTGGAGTGTCTGAAGAATAGCGCTCTGCGGTCCGCATTGGAACAGCAACAGCAGCAGCTGGTTCTGCTCCGGCTGCACAGCCACTATATCCCCTTCGCTGCCCAGGAACAGGTGCTGGATCAGCTGCCACAGCATCAGGGTATCCTTCTCCGGGCTCTGGGACGGCTGCTTGAAGCTGAGCTTGAACAGCACGGCTGCATACGGCCGGTCTTCCGCTTGGGCATCCTCCAGATCCAGCAGATTGGGATTCAGGGGGATGTTCTTAATTTTATGGGAGTAGGCGTACTGGCGCACCAGCGAATTTTTATGCTCCAGATCGGTCTGAATGAATTGGTTGGTCTCCAGAATACGGCTCATGCGGTCCCCGATGATAGCGAATTCCTTCACGCTGCTTAGCTTATCCGCGCCTGTACCCGACTTGCGCTCCAGTGCTGCAATCAGCCGCTGCAGCGGCCGGTTAAGACGGTAACTGAAGAACAGCGAAAACAGAATACTGGTGAGCACGGCGGCAGTCAGCAGGGCGGCCAGCAGCAGCTGCATCTGGCGTATTCCGGAAGTCACTGCAGCGGCTGGTGTAACCTGGACATAAGTGAATCCGGTCTGTTCGCCTTTTTGATAGAAATAATATTGGTCTCCGACCTGCTCATGGTAGCTGATGCTCCCGGAGATATCGCCTAATATCGGCCGGTCTGCCGAGGTGGAGAACAGCATTACACCGTCTGCATCCAGAATATAGAACGGACTTGCGCTCCCATCCCCGTAAGCCGTTTGCAATTCGCGTGCATTCAGCATGACAATGCCATAGACCTCCTTATTGGGCAGAACCTGGGTGACCAGCGGCAGCAGCGATCCAAGCGGACGCGAGGAATTCATCGTACTCTCTCTAAAATTAGCTGCAGGCAGTACCCTCATGTACTGATTGCCCATCGTCTGCCGGCTCCAATACCCCGGCGGATACTCCTTGCTGGCATAATATTTGGAGAACATATCGTTCATACTGCTTGTGCCGTCCTTTTCAAAAACATAATCCGCTTCTTTGAAATAGAGAATGAAGTTCTCAATATGCAGGAACGGGTTGGAGTAGACGGTCGCCAGATCCGATTTGACCTCACGGACCACATCATAACGCCTGTTCTCGCGGACCTGGCTCAAGAGGCCCAGGTTGGCCGTCCATGTATGCGATCGGTTAAGGGTTAGAATGATGTTCTGTGTCAGCCGGAAATGGTTCTCGTAGCTCAGGGCGGTTTGCTTGAGACTCAGCTCATTCTGGCGGACCATCTCCTGATAGACCTTCTTGCTCAGATATAGATGAGAGAAAAGATTGAAAGAAGCCAGCAGCAGGATAACGCTGAGAAAGCTCAGCATTAGCTTCACGAACAAGGCGTTGAAAGCAAATTTAAAGTCTGTTCTTCTGCGCATGATGGTCCCCCTTGCTATGGACATTCTTTTTATACCATCATAGCTCCCGAAAGCTCACACGGACAATATGCACTTTCTTCTTTTTATACGCCGATTCTTAGAAAATCGCTAATCGGGCGATATGTAATATAACATGCTGATAGCGCTATCACTGATTTTATTCCTATAATTCAACCATAACTCCCGGCTTGAAAGGGGAAATAAGCTAACATCACTACAGTATTTAGGGGGAATGCGTATGGGGCAAGCAAATGCACTGCCGGAGACAACCGCCGGGAGAAACCGGGAGCGGCCGCACCTGAGAGAACGGGTGATGAAGACCTGGAGAAGGAACAAATTATTATGGCTGCTGTTTCTTCCCTGTCTGCTGTATTATTTGATTTTCAAGTATCTGCCTATGTTCGGGCTGGTGATCACGTTTAAGGATTACAATCTGTTCAAGGGGATCTGGGCCAGTAACTGGGTGGGCTTCAAATACTACCGGATGTTTCTGGAGAACCCGGATTTCCTGCTGCTGATGAAGAATACCTTTCTGCTTGGGTTATACCGGCTGGTATTCGGCTTTCCTGCCCCGATCCTGCTCGCGATTCTGCTGAATGAGGTAAGGAAGGCATCCTTCAAACGCCTCGTGCAGACGGTAAGCTATCTTCCGCATTTCATCTCCAATGTCATTGTTGCCAGTATGGTGATTATGTTTCTCTCGCCAACGGGAGGGCTGATCAATAATCTGCTCGGGGGCCTTGGCATCGGACCTGTTAACTTCATGAACGAGCCGGGTTTCTTCCGTATCATTTATGTACTCTCCGAAATCTGGCAGCATATCGGCTGGGAGACCATCATCTATCTGGCTGCGCTAACCGCCATTGATCCCCAACTGTACGAAGCCGCAGAAATGGACGGAGCAGGCAGACTGCGGCGAATCTGGCATATTACGCTGCCGGGTATCTCTCCCGCGATTGTCATTACACTCATTCTGAATATCGGGCAGGTGCTGGAGATTGGCTTCGAGAAGGTCTTCTTGATGCAGAATCCGGCGATTTACGAAACTGCGGATATTATCAGCACTTATGTATACAGAGTCGGTATGCAGCAAGGTAATTTCAGCTACGGCGCTTCCATAGACCTATTCATGGGGATGATCAGTCTGGTCTTCATCTATAGTGCCAACTGGATCAGCCGCCGCATAAGTGAAACCAGTCTATGGTAGAAAAGAGGTGCTTATTATGAAATTCCGGATTAACCTGTTCAGTATAATCAATGGGATTGCGCTGCTGATGGTTGTGGCCGTTACGCTGTATCCGTTTGTACACATGCTGGCGGTGTCGCTTAGCAGTGATTCTAATGTCATCCAGAATAAAGTGTCTATCTGGCCCAAGGGCTTTAA
Organism: Paenibacillus sp. FSL H3-0469; assembly: GCF_038051945.1. Lineage (NCBI taxonomy): Bacteria > Bacillati > Bacillota > Bacilli > Caryophanales > Paenibacillaceae > Paenibacillus > Paenibacillus sp. FSL H3-0469. Next base: position 5,685,273 of record NZ_CP150302.1, read on the forward strand.
CCTTGACATGTATAAAGTGGTACTGGAGGACTCCAAGATCTGGGTGGCTTACAAGAACACGATCGTCTACACCTTTACGGGTACACTGATCTCCCTGCTCATCACCTCCACGGGAGCTTACGCCTTGTCGCGGAGCGATATGGCGCTGCGCAAAAGCTTGACCATGCTGATTGTGGTCACCATGTTCTTCAGCGGCGGGATGATTCCCACCTTCCTCGTGGTCCGCTCTCTGAATCTGGTCGATACCGTATGGGGGATGGTGCTGCCGGGTGCGGTGAGCACCTGGAATCTGATTCTGATGCGGACGTTCTTCGCGGGCATTCCGAAGGAGCTGGAGGAGTCGGGGCGTATGGACGGATTGAATGACATCGGTATCTTTGCCCGTATCATCGTGCCCTTGTCCAAAGCTTCATTTGCGACGATTGCGCTCTTCTATGCGGTGAGTATGTGGAATAATTTCCTCGGCCCGCTCTTGTATCTGCGCTCCTCGGAGCTGTTCCCGCTGCAGGTACTGCTGCGCAATATGGTCCTTGCCGGCACCTCCAGCTCAGGAGATGTAACCGGTATTGGGGGGGATAATCAGATTGTTGAAGAATCGCTGAAATATGCGACGATTATGGTATCAACACTTCCGATTCTGGCCGTGTATCCGTTTATCCAGAAGTATTTCGTCCAAGGCGCAATGATTGGAGCCGTCAAAGGCTGACAACGAACAGTACAATTCATAGGAATGGGAGTGGCTTATATGAGAAAATGGATGACTGCAAGTCTGCTTACCGTGATGGCATCGCTGCTTTTTTCCGGCTGCAGCGGCAACAATAAGAATGCAGCCGCGCCGGAAGCTGCTGTGCAGGAGGGCAGTGAAGGTTCGGGAAGTCCGTCTGCATTGCCAGTCAAGACCTTCACGGCGCTGCTGGACAACAATGCTACGTTTCCTTATTCGGAGTCCTGGCCGGTCTGGAGCTGGCTGAAGGAGAAGACCGGTGTCACCCTGAAGGTGCAGACGCCTTCCGGGGAGCTTGAAGAAAGCCTCAATCTGGCGATTGCCTCCAAAAACCTGCCGGACATCCTATATATGCCGAACCGTAAGGAATCTAACAAATTCGGCCAGCAAGGTGCTCTGGTGGATATCAAGGAGTATATGGACAAGATGCCGAACCTGAGCAAGTGGATCCAGCAGTATCCTGATGAAGCTAAGGCGGCGTTGTCCGCAGACGGGAAGATGTATATGTTCCCGAACCAGGGCTTCGGAGAGACGAACCGCTTAGTCTGGATGTACCGGAAGGATGTTTTTGACAAGGAAGGCTTGAAGGCGCCAACGACCTATGAGGAGCTTCATGAAGCTCTTCAGGTGTTGAAGGCGAAATATCCGGATAGCTTTCCGCTCTCCATCCGTTACGGGCAGAACCCCGATGAGCTGAATGCCAGCATGACGATAAACTTCGGAACCAGTGAGGGCGCATATTTTGATTTTGATAACAGTGAGTGGCATTACGGGCCAACAGAGCCCGCGTATAAGGAAATGCTCGGCATGTGGAAAAGCTTCTATGATGAAGGGCTGATTCCTCCTGATTTCCTCTCGCTGCAGACAAAGCAGTGGCAGGATATGGTATCTACCAGCAAGTCTTTTGTCACCGTCGATTATATCAGCCGGATTGATTTCTTCAACAATGCGATGCAGAAAGACAACCCTGAATACAACATGAAGTTCCTGGCTCCACCCGCAGGTCTGGCGGGCGGCAAGCAGCTCAATCCTTATTTTCACTATCTGGAGAGCGGTCTGACAGTGGCTTCGACCTCGAAGCAGATTGAAGACATCATGGCCTATATGGATTTCTTCTATACAGAGGAAGGGCGTACACTTGCCAGCTGGGGCAAGGAGGGGGAGACCTATACCAAAGAAGGCGGTACGATCAAGTTCAAGCCGGAATACAGCGATGTGACCGAAATGCGCAAGCAGACCGGGCTGCAAACCAGCGGCACGTATACCTGGATCGACTTCGATGCCCATCTGTCGCTGTTCTCCGATAACCTGAAGCATGCTTATGAAGAAGCGGCCAAGTATGACCCGTCCGCCATGCAGCCCCGCCCGGCCTTCACCGAGCAGGAGAATGAAGTGATCTCGCTTACCGGGGAAGCGATCAACAAGCACCGGGATGAGAGCTTCGCCAAATTCGTCACCGGCTCCCGAAATCTGGCCGAATGGGATAAGTATGTGGAGGAAATGAACAATCTGGGCGTGGATAAGCTGGTAGGCGTATATAAGGAAGCTTACGAACGTATGCAGAACGTGCAGCTGAGCGGGGAATAAAGCTGCAAGATAAGGAGGAGAGCCGTGTATAATTTACTGCCAGAACCACAACAGTTGAAGCTTGGGGACGGAAGCGCTTTTCAGATCAATGACGGAGTATGGCTGAGTCTGATGATGGAGCAGGAGGAGCCAAGGCTGGAGCGGCATTGCCGCCGTGCTTTTCCCGCGGCGAAGCTGGCCAGCTCCACAGAAGGCAGCGGCTATTCTCTGCTGCTGCACAGCGCGGCGGGAACGTCTGCTGGTGAGCGTCTGCAGAAAGGAGCGTTAGGAGGGGGCAGCGGTGAGAACGGCGTAGCGGGAGCCGGGCTAGTTGGAGTGCCGGAAGCGGAGCTTTCGCTGCTGGAAGGCCGGAAGGAGAGTTACCTGCTGGAGGTGTCTGAGCATCGCGTTCGCATCCGGGCTACGGATGCCGCCGGGCTGTATTATGGGCTCCAGACCTTGCTGCAGTTGCGGAATCCGCAGGGAGAGATATTCGCAGTCACCATTATGGACTGGCCGGATACCCGTTTGCGTGCGATGAACTATGACCTCCGCCAGACCTTCTCGAAGCCGGAGCTGCTGGTCCGTTATTTGGCTGATTTCTCCACCTACAAGATCAATGCGGTCCTGATCGAATACGAAGACAAGTTTCCGTTCCGGAAGTATCCGGAGCTGACGCACCCGCAGCATGCGCTGAATCCGGAGCAGCTGGAGGCGCTGCTGGGCGCTGCGAAGGAGCATTTTATCGAGATTATTCCGCTTCAGCAGAGCTTCGGGCATCTGGAATATGTGCTTCGGCACGACCGTTGGCGGCATCTCCGGGAGACTGAGTCTTCCACTGGAGAAATCTGCCCGTCCCGTCCGGAATCCTATCAGCTCATTACGGATTTGCTGGAGGAGATGATGGAGGCTCATCCAGACTCCCCTTATATTCATCTAGGCTGTGATGAAGTGTATAGCTTGTGTGAGTGTGCGCAATGCCGGGAAGCCTTCGGCGGAATCCGGGAGCGGGCCTTCATCGCCTTTCTGAACCGGCTGATTGAATTCACTTCAAGCCGGGGCAGAACGCCGGTATTCTGGCATGACATGCTGGATAAATGCCCGCCTCAGGAACTGGCGAAGCTGGACCCGCGCGGTGTAGCGATGATCTGGATTTATAACGGCCGCAATATTGAAGCGGAGGTCTCAGAGCTTGCGGACAAATTCCGGGCTCTCGGCATTGAAGTGATGGGGGCACCGGCGGTCCGCAGCTTCGACTCGGCAGAGCATCAGAATTATCCCGTGCTGGATAACCGGACGGATAATCTGCGGCAGTGGGCTGAAGCAGCCGGTCGTCTCCACCTTGATTGCGTGGTGGCTACGAACTGGACCGGCCCGTTCAGTCTGGGAGTCCCTTACGGAATCTTTGAAACGACCTGGTATCCCATGCTGCTTCATGCTGAGCTGGCCTGGAACCGGCAGGCGGATACGGAGACTTACATTGACCGCTTCCTGGAGCGGTTCCACGGCATTCCTGCCGGGAAGGCGCATGAGCTTCAGGGAAGGTACAGGCTGGAGGATTATTATAATCTGATCTGGAAGCTGGTTAATGAAGTCCGGCTGGGCAAAGATGCAGCCGGACTGATTGCGGTGATGCATGATTTTGAAGAGGCTACAGATCGTTCGCGGGCTATCCATAAATACGTCTACCGCTGGGAGATGTATCCCGGGGATGAGGCGGAATGGCAGTCTCTGCTGAACACTTATCAGCATAACCGCCGTGGGCGAGAGGCGGTCCGCCCGCGCATGACAGCAGCATTGGAACAGTATCAGTCTCCCGATATGGCCGCTCATTTTGTAAGCTCGCGTTTCTTTCTGCATGATTATCTGGAGCGGACCTTATACCATATGATGGGGCTTCATTTGGATCACTCAGCAACCAGTTGGTAGAAGAAGCTTTACTCCACAGCCGCCCCGCTCAGCTTGGCGGCTAGTGCTGCATATTCCCCGCGCAGACGCACCAGCTTCGAGACACTGCGCTCCAGGCCGCCCGGCCGGTTGCGCCGGGTCCATAGCTGGCGGTACTGGTGCAGCAGCAGATCCAGGTCATGGATCAGCGCCTCAACGAGTGCTGCCTGGGGCTGCGAATCGGCTGCGGCGAGCTGCTGCTTGAGGCGGGTGAGCTGCACGGCATGCTTCACGAAGTGAATGCCGCTCTGTAGCTCTTCTATGACCAATCCGGCATCGCTGCATTCCAGAACCGGCTGCTCAAGCCGGGCTTCAAGGCCGAGGATGTACTGCTCAAGCCTGTCAAGCTGCTCTACAGTCAGCTTCGTAGCCAGCTGCACATGCTCCAGATGGCTGCGCAGCAGCATGGACATCTCCGTATCATTCGGGCGGACTGTGCCCGACTCCAGCTTATAGTAGTTGCCCAGATCAAGCAGCAGTTGCCCGATGGTTCCAGAGCGGTCTTGGAAGACTGCCGTGTTCAGATAATGTGCCACATCCGCCTCCAGATTCCCCTCTACATTCCAGGCCAGCGCTGCCCCGTAAGCAAATCCGGCATAGCTGACCGGCAGCTGCTGCCAGTGGCCGAAATCGCCCCAGTCGGTAATCAGGTAGCCGATAGCACCGCTTCTCTTGCCATGTACCGCAGCACTGCGCAGATTGGCGAGCATGTTGTCCGTTCGCCCGGTGAGTGAGTTCCAGGAGCTGGTTCCAGGGCAGACATAGAACGGGATGCCTGCTTCCTTGAATTTGCGGGTATCCGCTTCAAACGGATGGGCCGCGCTGTACCCCCACTCCATGGCGATGATATCCTTCGGCAGCCGGGGGATCAGCTCGGGATGCTGGATGATGATATCGCCCCAGAATTGCATGGTTTTGCCGCGCTGCTTGACCAGTCCGTGAATCTTCTGCAGGAAGGAGAGGTATAGCTCACCTTTGCCGGAAGACTCGGCCAGCGCCTGACTTGCGCCAAGTCCCAGTTCATAGGTCTCATCGCAGCCGACGTTGAACATCTCCGAGCTGAAATAGGGAAGGAGGTCGTCGTACATCGTGCCCAGAAGCTGCAGTACCTCAGGGTCCTCCGTATGGAAGGTGCCGGGATGCATGAACAATCCTTCCGGGTATAAATCGCTATCATACATCTGATCCGGGAGCATGAAGCCCGCGGGAATCTCTGCCAGGTGGTTGAACTCCGGCCGGGTCAGCCAGCCCTCCATATGGCCGAAGCTATTTTGATTAGGCACCAGCTCAATGTACCGCTCGCGGCAATAGGCATCCAGCAGCAGAATTTCATCGCCGGTGAGCGGAGTTTCCAGCTCCCACACCTGCGGGAAGGACTCATAAGCAAAAGGAGCTCCTTCTATATATAGCTGCAGCTGATTCAGCTTGAGATCCGCCATGAGATCAATGATCCGGTAGAGGGTATCCAGCGTGGGGATTTTGTTGCGGCTGATATCAAGCATCAGTCCTCTGGCTGCGAAATCCGGCTGATCGCAGATATGCAGATAAGGCAGTGTCCGGCCGCACTGCTGCAGGAGCTGCTTCAGCGTCGCCGCTGCATAATAAGCGCCTTGCGGAGAACCGTAAGCGGCAATGAGTCCTTTTTCGTTAATGTGCAGCTCGTAGGCTCCTTCTGCAAGCAGTGAGTTATGGCGGAAAGTGCAAGCCGGAACTGTGGCAGACCGCTGGCCTATGGACAGAGGCAGATGGAGACGGACCACCTCGGAAGCGGTCTGTTGAAGCCTGCGCGCTGCGGGAAGGGCGGATACCGGGTCCTCACCGGCCAGCACAATGCTGCCCCGGGAAGGAAGGTGGAACTGTCCTGCGGATACCGTGATCTTTTGCGGCCGGGGAAAAAGCTGTAAGTGAACAACATCAGACATAGCGTGGACACCTCTTATTCATGTAGAATATGATCATCTTCATTATCAACATATCACTCCTGAACACATGGAGGAATGCAGTGTATGCTCAAGCTCATGGATTATATGATCAGTCCGTATCCAGTAAGAATTATTGATCCGAAGGTGGAGGCCGCCAGGCTGCGCCTGAAGTCGATTCGTGTCGGGCAAGCCGGCCATCTGCCGGGAAGAACGCTGTTTCGTTCGGGGGTCACCTTTGAACACTGGGCCCTTGTATATATAGTCGCAGGAGGCGGAACTTATACGGAGAACGGAGGACCAGAGCAGCAGGTCCATGAGGGAAGCCTGTTTTTTTTCAGACCCGGTTATAACTACAGCTTCGGACCGCCGCCAGGCGGGTATTGGGATGAATACTATATTAATTTCAGCGGAAGCCGTGTCACTGAATGGCTGGAAGCCGGAATGATTGCGGGTGGAGAGGTAACCCGGGGGGATAAGGCCGAAGGGCTGGAAGCGTCTTTTGAAAAGGTTCTGGCGTATATGACCGGGGATGTCCCCGGTGATGCGGACCGGGCTGCGCTGCTGCTGGAGGAGATGCTGCTGGAATGCTCGCTGCAGCTCCAGGGCAGCCGCCGCCCGTGGCAGCAGGAAGCGATGCCGCTGATCCGGGAGGCGCTAAATGCCTGTATCTATGAAAAGCCGGATCTGCCGCGCATAGCCGAAGACCTGCATCTCTCCATGTCTACACTCCGGCGCACCGTGCGGCGGAGCAGCGGGTACCCCCTGCATGAATATATCCACCGGCTGAAGATGGCCGAGGCCAAGCATTTGCTGCTAAATACCTCCCTGCAGGTGCAGGAGATAGCGGGAATGCTTCATTATAGGGATAGCTTTTATTTTTCAAGGCTATTCAAAAAATATATGGGCCTCTCTCCGCAGACCTGCCGGAATCATGTATGACAAGTGGAAACAGAAGATTAAGTTATCGTTTGAAACATATAAATTCTTATATTTTATAAAAAAACGACATTTTTCTACTTATTTCCTCAAAATGAGCTTGGAATAATGTCGTATTTTGCAGATTTTTGTTGACATGCAGAAAAAAACAGTGCTATGCTCTAGATAATATTAGCAGTTCTAGAATAGTACTTCTAGACTATGCCGGAGATGAGACTATTGAGAGAGTATTACTGCATCAGTTGCCGCAGTCTCCATAAAGTGGTAGGACCTAGTCATACCTTGCGTATTTTGTCCACCGGGTATCATATCGTTGGCGAACAGCGCTATCAAATTTGTATATGCAATAAAGCCAAGCTGGAGCAAGCTGTTCCGGCGGCGACTGAATAGACTGTGCCGGATGAATTCACCGGATAACTGAAGAGACCCTGTCTTTTAAAGAGCCTGTCCCTGGGAGGGAGAGGCTCTTTGTCATGCCCGGAGCGGAGCTGGATAATTTTGCATACGCTATCATTTGAGAAGCTGGATATAGATGGTTAATTTTTTATGAAAAAAGAATAATTATACCCATTTTATTTTCAAAGTAAACGCTATCATTAGAAATCGAAACTTGTTATTGTGATTTTTCTCATGTATGATGCTTTTAAACATAGCTTAGAATAAACTCGAATTTTCCACAAACTGGAGAATAGGGTGGTGGGATGAACATTAAATTAACAGTAGAAGATCGCACTATCGCCTTTTTTAGAATCTTTTCTTTGTCCCTCACATCGTTTATGTACCTCATGGTTCCTGCGGGACCTTCCGTAATATACAAATCCCTACTAATCATTGTGCTATTCTTATTTGCCCAACTTTTCCCGTACTATTACCGGAGGTTCCATGCAAAAGCCCGTCCTCTCATGCTAATGATCAGTATGGAGACGGCACTCATTGCGGTGTTGATGTTATTTACTGGAGGATACGATAGTCCTTTTAAGCTATATGTACTGAATCCGGTGCTGTTTGCGGCGGGTGCGCTCTCTTTATATTTTACCTGGAGCCTGATCCTGGGTTATATTGCCATGGTGGCGGTATCGGGCTATATGGAATCCGGTTCTCCCGGTCCTACGATTGCTGAAATTATGCTTGCCAATGGTAACCTGTTTCTAGCCCTGGCTCTCGCGGTTATAGTTATGCAGATGGTTAAGGGGATAAAGCGGCAGCGGGAGGAAGCGAACGCGCGGACCAACGATACCATGGAGCATATCAAATCGCTTTATCACATCGTGGAAACATCGAGCCAGCATGACTTCATGAATATTGGCCAAGTCATTACCGACTATGTGGTCAAGCTTACCAAGCTGGAGAAGGCCCTGTTCTGGTTCGCCAAAAAGAGCGGGGAGCCTGCTCCGCAGAGCCGCCAGACAGGATGGCAGCATGAGGAGGAGCGCTTTCTGTTCATGGAGCTGGAGAAGCATGAGCATGAATGGAGGCTGCAGCGTGAACCGGTATTCAAGAGTATGCCGGGAATCGGCGACTTTCTGCTGATGCCGGTAAGAATGAGCACACGGTTCGTCGGTATGATCGGAGTGAAGCTGGAAGCGTCGGAAGGGCTGGAGGGCCGCAGATGGTACATCCAGCAGCTGATGTTCCTGTCGGAGCTGAGTGCGATTATTCTGGAGCGCCACGAGCTGGGCGTGATCGAGAACCGGCTGATCATCACGAACGAGCAGAACCGGATAGCCGATGAGATGCACGACAGTGTCTCCCAGAGTCTTTTCGGAATCGTCTACGCGACCCATTCCCTGAAGCAGACCTGGCGTAAGATGTCTGATAGGGAGCTGGAGGAGCAGATTGAGCTTATCCATGATTCAGCCACCAAGGTGGCCAAGGAGCTGCGGATTACCATCTACAGCCTCAGCTCCAAGAAGAGCGGCGGCCCAAGCTGGCTTGGGATGGTGCGCTCGCATCTGAAAAGCCTCTCCCGGCTTAACGATGTTGAGATTGAACTGAAAATAACGGGGGATGATTTCAGTCTCCCTTATCCTTACCACAAGGCACTCTTCCGGATTATCTCCGAAGCTACCGGCAACGCCATACGACATGGTGCTGCCAGCCGGGTGGATGTAGAACTGTCGCTTAAGCCGAAATGGATTAGACTATCAATTGTCGACGATGGTGTCGGCTTCGAGGCCGATCTGATCTTGGCTGAATCCGAGGATCACTCAGGCGGACTGGGAATGAAGAATATGCAATATCTGGCACAGTCCCTTGGAGGCGATTTCCAGTTAACCAGCAGTGAGAACGCTGGAACCAGAATTTTAATCTCTATACCTGTCGGTGTGGCTGAACTGAAAAATGCATAAACTTTAGGCAGGAGGTCGTTCAAGTGAAAATCGTCATTGTTGATGATCACCCTTTGGTGAGAAGAGGATTGGCATCTGTGATATCGATGCAGTCCAATCTGCAGTTTGCCGGCGAAGCAACGAATGGCCAAGAAGCTCTTCTCGTTATTGAGGAGATACAGCCTGATCTTGTGCTGATTGATCTGAAGCTTGCCGATGAATCGGGCCTGGATATTATCAAGGAAGCACGTGTACGCGGGTTCTCATGCAAGTTCATCCTGCTTACGTCCTCAGCCAGCCGGGAAGATTTCCTGAAGGCGGAGGAAGTGCTGGTAGACGGTTATGTACTGAAGGAAGCTCTGCCCGAGGAATTGCTGTTCGCCATTCAACTGGTTCACAAGGGCAGGAAGTATTATGATCCCGGGCTGATGGAAGATAAGATGCGCATGAGCGGCAGCAGTCCGACCGATGAGCTTACACCCAAAGAGAAGGAAGTTCTGATCGAGCTGGGCCAGGGGGCCTGCAACCGTGAGATTGCTTCACGCCTGTTCATCAGCGAATTCACCGTCAAGAAGCATGTCAGCCAGATTCTGGCGAAGCTGCAGGTGGCGGACCGGACGCAGGCGGCCCTATACGCCAATGCGGTCGGGCTTACCAAATACGAGATGTCATACGATTAATAATCATCCCTGTGAATGATCGGGGACGGAGCACGGACAATACTGTCCGTGTTTTTTTGCGTTCCGGGAAATACAGGCCGAATGTATGCGAAAAACAGCATACATTATACTCGCCAGCAGGCCCACGGCCCGAATGTATGCGAAAAACAGCATACATTGGACTCGCAAGCGGGCACACGGCCCAATGTATATGAAAAACAGCATACATTGGACTCGCAAGCAGGCCCACGGCCTGAATGTATGCGAAAAACAGCATACATTGTGCTAGCGCGGAATGCGGACACGAAGGCGTACCAGCAGACTTTACCCGGCTGGGTGATTATTGTGTTTGGGCAAGTAAACACCTGAAGGAGGCAAGGCTCACCGGAGGTGTTAGCATTTTTCATGGATATGGTACTAAAGTATACCATCCACCCCCTCTGGCGGACCAAACGCAGTCACTCGAAAGTGAAGTGTAAAGTGATGCTAGGGGGCATGTGATAAATCCTGCGCATTGATAGAATAAAAGCAAGACATCTGAAACTTTCATGATTGCTTTCAAAACGAACACAAGCGGAAGGAGGGTTACTGTGGAAAAGACGATTTTGGATTACATTAACCTGATAAAGAAAAAATTATGGTTAATCATGGTATTTGTACTGATCTCCTGCGCCACCACCTTCTACGTCAGTAAAAACTTCGTTGCACCCGTCTACTCCGCCTCTGGACAGCTACTGGTCAACAACGTTGTGAATGTCCCCGAGAGCAATAATCTCAACGCACTGAACTTCAGTCTTAACCTCATCGAGAGCTATAAGGAAATCATGAAGTCGCCAACTATTATGAAGAGTGTGATCGCGGAGCATCCTGAGTTCGGTCTGACGGCGAGCCAGCTGGCTGCCAAGCTGCAGATCAAATCCTCGGAGAAAAGCCAGGTGATTAATCTGACCGTGGAGGATAAGGATTACGGCACCGCAGCTACGATTGTAAACGCGGTTTCGCAGACCTTCATCCGCAGCCTGCCGGCACTGATGAACCTGGATAATGTAACTTTCCTGACCCCGGCTGATCCTGCAGCCCAGCCTCTGCCGGTTAACGGCGGGGTGACCATGAATATTCTGATTAGCTTCGTGGTGTCACTGATGGCAGCGGTCGGGATTATCCTGCTGATGGAGACGCTGAACGGTACGCTGAGAAACGAGAAGGAAGCGGAATTCGAGCTTGGCCTTCCGGTCATTGCCAGTATTCCGGCCATCCGCAAACGCGATTTCGGCACCACGGATAAAGATAAGGCAAGAGTAGGGGAGGGCAAATATGTTACGGCTGAATAGAAGTCTAATCGCGGATATGAACCCGTCATCGCATGTGTCCGAATCCTTCCGCTCGCTGCGCACGTATATCCGCCAGCTCGGCTTGCTGAAGGGACCAGGCGGTCAGGTGCTGCTCTTCACTTCAGCAGAGGGCGGCGAAGGCAAGACCACCATTCTCTCCAATCTGGCCGTATCCTTCGTACAGGATGGCAAGAAAGTGGCAGTGGTGGATTGTAACCTGCGGAAGCCCGGCCTGCATAGCGTCTTCGATGTGGAAGGCAGCCAGGGGCTGGCAGCTTACTTAAGCGGCTACGAGGAAGCCAAGGACGTTCTGGTATACGGCAGCTTGGCGAATCTGGCGGTCATCCCTGCCGGAGTGAGTACGGTCAGTCCGCCGGATCTGCTCGGCAGCGAAAGAATGACCGGGCTGCTTACAGAGCTGAAAGCAAGCTTCGATCTGATTCTGCTGGATTCCCCGCAGGCGGTCGATTACAGCGATGCACGGATTCTGGCCCCGCTCTCGGATGGGGTGGTTATTGTCGCCAGACACGGCCGGACGAAGCGCGAAGCTCTCCGCAAGCTGAAGGGTCTCATGGAACAGACAGGTGTAAGGATTCTCGGAATAGCAATGAACCAGACCAAGTAGAACACTGAAGCGGCAATGTGAACGAAACTATTGGGAGGTATGTGTGATGAAAAAGGTAAAAAAGGTAATTATCCCGGCGGCCGGGTTAGGCACACGTTTCCTTCCGGCAACCAAGGCAATGCCCAAGGAAATGCTGCCTATTATCAACAAACCGACGATCCAGTATATCGTGGAGGAGGCCATTGCCTCCGGGATTGAAGACATCATCATTGTAACCGGTAAGGGAAAGCGGGCGATCGAGGATCATTTCGACAACGCCTTTGAGCTTGAATCCCGGCTGCTGGAGGACGGTAAGCTGGAACTGCTCAAAGAGGTGCAGCGGTCCTCCAAGGTGGAAATTCACTACATCCGGCAAAAGGAACCCAAGGGTCTCGGCCACGCCGTATGGTGTGCCAGACGGTTCATCGGCGATGAGCCGTTCGGCGTTATGCTCGGCGATGATATTGTAACCGGACAGGTCCCTTGCCTGAAGCAGCTGATCGACCAGTATGAGGAGACTCAAAACTCGGTAATCGGGGTACAGGTGATCCCGGATGAATTCACGAACCGCTACGGGATTATTGAGCCGGATCTGCAGGACGGGAAGCTCTACCGGGTGAACAACTTCGTGGAGAAGCCGGCACTCGGCACGGCGCCTTCCAATCTGGCGATCATGGGCCGCTATGTATTTACCCCTAAGATCTTCAAGTATCTTGATCTTCAGGAAAAGGGAGCAGGCGGCGAGATTCAGCTGACAGATGCCATTCAGAAGCTGAACCAGAGCGAACGTGTCTACGCTTATAACTTCGACGGTACCAGATATGATGTCGGCGAACGGCTCGGTTATATTTTGACCACCCTGGAATTTGCACTGGAGAGTGAGGACCTGCGTTATCAGGTCATGGATGCTATGGCGGAATGGCTGAATAAAGCGGGACAGACCACCCTCAGCAGCTGAGACGGTTCCCGAAAGCGAGCGAGATAAGCCGGAGTTAAGAAGTAAGGCTGCATAAACCTTTACGAGAAATGAGGAGAGATGAGCATGCAAAAACTGCCGGAAGACTATGAGGCCGTCCTGCCGAAACTTTACATGCTGCATTCGGGTGAAGAAAGCAAGGGAATGGAATCCTATCTGGTCATGAAGCGGATCATCGACATCTTGTTCTCTGCCCTGGGGCTGCTGTTCCTGCTCCCGCTCTTCGCAGTGGTGGCTGTCCTGATTAAGCTGGAAGATCCGAAGGGCAAGGTGTTCTTCCGCCAAATGCGGGTCGGCAAGGACGAGAAGCTGTTCCCCATGTACAAGTTCAGATCCATGGTCTCTAATGCCGAGGAGCTGAAGGAGAGTCTCATGGCCTATAACGAAGTAAGCGGCGCGATGTTCAAGATCAAGAATGATCCCCGCATTACCCGGATTGGAAGATTCCTGCGCAAGACCAGTATTGATGAACTGCCGCAGCTCTGGAACGTGCTGATGGGGCATATGAGTCTGGTGGGTCCCCGTCCTCCGCTCGTTGAAGAGGTGGAGCAGTATACGGAATACGACAAGCAGCGGCTGATGGTAACCCCCGGCTGCACCGGCTACTGGCAGGTGAATGCCAGAAACAGCGTCGGCTTCGACGAGATGGTTCAGCTGGATCTCACGTATATCCACATGCGCAGCACAATGCTCGATCTGAAGATTATCGTCAAGACGGGCCTGATGCTGCTCGGTTCCAAGAATGCTTATTAAAAATATGGAAATTAGGTGATGCCGATGTTCGTACACGGAACTGTACCTGAGATTTCCATTATCATATGCACCTATAACCGGTCGGCGCTGCTGGTCAAGACTCTTCATTCGCTGCTGCCGCTGGAGAATTTGCACCAGGCCGAAATCATCGTCGTGGATAACCAGTCCACGGATGATACGGCGGCCGCCATTAAGGGGTTCATCGAGAACTATGGTGCCGATATGGATATCCGTTATCTGCTGGAGCCGGTTCAAGGGCTGTCTGCAGCCCGGAACACAGGAATTCTGGCTTCCAAATCGCAGCTCATCGCCTTCCTGGATGATGATGCGATCCCTTGCCGGACCTGGATTACAACCATTGTGAACACCTTTGCGGATAAGCCGGAGGTGATGGCGATGGGCGGCAAGATTGCTCCGATCTTCGAGAGCAAGCGTCCGGATTGGCTGATCAAGCCGTTCGAGCTTCCGTATACGATTGTCGATCTGGGGAACCGGATCAAGGAGTATCCGAAGCGGCTTCACCCTTGCGGTGCCAATATGGCGATGCGCAAGCCGGTGTTCGATATCAGCCTGTTCCCTCTGGAGCTGGGCCGCAAGGGCGATTCGCTGCTATCGGGTGAAGAGACCTGGCTGTTCAGCCAGCTGCAGCAGGAAGGGCATTCGATTCTCTATCATCCTGAGATGGCCGTCGATCATTTCGTTCCGGCGAACCGGCTGACGGAGGACTGGATCATGAAGCGGTATTACAGCCAAGGGATATCGAACGCTATGAAGAGTGAAGGAATGAAAGGGCATCTGCTGCTCCTGGGCAAGACAGGCGCCAAAGTGATCTACATCCTGGCAGATTCCATTCTATCCCGCAGTAAGGGAAGGAAGCTGCTGAATAAATGCCGGCTGGAGAGTATTCGCGGAACTCTCCATATGATTCTTAACCGGAAGAGGGAATCCGCAGCGGGGTGAGGGGAGGACGCGCGATGACCAATTTTGAGTGGGGCACCAAAATCAATAGTCTGCCATACGGAATGCTCTATCTCGTAACTGCACTGTTCCTCGGAACAGCCGTCATCTTCCAGCCGGTCATCGCAGTAGCAGCCGTATTCTTCATTCTGCTGCTGGTTGCCTCCCTGTCACGCCCCGAGCTGATCAGCTATTTCGTTCTGCTGACCACGGCGGTCTCGATTAACTTCTTGTACAGCGGGAGTATGTTCGGTATTGAGATCCTGTCGCTCTATAAGCTGGTTATTCTGATGCTGCTGGTGCCGTGTATCCTGGTCAATGGCCTCAGGTTCAAGCTTAGCCCTCCCTTATGGGCGATGCTGGCCCTGATTCTGCTCACCTTCAGCTTCTCCATCTGGCTGCCGGAGATGAGCACATCGATTGCGGTCAAAGCCTTCATCGGACTGTCTCTGCCCTTCGTACTTCTGCTGATCAACTGGAAGAAGGAGGTTGCCGAGAAGCAGATCCGGATCATTACCTTGCTGCCGCTGGTCAGCATGCTGATAGGCGTGGTGCTGCAAGCTGCGAATATACATTCACTGGTAGCCGTGGAGTTCACAGGTGCGGTTCGGGTGCAGGGGGCCAACATTCCGCCTCACCTGGCGATGCTGGCCTTCATGGGAGTAGCGATCGCGTTCATCGAGATCAAGCGCAGCACGCAGCATATCCGGTTCAATTACATCATGCTGGGGCTGAATTTCTTCATTTTGGTGATTACAGGCACGCGCGGGCCGATTCTTGCCCTGGTGCTGATGGTGCTCTATTACTTCTATGACATCTCCCGCGCTTTTCTGAAGGGCAAGAAGAAGTACCTGATCCCGCTGCTGTGCTCGCTGCTGGTCATCACCGCGGCGGTATATATGCAGCTCGACAACCTCAAGAAGCGCTCCTTCGAACGGACGACCGAGACGGGAATTGACCTGTCGGGGCGGGCGGAGGCCTGGGAGTACTTCCTGAACAAGGCGGCGGATTCGCCGCTTGCGGGACGGGGGCTTGGGGCAGTGACGGTGGCGAATGACGGAACGCTCTACGGAGGGTTCGTGGTTCCGCATAACGAATATATCCGCTTTTATTACGATGGGGGATACGTTGGGGCCATCCTGCTGCTGCTGTCCTTGCTCGCTGTGTTTCTTATGGTATACAGAGTTCTTTTGCCGGCGGTCAAACCTTATTATTTGCTCTTTATTGCAGCATTTCTGATCTATTCTTTCACGGATAACACGCTGTCGACGGTCCAATTCATCATCCCGTTCTGTTGGTACCTGAACTGCCTGTACCGATCTTCACAGCTGGCCGATTCCCCACAAAAAGAAGTGATACGATGAACCAAGTGAACATGTTCGATGTCAATTTCGATAACTATGATTTCATGGACCTGCTGGATTATATCGACAGAACCATTCAGGAGAGGAACCAGTCCTACATCCTGACCTGCAATGTCGATCATGTGATCAAGCTGCGCAAGGACAAAGAGTTCCGGGAAGTATACTCCGAAGCAGGTGCCGTAGTCGCGGACGGGATGCCGCTGATCTGGGCGTCCAAGATGCTCGGTAAGCCGCTGAAGCAAAAGGTGTCCGGCGCTGACCTGTTCAGCCGCCTGGGCAATGCGTTCGAGCAAAGGCAATACCGGTTGTTCTTCCTCGGTGCTGCCGAGGGTGTGGCGGAGCAGGCTACGAAGAATCTGAAGGCCGCCTTCCCTGGCATCAATGTAGTGGGCTGTTACTCTCCTTCCTACGGCTTTGAGCACAACGAAGAAGAGAATCAGCGGATTATCCAGATGCTGACCGAGAGCCAGCCCGACATTGTATTCGTAGGGGTAGGCGCACCAAAGCAGGAGAAGTGGATCTATCGCCACTATACCTCTTATCAGGCGCCGGTCTCGATTGGCGTGGGCGCAACCTTTGACTTTCTGTCAGGCTCGGTGAAGCGGGCCCCGGATTTCATGCAGAGAACCGGTATGGAATGGCTCTGGAGGCTTAGCCAGGAGCCGGGCCGGTTATGGAAAAGATACCTTGTCGACGATGCCCAGTTCCTGGTGCTGCTGCTCAAGGAGATGCGCAAACGGGGTAAGGTGAAGAACAGCAGTACGGATTGAAGAAAGCGGCGAAAGACGGGAGGCAGGGAATGAAGATGCTAAGCAGAGATGAGAATAGTCTGAATCTTCCATCGGCACAGGCCGTGAAGTCGGCTGTAATGATGACCTTGATCTGTATCTCGGCGCTGGCCCTGCCGCTTGCGATCGGCTTCGCCAGTGCGAACCTGAGCGCGTCGAATAGCCTGCAAGGCATCATTCTGGCAGGTATCCTCTTTCCGGCCTTGCTGCTGGCCCTGCTGAATACACGGATGCTCATCCCGTACACGCTGCTGATCTGGGCGGTTGCCCCGGAGCTGCGGCGGATTGCGGACTGGTACGAAGGCGTGTATCACTCCGTCTCCCTGCTCAGTCTGGCCCCGCTGCTGACCGGAGCGACCTTAGCTATTCCGGTGCTGCGGGAAATTCACCGGATTCGCAAGTCCTCCACCCGGATTATACTGTTGTTCTCCGTCGCACTGGCCTACGGCACATTGATCGGTCTGGCGAAGAACGGCATCGGCTCGGTATACGATCTGGCGAATTACATCGTACCGCTGCTGCTGATTCCTTTCTTCGCGGTCACGCCGTTTAAGCCGAAGGATATTGACCGGCTGCTGTACGCTTTTGCCAACATTGCCGTGCTGGTTGCGGTCTACGGGATCGTGCAGTATCTGACCGTTCCTCCCTGGGATGCCTTCTGGATGCGGAATGCCGATATGATGTCCATCGGGACTCCCTATCCGCTGGAGATCCGGGTCTTCTCGACCCTGAACTCTCCGGGCCCGGCAGCAACCTTCCTGGTCTTCGCTCTGGTGCCGATGATTCTGGAGAAAAGATGGCAGGGTACCCTGCGCTGGCTCGGTGTTCTGCTCGTAGTGGTCTGCCTGCTGACTACGCTCGTCCGGTCCGCCTGGCTGGTCCTGCTGGTGATGCTGCTGGTCTACATCGCTTCCTCTCCCTCCAAGGGTAAATGGAAGACGTTACTGCAGCTCGCCTTCGTGGCAGCCGCGCTGTTCTGGATCGTGCCGAAGCTCCCTGGAGCAGAGGGGCTGGTGGCCCGGATGGAGACCCTCACCTCGGTGCAGGAGGATCATTCCTACAATGAACGCCTCAGCCTCTGGACCAACATGCTGCCGATGGTGGCAGGCAATCCGGTAGGGCAGGGGATAGGCAGTGTAGGCCAGGGCACCAAGCTTGGCAACGGCGGAGAGCTGGGGGAATACGGCAATATGGATAACGGCTTCATCGCGCTGCTGCTGACCTTCGGCGTACTGGGCGCATTGTTCTTCTTCGGGGCACTCGGTGCGGTCATCAAGGAGATCGGCGCCAGAGTCACCCGCAGGAATGAACTTCAGCCTTACGCCAGACTGGCGCTGGCGGCGTGGATGGGAGCTGTAGCCAGCCTGATATCGGATAACGGCTTTCCCGGTCTTAAGGGGTATCTGATCTGGATGCTGATCGGACTTGGCCTCAGCGCCAAGGAGCTCACTCAAAGCAGAAAGAAGGGACTACCGCATGCAGCAGTCAAGCGCCAAATCACTACCCGCTAACCGGGTATGGTCCACCTTCCGGAGGTTCACGAAGAGTAAGGACAATAGCTCGGCTGCTGTCAAAACGATGTTCGTCAGCGTGCTGATCCTGCTGGTCAATATGCTGACCGGCGTACTGACCGCCCGTTATCTCGGCCCGTCAGGCCGGGGGGAGCAGACAGCGATGGTGAACTGGTCGCAGTTCCTGGCCTTCAGCATGAGCTTCGGCATTCCCTCGGCGCTGATCTACAACGCCAAGAAGAATCCGCAGGAAGCCGGGGTACTGTACCGGATCGCCCTGCTGATCGGACTGACGTTCGGAACCATTGCGATGACAGTCGGAATACTGGTGCTGCCTTATTGGCTCGGGTCGTTCAGTCATGAGGTAGTGGTCTTCGCCCAGTGGTCGATGATTCTCTGCCCGCTGATTGTGGTGTCGCAGATCAACAACGCGGCCTTCCAGTTCAGAGGGGATTACAAGACCTTCAACTGGATGCGGTACCTGGTGCCGCTGCTGACACTGGGAGCCATCGGAATTCTGATCCTGACCGGTTATATGAATCCTTATACAACTGCACTGGCTTATCTGGTTCCGTCGGTTCCGCTGTTCATCTGGATGACCATCCTGCTGCTGCGGACCTACAAGGTCAAGCTCCGGGATTCCTATCTTAATTTCAAAAGATTGTTCACCTATGGTCTGGGCTCCTACGGAAACGATCTGCTCGGACAATTCTCGGTATACATAGACCAGATCATCATTGCCGGATTACTGAGACCGGCAGATCTGGGGCTCTATGCGGTAGCGGTAAGCCTGTCGCGTATGGTGAATTTCTTCGCGAATTCGATCACGGTGGTGCTGTTCCCGAAGGCCTCCGAGATGTCGAAGGATGAAGCGGTTGCCCTTACCTTCAAGGCTTTCCGGATCAGTACTACCTGTACTCTGCTTGGAGCAGTGTTCCTGATGCTGGTAGCGCCTTTTGTCATCCCGCTGCTCTACGGCAAGGATTTCAACACCGCGCTAACCGTGTTCCGCCTGCTGCTGCTGGAAGTAACCATCAGCGGCGGGACGCTGATTCTGGCTCAGGTGTTCATGGCGCTGGGCAAGCCGAAGTTCGTATCTATCCTGCAGGGGGTCGGCCTGATCCTGGTGATTCCGCTGCTCTTCCTGCTGGTGCCGAAGTTCGGATTGTTCGGAGCCGGGGTGGCTATGCTCTCATCAGCTGTGCTGCGGTTCCTGTTCATTATTCTCAATATCAGGTACAACCTGAAGGTTAAGCTTCCGCGGTTGCTCATTAACGCCCAGGACCTTCAGTGGATGAAGACGACGATGAATTCGTATATTCGTAAGAAGCCTATGGATGTGTAGGCAGTTAAGGGTTCGATTCAAGCGTTTTGAGTAATCTCAAATGTTTTGTATTTGATTCAGCGAGCCGAGAACACGAGGTGAGCCCCTTATCTGCTTAAAAAACCATGGGATGGTGTTGGAGAAGCGGAGGGGAAGTTTGGAGCTGTAGGAACGAAGTATCCGCCTTTGTTCTCTGATTTCACCCGCTAACAGCGGTCCAATCAAGGAAATCAGAGAACAACAGCGGCCAGAAGCCCAAACATTCCCCGCAGCGACGACACACACCAGACCATATAAGGAGGATACCTATCATGGATTCAGTAACAAGCGTGCTTGGCGGCCGGGGCAGTTACCCGATCTCGGCAGTCATCATTGCCCAGGACGATGAAGTTCGGATATCCAAAGCGATTCAGTCCTGCCGGTTATTCGCCGATGAGGTGGTTGTAATCGACGGAGGAAGCAAAGACGGGACCGTAGGGCTATCCGAGAGCCTGGGATGCCGGGTGTATGTCAACCCATGGCCCGGATATGCGAAGCAAAGGGAATTCGGAGTGGAACGTGCCATCCATGATTGGGTCTTCCTGATTGATACCGACGAAGTGGTCAGCGAGGAGCTGGCCCGGGATATCCTGGAGCGCAAGCCGGGACTGACCGATGCTACGGTGGCGTTCTCGCTGTACCGGATTGGCGATTTCCTCGGCAAATGGCTGGATAAAGGCGAGTACCTGGTGCGGCTGTATAACCGCAAGGAATACGGTATCCGCAACTCTCTGGTGCATGAGATGCCCGAGGTGTCCGAGGAGCGGACGGTGAAGCTGAACGGAACGCTGTGGCATCAAGGCTTCCGCAGCATCAACGACCATGTCGCCCGGTTCAACAAATACACCGATCTGGAAGCAGAGAGCGCGTTCGCCAGCGGCAAGCCGTTCAAGCTGAGCCACCTGCTGCTGCGTCCGCCGGCACGGTTCCTGCAGAAGTATTTCCTGCATGGCCTGTTCAAGAAAGGCATCTCGGGCTTCGCAGTATCCGTCTTCTGGGTGATGTATGAATTCATGGTCGGCTTCAAGCATTACGAATTGCACAGCGCAGGCAGGCTGGCCCGGCACAACGAAGCAGGCCAGGCCGAGAAGGAGAACAAGGGGGAGAGAAGCTATGTCGTACAATGACGGACTCAACATTATGACGACCGGCCTCAGCTGGCCCTCGTTACAGCCCGGAGGACTGAACACCTATTTCAAATCCGTGTGTGAACAGCTCTCTTCACGGAACCGGGTGCATGCCCTGATTTGCAGCCAAGAAACGCCGGAGACGCCGCAGGAACTGATCATCCACAATGCCGGTGATCCGAAGGAGACGATCTGGAAGCGCAAGGATGCCTTCCAGCGCAAGGCGGCCTCCCTGATGGGGGATGGCAGCGGGCGGATTGATATCCTCTACACCCACTTCGCGCCTTACGGCATCGGGCCGGCGATTGAAGCGAAGAAACGCGGAATTCCGGTGGTGATGACCTTCCACGGCCCCTGGAACGAAGAGATGAAGATCGAAGGTCAAGGCATCAAGCATAAGGTCAAAACAACGATTGCCAAATCGATAGAACATAAGGCTTACAAGCTGGCCGACAAATTCATCGTCCTCAGCGATTACTTCCGTAACCTGCTGCACGAACTGCACGGTGTACCGCTGCACAAGATTACGGTCATTCCGGGAGCGGCGAATGTCGAGCGGTTCACCCCCGCCCCGAACCGGCTGGCGGTCCGCCGGACGCTGAATCTGCCGGAAGGCGCAACCACGGTCCTGACGGTCCGCAGACTGATGAACCGGATGGGGCTGCTGCAGCTGCTGGAAGCCTGGAAGCAGGTGGCGGAGCGGTTCCCGAACGCGATTCTGCTGATCGGGGGCAAGGGCCCGCTGCGCGGGGAGCTGGAAGAGCGGATCGCTGATTATGGGCTGGGCAACAAGGTCCGCCTGCTCGGCTACATTCCCGATCATGAGCTGGCCTCCTATTATCAGGCAGCGGATATGTTCGTTGTTCCTTCCCAGGCGCTGGAAGGCTTCGGCCTGATCACCGTTGAGGCTTTGGCCTCGGGGCTGCCGGTGATGGCTACGCCGGTCGGCGGCAACAAGGAGATCCTCCAGGGCTTCCGGCCAGAGCTGCTGTTCAAGAGTGCAGCCAGCGAGGATATGGCGGAAGGCATGATTCATATGTTGAGCAACCGAAAGCTGCTGCCGGGCCGGGACGAATGCCGGAATCATGTGCTGGAGAAGTATACCTGGCAGCATGTGGGCGACAGGATTGAGTCTGTATTCCTCGAAACCTTGGGAAAGGGTGTGAGCGTAGGATGATCAAAGTCGCTTATATCGACCACACCGCCAAATGGAGCGGGGGCGAGGTCGCCCTGTTCAACATCCTCACCAACATCGGTGAGCAGATTGAGCCGCTGGTGATCCTGGCGGAGGAAGGCACGCTGGCGGAACGTCTGCGGGAGAAGGGCATCGATGTCCGCATTATCCCGCTGGATGAGAGCATCCGCAGCCGCGGCCGCAATACCGTGAACCTCGGGGCTCCGGCGGCTGCGATGAAGCTGCTGGCTTACGGACGCAAGCTGGCTCCGCTGCTGAAGGAGGAGAAGGTGGATTGTGTGCATACCAATTCCCTGAAATCGGCCTTTTACGGAGCCGTCGCCGCCAAAAAAGCAGGTGTGCCGCTGATCTGGCACATCCGGGACCACATCGGGGCGCCTTATCTGAAGCCGGTTGTCGCCAAGGCGATCCGGCTGCTGTCACGCCTGCTGCCGAACGGGGTCATTGCCAATTCCCACTCCACGCTGAATGCCCTGGAGCTGCCGCGCTCGAAGAAGACGCTGGTCGTCTACTCGGCCTTCGCCAAGGCCATCGGCGAAGGAATCGGCCGGCGGGAGCGGAAGGACTTCAACGTCCTGCTGGTCGGGCGGCTCGCCCACTGGAAAGGCCAGCATATTGTGCTGGAAGCGGCCAAGGCCTTCAAGCAGGACAGCCGCGTGAAATTCTGGCTGGCCGGTGACGCCCTGTTCGGGGAGGAAGAATACAAACAGGAATTAATCAAGCAGATGCAGCAAGATGACATCACCAATGTCAGCCTGCTGGGTCATGTGGATGATATACAAGGACTCATGAACCAAGCGGATTTATTGATTCATACGTCGATCACTCCTGAGCCGTTCGGCCAGGTCATCGTCGAAGGCATGGCGGCCGGACTTCCGGTGATTGCCTCCAATGAAGGCGGACCGGTAGAGATCGTAGTTCCTGGTGAGACAGGACTGCTGATCCAGCCCGGAGATGCTACTGTACTTGCAGACTCCATCACCTGGATGCTGAACCATCCCGAAGAGCGTAGACGGATGGCGGACAATGGAATGAGACGGGTGAAAGAGCATTTTGTCATCGAGAACACGGTCAAGGATATTGTCGCTTACTACAAAGGTCTGCTGGCAGTTACCTGACCTTCCCGCTCCATAATGCTTAAGGCTTGCATCATATCTGTCTCTAGCCATGCGTGTACTGCTTAATGATGCTGCTCCATAAAACTTTGAGGATGATTCACATGAAAATTGCGATCGCGCACGATTATTTAATCCAGATGGGCGGGGCGGAACGGGTGGTGGAGGTTTTTCATCACATGTATCCGGAAGCTCCGATCTTCACAACGGTTTTTAACGGAAGCCGCCTGACCGATAACCTCAAAGATGCCGATATCCGGGCCTCCTGGCTGCAGAAGATTCCGGGAGTGAAGCGTAACTTCAAAGGGGTGCTCCCGCTCTACCCCATGGCTGTCCGCGATTTGGACTTCAGCGGGTATGATATCGTTCTTAGCTCCAGCAGTGCTTTTATGAAAAGCATCCAGGTGCCCGAATCCACCTTCCACCTGTGCTACTGTCATACGCCGATGCGTTTCGCCTGGGACTATGACACGTACATGGAGCGGCAATCGAATTCAGGTTTATTCAAAAGACTGCTCAAGGTGTATATGCAGCGGCTCAAGAACTGGGACCAGCGCACCTCCAAAAATGTGAACCAGTTCGTCGCCAACTCCTCCGTCGTGAAGACGCGGATTCAGAATTATTACCACCGCGATTCCGATGTGATTTTCCCGCCGATCAATACGGCCCGCTTCACCAGCTCCCCGAGCATTGGAGATTATTATCTGATTGTCTCGCGGCTGGTCTCCTACAAGCGGATTGATCTGGCGGTGGAGGCGTTCAACCGTAACGGGCTTAAGCTGTATATTGTCGGGGACGGACCGGACCGTAAGCGTCTGGAAGGCATGGCCAAAGGGAATGTATCGTTTCTGGGCCGGCTGGAGGATGAGGAAGTCACAGGGCTGATGTCCCAGTGCCGGGCGTTTGTTTTTCCCGGGGAAGAGGATTTCGGCATCACGCCGCTGGAGGCGAATGCTGCTGGAAGACCGGTCATTGCCTATCAGGCCGGGGGAGCGCTGGACACGATTATTCCATACGTTAACGGCGTGTTTTTCCAGCACCAGGAAGTTGATGATTTGCTTAAGGCCATTGATGAGGTGGAGTCCTATGCGTGGGATATCGACCAGATTATGGGCCATGCACGCAAATTCGATGAGCAGGCGTTTATGGTTCAGTTCAAGCAGTATGTAGAACAGGCCTACGTCAATTTCCTAAAAGGAGGATGAAAGTATGAAACTCGCAGTGATTGGTACCGGCTATGTAGGACTTGTATCAGGCGTATGCTTTACCCTAAATGGAAATCATGTCATCTGTGTGGATAAGGATGAGGAGAAAATCAATAAGCTGAACCGGATGGAATCTCCCATCTATGAGCCGGGCATTGAGGCCCTGATCGAAATGAATCTGCGCGAGGGCCGGCTGAGCTTCTCGTCCGATCTTCAGGAGTCGGTCCGCCGCTCCGATATCGTCATTCTTGCCGTGGGTACACCTTCCTTGCCGGGCGGCGAAGCCGACCTGAGATATATTGAAGGAGCGGCTGCTGAGATTGCACAGGCGATGGAAGGCTACAAGATTATTATGACCAAGTCGACCGTCCCTGTTGGCACTAATGAGCGTATCCGCCAGCTGATCTCCTCCCTCACGAATCATCCCTTCGATATCGTCTCTGCGCCTGAATTCCTCCGTGAAGGCTCTGCCATCCGCGACACGCTTCATCCCGACCGGATCGTCATCGGACTGGATAATCCGGCCCTTGAGCCAACGATGCGCGAGCTTCATCAGGGCTTCACAGAGAATGTATTCGTCACGGATATCCGCAGCGCCGAGATGATCAAATATGCCTCGAATGCTTTTCTGGCGACAAAGATCTCCTTCATTAATGAGATTGCCAACATTTGCGAAAAGGTAGGAGCAGATGTCACCGAAGTCGCAGGCGGCATGGGGATGGACCAGAGAATCGGTTCGACCTTCCTGCAGGCCGGTATCGGTTATGGCGGCTCCTGCTTCCCGAAGGACACCAATGCGTTGATCCAGATTGCCGGTAACGTGGATTATGAGTTCAAGCTGCTCAAATCCGTCGTTGAAGTCAATAAAGGCCAGCGCTTCATGATTATCTCCAAGCTGCATGAATCGCTTGGCAGCCTGCGCGGCGCGGTCATCGGCATCTGGGGGCTTGCCTTCAAGCCCAATACCGATGATGTCCGCGAGGCCCCGGCCCGTGAGATTGTTGAGGCGCTGGTAGCCGAAGGCGCCATCGTGAAGCTGTATGATCCGATTGCGGCCGATAACTTCCGCAAGGAATACGATCACCCGCAGCTCCGCTGGTGCGGACTGGCGGAAGAGGCTGCCGAGGGCAGCGATGCTGTCTGCCTGCTGACCGACTGGAGCCAGTTCAAGGAGATCAACCTGCACCAGCTCGCCGGAACCATGCGCCGCCAGGTGCTGATCGACGGCCGCAACGTCTATAGCAAAGAGCAAATCGAAGGCACCGGCCTCGAGTACATCTCTGTCGGCCGCCCGCAGATGGGCGGGCTTAGCGGATTCTCCGCCAGCGTGGCTGGCGCGGTGTAAGGCCGGCTCAGCCTTGCTGAACGCGCCACGCCGGGGGTGGTCTGCGCGGTGAAATAAGAGGTATAAATCCCCTTGAATGCGCCGAAAGTGGGCTGCGCGGTGAAAAGAGAGGGATAAATCCCCTTGAATGCGCCGGAAGTGGGCTGCGCGTTGAAAAGAGAGGGATAAATCCCCTTTAATGCGCCGGAAGTGGGCTGTGCGTTGAAAAGAGAGGTATAAATCCCCTTTAATGCGCCGGAAGTGGGCTGCATGGTGAAATGAAGAGCATTAGTGCCCCTGATTTCTCGAATGTTGGCTAAATGAGCAAATGAAGAGCACAAGTGCCTGTACTTAAACTAACCAGCTTCTGCCGCCGCAAACTTATGCGGCGAGCCCTTGGCACAAGAGTCTTGAATTCCGGTCTTGAATTCCATTGTCTTGGATTCTCTTGTCCTATACTCTTGTTCTTTCCAGCCGCTAACTCAGCGGTGACGCCTTGGAACAAGCGGCACTTAAGAGTCTTTGAGCCTCTGAGCCTTTGAATCTTTCGCCGCTGGAACAATATAGCGGCAGCCCGGCCCCCTTGCCGCTACAACAAGCGGCAATACCCGGATCTTTAGCCGGGAGCTTCGCCTGCGGGCGAAGCGGATATAAAAAGTAAAGCCGGTTATGAAATGGAGTGGAGAGGAATTTTGGAGCTGTAGGAGCGTTAGCGTCCGCCTTTGTCTCCGGATGTTATCTGCTGCAAGCAATATAATCAACAACATCTGGAGACAACAGCGGCCGTAAGCCCAAAATTCCTTGCAGCGACCCTCATAACAGGCGGGATTTTAACACACAGCCGAAATAAGAAATACCCAATAACAATACGATACGGAGGGTTCACTATGAAACTAGTACTTCTATCAGGCGGCTCCGGCAAGCGGCTCTGGCCGTTGTCCAATGATTCACGCTCCAAGCAATTTCTGAAGGTACTGGCAAGTCCGGCAGGTGAACCGGAATCAATGGTACAACGGGTATGGAGACAGCTGGAGGAGAACGGCATGGCCGGGTCCTCTTATCTGGCGACCGGACGCAGCCAGGTGGAGATGATCCAGAGTCAGCTCGGCAGCGAGGTGCCGATCATCGTGGAGCCGGAGCGGCGGGATACCTTCCCGGCCATTGCGCTGACGGCGGCCTATTTGTATTCCATCGCGGGGGTGTCTCCAA
Organism: Paenibacillus sp. FSL H3-0469; assembly: GCF_038051945.1. Taxonomy (NCBI): domain Bacteria; kingdom Bacillati; phylum Bacillota; class Bacilli; order Caryophanales; family Paenibacillaceae; genus Paenibacillus; species Paenibacillus sp. FSL H3-0469. Next base: position 5,712,176 of record NZ_CP150302.1, read on the forward strand.
GCGAGACCGTGGCGATTCTGCCGGTGGACCCATACGTGGAATCCTCCTTTTTCGAAACGGTGCTGCAGCTGGAGAACACCATGCTGGTGAGCGGGGCGAACCTGGCGTTGATGGGCGTAGTTCCCGAGCATGCTTCGGAGAAATACGGCTACATTATTCCAACCGGCGCAGATGCGGGAGCGAATGGTTATCTGCAGGTCAGCCACTTTCAGGAGAAGCCGGACCGTGTGCAGGCCGAGGAGCTGATCAGCCAAGGCGCGCTCTGGAACTGCGGGGTGTTCGCCTTCCGTCTGGGTTACCTGCTGGATATCCTGCAGCGCAAAGGATTGCCGCTGAATTACGAGGAGCTGCAGAAGCAGTATAAGCTGCTGTCGTCCATCAGCTTCGATTATGAAGTGGTGGAGAAAGAGGAGAACATCGTCGTGCAGCCGTACGCCGGATTCTGGAAGGACCTGGGTACCTGGAACACCCTTACCGAAGAAATGAGCAGCAACCATGTCGGTAAAGGCTTCGTAACAGCAGACTCCGAAGGCACCTGTCTCATTAACGAGCTGGATATTCCGATTACCGTGATCGGGGCGAAGGATCTGATTATCGCCGCCAGCCCGGACGGTATTCTGGTGACGCACAAGACCGAGAGTCCGCGGATCAAGGAAGTGCTGAAGTCTTTTGAACAAAGACCGATGTACGAGGAACGCCGCTGGGGTCATTACAAGGTGATAGATTATGTGAAATATGATGAGGGCAACGAGGTGCTGACCAAGCGGATTTTCATCAATGAGGGTAAAAATATCAGCTATCAGCTGCATCACAAACGCAGTGAAATCTGGACCTTCGTCAGCGGGGAAGCCAGTATTGTCATCAATGAGAAGATGCATACGGTGAAGGCGGGAGATGTGGTGCGGATACCGGAAGGGACCAAGCATGCCATTCTTGCTCTTACCGATGTGGAGTTCATTGAGGTGCAGACGGGGTCGGAGCTGGTAGAGGAAGATAATATCCGTATTACTCTGGACTGGGAGGATATAGCGCTACATCAGTTCATTTCGTAGGTCTAACTTATCTATTTAACCATTTGTTACAGAATCAAAACAGGTACTCGGAACTATTTATTCGGAAAAATTCGCGTTTGCTCTACAAAAAAATTGCATAAAGACGATAATTTACGGTAAGAGGGATTGATCCTTCCAAAACGACAAAGGCAAACCTGATCGAAAGACAGGGACGCAAAGCTATAGGGCCTTCGCAAGAGTGGCAGCCTGGCTACCGAAAGGAAGAGAATATTGTGAAAACTTACCGTAAGTCTCGTTTGCTCTGCGCTGTGCTGTCGCTGGCCGTGGTATTGTCTGCTGTACCTGTGGGACTGGGAATCGCCCCTTCCACCGTCAAGGCTGCCTCCTCTGAAGGAGCGCCGGTGAACCCTAACGCCTCAGCGGAGGCGGTCAAGCTGCTGAATAATCTGTATGGTATCTCGGGAAATGGAATCATTACAGGCCAGCATGACTATTTCGAGAGTCCGGATGAGCTGAGCAACAAGCTGAAGGGAACAAGCGGACAATACGCAGCACTGCATGGTTATGAGCTGGGAGCAATCGGTGGGCAGAGTGAGAGCGGAGTAGCTGCACAACGCAAAAATATCGTCTGGAGTGCGACGAACTGGTCCAGAGCGGGCGGCATTGTCGCCATGACCTTTCACCAGAATCTGCCGGGCACCAAGTACGAATGGTCCAATGTGCAGAAGTCAATCACCCAGGCGCAATTTAACAAATACGTAACCCCCGGAACGCCAGAGTATAATGCTCTGATCACCGATTTGGATAAAGTAGCTGTCTCTCTGAAAAGCCTGCGGGATGCTAAGGTTCCGATCCTCTGGAGACCTTACCACGAAATGAACGGCGGCTGGTTCTGGTGGGGGAAGAAAGATAATTTTACATCCCTGTGGAATATTATGTATGACCGGTTCGTGAACGTTCATCAGTTAAATAATCTGCTCTGGGTATGGAACCCGAATGCGCCTAATGCAAACTCCGATCCCTATCCGCGGACTTATCCGGGTGCGGACAGAGTGGATGTGCTGGCAGCAGATATATATAATAACGACTACTCCAATAAATATCATGATGATCTGACCAGTCTGGCTGGCGGCAAACCGATCGGCATCGGCGAGAATGGTGAAATGCCGAACATCTCGAAGCTGAAGCTGAATCAGCAGAATTACGTGTTTATGATGAACTGGGGCAAGATGCTCTACGAGAATAACAGCACAGCTACGATCAAGAATTTTATGAATGACAGCTACACACTGACCCGTGACCAATATAAGGCCTGGTCTGCTCCGGCGGCGGCTCCTAAGCCAACCGCAACGCCGACGCCTACAGCAACGCCGACGCCGACACCGACACCGACGCCAACCGCAACGCCGACACCGGCGCCAACCGCAACACCGGCGCCAACCGTTGCGCCGAAGCCGGTCCCAACCTCCGGTGATCCGGAGAGTAAGCCTGCCCAGAATGGCTTGCTTGGAGAATACTTCAAGAACATGACGCTCTCGGGAACACCGGTTATGGTCCGTAACGATGATGTCATCAGCTTCAATTGGCGTCAGAGTACTCCTAATGCCGCACTCGGCGTAGATTACTTCTCGATCCGCTGGACCGGCCAGATTAAGCCGGCTTACAGTGAGAGCTATCAGTTCTATACTACATCGGATGACGGTATCCGCTTGTGGGTGAACGGTACAGCCGTCATTGACAGCTGGGTTAAGCAGAGCGGAACGGCCCGCACAGGAACCATAGCCTTGACTGCCGGGCAACTATACGATATCAAGGTAGAGTATTACGAGAATGCAGGCGATGCGAATGTCCATCTGATGTGGCAGAGCCCCAGCCAGGTGAAGGGAACCGTACCTTCAAGTGCACTTTTCTCCAGAGCAGGCAACACATCCATACCTGCTCCGGCTGCAACAGCAGTACCGACAACGGTACCAGCAGCGACAGCAGTGCCAGCACCGACAGCAACGCCGGCACCAGTAACGACACCAATGCCAACACCAGCACCAACACTGACGCCAGCACCGACACCAGTGCCTACGCCAACGCCGACAGCGGCTCCTGTTCCCGTTCCTTCTCCTACAGCAACACCGGTGGATCTGCCGGTAGAAGTCCCTGCTGCCAATGGGTTGTACGCGGAATACTTCAATAACATGACGCTATCGGGCGAACCCGCTGCAGTGCGCACCGATGCGGTGCTTGATTTCAACTGGCGCCAAGGCTCGCCGGATGCCGCTATCGGCGTAGACTTCTTCTCTGTCCGCTGGAGTGGCAAGATTAAGCCGCTGTACACAGAGACGTATCAGATTTATACCCATTCTGATGACGGTATCCGCGTACGGGTGAACGGTGAGCTTGTGATTGACAGCTGGGTGAAGCAGAGCGGCACCGAACGCATGGGCAGCATCAGCCTGACCGCAGGCGAGCTGTATGATATTCAGGTAGAGTATTATGAGAATCAAGGGGATGCAAAAGCGCGGCTAATGTGGCAGAGTCCGAGCCAAGCCAAAGGTACCGTTCCGGCAAGCGCGCTGTTCCTCCCGTCCGCTTCCTAAGCTCATAAGGTCCGCAGCTGTGTTCATCATTGGCGCTGTTACTGGTTAAGACGTTACAATTATAAATCCTGTAAGCCACTCTTAATGGCCCTGCTTACCAGCAGGGCTACTAAGCTATAGAAAGGCAGATAATCCGGGAGGCTTAACCTCCGGGGCCTGCCTGAGAGTGTGGCTGGAGAAAGGAGATTACATTGAACACTTACCGTAAGTACAGGCTATATACAACTATTTTTCCTCTAATCCTTATCCTTTCATTACTTCCATGGGGGGAAGGGCGCAGTCTGCCCGCAGCCGCCAAGGTTACGGCACCTGCCGCCCCCGCTCCCATAAAGCCCATTAATCCTTCGGCCTCCAAGGAGGCTTCCGCACTGTTAAGCTATCTTAGTAATCTTAGCGGCAAGGGGATGATATCCGGCCAGCATGATTACCTGGAGAGCCCCGATGAATTCAATAATAAGCTCCGCACAACAAGCGGCCGCTATGCCGTTCTGCATGGCTATGAGCTGGGAGCCATAGGCAACCAGTCTAAGGAGACCATTGCCAGACAGCGTCAGGCTGTCGTGGACAGCGCCATACGATGGCATGAGGGCGGCGGCATTGTCGCCATGACCTTCCATCAGAATCTGCCGGGAACCGCGCCGGTATGGACCAATGTGCAGAAGCCGCTTAGCCAGGATCAATTCAAGCAGTACGTCACTCCCGGAACGCCGCAGTATAAGGCTTTGGTTGCTGAGCTGGATGAAGTGGCCAAGTATCTGGGTGAGCTGCGCGATGCCGGAGTTCCGGTGTTATGGCGGCCCTATCATGAAATGAACGGCGGCTGGTTCTGGTGGGGGCAGAAGGATGACTTTGCGAAGCTCTGGGACCTGGTCTATGACCGCATGGTGAAGACGCATAAGCTGAACAATCTGCTGTGGGTGTGGAATCCGAATGCCCCCAACAAGTCGTCTGAGCCGTATGCCGCCTATTTTCCCGGCACCGCCAAGGTGGATATTCTGGCCGCCGACATTTACGACAATGATTTCAAGCAGTCTTATTATGACAGCCTCCTGAAGCTTGCAGGCGGCAAACCAATAGGCATCGGGGAGAGCGGAGAGCTTCCAGACCCTGTCATCATGTCTCAAAAACAAAGCAAATGGGTATATACGATGACATGGGGCAAGATGCTGGTGGAGAATAATCCGCCCGTAAAAATCCAAAGCTTCATGAATCATAAATACACGGTATCGCGGGAGGACTATAAGCTCGCGGTGGGTACCAAAACGCATGCGGCGGCTGTAAGCTCAAGGAACGGCCTGAAGGGCCAGTATTATGGCAATATGGACCTGTCCGGCACACCGCTGCTTACCCGTAACGACAGCACCCTTCAATTCAACTGGCATGGCAATTCACCGGCCTACGGCCTGCCCAAGGATGCATTCTCGGTACGCTGGACCGGGACCCTTAAGCCTCTCTACAGTGAAAAGTATACGTTCACCGCTTCTTCGGATGACGGCATCCGCGTATGGATCGGCGGCAAGCTCCTGATCGACAGCTGGAAGAATCAGAGCAGCACGGGCAAGGAGGGCAGCATCACACTTTCTGCAAATACCCCCTACGCCATCAAGGTAGAGTATTACGAGAACCGCGGGGATGCCAGCGTCAGTCTGATGTGGAGAAGCCAGAGCCAGAAGCAGATGATAATTCCCCAGAGTGCACTGACGCTTCCTTAAGGAAGCTCCGCAGCAGAAGAAGCGTAACGTTATCCCGGTACAGCATAGAATTCCGGAAGAAAGCGAGGACAAGGGAATGAGGACTAGAGTTCAAAAGAAACCCGGTAAATATCTCCACAGGCTACTAAAATTTGCAGCACTGATCATCTTGGTTCTGTTGTCCGTCTCTATCTTCGGAGATTACGGGACGAAGGACGGTGAAGCGGATGTAGATCTGTCTTCATTGTCAGCGGCTAAGGATGCCGGTCCTGAGATGCCGGAAGGAACGGTTCTATGGAAGCTTGGCAAGCATGACGGCTCTGCCGATGAGTTCAAGGCGGCAGGGTCAAACGGGGTGAAGAAGACGCTCAGCATAGCCTCAACCACTGCCAGGTCGGCAGAGCTGAAGTCCCTTCCCTCCGGCCTGCACGGGGAGACCAACCCGGAGCTGCGGATTCAGTATGAGCTGGATAAGATCCCGGAGCACGGGGTCTTATTTCGCGTCAGCATTATCGATGCGTACAAATCCGTACCCCAGATGAGCGTATTCTCCAACGCTCAGCTCTCAGGCATCATTCAGATCGCCGGGATTGCCGGAACAGGCAGCAAATACGACTTCCGCAAAACCTATGAGCTGTACATTCCCAAAGAGCAGCTCATCAGCGGCACCAACGAGCTGACGCTGCGGACGGCCAGGGGAATCTATTCCTCAGAAGCTGAGGATAAGTACAACTGGTGGACATGGGATAATCTCAGTCTGGAGGCGCTGAAGTCTCCGATTAAGGAGCCGATTCACGGCAGCTATACGGTGACCGGGACGGTGGTCAATAACAAGCAGTTTTATTTTGACGAGGGGGCGGTTACGCATCTGCCCTATATTATGAAGTGGCTGGGCGTAGCCTACAGCGGCAATATCATGCGAACCAGCTGTGCCAGCGATGTGGGCCGTTCCTGTGAGAAGATGGAGGAGTACTATAAGGTCCTGAAGGATTACAATATGCAGGCCGTAGCGCTCTATCTGTACACAGGCGATATCAAGCTGAAGGCGGACGGAACGCTGCCGGAGGATGCGGAGAAGAAGCTGACGGATTATTTCCAGAAGTACAGCCCGTACTTCCAGTATTACGAGGTGGATAACGAACCGGGCCTGTTCAACCGTTCCAAAGCGGTCAATCTGGCTATAGCCGAGTGGCTGAACAGCAAGGGTAAGACAATCGCGCCTCATTTGCAGACGGTTGCACCCGGATGGGCCTACTGGCCGGGCTACAGCGAAGATTCGTGCGGCAACCAGAAGGGGCCCGTGAAGCAGTGCGGAGACCCAGACGGCTGGGAACGCGACCCGAAGCAGCGCGATGAGCTGGAGGCGGTAACGGATCTGACAAATGGCCATTCTTATGGCGATTCCTATATTTTCGGTCAGGGCGGGAGCTTCACGGAGAACCTGAAGACCTTTGGGGGATCGGTAGACGGGCTTAGCAAAAAAATGCTCGCTACTGAGTTCGGCACCTCGGACTCCCATGTGGACGCGTATCAATACGGGGCCAAGGAGCGGACCTCGGCGGTGTTCGACCGGATTATGCGGGCACATATCGGCTATGCCGATATGTTCGTGCAGCATGCCGCCTTCTTCAAGAATTTCAGCCTGTTCAAATACGGCTTCAATCTGGAGGATCACGATCCGGCGGCTACAGAGATCTACTACACGAAGGAAGGCGAAGAATCCCGCGTCAGTATCATGCGCAGGCTGGATCTGGCTTATGCCACACACGGCGCTCCGCTGACCTATCAGATCAGCAATAAGGAGGAGCTGAAGGATAAGCTGGTCTATGTAAGAGCCGTGGACACCTCCACGCTTGAGCCGCTGGCGGGCAGCAAGGCGACATCCAACAAGGTGCTGGTGAACTTCGTCAATTTCGAGAAGACCGAGCAGACCGTTAAGGTCAAGGTCACTATGCCGAAGAAAACGGTGTACGAAGGAGAACGGTTCGGCAAGGGTGACACTTATGAGGAGGCCCGCAGTTACGTAACCGGCAGAGCCGCTTCGCCGGAGCTGGAATTCACGGAGACGCTGGCTCCGGGAGAAGGTGTACAGTACATTCTGGAGCCTTCCTCCGAGGTAGCGGATACGGCGCCGCAGGGCCTGAAGGCGACTGCTGTCAAGGGATTATCGATGCATCTGAACTGGCTGGAAGCCCCCGGAGCAAGCTATGAAGTGCTCCGGGCGGACGGCCCGGACGAGAAGCTGAAGGTCATCGCTACAGCGGTTAAGGGAACGGAGTATAACGATAGCAAGCTGAAGGAAGGCACACTTTATACTTATGCTGTAAGAGTGTCCGGCTCTGGTGTGATGTCAGAGAAGACACAGATTACAGCAACCGGACTTGTCCCGCTGGACCGGGCAGGCTGGAAGGTGACGTCCAGTGTGAGTAAGGAGGCTTCCAATCCGGCAGGTGCCATTGACGGAGACCGGCGGACCCGCTGGGATACGGTCAAGCATCAGGCCTCGGGGGAGTACTTCCAGATTGATCTGGGCGCCGAACATACGGTAGAAGCTATAGATATGGATTATCCTTTATCACCATATGACTATCCGCGCGGCTACATTGTGCAGGTATCCGATGATGCCAAGAGCTGGAGACAGGTCGCAGCAGGCAAAGGCCAGCTGGGGAAGACCAAGATTACGTTTGCCCCGGTCAAGACCCGGCATATCAAGATTACCCAGACAGGCTCCGGCGGCAACTATTGGTCTATTCAGGAGCTGCAGGTGTATTCAAGAGAATGAAGGACGGCATAATAACCTCCGTGGTATTCAGCCCACCGGGGTTTTTTTCTGTCGTGGAATCATAAACATTACTATAAAATACATGGGGCTAAGGCGGATACCCGGCTCCGGGGAAGGTGTGAACCGGTTCATGACTCATCTTGCAGATCAAATCATCCTGCTGCTGGCGGCTTTGCTGCTGATCGCCGTGCTCTCCACCAAATTCTCCACCCGTTTTGGCATGCCTGCTCTGGTCCTGTTTATTGCGGCAGGCATGATACTCAGCCATTTTATTTATTTCAACAATGCTTCGCTCACACAGATTGCCGGCATTTTTGCTCTGGTGGTGATTCTGTTTGAGGGCGGCATGCAGACGAGTATGAAGGATATTCGCCCGATTCTCAAGCCGGCGTTATCGCTGGCTACACTCGGAGTGCTGCTGACTACAATGATCGTTGGTATTTTTGCCAAATTCGTACTCGGTGTACCCTGGGCGGAGAGCTTCCTGTTCGGGGCCATTGTCGGCTCCACAGATGCGGCGGCGGTATTCTCCGTACTGGGCGGCAAAAATATCGATAAACGGTTAACCTCGACGCTTGAAGCCGAATCCGGCAGCAATGATCCGATGGCTGTATTCCTTACTGTGTCGCTGATTGAATGGGTGCAGCACCCGGATACCGCAGTGTTGAGCCTGGTGCTGTCGTTCTTCTGGGAGATGGGTGTAGGGCTGCTGGTCGGAATCATCATTGGCAAGCTGGCGGTGTATCTGATTAACCGGATAAATCTGGACTCCACCGGGCTGTATCCGGTCATGGCGGTCGGCTTCGCAGTTCTGACTTACGGGGTCTCGGCCATGGTACACAGCAGCGGGCTGCTTGCCGTCTATGTCATGGGGCTGGTGCTGGGGAATTCCGAACTGATGTACCACCGCACCATTATGAACTTCAATCATGGCTTTGCCTGGATGATGCAGATTGCCATGTTCATTCTGCTCGGGATGCTGGTCTTCCCGCAGGAGCTGGCGGCGGTGGCCTGGCAAGGGCTGCTGCTGTCTGTCATCCTGATGGCCCTAGCAAGACCGCTTGGCGTATTCCTCAGCCTGCTCGTGTCCCGGTTCTCCTTCCGTGAAAAGCTGCTAATCTCCTGGGCCGGGCTCCGGGGAGCCGTCCCGATTGTTCTGGCGACCTACCCGCTGCTCGCGGGGCTGCCGCACGGCAGGCTGTTCTTCAATGTCGTATTCTTCGTTGTCCTGACCTCGGCAGTGATTCAGGGAACAACGATTTCGCCTCTGGCCTCGCGGCTGAGGCTGGTGGGCCGGGAGCAGGCATCCCAGCCTTCATTAATGGAGCTGGTTGCGCTCGGGAAGACCGATTCCGAATTCAATCATATCGGAATTGACCGGCAGATGGCGATATGCGGCATGCAGATTGCAGAGCTCGGCCTGCCGGACGATATTCTGTTCACGGCCATTATCCGGAACAAGACGATCGTGACGCCGCATGGCAGCACGGTGATTGAACCTGGAGATACGGTATATGTGCTTAGCCCCAAGAGCAAACGGGAGGAGATGCGCGCCATCTTCCGCAGCGGCCTGGGGCGGGCGGCAGAGACGGATATCCCTACGGTATAAGGGACATCCTACGGGAGGATGTTAGCTTCTCTTCCGGTTTAGGTGATTTATGTCAATCCATGTGCTTTTCCAGAATTGTGATTCAAATTATAGGATAGGCTCCCGGAGGAGTGCTAGAATGTGCAGTACATCAAGGATGCAGGACATTAGATTGCAATACGGCAAAAAGTATGTTAAATTGTATATAGATTTAGAACGAGTCTAAATACAATAAGTTGTAAAATACACACTCCGGGAGGTTTTTTAAATGAGTACACAAGTTAACAGCCACACTGCACTGCATGCTGTTCTGAACCGTCAGACCGCGAACTGGACGTTGCTGGGAGTGAAGCTGCATCACTACCACTGGTATGTCAGCGGAACTCAATTCTTCACGCTGCATGAGAAATTCGAAGAGCTGTACAACGAAGCTGCGGGTTATGTGGATGAGCTGGCTGAACGGCTGCTCGCCATCGGCGGACGCCCTGCTTCCACCATGGCAGAGTACCTGAAGCTCTCCAGCCTGAAGGAAGCTGCCGGTGGTGAGAGCGCGAAGGAAATGGTGGCACAGCTGGTGCAAGACTTCGCTGCCGTAGCTGAAGAGCTGAAGCAGGGTATTACTAGCGCAGAGGAGGTCAGCGACCAGCCTACCGCCGATCTGCTGATCGGAATCCGGACAAGTGTAGAAAAGACAGCCTGGATGCTGAACGCTTACCTGGAAATATAAGAACGTATAGGTTTCACGCTATACGTTATCCTTCTATTTCTCGCTGAAACGGTACCGTCCTTTCAAAGGACGGCAATGCCGTTTCCACTTGCTTAATTCCGGCACAGGAAATATAGAAGAGCGCCCGCGTTACACATGCGGGCGCTCTTTGCTTAAAATATAAGAATTTATATGTTTCACACGATAACTTATCCTTCTATTTCTCGCTGAAACGGCACCGTCTTTTCAAAGGACGGCAATGCCGTTTCCGCTTACTTAATAAATACACCGCCAAAGGGCAGGGCCTCCCGCAGGAAGCGCTTGATAATGCCGTCTTCATTATTGTCGCGCTCGAAGCGTCTGCTCTGGCGTCCGGCCTGGAACAGCACAGGCCCGTGGCCGGTCATCTTCCAGTGATAGCTCATATGCTGGCTGGCGAGATGGTTGCCGTAGACCGTCAGCTCCAGCTTGGCGTTCTCAGGATAAGCGATAATGCTCCCGGCATCGACATACAGGGGATCGAAGGGATGGAGCTCGGCTTCGCAGACCGTGCCCTCCGTCAGAATGCCGATGCTGCCGCGGCCGGAGAATTTGACCTTGACGATATCACGGGTAATCAGCATATTCTTCATGCTCAGGACTCTCGTCTGCATCGTGACTCCCTTACTGTAGAAGAAGAGATGCCTGAAATCGTAGAGCAGATCGCTTTTACTGTCGAGCTGGATGGTCTTGACCCGGTAGCCGGGCGGCAGCGCGGCTGTGAACCGGCAAGGGCCGGTCAGATCCGCCCGGATCAGCTTGCGCTTGCGGTACATGCCCTTCACATCCATGAACCGGTCGGCACGTCCTGCCGAAGGGCCCTGGTAAGCAATAATCTGCTGCGGATGCAGCACATGAACCTCTTCGTTCTCCTGAACGGTAAAAGCAACCGCCTGTCCGCTGCCGCTGTCGCCTTCATCCTGAATGTCTATGTTCATTCTTCATCCTCCTTAACGCAGCCGGTCACTTCTTCTGGAGCGGTGGCGCATTGTGAAGCGCAGCACCCGGATCAGCAGGAAGTAGCCGACAAGAAGAGCAATCCCGGAGATGACCGTCACCTTGATCCGGTTGAAATAATTCTCTCTCGCTGTCCGGTCGTTCTTCAGCTCGTCCACGACCTGGCTGAGCTGACGGTTCTGCTCCTGCAGGGCGGCATTCTGGGACTGATACGTCTGCATTTGCTGCAGGCTGTCCGTCAGCTGGTCCTTGGCTTCACCGAGATCCTCCTTCGTCTGCTGAAGCTCTTCTGCAGTCTTCTGGTAACTCTCCTGCAGCTTGGTGACTTCTCCGGGAAGCTCCGAGAAGCTCTGTATTCCATTGTATATATCATTCAGATAATTGGCCTTGGCCTCGGGGGCAGGCCAAGTGAGAGTAAGGCCAAGCAGAAGCAGGGACGAACCCAGCAGCTTCAGCATCACTCCTGTTACCCGTCTTTTCATTAACTGATCACCACCTGTTAGAGCTAATTGTCTTCCTATTTTATCATAGCTGCTTGCCGTTTGAACAACCTGGAAGGCTGTAGGCATAATTACCCTTCAGGTCCATAGAGAGAACCATACAGGTAATACAGCGTTAAGCCAGAGATGGTTCCCGCGATATTGAGTGTCGCTGCAAATTAACGTATACTGTGAACGGAAAGGGGCTGTGTTCAATGAATAGATGGCTCAAAACACTGTTGTTCCTGGCAGGCTCTGCCCTGTTAACCCGGTTTATTCCGTTCTCCTCCTTATTCCGTAATCTGGATACCATGTTCCATGAATTCGGCCACGCGCTGATGACCCTGCTGCTCTCCGGCAATGTGCTGCGCATTGAGCTGTATTCTGATCACAGCGGTGTGACCTATTCAGCGATTGCTGCCGGAGGCAAGGCAATCCTGGTGTCGCTGGCGGGTTATCCACTGGCTTCACTGTTCGCGTTGCTGCTCTTCTATTTCTATAGTAGAGATAAGCGGGAATGGGGGCTGGTTCTGGCCAGCCTGGTCGCGCTAATTATGCTTGTGCTGTATGTGCGGGGCGGCTTCGGGATGATCTGGCTGAGCGGCTTCATTCTGCTGAATGCTGCGATGCTGTTTCTCTGGCCGAAGGTCAGCAAGGTGTACTACCTGTTTCTTGCGTTCCTGACCCTGGAGGAGTCCGTAATGGGGACCTTATTCCTGGTCTATGCTTCCGTCGTGACACCTTCCCGGGCAGGGGACGCAGCGAATTTGTCCAGATTAACCATTTTACCGGCCCCGGTGTGGTCACTCCTGTTCTTCCTCTTCGCATTGCTGTGTGCAACCTGGGCCCTAGGGCTGTTCTTCCGCCATGAGAAAGCGGGCAGACGGGTGAGATTGATGTAATGCGTAAAACTTTGTTCGTCATATTTTGACAAAAGAATAGGCTTTCGCAAAGAGGCAATCCCCTTTAGGGGGAGGTTGGCTCTTTTTTTGTCGATATTATAGGACCGAACATACATTCCATGACAAGGAGTTGTCCGCCAATATTGGTACATTAATAGAAGACCCAAATTAAGAAAGAGGTGGAAATATGCAAGCAAGTATTCAGACGTTGTTTACATGGAGCCAGGAGCGTATTTTGGCAGGCGGTGCCAAGAAAGTAGTGCTGCTCGTGGAGTGGAAAGGAGCGCTACAAGGTGAAGATTTCCGCAAGAAGAGCCGCAAGGTGGTAGCCCGGGATATTGAGCTGCGTGTCTGGCTCGAAAGTCATGTCAAGGTAACAGGATGTTACGGGTGTAGTGCAGAAGAAGGAGAGGGGAGATCACTGCTCCTGAAGCTTGGCAAAATCCATTCCGGACAGCGCAGGTACATCGCCCTGGAATTCATGATGGCGGGTATGCCTGCAGGCATACATGAAGCCCTCTGGCTGCAATGGCAATACAAGCAGCCTACGGTGGAGCGTATCCGCGAGCTGCCGCTTAAGAAGCTGGGAATCGAATATTCCCATCATACCGACCTGCTGGGGGCCCGCTCCTGCTTCCATGTGGAGAAGCATCTGGCACTGCTGCAGACAGAGGCTCTAATCGCGGAGGCCCAGGAGGCCCGGATAAAGAACAAGCCGGAGGTGCCCGCAGATATTCTTCGCAGGCAGGCGGACCAGTTGCTGCTGATGTCTGCCCGCTCCGGGGATATGCAGCTGCTCAGAGAAGCGGAAGCGCTGTATAAAAGACTGGAGGTGGAGAATCTGCCGCTTAGCAGGACCGGAATGAGATAATTGCAGGGAAGCTGCGTAGATAGAATAGGAATTACCCATACATAGGGCTCAAATATACAATCACACCCGGCGGAGCAGATAAAGAAATGCGTAATATATAAATGTGGTAACATAGTAAAATAGTTCTATTATATTTTCTTATCTCGGTTATTACATCCTTGGTTATAGATATATATAACTAGTTTATTTAAAAATAATGGGTCTATTTTACCATAAGTCAAGGAGAACTGAATATGACAGACCGATTGATCCGGCTGATGCGCATCATTACGCTAGTTCAAGCCAAACCGGGAATTCTGGCCCGTGAGCTGGCGGAACGATGCGGCAACAGCGAGAGAACGATTTATCGGGATATGGATGCGCTCAGTGCCATGCATATCCCCATTACTCATATGGGACATGGCAAGGGGTATGCTTTTATCGGGAATTTCGCGCTCTACCCCTTGGATTGGTCAGAAGAGGAAGAAGAGGCTTTTTCACAGTTGCGCAGTATTATGGCGGAGATCAAACCTTTACTGCCCCCGGGCTTTGAAGATGCATACGAGAAAGTGATGGCGGCAGATTATAAGCAAAAGGCAGAAAGGGAAGAAACAATGGAGCCTACGAAAAAAGAAGCCGGACCAAACTGGACGGAAAATAGCAGATCTCAGGGAGACCAGCCCCTCTTTCTGACCGACATTCTGGATGCCGTGATGAAGCAGAGAAGCATACAGGCTGACTATAGTGAGAATGCCTACGAAGAAAAAGGTATCCGGATTGATCCCTATTGCCTGGTCCCGCTAGAGAATCGTTTTCACCTGATTGGTTTCTGTCACCGTTTTGGAATTATCCGTACCTTTCATATTAACGGCTTCTCCAGTGTGAATCAGTTGGACAGGTGGTTCTCCAAAGATCAGTTCGATCTGCAGTCCTTCATGGAGCAGAAGTGGTCCCTGGAGCAGGACAGCCTGCAGGTTGAATTCAGAGTCAAATTCTCGCAGCGGATGATGGAACGGCTGAAGCAGGAGGAAATGTTTGTGAAGCCGAGCAGAGTGGACCGCCAGAACCGCAGCCTGCATTTCAAGGTCGCTGTGGAGCAGGACATCGGCTTCGTCCATTGGATTATGAAATACAAGGAAGAGGCTGAGATTATGGAGCCGCTGTACTACCGGGATGTGCTGAAGCATCAGTTGGAGAAGTGGCTGTCGCTGTACAAATAACGATAAGTATATTTTCCCCGGATTTTTATGCTCTGATATATTCATATAAAATTCATAGGGTTAGTTATATGCACAAATTTCCCTTGCCTAGATAGGATATCCATAGTAATGTTATACATTAAATAACAGTAATATGTATTTAAAGTCAATTATATTACTTAATATGTTAGGTATTGGTTATTGTATCTAACTTTTTAAATAGTTTTCCTGACCAGTCATTTGACCTTCGTTCAATTTTTAGCAGAAAAGAGGGAGAGACTTGATCCAGCCGATTCTGAGCATTGAAAACCTGCATACCCACTTTTTAACGGACCGCGGTGAGGTTCCTGCAGTGGATGGTGTCGATCTCTACATTAACCCGGGCGAGGTTCTGGGCGTGGTGGGGGAATCGGGCTGCGGCAAGAGCGTCACCTCCCTGTCCATCCTGAAGCTGGTTCCAAGCCCCCCAGGAAGAATCGTAGATGGACGTATCCTGCTGAAGGGCCGCGATATTGTCCCGCTGAAGGAGAAGGATATGCGCAAGATCCGGGGAGATTCGGTCTCCATGATCTTTCAGGAGCCGATGACCTCGCTGAATCCCTTATTCACAGTTGGCCAGCAGATTATGGAGACGGTACGTCTGCACCGCGGTCTCTCCAGAAAGGAGGCCCGGGAGCATGCGGCCGGTATGCTGCGCAAGGTTGGAATTCCCCGGCCGGAAGCGATCATCGACGAGTACCCCCATCAGCTCTCGGGCGGCATGCGCCAGCGTGTCATGATTGCCATGTCGATCTCCTGCAGCCCGGAGCTGCTGATTGCCGATGAGCCGACAACCGCACTGGATGTAACGATTCAGGCCCAGATTCTGGAGCTGATCCGCCAGTTGAATGAGGAGCAAGGCACTGCTGTCATGCTGATTACCCATGATCTTGGCGTAGTGGCTGAGATGTGCCACCGTGTGGCTGTGATGTATGCCGGCAAGGTGGTGGAGGAAGGCAGTGTTCGAGATATTTTCAAAAATCCGCTGCATCCGTATACGAGAGGACTGATTGCCTCCGTCCCCCGGATGGATGAAGCCAAGGAACGTCTCTACTCCATTCCGGGTAATGTGCCGGTTCTCAGTACAGAGATGCAGGGCTGCCGGTTCGCACCGCGCTGCCCGGAGGTCATGGAGCTCTGCATGCAGAGCCTTCCGGCGCTGACACGGCAAGAGGAACAGCACAGCTGCAGATGCTGGCTGCATGACAGTCCACAGGAGGATGCGGTATGAGTGAGAGCCTGCTTGAGGTCAAGGGACTCCGGAAGTATTATCCGCTGAACAAGGGCTTCTTCAGCCGGGACCGCGGCAGTGTGAAGGCTGTGGATGATATCTCCTTCGCTGTAAGCAAGGGCGAGACCTTCGGTCTGGTAGGAGAGAGCGGCTGCGGCAAATCGACCACCGGCCGCGCGCTGCTCCGGCTGATTGAGCCGACAGCGGGTGAGATCTGGTTCGAAGGGCAGGAGCTTACGAAGCTGTCTGCGGAAAAGATGCGGAAGCAGCGCCGGGAGATGCAGATCGTCTTCCAGGACCCGTTCTCCTCTCTGGACCCGCGTCATACTGTGCAGCGTATTCTCGAAGAGCCGATGATTGTACACGCCACCGGCAATGCCAGGCAGCGTAAGGCAGAGGTGGAGCGGCTGGCGGATGTGGTCGGATTGTCCAGGGCGCATCTGCAGCGTTACCCTCACCAGTTCTCGGGCGGACAACGCCAGCGGATCGGCATTGCCAGAGCGCTGGCACTCCATCCGAAGCTGATTATCGCGGATGAGCCTGTCTCTGCGCTGGATGTATCGATCCAGTCCCAGGTCATTAACCTCATGCAGGATTTGCAGCGGGAATTCGGCTTAACTTACATATTTATCGCCCATGATCTTAGTGTGGTGAAGCATATCTGCGACCGGGTAGCCGTAATGTACCTGGGGCGGATTGTCGAAATTACGGACAAGCATACGCTCTATGCCCGGCCGCAGCATCCTTATACGCAGGCTCTGCTCTCTGCGGTTCCTGAACCTGATCCCGATATCCGCAAGGAGCGGATCATTCTGCAGGGGGAGGTACCGAGTCCGGCCAATGCGCCAGTCGGATGTGCATTTAACACGCGTTGTCCGCGCGTGATGGAGCGGTGCCGGGTAACCAGACCTCCGCTGCTGGAGACAGAAGCCGGCCACTTCACAGCCTGCCATCTCTATGATGAAGAAGCCAATACACCGCTTGCCTGATCTGTTTGCATCTTAGAGCCATACACAGAAGAACCTTGGTTTATAGCTGTGCTACCTGCACCGCTCTATATAAACACTTTGATATTTCAATGAAAGAAGGGAGCTTTCTGGAGATGAAGAAATGGGGTAATCTCGCATTGGTACTGATGCTTGGCGCGGGGCTCGCGCTCAGCGGCTGCGGCGGAGGGAACAACACAGGCAACGCAGGCAACACAGGAAATACCGGAGGGAATACGGCGGCAACGAATGCTCCGGCAAGCCTACCTGAGACATCCGGGACAGCGCAGGATACCCTGATTCTGGGGCGCGGGGGCGACTCGGCTTCCCTTGACCCGGCGATTGTGACGGACGGGGAGTCGCTGAAGATTGCCCATCAGGTCTTCGATTCGCTGCTCGAATATAAGCCGGGCACCTCCGAAGTCCAGGCCTCCCTTGCCGATAGCTGGGAAGTAACGCCGGACGGGCTGAGCTATACCTTCAAGCTGCATCCCGGCGTGAAGTTTCATGACGGAACCGATTTCAACGCCGAGGCCGTTGTGTTCAACTTCCAGCGCTGGAGTGATCCGGCCAGTGAATACAAATTCGAAGGTGATTCTTTCGACTACTATGACTCCATGTTCGGCCCGGACGGGTCGCGGGTGATCAAGGAAGTGAAGGCGGTGGATGAGTCGACGGTTCAATTTGTACTGAACCAGCCGCAGGCGCCGTTCCTGCAGAATATCGCCATGACCACC
Organism: Paenibacillus sp. FSL H3-0469; assembly: GCF_038051945.1. Taxonomy (NCBI): domain Bacteria; kingdom Bacillati; phylum Bacillota; class Bacilli; order Caryophanales; family Paenibacillaceae; genus Paenibacillus; species Paenibacillus sp. FSL H3-0469. Next base: position 5,729,966 of record NZ_CP150302.1, read on the forward strand.
TTCGGGATTGCCAGTCCTGCTGCGATCAAGGAGAAGAAGGAGAATTTCAAGAATGAGCCGGTAGGGACGGGCCCGTTCGTGTTCAAGGAGTGGAAGCGCAACGATTCCATCACGCTGGATAAGAATACTGCCTACTGGAAGGAAGGGCTTCCCAAGCTGAACAAAGTCATCGTGCGCTCGATCCCGGACAACTCGGCCCGCTTCACGGCGCTGCAAAACGGGGAAATCGACCTGATGGAAGACCTGAGCCCGGACGACTTGTCCACGCTGGAGAGCAACAGTGCTCTGACCAAGATTGAGCGCCCGCCTTTCAATGTGGCGTACCTCGGCTTCAACTTCAAGAAGAAGCCGTTTGACAATGTGAAGGTCAGACAGGCACTCAGCCATGCGGTCAACAAGCAGGAGATTATCGATGCATTCTTCGCCGGCCAGGCTCAGGCTGCGGTCAATCCTATGCCGCCTTCCCTGTGGGGCTATAACGACAGCGTGAAGGACTATGAGTATGATCTGGACAAAGCCAAAGCTTTGCTGGCCGAAGCGGGCTATCCTGACGGACTGCCTGACCCGGTGACCCTGTACGCGATGCCTGTATCCCGTCCTTATATGCCTGACGGCAAGAAGGTAGCCGAAGCGATTCAGGCGGAGTGGGAGAAGATCGGGGTCAAGACCGTGATCGAGTCCCCGGAATGGGCCACTTATCTCGATGACACTAAGGCCGGGGAGAAGGATGATATCTTCATGCTCGGCTGGACCGGCGACAACGGCGACCCGGACAACTTCCTGTACACCCTGCTGGACAAGGATGCTATTCCCGGCAATAACCGTGCCTTTTATGTGAATGAAGAATTGCATACGCTCCTGACCGGCGCCCAGAAGGAGACAGACCAGGGCAAACGCACCGAGCTGTACAAGCAGGCTCAAGAGATAATCAAAGCCGATGCGCCATGGATTCCGCTGGTTCATACCACACCGCTGCTGGCCGGCAAGGCCAATCTGAAGGGCTTTGTTCCCGGACCGACAGGTACAGAGTATTACAGTGAGATTTATTTTGAATAAATACACCTTTGGAAGGTGAACGGAATTGAACTCTTACCTCATAAAACGTGTGATGGTGCTGTTCCCGGTGCTGATCGGCATGACCCTGATCGTCTTCTCCATCATCCATGCCATTCCGGGTGATCCGGCCGAGACGATTCTCGGCCAGAAGGCGACGGAGCAATCCAAGCAGGCGCTGCGTAACCAGCTTGGCCTCGATAAGCCCTGGCTGCAGCAATATTTTAACTACATGGGTGACTTGGTGCAGGGTGACCTGGGGACTTCAATCCGCACCAAAACGCCGATTGCCAAAGAAATCGTACCGTATCTGGCCGCTACGCTGGAGCTGACGGCTGCCAGTATGCTGTTCGCAACCTTCGTTGGAGTGAACGCCGGTATCCTCAGCGCCTGGAGGCAGAATTCCTGGTTCGATTATACGGCTATGATCATCGCGCTCATTGGGGTATCGATGCCGATCTTCTGGCTGGGGCTGATGGAGCAGCTGCTCTTCGCCCTGAAGCTCCATTGGCTGCCGTCCATCGGCAGGATGGACCAGCGCAATCCGGTAGAGACGATAACCAACCTGTATGTGCTGGATACCATTCTGGCTGGGCAGTGGGACCAGCTATGGACGGTCATTAAGCATCTCATTCTGCCGAGTATTGCGCTTGGCACGATTCCGATGGCGGTCATTGCTCGGATGACCCGCTCCAGTATGCTGGAGGTAATGAATTCCGATTACATCCGTACAGCCAAGGCTAAGGGGATGTCGCAGTTCCTCGTGGTCTATAAGCATGCGCTGAAGAATGCACTGATTCCGGTGCTGACGGTAATTGGCCTGCAGACAGGGGCGCTGCTCGGAGGGGCGGTGCTGACCGAGACGATTTTCGCCTGGCCCGGGGTAGGGCGTTATATCTTTGAAGCGATCAGCTCGCGGGATTATCCGGTGATTCAGACGGGGATTCTGATTATCGCTTTTATCTTTGTGGTCATCAATCTGCTGGTGGATCTGCTGTATGCCGCTATCGATCCGCGCATCAATTACAAGTGAGGGGGAGCAGCTATGGGACAGGCAGCACTAAAGGCTTCACCTCCTAAGGCTCCGGCGGATCAAGCCTCCGGCCCCTGGCGCGATGCGTGGAAGGCCTTCCGCAAGAACAAGACGGCCATGGCCGGGCTTGGCATTATCCTGTTCTTTGTACTGATTGCGCTGCTTGCGCCGTGGATCGCCCCGTATGATTTCAAGGCCCAGCAATTGGTGAACCGCCTGAAGCCGCCGTCGGCGGAGCATTGGTTCGGTACGGATGATCTGGGACGGGATCTGTTCACCCGGGTGATCTATGGGGCACGGATTTCACTCTGGGTAGGATTTTTCTCCGTAATCGGCTCGATCATTGTCGGCACCGCACTGGGCATGCTCGCCGGATACTACGGCAAATGGATGGATATGATGATCTCCCGTCTGTTTGACATTTTGCTGGCTTTTCCGAGTATTCTGCTTGCCATCGCTATTGTAGCTATTCTGGGGCCTTCCTTGCAGAATGCGCTCTACGCAATTGCCATCGTCAACATTCCGACTTATGGGCGGCTGGTCCGGGCCAAGGTGCTGAGCTTGAAGTCCGAGGAGTACATTACGGCGGCCAGGGCGATCGGGATGAAGAACGGGCGGATTCTGTTCAGCCATATTCTGCCAAACAGCCTGACGCCGATCATTGTCCAAGGCACCCTTGGAATCGCTACAGCCATCATTGAAGCCGCTGCGCTGGGCTTCCTTGGACTGGGCGCCCAGCCGCCGGACCCGGAGTGGGGCAAGATGCTCTCCGATTCCCGGCAGTTTATCCAGAAGGCCCCCTGGACCGTAGTCTTCCCGGGCCTGTCCATCATGCTGACCGTCCTCGGCTTCAACCTGATGGGCGACGGCCTGCGGGATGTGCTGGACCCGCGGATGAAGAACTAAAGCGGATGTACCAGGAACCAATCCGGCCAAGGGAGGCGGGTTGGTTTTTTGGTGTGAGAAGTGATCTTTATCTAAATAAAGTCTTTTTGTTCATATCTACATTATTCGACTAAAAAATTCAAAAAAAGTAATGGATTAAACCCTAAAATCGGTTTATGATAGATTCATCAAATGGAATATTAACCCTTTTATTTAAAAATGTGAAAAATATCACTAAGTCTATTGATGCAGGATGTTTAGAGAAAGGGAGAGTACATAATGAAATTGCAGGAAGAAGTAATTGCTAATCTCCAGGCTATTCTAGTAATGAAGCTGCGCCTTCCGATGCAGCCCTCAGAGATTGATCCTGAGATGGAATTGTTCAACAGCGGACTGGGCTTGGATTCTGTCGATTCTTTGGAATTAATAGCAGCAATTCATGAGGATTACGGGATTGAGCTTAACGCGGAGCATACCCCGCTCTTCAGAAATCTGAATACATTAAGTGAATATATTACATCTTCCCTGGCGGCTACACTGTGAGAACCGGGAAGCAATGTGTAGTTACCGGACTGGGGGCCATTTGTGCGAACGGGGCGGATGCAGAGATATTCTGGAATAACAGCATACAAGGACAGAACGGCATCCGGCTAATTTCGCCTGAGAAGCTGGGCCGGGATATCCCGGGATGGTACGGCGAGGCCGAAGAAGTCATTCCATTAGCGGGAAATGGACGGGAATACCGGAGAATGGACAGGACTTCATTACTATGCCTCAAGGCTGCTGAAGAAGCGGTGACTCACTCCGGCGCGGATTTCAGCAGGATGGACAGACAGCGTATAAGTGTCGTGATGGGAAGCTGTACAGGCGGGCCGAGCAGTGCAGAGCGCATGTTGACAAGGCTGCGGAGCGGGAAACGGTTATCCCCTTATGATGTGCTTAATATTCCTATACACGCTACAGCCGGGCATATTGCCGGACATTACAGCCTGCGGGGTTCTGTAACCAACATTGCCAATGCTTGTGCGGCAGGAGCTATGAGTATCGCTTATGCCTGTAATCTGATCCGTTACGGTCAGGCTGATCTGGTTATTGCCGGAGGAGCAGACGCCTTTGCCAAGCTCCAGTTCGGCGGCTTCTACGCCCTTAAGGCCCTGGATGCCTCTCCGTGCTCTCCCTTCAGCAGAAGCGAAGGAATCTCACTTGGCGAAGGGGCCGGTGTTCTGGTTATCGAGTCCAGGGATCATGCGACCGGCCGCGGCGCCAAGATACTGGCAGAGGTGCTGGGCTACGGCATTACCTCTGATGCCTACCATATTACAGCTCCGCGCCCTGACGGTGAAGGGCAGATTGCCGCCATTCGTCTTGCACTAGAAGAGGCCGGGCTTACCAGCGCAGAGATAGGTTATCTCAACGCTCATGGAACAGGAACGCCGCTGAATGATGCTGCCGAGCAGAAGGCCCTGGAGGCGGTCTTTGCTCCTGAGGAGATTGCCGTAAGCTCCACCAAATCCATGATAGGACATTGTCTTGGAGCAGCGGGAGCTTTAGAAGCCGTGATTACGATTCAAGCCCTTGAACATCAGCAGCTTCCTCCTACTATTCATTCAAGCGGCAGCAACAAGCAATCCCGGTTCAACTTTGTACCGGATACAGCCCAGCATGGAAGCTTTGAATATGCGATGTCGAACTCTTTTGCATTTGGAGGAAATAATGCAAGCCTGATTTTTGGTAAAAATTCATATAACAACGGTATAAGAACATTTAATGAACAAAGAGTCTACATAACAGGAATCGGACTCCTCACTTCTGAGGGCGGAGATATTGCAGCCTATTGGAAGAATATGAATGATGCGGACAAAGAGAGGGCTACGGGTAAGGAGGCTACCGGTGGTCTCGTACCAGACTCCCACTTAGCTGCTGAAGGCATCTCTCCGGCATATACCCGAAGAATGGACAGGTTATCCAAGCTGCTATTGTTCTCTGGCCTCGGTGCCATTCGGGATTCAGGCCTGGAGATGGATGAACAGCAGGCACAGGATACCGGACTGATTGTAGGCACTTCGGACGGGCCGGCGGGCGAAATCCGCGGCTTCCTGGAGCAATTGCTGGCCAAGGGCGTCCAGGCAGGAAGTCCGATGTTGTTTCCCAATACCGTCTACAATGCCGCCGCCGCCCAACTGTCGATCAACCAGCAGATTCAAGGCTGCAACATGACGGTAAGCAATGGAATTGCCTCCGGCCTGGATGCGGTCTGCGACAGCTTCGAGATGGTCAGAACCCGGAGACATCGGGTGGTGCTCGCGGCCGGAGTGGACGAATATTCAGATACGGCGCAGCTGCTTTACGATACGCTGCAAGCACTTGACCGGCACGGGGAGTCAGCACTGTCCAAGCCGTACGGCTTCACCGGCAACGGATTCTCGCTGACGGAGGGTGCAGCGGTACTTGCCCTTGAATCTGAGGATCATGCCCTCTCCCGAGGGGCTCCCTTGTATGCCGAGATCACAGGGTATGGACGCTCTTACCAATTCTGTGCCCCCGGGAAGATTGATCCCGAAGGCACAGCCCTCGATCTCGCCGTTCTGCAAGCGACAGCCATGGCGGGCCTGTCTCCGGAAGACATTGATGCGATCGTAGGCTTCGCGAATGGGGATTCTGCCATCGACAGGATGGAGCTGCGCAGCTATGAGCGTGTGTTCGGCAGCAGGGCAGAGGATATACCGGTATATGCCATCAAGAACCGGTTAGGTGAAGGGCGGGCAGGGATCAGCGCGGTGCAGGCTGCACATGCTGCCATGCTCTTGCACAGCGGAGAACGTCCTGTACCCCAGAGAGGGAGCCTTCAGCCTTCGGGTATGGATTCTTCCGGGAGCAGTAAGGGATTCAATACCATTCTGGTCACCAGCTTTTCGTTCGGGGGCGGCTTCAGTGCCATCGTACTAGAGCAAGTCCCGGACCGGAGAGGAGCGCAATCATGAGGCAGGTAGCTGTGGTAACAGGCGGATCAAGAGGGATAGGCAAAGCATGTGCACTGGGGCTGGCCCGGGCCGGTCTGGATGTTGTGGTGAACTACCATGAGAATCAGGAACGGGCGCTTGAGGTTGTGGATACCATACACAGCTATGGAGTCCGGGCGATAGCTGTCCAGGCGGATGTCTCACGGAGCATTCAGGTGAAGCGGCTGTTTGAGGAGACGGTAGCAGCTTTTGGGACCATGGATGTACTAATCAATAATGCAGGGATCTCGGACAGCACACTCGGCATGATGATCAGCGACCAGCAGATAGAGCGGTCCATTGATACGAATCTTAAGGGGTGCATGTACTGCTGCAAACAGGCTGCCCTTCTGATGGTGCGGAATAAGCGGGGGAAAATCATCAACTTATCCTCGGTGAGCGCCTTCAAAGGGTTAACCGGGCAGTCTCTATACAGTGCTACTAAGGGGGCAGTCAATGCTTATACAAGGGTGCTCGCCAAGGAGCTGGCGCGTTTTAACATTCAGGTGAATGCAGTGGCTCCAGGATTCATTGAGACGGATATGGTATCTGCGCTCCCGGCGGCTAAGCAGGAGGAATACCTGAAGCTGATTCCTGCCCGTACCTTCGGGAAGCCGGAAGATGTCGCCAATCTTGTCTGCTTCCTGAGCAGCGACAAGGCAAATTATATTACTGGACAAGTCATGCTGGTAGACGGCGGGCTGGAGATCGGATGAGGGGGAGCGGGATGAACGAGATCTATTCATTGCTTGAGCAGCGGCCCCCGTTCCTGTTCCTGGACAAGCTTCTGGAGTTGGAAGAGGGAGTGTACGCCAAGGCTGTGAAGAATATCAGCATGAATGAGCCATTCTTCAGCGGGCATTTTCCCCGCCAGCCGATCATGCCCGGTGCCTTAATTATGGAAGCGGCGGCTCAGCTCTGTGCCGTTGTCATGGGCAGAGCGGATGAACAGCCGGATAAGCTCCCCGTACTGATCAAGGTGGAGCTGATGAAGTTCCTGAAGCCTGTTGTTCCGGGAGACCGCCTGGAACTGGAGGCCCGGCTCCTGTCAGGCACACCGTCATTGGCTAAGTTTAGCGTAGAAGGCTTTGTTGAAGGCCGGAAGGCAACAAACGGTATTCTCGTATTTTCATTCATATAACTATCCATAACCACTATTAAGAGCGGAGGCGCATTATGTACAGAGTCAGCAATTACACCATTTCCATTCCATTAACGGAGGACAAGGACAGATTCATGTTAGTACACGGGTATTCCGGGGCATTCGATATTGTGAACGAGTCGATCCACCAGGCACTGCGCAGCAGTGCTACGGAGGAGGAACTGCTGTGCGAGATCACAGCCGGAGACAGACAAGTACTGGAACAGCGGGGCTACCTCACCACGAAGACCGAAGAGGAGGAGCGGCAGACACTGGGCAGAATTTCGGAAGCGCTGCACCGGGCAAGCTCCAAGGTGATATCGGTTACGTTAATCCCCACGTATAATTGCAATTTCCGCTGCGAGTATTGTTTTGAGAAGAAATTATTCGATAAAGGTAAAGATTATCTGCAGCGTTCCATGGACGCTGAGACGCTCGCCGCAGTCTTCGTTCAGATTGACAAGTATCGGGAAGAGGGCTATCAGATTGGCCAGGTTACCTTGTTTGGCGGGGAGCCGTTGCTGCGGACAAGCTACCCCATCGTGAAGCAAATCGTAGAATTGTGCAAAGAACGGGGGATTACGCTGTTCGCTGTGACCAACGGCCATGATCTGAAGCATTATCAGGACCTGCTTACCAAGGATGGGATCAATTCGATCCAGATCACTCTGGATGGCGAAGAAGCAACGCATGACAGCAGGAGATACCTCGCCGGAGGCCAGCCGACCTTTGCCCGGATCGTGGAGAATATCACCATGGCGCTGAAGCAGGGAATTCATGTGGCCGTCCGCTCCAATGTCAACAAGCGCAATATCGCCCAGCTCGAAGGACTGATGAAGATATATCAGGACAAAGGCTGGACGGAATATCCGAATTTCAGCTACTACTTCAAATCGACGCATAAATGCTATGAAGAGCCTGCGGAGGCCATTACGGATGTAGAGCTGATGGAGCGGCTGAATTCTATATACGGCGGTGTCGAAGGCTTCTCCTTCAATAGTATCTACAGCAATCTGACCCGCACCCTGGGCAGCATGTTCAAGAGCGAAGGGTATGCTCCGCTTAGGGCGGGGTATTGCGGAGCCACCACCGGGATGTTCACTATTGATCCCTATGGAGACATCTATCCCTGCTGGGATGTTTTGGGCGACCGTAAAGAGAGCATTGGTGTGGTCAACCTGGAGCAATCGCGCTTTGAGCTGAATGAACGCTCTGCCTTCTGGCGGGGACGGACGGCCGACAAGATTGAAGAGTGCGCAGCCTGTCAATATGCTCTGTTCTGCGGCGGCGGCTGCGGAGCACATGCCAACATTACCAATAAAGATCATTACACGGCATACTGCGAGAATTTCAAACTGATTTTTGATGAAGTAGTTGCGGGACTATATAGCAAAATCCTTAAGGAACCGGCACAGGTATAGACATGCCCTCTTCCGAAAGGAGGTGAAAAGTATGCAGACAGAGACTGTTCAATCACTAAACAAGAATGTCAGTTTCAATGAGAAAATGGATATTCTGTTCCAGGAATTGTCCGAACGGACCGAAATGTCCTGCTCCAGCAACCATTGTACGATCGTAAGCACCACGCCAGGTGGAGGGTCGTGTATGGGCAATGTTTCCTTCTGTGATGTGAATCTGTAAGGCGCTAGCCCCTATTATTACGTAAAGGAGGTGAGAACAATGGAAAAAAGCATCCAATCTGTGAATCAAAGCATTGAGATTGATGAACAAATGGACTTATTATTCGAAGAATTATCTGAAAGAGCAGAAATGAGCTGTGCAGGCAATGCTTGCAGCGGAAACGCTTCAGCTTGTGGAGTTAATTTCTAATGCATCTAACTAGACGATGAAAGTGTGGTGGGAAAATGATTCAATCTTTGAACAAGGAAATTCGGGTGAACGAGCTGGATGAGATGATGATGGAGCTGGAGGAAAGACCGGAAATGGTCTGCTTCTTCCATGCTTGCGGAGGAGATGCAGGTACCGTTTGTCTGCCTGTGGCTTGTGCAGGATATTTAGGTTTAGGCGGAGGGGTATGTTTCCTGGGTATCTAATAGGCTACATAACACCATGAACAAGACAGGTCGGGATATTCTCTCCCGGCCTGTCTACCTGTTCCGCTAATACGAAGAGCTATTTCCTGAGAAGGTAGTGATATTATGAATCAGCAGCTTGTCCCCAAGCTTAAGCAGGAAGTGACGGTCGAACAATTCGATTCCAGCATGATCAGTGCAAGCTATCTGCTCAGCTATGGTTCACGGCAATGGCAGATATCGGAGCTTGTCTATAGTGTAGTCTCTCTCGTGAACGGCAGGAATAACGTGGAGGAGATTTGTAGTCAGATGAATAAGACGGGCGGACCGCGGATCGAACCCGAGTCCGTCCATTATATTATACATGAGCTTCTATGGAAGAAGGGTGTGCTTGAAGGTTCAGAGAATACAGATGCTCCCAAGAAATCGCTGAACCAGAGCTTGTGGCTGCGGGGAACGCTAATGAAGGCGGGTCTCGTAGGGAAATTCCGGTTTCTTGGAGTGCTGTACAATCCCAAAATATTCGTCTATCTTGCGGGCCTCGGGCTGATCTCGCAGTTATGGCTGTTGTCTTATTTGCTGCATCCCGGAACCTATCAGGCTGTACTGAACACCAACGGCCAAGGCTTTCTATACCTTCTGGGTACAGGGCTGCTGGTCACGTTGTTCCATGAGCTGGGTCATGCCAGTGCGGCCATGCACTACAAGATTGCACCCGGCAACATCGGATTCGGAATCTATTACGTTATGCCCGTGTTCTATTCGGATGTCACCAAGGTATGGAGACTGTCCCGGCGGCAGCGGGTGATAGTGGATATTGGCGGCATCTATTTTCATTCACTGGTGCTGCTCGTGGTCTATGCTGCCGGGTGGATGTTCTCGAATCCCTACTTAATGGTGTGTGCCATTGTGTTATCAGTAGAGACAGTGCTTAACCTGAACCCGTTCATCAAGCTGGACGGGTATTGGATTCTGTCCGATTTAACGGGAATCCCCAATCTTCAGGAGCAGATGAAGAAGTTCCTGGCGAGCAAGCTCAAAGGATTGTTCCGCCGTACGGAAGAGGTGAAATTCAACCTTCCTATCGGCCAAAAAGAAAAGATATTCTTTTATATTTATGTGGCCAGCAGCTCCTTGTTCATGATCTTTTTCTTCTATTGGATCTTCTCTATGGCTTACACGGTGCTCTCCCATCTGGATAAATTGCGGGCTATCGTGATGGTGGACTACAAAAATCTATCGATATGGAGCGCAATAACACAGGTATTCCGGAATATCTTCAATAATTTTGTTTATTTGATTTCTTTATTTTTTGTGGGGAGAATGGCTTACGGATTCGGAGGCAAGCTGATTCGTCCTGTTGCATACGCTATCCAGAGGAGGTTCCGGCGTGAGAAAACAGATCAGCGGGTTTCAGAGCATTCCTGAGCGGGAGATGCTGGATTGCCGGATCACATCCTTCCGGGAGATTCTGAGATATTATGGAATTATACTGGATTCCGCACCGATCTTCCTCTTATCAGGCGGTGCGGGATTCCAGTTCGGCCATCTTGCGCTGCAGGAGCTCGCGGGGGTGAAATTCTGGTTCGCGGGCAGCTCTGTGCCCTGTCTGGAGGAAGAATTCATGAACCGCATCTCCCTTCCCCGGCAGAAGTACCATATTGCCAATGATACGGGGGGATGGGAGACCATCAAGGAATTCACGGACCGGGACACCCCTCTGCTCATTATGTTTGACAGCAGATACATAACCAGCGGGCCAGCAGGAGGAGGAAGCATCCTGGGTCAGCTTTATAACCCTTCAATGACTGTATTTACCGGTTATGACACCGAACAGGAAGAAGCCTATATTGTGCTCCACCAGACGGACCAGCAGTCAGAGGTGCTGGTGACATCCCTGCCTGAATTTCTGGGTTCACGGCATCATGTAACGATTCCCTCCTCACCCGAAGGAATCTGTTATGAGCTGAATATAGATGCAGCGTACCGGGAATGGTTCAGGACTGAATACCCGCTGTTGCTGAAGAAGGCCCTACAGGATACATGTGAGCGTATGCTCGGGAACGGGACGATGGAGGACCTGGGTGGCGGTGCGGAGATTACAGATGGCGTGCAGGGAGTTTCAGGCCTGGCCAGGCTTATTGCAGAGATGGAGCAGCATGCCGCAGAGCTTGCCGAGACAGATAGCTTCAACGCCAAACAGTTTGTGGTCATCTTCCTGATTCTCAGGGGCAATCTTGAGATGGGCAGCTATACGTGCAACAGAGTAGAGTTCGGCAGCAGCCTGCAGAAGGTCGCCAGCCTGTTTGATCCTCAGGCGTTCCATGAGCTGGGCCAGGAATTTATTGAGGCAGGCGGGCTTTGGCGCAGCGTTATGAGACAGCTCTATAATGTAAAGTTCCGTACTCAAGATCCAGTTGCTTACCTGGGTGAAGTCATAGCGTTATTCAGGCAGATTAAGGAGAGGGAACAGTTGCTGTTTACCCGGCTGAAGAATATTTTGCAATGAATAGGAATTTATTTGTGAATTTCCGAACAATATCCAGATTGCTTCGTAATGTAGGTTGAAAGGGCGGGCGGAGAACAGATGATGACAGACCAACAGCTCGTTGAAGGATGCAAGTCAGGTCAGCCGCAGCATCTTGAGCAGCTCATTGCCAGATACAGGGATGATCTGTACCGGTTCTGCCGCCATCTGACACTGAACCGGCAGGATGCCGAGGATCTGTTCCAGGAAGTATGGGTGCGGGTAATCCGTAAGCTGGAGAAATATAATGCGGAGCGTCCATTCAAGCCCTGGCTGTTCCAGGTGGCCTTCAATCTGTACCGCGACCACTACCGGAAGTGGAAAAGCGTATACGCACTCTGGAATTGGCTGTCTTCCGATGCAGAACTGGTTCAGCTCAGAGACCCTGAGCCTTCCGCAGAGGAGAACCTGCTGCGGAGCGAGGAGCACCGGCAGCTGGAAGAGTGTCTGCGCGGCTTGCCCGCTCGTTATCTGGCCCCCCTGGTGCTGTACTACTACGAAGAGTTCAGCTATGAAGGAATTGCAGAAGTGCTGGGTGTGCCGGTGGGGACTGTCAAATCCAGATTGAATCAAGGCAAGAAGTTGCTGCACAGTCTAATGAAGGAGATGAATTAATTGAAGGAGCCCGGAGACAATGAACGGCTGCTGAAGGAATATTTCCATACCCCGCTCACCCCTTCGCCCCGGCTGGTCTTAAGCACCCTCCGGCGGATACAGGGTCGCGGGAGGATGGGCATCATCGCCGGACTAATGGCGCTGCAATGGCTGGTATTCATTTTGATGGCAGGATTCTTCCTGACAGGTCCGGCGGCGCAGCCCTGGATCCTCTGCCTGTTGCTGCTATTCGTCCTGGCGGGAATGGTTGCAGCCGCCCTGTTATTGTACCGTATGACAGGAGGCAGGGAGGGAGCGGGAGCTTATGAGAATTCACTTCACCGTTGAGAAGTTCGTATTCTGGGGGCTTACGGCCATCGTCCTGCTAAGCTGCATTGCACTCGGAGTAGGTATCAGCCCCTATATGGGTGACTTTCTGGAGGAGAATCAGACCTGGCTGATTGTAATGAGCCTGCTGGCCTTGCTGTTCCTCAGCCTCAATGCTCTGATTGCTGTATTTATATACAAGGATGCGTCCCGGCGGAGGATGAATGCCTGGCTGTGGATGACAGCGGTAATCTATATCCCCAACTTCATCGGCCTGATCCTGTACCTGCTGGCCAGGAAGCAGCCGCGCAATTCAATAACCGCTGACTCAAGCGTTGAGGGTATCCGTTGTCCGCACTGCGGGCATCTAATCTAAACCGGGGAGTGTTAAGAATATGAATAAGAAATGGATAACGCTGGGGATCTTGATCGCCATGGTGCCTTTACTGCTGACAGCCTGCGACAAAAGAATGATGTTCGCCGGCTCGAGCACCAAGAGCAAATTAAGCGCATCCTACAAGCTGTTTACAGGTACGGAAGAGAAGAAGGTTAAGCTCAAAAGAGGTGAAACGCTCAGCATGGATTACAATTCCAAGGTGGAAAAGGGCGAGTTGTCCATGAAGTTGTATGGGCCTGACAATGAGGTGCTCAAGGAGCTAGGAACTAATGAGTCAGGAACGGAGAAGGTAGAGGCTGACAAGGACGGGAAATACCGGATTGAAGTCAAGGGCGATGATACCAAAGGAAGCTTCGAGGTTACATTTAAAGTTGAATAACGATCTGCAAGGGGATGTGTGGGAATGGAATTCGGTACATTTACAATCGGGGAGAATGTTGATGCGAAATTCTGGCTGATGTTATCGCCACTCATCGTGCTTCAGCTTGTATTATGGATTATTGCGTTTGTGGATATAGCCAGACGAACCCGCTTTCGCTTCGGCAATAAGTGGATCTGGTCGCTGATTGTGATCTTTGGCAATATTCTTGGACCAGTGGCCTACTTCCTGCTCCGGGGAGATGAAGAGTGAGCTATATTCTGGAAACCGAGAAGCTGACCAAAACCTTCGGCTCGTTCACCGCTGTCCGGGAGATGACGGTGCGTATCCCCGCTTCATCGGTCTGCGGGATTCTGGGAGCGAACGGGGCAGGGAAGACTACCACCTTGAACATGCTCTGCGGGCTGTCGCGCCCTACTTCAGGAATGATCAGGATTGATGGGGAGGTGCTGGAATTCGGCAAGTCCCGTTACTCCCGGCTTGGCTTTGTTCCGGATGTTCCGCAATACTACAAATGGATGAAGCCCAAGGAGCTGATGCGGTTTGTGGGGGAACTGTATTATATGAGAGGCCCTGCATTAACCAGCCGGATTGAGGAGCTGCTCCACAAGGTTGGCCTGGAAGGCTGCAACAAACGGATTGGGAGCTTCTCCCGTGGTATGAAGCAGCGGCTTGGCATTGCCCAGGCCCTGCTGCCGGAACCGAAGATTCTGGTGCTGGACGAACCGACCTCGGCCCTGGACCCGGTAGGTAGAAGTGAGGTGCTTGAGCTGATCCGGTCGCTTGCCGGAGAGCTGACGATTTTATTGTCCTCTCACAATCTCTATGAGGTTGAACAGATCTGTGACCGGATTCTGATGATGGACCAGGGGAAGGTGATTGCCGATGATTCGCTGGTCAGCATCAAGAGCAAGTCCGCCCTGAATACCCTTGAGCTTCAGACCGAGAGCTTGGAGCTTCTGCAAACCGCAGCTTCATTATTAATCGAACACCCGCAAGTACTGGATGTTGAGATTTTGGAAGAGCGGAATGCATTAAACCTGAACGTGGCTGATCTAAGGGAAGCGCAGCTTTATATCCCGCAGCTGTTATCCGGTGCAGGGATTCCCCTGATGCTGTTTCGGATAACGGAGCCCACATTGGAACAATTTTTTCTGAAGATGGTGAATGCCCGGTGAATACTAAAGTGCTGTTCAGGAAAGATCTGAGAGAGATGATAGTCAGCAAGAAGGTGCTGATTCTGTTAGGGGTATTTATTTTTTTTGCCTTGTCAGGCCCGCTGTCTGCGAAGTTTGAACCCGAATTAATGAAGGCTTACTCGAATAAGTTAGGCCCTGGAAGCGTAATTCATATACCGGCCCCTGTATATACCGATGCCTACAAGGATACATTTAACAACCTCAAGCAGGCGGGCATCATCGTGGTGATTCTGCTGGTATGCGGAACTATGGTAGATGAGAAAAAAAGCGGAACCGCTGCATTTCTGCTGACAAAGGGACTGTCAAGGACCTCTTTTCTGTTAAGCAAGGTTGCCTCCAGGATGCTGCTGTTTACCGCTGCCTGCGCAGCGGCTGGTATCGTATGTGTCCTGTACACTTATCTGATTTTTGGTGAATATGCTCTTCCGAATTTGTATCTGGCTTTTCTCTTATATTGGGTGTACGGGGTTTTTGTAATCTGTATTTCCATGCTGGCCAGTGTATTGGCCCGGACATTTACCCAGGCTTTTTTTACCGGGTTTGCCGCTTATTTTGTCATAAGCCTGCTCAGCCTGGTGCCTTATCTGGACCGATATTTGCCCGGGAGGCTGAACACCATTAATCAGGATATCCTTTCCGGGGCAACGCTGCCGGAGCATTGGTTCATACCTGCGTGCATCTCTTTGCTACTGTCGGCAGTACTAGTCTTCCTGTGCCAGCGTATTTTTCAGGAGCAGGAACTGTAGTAAGGGAACCGCTGCATAACGTTTGGATACGGGACTCTTCCCTATACATAGGGTGGGGTTTTTTTAGCGTGCGGGCTAGGGTTATCCCTGATTTTAATACTAATTATAACTAAACATATACAAACATAATCAAATATATTGTATAATTCGATTTAACTTGCTAGAATATGATCAAAATAAAGAAGAGTGATTGGGAGGTATGGAGTGTGCTGAAGAAGTGGTTGACAGGATTATTGGTGTTCCTGATGGTGGCGGGCGTGTCGGCGGGTTCAGCGGGAGATGTTGAGGCGGCAGCCAAAAAGACGGAGATTATTGTCTCCGCAGCAGCGAGTCTGCAGGATAGTCTGGATAAGATCGCGGTGCAGTATGAGAAGCAGCATCCTGAGATTAAGCTGGTGTTCAATTACGGCGCCTCCGGGACGCTGCAGAAGCAGATTGAGCAGGGGGCACCGGCCGACTTGTTCTTCTCGGCAGGCGATAAACAGATGAACGCGCTGGTGGATAAAGGGTTGATCGCTGACCACAAGGCGCTGCTGAAGAATCAATTGGTCGTCGTGGTTCCTTCCGATTCGAATACGAAGCTTACAACCATTACTGACCTTACCGCTCCAGCCCTCAAAAAAGTAGCCGTAGGCCAGCCGGAATCGGTTCCGGCCGGACAATACGCCCAGCAGTCCTTGACCGCGAAGAAGGTTTGGGATACGCTGCAAAGCAAGCTGGTCTTCGCCAAGGATGTCCGTCAGGTGCTGTCATATGTGGAGACAGGCAATGCGGATGCAGGGTTCGTCTACAAGACAGACGCGTTAACCTCGAAGAAGGTGAAGATTGCCCTGACGGTGGGCGGCCATGTACACAAGGCGATTAACTATCCGGTGGGCATTGTCAAAGATTCGTCGCATCAGGCAGAAGCCAAAGCCTTCTACAGCTATGTGCAGACTGCTTCTGCAAGCTCGGTCTTTACAGGCTACGGCTTTCAATTAGCGAAATAAGTAACTTCTATTAGATAGGGTGAAAAGAGATGGAGATCAATTGGACCGACTTTTTCGCCCCGGTCTGGCTGTCCATCAAGATTGCGGTATTAACCAGTGTGATCGTATTCCTGCTGGCCACAGTGGCTGCCCGGAAGATGGCGGGACGCCGGTTCTTCGGACACAGCCTGGTCGAAACGGTCCTGCTGCTGCCGCTGGTGCTGCCGCCGACTGTGGTCGGCTTCGTCCTGCTGGTCTTCCTCGGGCGGCGCAGCTGGATCGGCAGGCTGTATGAACAGTTCACAGAGCAGACGATCCTGTTCACCTGGGGGGCAGCGGTAATTGCCGCAGTCGTGGTGGCTTTTCCGCTGGTATACCGCACGGTCAAGGCAGGCTTCGAGGGGGTAGAGAAGGATCTTGAGGATGCTGCGCGTGCGCAGGGAGCCAGCGAGCTTCAGGTGCTGCGCTATGTCACCCTTCCGCTGGCCGGGCGTTCGCTGGCTGCCGGCTATGTCCTCGGCTTCGCCCGCGGGCTGGGCGAGTTCGGGGCCACGATTATGGTGGCGGGCAATATTCCGGGCCGCACCCAGACCGTGCCTACCGCGATCTATGTAGCGGTGGACGGAGGCAACATGACGCTGGCCTGGATGTGGGTCGCTTCGATCATTTTGATTTCCATGCTTATGCTGATGTTCGTGAACCGCCGTTCCTGACGGATTACAGGTTAACAAGAGCAACCCCCGTCCTCACCGGAATTTGCGGTGAAGGCGGGGGTTGTTTACGGTAAACCGACCACAATCGGCTGGAGCGGGCGGCACATGACCAATTTATATACTTTGAGTCCCCTGCCGGCGGTAATCGGAGGGGGAGACGCCGGTCTCCTTCTTGAAGATCCGGTTGAAGGAACGGTAATTCTCGAACCCGATGGATTCGGAGATTTCGAAGGTCTTGTGGTCGGTGGTGAGCAGCAGCAGCTTGGCTTGTTCGATGCGCAGGCGGGTCAGATATTGGACAAAGCTCTCGCCGACGGCCTTTTTGAACATGGAGCTGAAGTAAGGCACGCTGTAATTGATCGAAGCCGCCAGCTCCTCCAGCTTGTAGGGATAGCTGAGATCTTCGCGCATCTGTTGAATGATACGTGTGATGGAGGCGTCGATCTTCCGGCCGCCCTCCTGAAGCTGCTGAAGCTTGCGGAAATAATCGCAGGTGATCTCATGTACGGAGTTGAACGTCTGGCAGAGCTCGATTTGTACACGCAGCTCCGCTTCGAGGTCCGCTCCGCCTTCCGCCCCAATTACGTTATGGCTCATATCCAGGAAGACTCTCAGGTACAGGGACTTGATCTGCTCCGGGTCCCAGGCTTGCTCCATGGCCTGACGGTGCAGGGATTGGCGCTCCTGTTCCAGAGCGGCTGTGCTGAGATGCGGCTCCAGCAGCGCTTTCTTCAGCACCTTGCTCCAAAAGCGGCTCTGCGGCTCGGGAATCCGCTGGAAGCTGGAGAGCTGCCCCCACTCCCCGATGCCGATAAGCTCATTGCAGCGGTAAAAGAACGGATACGGCGCTGAAGCCAGCCGCTTCAGCGCCTCCGGCTGCTCCTCCAGCCCCTGTTCGAAGCTGCACAGCAGGGCGATGCAGCTCATCCGCAGATTCGCGGCCAGAGACTCCAGCACCTGCTCCAGGAAGCGGGGTCTCTCCGTCTTCATGCTGTCGGTATACAGGGCCAGGAATCGCCCTTTGTCGAGGGCGATAACCTTATGCGGGCCTATGCTGCCGAGCAGCTCCTTCAGCACGTTGACCCCGGCGAATTGCCACAGTTTCAGCTCCTCCAGCTGGTCGATCGGGAAGCGCAGGGAGTTGCGGTCCAGCTCCAAGAGCAGGGTCATGAAGCCCTGGCCGTGAAGCGGAAGCTGCGAGTCTGCAAGACTGCGCAGCCATTTGGCTTCAGCCGCCGGGCTGCGCAGCATGTCCAGGAACAGGCTCTGCTCGATCTCCACTTCGCTCAGGCGGACCTGCTGCTCCAGCTGCAGATAATTGTTCCTCGTCTCGCCGCGTGAATCCGCCAGGACCGCCAGCTCCTCCATCGTCCGGGTCAACAGGCCCGGATCGGAGAGGCAGTCATCCTTAATCAGATAGGAGGCTGCCTTCAGATGAATGGCCTGCTGGGCATAATGGAAGTCCTGATGGCAGGTCAGGATAATGATCTGCGGCGCACGGACCCCGCTCCGTTCAATCTCGCGCAGCATTTCCAGCCCGTTCATGCCAGGCATCGTGATGTCGGTAACAATCAGCTCCGGCTTATGCTTCAGGAACAGCTCCAGTCCGTCCCGGCCATCTTCGGCTTCGCCGACAAGGGTGAACAGGTCAGCGCGCTCCTCAATGAAATGCCGGAAGACGGTTCTTGCCGGAATCTCGTCCTCCACAAGGACAACTCTATAGTGATTCATGATGTTCCTCCTTAATCAGGACGTTCCCGGACGGCAGCAGCATGCGGATGGTCAAGCCTTCGCCCGGAGCGCTTGTGAGCAGGATCTGTGTCTCCGCCCCGAACAGCAGCTTCATACGCATCCATACATTCTGCAGTCCGATGTTCTCGGCAGACTCTTCCTGCTGGAGATGAAGCTGCAGTTTCTTCAGCTCAGCCTCTTCCAGACCCTTCCCGTCGTCCTCCACTTGTACAATAATATGGCTCCCGCCGGGACTTCTGTATACGCGCACACGGATATGCCCTTCCGGTACCTTGCGCGGGAGAATGCCGTGGAATACGGAGTTCTCAATCAGCGGCTGCAGACCCAGCTTCGGAATCATCATGCCCCGCAGCGGCTCCTCAATCTCAGCCTCCAGGTGAATCTGGCATTTGTAGCGCATATTCAGCAGCCCGACATAATCCGCCAGATAATCAAGCTCCTGCTGGAGCTGCACCGTCTGCTCGAAATTCTCCATCGAATACCGCAGCAGGGCCACCAGCCGTCCCATCAGGGAGTTGATCTTCTCATAATCCTTCATCATGGCGAACATACGGATCGTATTGAGGGTATTGTACATGAAATGGGGGTTGATCTGCGACTGCAGCGCCCGGATCTCCAGCTTGCGCTTCAGATCCTCCGAATCATGCAGGTCTGCCAGCAGATCCTGAATGCGGACAGCCATGGTATTAAGCATCCGGCCCAGATCTCCGATCTCATTATTGGCGAAATGGGTAACCCGGGCCTCGAAATTCCCTTTTTTCAGAGCATCGACCTGCCGTTTCACAGCTTGCAGAGGCCGGTAGAGCTGATACCCGAAACCGACCACACAGAGCGCCCCCAGACAGACCAGAATCAGCAGGAAATAAGTGACTGTCCGGCGGATGATCTCAGCGCTGGCCGTCAGCTCCTTGGACGGAATCTCCGAGAGGACGATCCATTTGTCATAGGTTGAGGTCTGTTTGACAGAGACTATTGAGGAGCCTGCCGCGAACTGATCGGGGCGCTTCAGCTCCTTCCAGCGCTTTAGAATCTCCTGCACCCGCTGCGTATCCTCCTGCTTCTCCAGCTTGCTGGTCGTGGCAATGGTCAGGCCGTCTTCGGTCAGCAGGGAGATGGACCCCTCGCTCCCAAGCTGAATATTCTCGATCTGCTGCTGGTATTGGCTGTTGTTCATGGAGATCAGCAGCACGCCCTTCAGGTCCTTATATAAGTCGAAGGGAACGCGTGAGATATAATAGGTAGACGAATTAAGGATAGCCAGCTCAGGCAGCGAGTGCTTGTCCAGAAAAAGATTCGGCCGTCCCGAAGCCAGATACGCTTCAATCAGCGGCCGGTACGGGGAATCCTCCAGCATGGCAGGAGCTTCCGTGGAGGAGAGGACTTCTCCGGTGACGGCGGAATAGACCTGCAGTCCCTCCACGTTCCCGATGATGGCGGAGGCGCCGCTGAGCACCGAGATCAGATCCTTTTTGCGGACCACCTCTTCAAAATATTGGGCCGAAGGCGAGACCAGTGCACTCTGAATGGACGAGATCCGCGAGTATTGCTCGCTGAGCTCCCGCAGCCGGGTCATGGTTAATTCAATCCGGTCCACGACCTGATTGACGAGCTGGGCGTTCAGGCGGTTCACCTGCTGCTCCACTGTCGTGCTGGATACGCTTACAGAGATGAAGGACAGCACAATCAGCGGAACCACCGAGATGGCGAACATGACCACAATCATCTTAATATAGAAGCTCCGCCGCAAAAAGCTGAAAAAGGGTGAATTCATAGAATCACATCCGTTAGGGGTTTTGGACTACGGATACCGGGCAGGCTATCCTAAACAGATTATAGTACATTGGCGGACATGGAGATACCTGCGGCCCGGCAAATCTTAAAAATGGTGACACTTTGGCTGGAATCCGGCATGTTCTTAAGCTCCGGCGTCTTCTATAATCCAAAGTGTAAGCACGATGTAAACGCAATCAATACAAGCAAATGGGGGATGACAATGAATATTACAAGAAAGCTTGTACCGCTTGTAGCTTCAGCGGCGTTGATGGTAACTACACTGGCGGGCTGCGGCGGCGGTAATAATTCTGCGGCAGGCAGCACAGCGGCACCGGAAGGCAGTACACCAAGCGGTGCGGCTGGCAAGCCAGCCAGCATCAAGGCCATGACCATTCTTTTCGGTAATCCGCCGCAGATGACGAACAACAAGGCGCTGGAGGATCTGGAGAAGCGCGGCAATGTAGACCTGAACGTAACCTTCGTGCCATCCGAAGCCTATACAGATAAGCTCTCTGTGGCGGTATCCGCCGGAGATTCCTATGATCTGCTGCTAATGGATGGCGGTAAGGACGATAAATTCAACAACCTGGTGAAAATGGGCGCTTTTCATGACCTGACGCCTTACCTTGCGAAGACCAAGAATATCAGCCAGATTGATGAGGTGGTCTGGAACGGTGCCAAGATTGACGGCAAATCCTACGGGATTCCCCGGCCGCGCGGTCTCTACGGCGGAGGTGAAGCCAATATCCTGATCCGCAAGGACTGGCTGGATAAGTATAATCTGCCGGTTCCGAAGACTATGGATGAGCTGGCGAATGCGCTTGCGGTGTTCAAGGAGAAGGACCCGGCGGGCGGCGGCAAAACCATTCCGTTCACAATCTACGGATCAGACGGTGTGAACAGCCCTGGACCATTCTCCGGTGTTCAACCCATTCAATATGCCTTCGGCATCCCGAATGTATGGAAGCTGGAGGGCGATAAGGTGGTCCGTGATTTCCAGACGCCTGAATACAAGGCATTCCTGGAGTGGCTGAGAGATTCGTGGAGCAAGGGCCTGATCGACAAGGATGCGCCGGTACTGAAGAACCAGGGGCAGGCACGTAGTAAGTTCCTGGCCGGTACAGCGGGTGCTTTTGTCGGGAATGTAAGTGATATTGTAGAGACCAACGTAGAGAAGCTGAAACAGACGGACCCGAAGGCCGAAATCGCGATTGTCGATGTGCTTGAAGGCGCGAACGGACAGAAGGGCGCTTCTGTACTCTCCGGGTACTACGGACTGTGGGCGGTTCCAAGCTCCGTGCCGGAGGATAAGGTGCAGCAGATTGTAGACTTCCTTGATTTCACAGCCTCCGAGGAGAATGTAGCGTTCTCCAAAGCGGGTGTCACCGGCATCCATTCCAGCGATTTCAAGAATGGGGTTGCGGTGCAGACCGAGGAGCAGAAGAAGCAATATGAGCTGGATAAGCCGAACAATTTCATCCTGGAGAACCGCGCAGATCCATATGTATACGCCAACTCCAAGGAGCCGGACATCCTGGCGCTGCAAAAGGCGACTCTAGATACGATCAGCAAGATCGGAGTGGAGAATCCGTTCCTCAGCTACAACTCACAGTACGCCAGCAAGAATCCGGACAGCTATAAGAAAATGAGTGCGGTAATGACGAAGTATGTGCTGGGCGAGGGAGCCTGGGAGGATGTGCAGAAGGAAATTGATGCCTGGACTGAGGGTCCTGGGGTGCAGATCACCAAGGAACTGCTGGACCAGTATAAAGCAGAGCATTCCACGAAGTAATACAACACAATACACAGAGGCAAAGGAGGGGGCTTTTCCCTCTCCACTTGCCCAATCGGATAAGGAGGTTTAGCCCGTGCAGAGAGCTTTACGCCCCAAACGGTTTCATCAGCTATGGCCCTTTTATTTACTGGCAGCACCGGGTATTCTCTACTTTCTCACCTTTCATTATATCCCGATGACAGGACTCATTCTGGCCTTCAAGGAATACAGCCCGTTCAAGGGCATGATGGACAGTCCCTGGGTGGGGCTGGATAATTTCAGACAGTTTTTCGGAACCTCCGATTTCTATATGTTGCTGAAAAATACGCTGCTGATCAGTCTGCTGAATCTGATCATTTATTTTCCTTTCACTATCTTTCTCTCGCTGCTTCTGAATGAAGTGCGGCTCAAGGTGTTCAAGCGTGTCTCGCAGACCATCGTGTATCTGCCCCATTTTCTCTCCTGGGTCGTGATTTACGGGATTACGATTTCCTTCTTCGGGCCTTCGGGGGTCATTAACCATTACCTCGGCCAGTGGTTCGACGGCAGTGCAAATTTCCTGGTAAGCAACGAATGGTTCCGGCCGCTCGTCATCTTCCAGTCCATCTGGAAGGATGCGGGATGGGGTACGATTATCTTCCTGGCGGCACTGGCGGGGATTAACCCTGAGCAGTATGAAGCAGCCAAGGTGGATGGAGCAAGCCGCCTGCAGAGCATCTGGCATATCACGCTCCCCGGCATCAAGGGAACCATTGTGATTCTGCTGCTGCTCCGTCTGGGCTCCTCTATGGACTCCAACTTCATGCAGATCTTCCTGATGACCAATAGCCTTAACCTGGATGTCTCCAATGTCTTCGATCTGTTCGTCTACCATGTCGGTCTGGAGCAATTCAATTACAGCTTCGCGATTACCGTAGGCATGTTCAAATCCGTTGCCAGTCTGATCCTGGTCCTCGGGGCCAATTATGCGGCGAAGCTGCTGGGTGAGGAAGGCATATTCTAGAACTAGAACAGGAGTGGAGAGGTTATGAAGCTTAAGGCAACCTGGTTTGATACCATTATTGTAGTCATCATTTGCTTAATCAGCTTGCTGGTTATTCTGCCTTTTCTGTATATTATTGCGGTCTCGTTCAGTCCGCCGGGAGATTCGATGGCCGGGAATTTCTTCATCTGGCCCAAGCACTGGACACTGGACGCCTACAGCTATCTGCTGAATGCGAATACGTTCCTGACCTCCGTCAAGAACTCTGTAATTATCACGGTGATGGGCACGGTGCTCAGTCTGTTTGTCTCGATTACACTGGCTTATGCGCTGTCGAAGAAATTTCTGCCCGGACGCCGGGTCATGCTGCTGGTTATTTTCTTCACGATGATCTTTCACGGGGGCATGATTCCGAACTATCTGGTCGTCAAAAATCTGGGTCTGATCGATTCCTACTGGGCGGTAGTGCTTCCGGCAGCCTCCAGTGCCTTCAATATCATGGTCATCCGCTCGTTCTTCCAGAGCCTGCCTGAGAGTCTGGACGAAGCGGCAAGAATTGACGGGGCGGGGGAATTCCGAATTCTTTACTCGATCGTGCTGCCGCTGTCCAAGCCGATTATCGCTACGTTCACCCTGTTCTTCATGGTGCAGTTCTGGAATGAATTCTTCTCGGCGGTTATCTATCTGAATGATACGACGCGCTGGCCGATTCAACCACTCCTGCGGCAGATGGTCGCGATCAGCGCCTCCAATATCTCGGCAGAGGCGGCGGTGGATGCCTCGCTTGCGGCCAACCTTGGACCCAATGTCCAGAATGCGGCCATTCTGCTGGCGATGCTGCCCATAGTCATGGTGTACCCGTTCCTGCAGAAATATTTTGCTAAGGGTGCCATGCTGGGTTCGATTAAGGAATAGACATTTAGGCGGATGAATCCGCAAATATAAAGGTGATGATAGAATTGACCATGAATTATAAAGATCTGCGGCACAATCCCGCATACACGAAGCCGCAGCTGACTGCCGGAGAATTCTTAAGCACAAGGCTGGACTTGACCAGACCGGAGCTTGCCAGTGTAGCTGCGAAGCTGGACTTAGGCGATATCGCCGGTGCACGGGATGCTTATTTAGAAGTCATTGCAGCGGGTAACAACGGGAGATATTACTTTGATGTGAAGGATGTTCCTGGGCTTAGGGCTTACGCCGCCAGCCATTACAGCGGGGAGGAGGAGGCGCAGCAGGATATTGCCGAGGCGGACCGGATTGTGGAGGGGGATATTCCCCTGTTCAAAGGGAAAAGAGTGCTCTTCCGGCACGGAAGCTATGACTGGAACAGCTGGCTGTTCGACAGCTCGCAGTATCAGCTGCATTTGACCCGGTTCGTCTATGTGAAGCGCCTGTCCAGAGCCTATGCGCTGACCGGGGATGATAAATACGCCAAATGCTTCAATGATATGATCAGCCATTTCATTGACGATAACCCTATGCCGGTGGATGGTACGTTCCGGGCGGAGCATTCGACCTGGGACCCTCTCTCGGCTGGTGTGCGGATGTTCATGCTGCCGGAAGCCTTCATTACCTTCTTCGGCTCCCCGGCCTTTAGGGCTGAGGTGAAGCTGAAGCTGATTCAGTCCTTTCAGCAGCACGGGGAGTACGTCCGTAAATATCATGCCAGCGGCGGCAACCATGTCTGCATGCAGCTCCGGGGACTGACTCAGACGGCGCTGCTTCTGCCGGAGCTGAAGGATTCCGCCGCATGGCTGGAATACGCTGGGCGTAAGCTGCCGGGATACATCCTTGAGAACGTCTACCCCGACGGGGTACAGTTCGAGGGCAGCCCGAATTATCACCTGATCGTCATGCGCGAGCTGTATGAACTGGTGGTTCTGTACCAGAAGCTCGGCATCGATGCCGGGGAATACCGGGAGACGCTGGAGAAAATGTATGTCGTCACGATGCATCTGCTGGCACCGGACGGGCAGCTGGTCAAGTTCGGCGATACCGATGTTCAGGTCGTCAGCGAGCTGCGCAACGTCATGAGCCTTGGCGCTTACCTGTACCAGCGGGGGGACTTCAAGGCGCTGGGACATGAGCGGCTGCCGTTCTCCCTGCTGTGGAGAGTGGGGCCGGAGGCTGCGTCGGAGTATGATCAGCTCAAGGCTGCAGAGCCTGCGGAGACGGCCGCCTGCTTCCCGGCAGGCGGTTATGTGACCTCGCGCCAGGGCTGGAGCCCTAACGATATGTACATGGCGATGCGGGCAGGTGTGGGGATTGGCGGGCATGCGCATTCCGATGCGCTCAGTCTGGTTCTCTACGCCGGAGGACGCGAGCTGCTGGCCGATTCGGGTATGGGCTTGTTCGAGTGGAACAAGGAACGTAAATATACAGTCTCGACCCGCGCCCATAACACTGTAGTTGTCGACGGGCAGGACCAGCATGTCCGCAGCTTCCACTGGAATACACCGCCTACGGCGAGCTGTAGAATCTGGGATACTGGGTTCAATGAAGCGTATGATTATGCCTTTGCGAGCCAGTACGGATATACCCGTTACGAAGATCCGGTGGTTCACTCCCGCAAGGTGCTGTTCGTCAAGAACAGCTATTGGCTGATCGTGGACCTCTTCGAAGCGCAGGAAGAGCACCGCTATGAGCAGTACTTCCATCTGCCGCCGGGTGCAGCGGCTTACGACTCTCTCAGCGGGGAAGTGGTCTCGCAGCTGGAGGGGGCCAATCTGCTGCTGAAGCCGCTCCCCTCCGGGCTGGCGGAGGACCGGCTGACGCTGGAGCAGGGCCTGATCTTCAAGCAGGGCCACTATCACGAGAGTCCGGTCATGAAGCGTTCCCTTACCTTGACCGGAGGCGGAGCCGTCGTTACCTTGGCCGTTCCGTTCAGAACAGAGAAGCCGCAGGTGAGTGTAGAACGGCTGCCTGTCCGGCAGCATGGGGAACTACTCTCCGTGCAGGAGGCCACCGCGCTGCGTATCGTGATGGGGGACCGGGTGGATGATATCTGCCTCTACCATAAGAGTGTCGATGTCACCAGCTACCTCGACCATACCGGCAATATTATCTCCGAAGCGCTGCTGCCCCGCAAGACGGAGCCGGAGGGCATCGCGTTTGCTGGAGGCAACTATAACCGGGATGTTATTGTCGTTAGCGGTCATAGAGAATAGCACAGCACGAATAAGCAACGCCCCTCCCGAACCGGTGAGGGGCGTTGCTTATTCATCTAATATACGCCCTCGCTCTTCCGGGGATAGCTTGGGACAAGTGCTGCAATACTCTCCGGCATCTGGCCCGATCCGGATCCGGTAGGCCAAGCAGCAATGCTTGCGCAGATATAATGAATGGCCGCGCAGCTTCGGATGCTCATACCTCCGGAACCGCATGGATAATTCATCCGGCTTCTCCGGCTGGAGCAGGGTAGTATAATCCTGGCTGATGATCCGGCCACGCTCCTCAGAGTCCCAGAGTCCCTTGTCCGTATGCAGCCGTTCATACAGGTTATGCAAATTATGTGCAATCAGCGACCACATGATTTTCTCCTTAGCTCCTGTATACACAGATACAGCCTGTAGCACCTGCCGTAAATGTGCCAGCAGGCGATCCATATAGCCGGAAAGGCAGGCTTGACGGACTTCCGAAGGATTAACAGGCCATTTGTCCGTGGCTGCCGTCTCCGCTTCATATTGCATCATTCCTGCATCCGTTAGCCTGAACCGTAAAGCGCCGGGCAACAGAGAGAGAGGGGTATCGAAGAGAGTGATGGAGGCGGCCAGTCCCATGATCAACACCGAGTACCTTTTGGCAAATAAAGTTCCGACCACAATTCCTCCAGGCTCCCCAAGCTGAACCGATTGCTTGCCGATAATGAGCGGTAGCCTCGCTTCATCCAATAGATCTTCTGTACTGTAAGGAAAAGAATTATTCCTGTCCTCCGCGACAGTCACGGCAAAATGCTGCTGCATGAAATCTTGTATCCACTGGCTGCTAAAAGGTATAGCCTCACTCATTTCCCCAGCCATGCCATGATTTCATCAATAATTTCACCCCGGCCGATCACTCCCCAGCCCTTAAAGAGCCAGAAGGAATCGGTCTCATGAACCTTTCCTCCCTGTACGGCAGGGATGTTCTTCCAGAGCGGGCTGGCCTGCATGTTGTCCAGGAAATCTCCGGCATTGGAATCCACCTCAAGGACGATAAAGTCTGCCCCCAGCTCCGGTATTTTCTCCAAGGATAAATCTGCTCTTTGCTCTTCCGGCGTAAGTGCGGCAGGTTCGAACCCGAGATCCTGATAGAGTAATGCATTGGTTGGATGACCTTGCTGTGCGTACAATTGGAGTGTCTTCTCCCGCACACGGAGGTAGGCGAGTTTTTTGTTGTCCAGCGCTTTGATTTTCTCGCTGGCCTGGAGCGTTTTCTGTTCCAGTTCAGCAATTTTTTCCTTCGCCAGGTCCGTTTTGTCATACATCTCCGCAATGGTTAGCAGATCCTTGGTCCAAAAGGAAGTATCGTCGCCATAATCAAGCCATTCATTTCCAAGAACGATGGTAGGGGCGATTTTGTTCAGTTGCTCATACTTATTCTCGGCCGTCCGGCTCTCAATAAGAATCACATCCGGATCAAGCAAGGTAATGGCCTCAAGGTTGGGATTATCCGCCGAACCTACGGTTTGTACCCCCTGCAGCTTGTCAGCCATATAGGGAAGATACTCTCCTCCGTACCGGACCTCGGTGTTCACACCGGAGGGCTTCTCTCCGATAGTCAACAGATGATCTATGTACTCTGCCGAGAGAACAACGATTTTTTCAATTTTGGCCGGAATCACAGCTTCTCCCTTAAGGTGGGCAATCGTGCGTGTGCCCGGTTCCGCAGCCCCCTGACCGCTGGTTTGGGAGGCGGAGGGACGCGGTTCTTCAGAAGCCGGTTGACCTGTTCCGTTGCTGCACGCAGCCAGGATCAGCAGCAGCACGGCAAGGAGCAGGAACTGGAAGGATTTCATTTGCTTCATTTATTTCTAGTCTCCTTTACGCAATAGATAATAATAATCATTATCATTATGATAGGAGAACGATACATACTTATCAATGGATTATAACCCTGTGTTGGCGTGGATAATTCTATCGGCCGGCCTGCTAATCCGGGATGCAACATACGACATGGCCCACTTTCTGCCGGAGGGTCCGAGTGTTTTGAACAACAGATCTCCGGCATCGAACACCCGGGATTGCTTCACTGCATCCAGTGAAGACCATTCTCTGGACGAGAGCAGTGCTTCCAGACGTTGTCTCGATTCCAGGGTAGGGTCCGCAGCCAAAAAGATGGTTCCCGGGTTATACCCGGGAAGCTCATGAATCTCGAAATCCATTGCTTCAGTCTGCTCAGGGGTTGAGAGGGGCGGACTCAGTCCAAGATCCTGGTATAGCAGAGTTCCTGTCTGATTAGAGGCGCCGTACAAGCGGTAGAATTCAGAGCTGACTCTGATAAAAGAAACGGTGGGCAGCACATCCTGTGCCTCCAGCTGTGATCTAAGGAGGTGCTTTTGCTCTGCGTAGCGGTTCATCCAGTCATCTGCCTGCTGCTCTCTGCCCAGAATGCGGGACAACCTTGACAACTGCTGCTCCACATTATCGGTATGCTTAAGAACAACCGTCGGTGCGATGGACTCCAGCAACTCTCCTGGTAACAGGCGGTCGCTCCCAATAATCAGATCAGGCTTCAGACGTGCCAGCTCCTCGTAATTCAACCGGGAACCGTTCAGGCGGACAATGCCCTGCTCCTGTATACCGGAGTGGGGGAGGCTGTAATTTCTTGATACCCGCTCCCGGTAAGACAGCGCAGCCACTGGCGTCAATCCAAGTGTCATCAGGTAATCGTCCAGACCATAGTAGAGAACAGCAATACGGATATGATTATTTTTGAGGTAGCCTGCCGGTGCCACGCCTTCCGATTTTTTGAACACCCGGCTAAAATAATGCTCGTCCTTATAGCCCACTTCCTTGGCGATCTGTTTGACCCGTTCAGAAGAGAACAACAGCTGCTTGGCTCTTTTTATCCGCTCCTCCAGTAAATAAGTCATAGGTGTCTTTTCTGTAAGCTGCTTGAACGCTCTGATAAAATGATTGGTGCTTAAGCCCGCCATTAGAGCCAGTTGCCCAACTTTAAGCTCTTGGTTGTAGTTGTTCTTCATGTGGGCAAGCACAATGTCCATCCCTACAGCCTTGTCCTGCACAATACGCTTACTTGGTTGAAGGAGCATCGCGAGCAGCAGCTGCAGCCGGTGTTTGGCGTGCATGATATCCTCCGGGTCACGGGTACGGTGAAAGGAGGCCATTTGGCTGGTGATCTCTGCAGCCTGTGGATGGGCGGAAGCTTCAAGCTTCCCGCTAATTGGAAATTCCGGAGGGTGGAGCTGCTGTTGCCTGCGATTTTTACGAAGCTGGATACAGGAGAAGAAAATGATCATATAACGCAGCGGTTCTGTCGTCAGCGCTTTGCCTTCCACCGAAGTTTCGGGCAACAACAAAAAGAAGTCTCCTTTATTCGCCGTAAGCAGCCTCCCGTTTAGGATAATCTGCCCTTTACCTTCTGTAACATAACACAAAGCATGATGGTGAAGGATCCTTCGGGGCAAAGACTCCCCCTCTGCAAATCTTCCGAAATAGCTGTGTACGCTTGAAAAAAACAAGCGCTCCAGCCTGAATGCTGTCTGCTGTATTGTGGATAACATGCGTACCTCCTCGTCCGGCCGGAAAAAAATAGCAGATCCTTTTAAGTCTCGTAAATAATATCCCCCGTCTCACTCAGGTCATAGCTGTGAATCGAGCTTAGCTCACTGCGGAACGCTTCCGAGCGCAGAATTTCCAGAATCGCGTTAATCCAGACTTCATTCTCCGGCTTCTTCACCATGACCAGATCGTAGCGCTCGCGGATCAGGGGAATGAAGTCGATGCCGTCAATGATTTTGGCCGCTTTCTCGGTGCCGATGCCCACATCCGCCCCGCCTCTCGCCACCAGGCTGGCTACTGCCAGATGACTGTTCTCTTCATTAGAGTATCCGTTCAGGCGGGACGATGGAATACCATGAAGACGCAGCTGCTCATCCAGCAGCACCCGGGCGCCGGAGCCGCGCTCACGGTTGATCAGCGTCACTCCGTCCTGCCGGAGGTCTCCCCAGCTGCGGATGCCCAGCGGATTACCCTTCTGCACATAGAAGCCTGCGCTACGCGTCAGCAGATGCACTACTATATAAGAGAAGCCCACGAGCAGCTTGCGGATATAGGGCAGATTATATTCGCCGCTGTCGCCGTCCAGCAGATGGGTACTTACAATATCTGATTCACCCTGATACATGGCAATGAGGCTGTCCAGACTGCCCGCATAGGAACGGAGCGGACGGGTGGAGGGCAGAGTCCGCTCCAGATGGGTTGCCAGAATATCAAGCGACATATCCTGCCCGGTAATGACTACATTTACACCGCTGCTCTTCAAGCTGTGCGGCGGCGGGGAGGCGAAGGCCTGATAAGGGGCGGCGAACGGGAGGCCTGCCTGCTGCGATGGCTGTGCCTGCGGCAGTGCAGCTTCAGTCAGCCCGCTCCCGGGCAGCGGATTCGCATAGGCCCCGCTGTTGCGGGAATTCTGCTTGTATTTCTCCAGGTCGGAGAGGTCAACGCGCATCTGCTTGCCGACACGGTAAGAGGGCAGCTCGCCCTTTTTAATGAGATCATAGACCTTGAGCTTGGAGATTTTGAGCAGCCGGGCGATTTCCTCGGTTGTATAGGAAGTATTCTCGGTCATATATTGTACCCTCCTGGGGGATGGACTGGCAGATTCACAAATAGCCTTATTAGGATAGCCTTATTATGCTCAAGACTACCTTATTTTGTGAACCTGTGCAATCCGGGGAGGCCCCCTAATAGGTTATATGCCGGTCCGTCTTCGCCTGCTGTACATCGGATAACTCAATCAGCTCCGAGACGGTCACGAACCGGAAGCCCTGCTTCTTCAGCTCAGGCAGAATAATCTTCAGCGCTTCCTTCGTCTGAGACGGCCCGTGGACATGGTCGTGGAAGAGGACAATATCGCCGCTCTTGGCATTGCGGATGACCCGGCTTGAGATGTTCCAGACGCCGGGGCGGTTCCAGTCGCGGGTGTCCTGATGCCAGGACCACAGTACGGGCTTCAGGCCCATGCTGTTGGACACATCGATCAGGGTCTCGTCATACATTCCGCCCGGCGGTCTGAACAGGCTGCTGTGCCTGCCGGATATCTTCATAATTTCCTGCTCTGTCAGCGCGAGCTCCTCCTGAATCTGCTTCCCGGAGACCGGCTTTTTGAAGTAGACATGGTTATAGGTATGGTTTGCCAGCTCATGTCCTTCATTAATTACGCGTCTGGCGACATCGGGATATGCGGCGATCCGCTTGCCAATCGCAAAAAACGTGCATTTCGCATCGTACTCATGCAGCACCTCCAGAATGCTGTCCGTCTCCAGGGGGTCCGGACCGTCATCGAAGGTCAGCGCAATCACCTTCTGGCTGGTGCGCACTTCCCAGATCATATCTCCGCGCTCCTCATAGTAGTAGCGGTTTTTTGCCTTATTCGGACTGCCCAGGGCCAGATCGGAGGGGCTATGCATCAGCGCCAGTGCTGCAAGAACTGCGGCGGTCATTCGGGTGGCTGTTCTCATGGCTCTCAGATTCACTCCACACTTGTTTTTATAAGCGGTTCCTGCTGCTTAAGTCTTAGAATGCTCTATCCCCCTTGGATGCTATGCATTTATAACAGCCCGCAGGGCGATTTGCATTTTAGAGTGAAAGTTCCGGCGGAAATGACTTATAATAAGTTACTAAATACAGATCAAGGAATAGGGGCAGCGGAGATGACACTGATTGAACAAAGAGAGCATAGACAATATCCCGAAATCACGAAGCTGGAGACCTCCAGAGCCGCATATGAACGCGACTATTCGCGTCTGATCCATTCGCCGACCTTCCGGCGGCTGCAGGGCAAATCCCAGGTGTTCGGAGCCGGAACCGGGGATTACTACCGGACGCGCCTGACCCACTCGCTGGAGGTAGCGCAGATTGCCCGTGAAGCGGCCAAGAGTCTGCTGCGTTCTTACCCGGAAGTAGAGACAGGAGCTGCGGAGAATCCGGGTCTGGTCATTGATCCCGAGGTCGTGGAATGCGCGGCAATCGCCCATGACTTCGGACATCCCCCGTTCGGGCATAAGGGAGAAGAGGTGCTGGACAACCTGCTGGAGAAGCTGGTTACCCGCAAGACGGTGGAGGCGGTAGCTAAGTCCGGGGCAGGACCCGTTCAGCAGCAGACGATTCATGAGAGCATGAAGCGCAAATATGAGCATTTTGAAGGCAACGCCCATAACTTCCGCCTGATTATGTTCCTGGAGAAGCGCGAGAATATCGACGGCCTGAACCTCTCGGATGCGGTGCTGCTGGGGATTAACAAATATCCTTTTCCCGGGACGGTGCTGAAGAAGGGGATGTATCTGCACGAATGGGAGTATATCCACGAGATCCGCACCCAGTGGGGAATTCCGGCCGGCAAAAAAACGCTGGAAGCGCAGCTGATGGACCTGTGTGACGATATTGCTTATTCGGCGCATGACCTGGAGGACGGCATCAAAGCCGGGAAGATTGAGGTGCATGAGCATTTCATGCATGACGATTATATCCAGCGGCTGATTGTCGAGAAAATCACCACGCTTGAGGATGCCTTTTGGTCCGGCTGGAACAAGTCTGCGATCCGCTTCAAGGTGGAGGAGGTGCTGAGTTCGTTCCTGCGGGTGTGGAAGGAGAAGATGCCTACCTGTGAGAATGACTATTCCCGCACCCGCCGTGAAGTCAAGGCCTATTGGGTCAGTACCTTCGTCGCGAGCCTAGGCGTGATCGGGGACGGGGACTGGAAGAAGGTTACCTTCATTAAGGAAGGCAGGGAGGATGAGGACATGCTGCGGACCGTCAGTGTGCTCAAAAGCTTCGCCTGGGTAACGATGATCCGCGATTTGCGCGTGCAGCGTCTGCAGAAACGGAGCGAGTGGATACTGCGGCGGCTGTGGGAGGCCTTCCTTGATCCCGAGACATCCCGGAGTATCATCCCTTCGGACTGGCTGCAGCGGTTCGAGAAGGACCAGAAGTCGGCCAGACCGATCTGGACCTGGGAGCATATGGTGACGGATTATATTGCCGGAATGACGGACGCTTTTGCCGAGAAAATCTACAATGAGCTGTACGGACTGAAGGTCGGTTCGATATACGATCTGGATTAAGCTTGTTATAGTAGGAACTTTATCTGTCAGCCCTTTGGGCTGGCAGGTAAAACCTTACATCGGGAGAAACATGTAAATTTTTAATCGTCTGCTGCCGACATAGTACATATAACCTATTTTTTTTTTGCTTTTTTTATGAAAATAAATGTAATCAGATGGAAAATGGTGTAAACATCCAGACATTATCAAGGGGGCACACAGGTGTGGGTATAGGTCAGCGACTGAAGAATTTGTTAGGAAAAGGGAGAAAGAGAGCAGGCAAGAAGCAGCAGGCGAAGCTGTCCAGCGGCGGAAAAAGCATTGGCTTCAAGATCGCTTCCGGTTATGCGGCTCTGGCTGTATTCGTTCTGATCAGCGGCGGGGTATCTCTCTATCAAATGAACGGCATGCAGAATAATACCGAAAAAATCATTAATCACATCATCCCCGAGTTGAATAAAATTCATAATGTCAATTACCTGACAGAGCATGTTATGGCACTCAGCCTGCAGCATATCCTGAGTACTGACAGTGCGGACAAAAACGCCCTTGCGGAAGAACGGTCCGAATTCATCCGTAAAGTGTCGGATACCTTTAAGGAATATAAAGCCAATCTGAAAGGAGACCAGGAGCTGAAGCAATTACAGTCGCTCGTCGGGAAATGGGGCGAGTTCCTGACGGTCAACAATCAGGCGATCCTGCTCAGCAGCTCCAATGACGAGAAATTAGCTCTGGAGGTATCGCAGAAGGGAATTGACGCTTTTAATTCCATGCAGGTGGATCTGGATGCGCTGGTAGCACACAGTCAGAAGGATGCTGAGAATGAGGGTGAAATCTCTGCGAAAATTTTTAATACCTCAGTCACTTTAAATATCGTGACTGTGCTGGCTGCGCTTCTGGTGATCGGCTTGACGAACACGGTTATCCGCAGAACGATCATCAATCCGCTGAAAAGGGTAACTGCGCAGCTGCAGCAGATCTCCAGCGGGGATCTGACGGCGGAAGAGACGCTGATCCGCAACAAGGACGAGATTGGCCTGCTCGCCAAGACCGTGAATGAAACGAACCGTACGCTGCTCGAAATGGTCAGCCAGATCCGAAATGTATCCACTATTATTTCGGAGCAGGGCGATGAGCTGATGCATCGAATTGCCGATACGAAGGAAGGCAGCAGCCAAATCGCGCTGACGATGGAAGAGCTGGCCACAGCCTCCGGAAGCCAGGCCGAAGCAGCGGTGGATGCCTCCAAGGCGGTGGAGGAGCTAAATACGTTAATTGAGAATTTTGCCGGCAAAGGCACGGATCTCTCCAATCATTCCGAGCAGGTACGGCAAAAGGGTGAAAAGGGCCGGGCACTTATGGAAAGCTCCGTAGCGCAGATGAACGAGATTGCCGATGCGGTCTCGCAGTCCATGGATACGGTAGAAGAGCTGAACCGCAAGAATGAAGGCATCTTCCATCTGGTGGGGGCCATCCGGAGCATCTCGGAGCAGACTCATCTGCTGGCGATCAATGCTGCGATTGAAGCGGCACGGGCCGGTGACAGCGGACGCGGCTTCGCCGTTGTCGCACAGGAAGTACGGAAGCTGTCAGAGGATGTGCAGCGGACGGTCTCGGAGATTACAGAGATTACGCAGGGCATCCAGCTCGACTCCAGAACCATGGTAGAGCAGCTGCGCGGCGGAGTAGTGAAGACGGAGCAAGGCAGCCGGCAGATTGTCGAGACCGGTGATGCCCTGGCTGAGATCAACAGCTCGGTCCGCATGATGGCCGTGACCATCGACGAGATGGGCCAGGACCTGCAGCAAATGACCGGTGCCAGCGAGACCATGAACGAGTTCAGCCAGCATATCTCGGCACTCTCCCAGGAATCCGCGGCAGGTGTCGAAGAGACCTCTGCTTCTGCACATGAGCAGCTCAGCTCAACCACCGCTGTGGCTAACGGCATCGCGGAGCTGAAGCTGCTGCTTACGGAGCTTCGGGAGTCGGTAAGCCGATTTAAGGTGTGAGGGGGATAGATTGAAGTGGTAAAATTTCGGGGATTAGGGATACGCCGTGACTGCAGAGAATGTTTGGACTTCCGGCCGCTGTTGTTCCCGGATTTCTTGGATTGAACCGCAGCAGCGGTTGAAATCCGGGAACAAAGGCGGACGCTGTCGCTCCTACAGTTCCAAACTTCTCTTCCGCCACTGCTCCCTAATGGGGAAATTTCAAGTTCAATCTATTGAGGGATGGAAGTATATAAAGAGCCTCTGCTTAGTTCAGCAGAGGCTCTTTATTATGCGTGAATTCGTGAATCACTGAATGAACTGAATTGCTGAATTGCTGAAATTAGTTAAAAGAGTTGAACGAGCTGAGCATTTATCGACATGTGGTGCTGTTGCTGGTGTTGGTGCTGATGTTGGTGTTGGTGCTGGTGCTGATGCTGGTGCTGGTGCTGGTGTTGGTGCTGGTGCTGGTGTTGGTGCTGGTGTTGGTGCTGATGTTGGTGCTGATGCTGGTGCTGGTGCTGATGTTGGTGCTGGTGCTGGTGCTGGTGCTGATGCTGATGTTGGTGTTGGTGCTAATGAGTCCGCTTGGAATCCTGCACAATTTGCAACATTTACCTGATCAATATGAGGTGAATTGAGAGATTGTTGTACAAATGTCAGCAATTCTTATCCAGTTGGCAGATGAACAGGATAATTCCTGCATTTCCTGCAACATTCCGCTCGAACAGCCCAAATTGGGTATACCCGAGTTGCAATATGTGCAACATTTGGCCGCAAGGGACCGTTAGAACTCTAAACTGTGAGTCAATCCACCAAGCTACGGCCAACCAACCACGACTTGTCCACCCACCAACACGCAGCCTGCAATCCCAATAGTCCGCTAAACCGCCACCCGCCAGCTCAGCTCTGCAAGCAACCTAATACTGGCGGCTGTAGTCTACCAGGTTGCGTGAAGGTTTGCCGGTATCCAGGTAGGCTTTCATGTTCTGCACGAAGATATCGACTACCCGGTCGGCATAGCGGTCGGTCACCCCGGCACAGTGAGGGGTGATGATGACCTGCTCCATGTCCCATAGGGGGTGGTCTTCCGGCAGCGGCTCGGTCTCAAAGACATCAAGGCCCGCTCCGGCCAGCTGGCCGCTATTCAGTGCAGCGATCAGATCGTCCGTATGAGTGGTCACGCCGCGGCCAATATTAATATAGTATGCCCCCCGCTTGCAGGCAGAGAAGACTTCAGCATCGAACAGGCCGCGGGTTTCGTCGGTGAGCGGCAGCGTGTTGACCACGAAGTCCGCTCCGCGGACGGAGTCCTTCAGTTCCCCGGTGGTGAAGATCTGGTCGAAGCCCTCCACCGGACGCCCGGAGCGGCTGACGCCGATTGTCTTCATCCGGAAGGCCTGGGCGATTCTGGCGGTCTCGCTGCCGATCGCTCCGGTTCCGGCGATGACGATCGTCTTGCCGGTCAGCTCGCTCTCCTGCCCGTCCGAGTGCCAGCGGCGGTTCTGCTGGTTACGGATGGCCGTGTGCATGTTACGTGTGAACATCAGCATGAAGCTGAGGATGACTGCAGTAATCGGCTGCGCATGCACACCGCTGGCGTTCGTCAGCAGAATTTCGCGCTCTTTCATGGCTTCCAGCGGAAGCTTCTCTACTCCGGCGGACCAGGCTTGTACCCAGCGGAGCGGCGAGCCCTGGCGCAGTACGGTGTCACGGATGCCTTTGCCCCAGCCGATAATAATCTCTGCGCCGGCGAGCAGCTCCAGATCAGGGTTTCTGGAATCTCCCAGGGTAAGTGTGTACTCTGGTGCAGCGGCGCGGATCAGCTCCTGTTGAGCAGAGGAGAGCTGCTGCATACAAACGATGGATTTAGTCATGATGGTTCCCTCCTGTTCTACATTTCAGTAGAGAAATGGACGATAAGTATAGATAAGCATAACAAATCTGCCTGGAAAGGTGAAATTCGTATGAACCATTTGGACCCGGAGCAAGAAGTAGAGCGCCTGTTCGTTGCGGTGCCGTTGCCTGATAGGCTGCTTGAATATTTGAAAAATGAGTCTGCCCATGTGTCGTCCGGACTTAAATTTGCCAGATGGACACATTTTAAAGATTTCCATATTACGCTTCAATTTCTTGGAGATACTCCCAGGGAAACTATTCCAGCTCTCTGTGAGGCACTATGGAAGGTTGCACGCTCAAGCAAAGGCTTTCAATTGAAGCTCGGTGAATGGGGCACCTTCGGTCTTCCAGATTCGCCAAGAGTGCTCTGGGCGGGGGTTACCGGCGAATTGGAGCCGCTCTTGGAGCTGCAGCAAAAGGTGGTTTCAGCGACACTTCCCCTAGGATATACTCCTGAGATGCGAACGTACAATCCCCATTTGACTGTGGCCCGCAAATATCGCGGAGAAGATCCGTTTACGCTGGAGCGGCTGGAAAATTTACGGATGGAGAAGCACCCCTCAGACCAAGTACTTCCAGACATAGGCTGGACGGTAGATGCTTTTGTGGTGTATGCTACCAGGATGCATGCCATTCCTATGTATGAAATGACTGAAAAATTTACATTTTTCTAAATATAAAATCGACAAGAAAGTTTTCAAAGCTTCCATTTTCGGTTACATACAATAGGAATGTGCCGTAAAATAGGAGGTAAAACATGTTGATTTTCAAACAGAGCCGCTATATTGCGCTGCTGGTTGGTGTAATCCTAGTGTCTTTCTCAGCGATAAGTTTGATGAACCCCGAAGGAACTGCTGCTACCGGGGAGAATGTAATAGAAATAGGTAAGCTTAACTCTGCAAGCCATCAATCGGTAGAGCAGCTTATTCCGCAAGCCGCATCCGTCCTGCACAGGACAAGCCATTCAGCCGAAAATAGTACACCCATGCTCTACACCACAGCTGCCAAGCCGGTCCATACCTGGACCCGCACGGTGAGTGCAGGATGGATAAGTCCCGAGAAGCTGCAGCACAAGAGTGCGGCTAAGCCGGCTTCCATTGTGACTAAGCCTAAGGTAACTGTGGTGAAAGCATCGCCGCCAGCGGCGCAAGCGCTGAAGATCGCGGCAACGGGGACGAAGAGTGTGAAACCAAGCAAGGCTGTAACTCAGCAACATCCCCCCGCAACATTGTTCTTCTCCCGGACCAAGCTACTACCCAAGGAGCAGCAAGCTGAAGCTACCTGGAGCTACGCCGTATCCGGAGAAGACCTGCATCTGCTGCAAAAAATCGTCATGGCAGAGGCAGAAGGCGAACCGTACAAGGGCAAGGTGGCAGTTGCCAACGTTGTTCTAAACCGGCTGCGGTCAGCCAATTTTCCCGACACTATCAGAGAAGTCATTTATCAAAAAAGGCAGTTCAGTCCTGTGGCAAACGGGCGTCTTAAACGCGTGAAGCCCAATGCGGACAGTATTAAGGCTGTGAACGCAGCGCTTATGGGGGTCAAAGAAGTTACGGATGACACCTATTTTTTCCTGTCGCTGACGCTGGCACAGGATCTGACCGTGCATCATTCACGGACACTCGCCAAGACCATCGGCAATCATACCTTTTATAAATAAGGATTCTTCCGTAAACAAAAAGATCTTATACACCAGACGCTATACGTCTATTCAGTTACAGCTATTTGACGCAGCCGGAAGACACAACCGTACTGCTGACTCCGATGCCTTGTCAGGTCCGCGGAGCGAAAAGAACCTCCAGCCCCATTTCTATGGGCTGGAGGTTCTTTTGCACCTTCGTATGAATATCAGGATAAGGGCTTATGGTGTGACATAGACGGCTTCTTCTCCCCGTACCTTGGGCGGAGGGGCGCTCCACGCCTCGGAGAAGACGGCTTCTGCAGCTGGCTTGCCTAGCATCTTAAGAATGGTGGTGGCGCAGTGCTGCGGCTGCTGGAGGTCCGGAGAGCTTTTGCGCTTCTTCGGTCCTCCGAATCCGGCATATTCGCTCAGGAGCATGGAGAACCATTTGTCCACGACGCCCGGATCAAGCATCTCGGCGAGCCCCAGCTCGACGAAATACTGGCTGTTCTTCTCTTCCTGGCCGGGGATGGCGTTATAGAACAGCATGGGAATACCTTTGGCCTGGCCTTCCGTGCAGGTCATTCCGCCGGGCTTCGTGATCAGCAGATCCGAGGCATCCATCAGCTTGTTGATCTCGCTGCTGTACCCAAGAATCCTTACGTTGGGATGGTTGAGCAGGGGGTTGGCCTGCATTTTGGCTATAGCCTTGTCGTTGCTGCCCATACAGAAGATAAGCTGGATCTCATTGATCCGGGCAGTGAGCGAGTTCATAATATCCTTGCCGAACATCAGGCCCCAGCCGCCGCCCATAATAAGCGCAGTCGGGATGTCAGCGAGCCCCAGCTCCTTCCGCAGCTTGGTCTTACCCTGGGACTCCCAGAACTTCGGATGCACGGGAATCCCGGTCACCGTTACCAGCTCGGAGGGTACGCCGCGTCCCGTAAGAATGGATTTGACCCTGGAGGTCGATACCAGATACCGGTTGGCTTCCGCATTCACCCAGCTGCCGTGGGCATCATAATCTGTAATCAGCGTATAGAACGGCACATCAAGACCCTGGCGCTTGAGTCTGGAGATGACCGCAGCAGGAATCGGATGAGTACAGATAATCAGATCCGGCCGCAGCTGCTCAATGACCTGAGAGGCATGGGTATAAAAAATCCGGTGAAGGGCCAGCTTAGTCAACCGGTTCAGTGATTTATGATATTGGGTCTTATACATCATGCCGACCAGCTTCGGCTGGCTGCTGACAGTTTTGCGGTAAGCGGAAAGAATCCAAGGAGCGACCGTAGGATTCAGGAATTTTCCGAGCTCGAAGACCCGGCACTGAACATCAGGGTTCAGCAGTCGTATTCCTTCAGCCAGAGCATAGGCTGCCCCTGTATGGCCCGTGCCGAAGCCTTCCGAAAACAGCAGTACTCTTTTCTTTCGCATAAGTTCACCTGCAACTTTCCATTATAGGTAGGTTTGTTAGATAGCTTCATAAGTCCGTCTGCGGTTACTCGCGTACATGCTTCTCCTAATATTATACTAGGGATTTTGCTTCTTTTCTCACATTATACAAATAAGACGTAAATAGAAAGTTAAAACACTGCAATAAAATAAAAAAATTTAGCAAAAGTATTGCAAAGACATAGGCAAAGTGATAAAGTTGGTCTTGACCGAGTGACCGGATTAGTAAATTGGTCAGAACGGGAGTTACAGACGATCCTTCAGGAAAGGGAGTGTATGAATGGCTGTGGTAGATCGAAGGCAGCAGGTGCTTCAGGCGGCGACGAAGTCTTTTTCATTATTCGGGTATAAGGCAACAACGATGGATCAGGTCGCCAAGATTGCCAATGTCGGCAAAGGGACGATTTACACCTTTTTTACGAACAAGGAACAGTTATTTGATGAAATCCTGCGGGACGTCATCATCGAGATGAAAATGATCGCCGAGCGGGAGATTAGGCGTGATAAGCCGTTTTTTGATAATCTGCACCGTGTGCTGGATGCCCTGCTGGAATTTCGAAGCGAACACGAGCTATTCATCAAGCTGTCCCAGGAGAGTCTGGACTTCGGAACGCCGCAGGCTGGTGAAGGGCTCGACAAGATCGAGAGTGTGGTGCTTGAATATCTGGAACGGGAGGTGGAGCAGGCCATTCGTCAAGGGGAAATCAAACCCTGCGATCCCCAGATTGTGTCGGTGGTAATGTTCAGGCTATATATCGCGCTTACTGCTGAACTGAGCAAGGTACATGTGCCGTTGACCAAAGAACAGATCAAGCATTATTTTCATCTGTTTTTGGCAGAGGGGCTGTCACAGTAGAAGTTAAGTCCGGTATAGGGATGGCGTTTCGCACTGCTGCGCTTTCCCTGAATGGAATGGATGGGCTGAGGCGGATGGTACTGAATTAGGATAGACCCATTTTTTTTGCTCTTGATTGACCGAATGGGGAAAACAGTCATCTGGTGTTACTGTAACATTCACGAAACTATCATTTCAAAGCAAGTCACCGTATTTTTCAAGAGAGAGCATATGATCATAAGGAGAGAACCAGAATGAAATCTTTATCCGTGTTTATGAAGGATCTTGGCGCGGTATTCAAGAATCCCAAGATGCGTATTTCCATGTTCGCCATTCTATTTATTCCTGTTCTGTACAGCGGATTGTTCCTGAAAGCATTCTGGGACCCTTACGGTAAAATGAACGAGCTTCCGGTAGCGGTTGTCAACCAGGATAAGGGTGCTGATTATGAAGGCACCAAGCTGACCGCCGGAGCAGATCTGGTCACGGAGCTGAAGAAGACGGACGGGTTCAAGTGGAATTTCGTCAGCCGGGAGCAGGCGGAAGCCGGGCTTGCGGACAATACCTATTATATGGCGATTGTGGTTCCGGAAGACTTCTCGGCTAAGGCCACTACACTGCTGGATGCAGATCCGCAGCCGGCCAAGATCATCTACGAGCCGAATGAAGGCTATAACTTCCTGGCAGGCCAGATTGGCGGCACAGCAGTGAAGGATATGAAGAGCAAGGTATCCGCCAAGATTACGGAAGCTTATACCAGTTCTGTGTTTGATAAAATCACCACCATCGCAAACGGTCTGGGCGAAGCCGGAGACGGTGCGACCAAAATCGCAGACGGCGCCACTAAGCTCGATGACGGCGCTCTGAAGCTGAAGGACAATCTGGTTGTCCTGACCGAAGGCACCGGCAAGCTGCTGGATGGTGTAGCGCCGCTTACCCAGGGCGTGAGTGATCTCAATAACGGAGCAGCCGCACTCAAAACCGGCACGAGCACGCTGGCCGGAGGTCTGCAGCAGTTATCCGCAGCACATAAGCAGCTGCAGGATGGTGTGACGCAGTCGGCAGCGGGCAGCAAGCAGCTGAATGCCGGGCTGCAGAAGACGGCAGCCGGAACGGCTTCGCTACAGGCCGGAACCCAGTCGGCTGTAGTCGGTACCGAGAAGCTGCAGACAGGTACGAAGGCGGTTGTAGACGGCAGCGAGAAGCTTGCGGCCGGATTATCTTCCTCCGCCGAGGGCAGTGCTAAGCTTGAAGCCGGACTTACGGCTTCGAAGGACGGAAGTGCCAAGACAGCAGCCGGAGCCAAGGCTGTAGCTGATGGTCTGCAGGCGCTGGCGAAGTCGAATCCGACGCTTGCAGCAAGCCCTGAGGTGCAGAAGCTGCTGGCAGCAAGCGCAGCAGTAGCTGCGGGCACGGAGCAGCTGGACCAGGGTCAACAGCAGCTCCTGAACGGAGCTGCGGCCTTGAACAGCGGCCAAGAGCAGCTGTTGCAGGGAGCAAAGCAGCTGCACAGCGGTTCACAGCAGCTGGATGCAGGTGTAGGCCAGCTGCATGACGGAGCGCAGAAGCTCTACGCAGGCAGTTCGCAGCTGCTGGATGGCCAGAATCAGCTGGCAGCCGGAGCAGCTGCACTGGAGAACGGCGGCGCGAAGCTGACCGCAGGCATGAAGCAGTTCGGCGCGAAGCTGGACGAAGCTGCTGCGGGCGGCGTGAAGCTGGCTGACGGCGGCAAGGCGCTTGAAGCCGGCACCACGAAGCTGCTGGCTGGCGCAGGCAAGCTTGGTAGCGGCCTTAGCTCGGTAGCCGATGGCTCGAAGAAGCTGAGTGACGGAGCAGGGCAGCTGAAGGATGGCCTCGATGAGCTGAAGACAGGCTCCGGTGAGCTGGCAAGCAAACTGGGCGATGCGGCAGCGCAGACCAAATCGGTGAACAAGACCGACGGGCTGGTATCCATGTTCGCCCAGCCGGTACAGATCGAAGAAGTGAAAGTTAACAAGGTGCCTAACTACGGTACAGGATTCGCTCCTTACTTCCTGTCCCTCGGATTGTTCGTAGGTGCTCTGATCTGTACGATTGTTATCCCTATGCGTGATTCCGAAGTCATTGGAGCCAGCCGGTTCAACCGGTTCATGAGCCGTACCCTTACGTTCTCCATGATGAGTGTGCTTCAGGCACTGCTGGCTGTCCTGATTGTCTTGTATGGTCTCGGACTTGAAGTACAGAATGTACCCTTGTTCTACGCCTTCTCTTTCATTACCAGCCTGGCCTTCATGTGGATGATTCAAGCGATTGTTACTTGGCTGGATCAGCCGGGCCGCTTCGTAGTCATTCTGATTCTGATCTTCCAGTTGACTACAAGCGCAGGAACCTTCCCGCTGGAGCTGATTCCTAACTGGATGAAGTTCTTTAATCCGCTGCTGCCGATGACTTACAGTGTCAAAGGCTTCAAGGCAGTAATCTCTACTGGAGACTTCGGATCCATGTGGGCCGATGCAGGAACGCTTGGCGCTTATGGAATAATCTTCCTGGCCCTTACCTTCACCTACTTCATGACCCGTGACCGCGGCAATGAAGCTGTGCTGAAAAGTGAACAAGTTTTGACTGTATAAATCAACAATATTCTTTGTAAAACATACGAACCAAAAGCGTCTCCTAAGGGGGCGCTTTTGGTTTATTCATAAATATAAATAGCTAAAGAAAGTGCCGTTTTCAGTGCGGGAAAATGATTGAAACGCTTTCAATGCATAAGCGCTTATTCGCCATTTATGCATAATTATACATTCGACAGTTTTTTTACGCTTTTATTCGCTAAAGCTGCAATGCAAAAGCAAATGTTAATCAAGCTCATAAAAAAGTTTAAATTGCGCTCATGTCAGCTCGATGATAAAATAATAACACCAATTCTGCCTGAATAATTATT
This sequence comes from Paenibacillus sp. FSL H3-0469, assembly GCF_038051945.1. NCBI lineage: Bacteria > Bacillati > Bacillota > Bacilli > Caryophanales > Paenibacillaceae > Paenibacillus > Paenibacillus sp. FSL H3-0469. The sequence goes on from NZ_CP150302.1 coordinate 5,774,226, forward strand.
AAGATTTTCCGCTGAAAAATTTTCCTGGAATTCCGTCTACTTTATAATAGAGAGGTTGCATGTGATGAGACACACTGAACTGCCCGGCAAACAGGGCCTTTATGATCCCCAGTTCGAAAAAGACGCTTGCGGCATGGGATTTGTCGCGCATATTAAAGGCAAGCCGTCCCATGATATTGTCAGCAATGCGCTGACTATGCTTTTCAATATGGAGCACCGGGGAGGCCAGGGAAGCGAGCCGAACTCTGGAGACGGAGCCGGCATTATGCTGCAGATTCCCCACCGTTTCTTTGCCGGTGAAGCCGCGAAGCTGGGCTTTGAGCTTCCGGAACCGGGCCATTATGGCGTGGGCATGATCTTTCTGTCTCATAACGACGAGATCCGGGCCAGCCATGAGGCGCTCCTGAGCGAGATTATCGCGGAAGAGGGTCAGCAGGTACTCGGTTACCGCGATGTCCCGACCTTTGACGAAATGCTCGGCAAGACAGCCAAGGCTGCGAAGCCATATGTACGCCAGGTATTTATCGGCCGCTCGGAGGGAATCAAGGATGATCTGTCCTTCGAACGCAAGCTGTATGTGATCCGCAAACGGGCAGAGCTGGCCATCCGCTACGGCGGGGCAGAAGAGGGCGAATCCTTCTATGTGCCGAGTCTTTCCTGCAAGAAGATCGTATACAAAGGCATGCTCACTACCGTACAGGTAGGACAATTCTATCTGGACCTCCAGGAAGAAACGCTGGAATCAGCGATTGCGCTGGTCCACTCCCGCTTCAGCACCAACACCTTCCCGAGCTGGGAACGTGCCCACCCTTACCGCTTCATGATTCACAACGGTGAAATTAACACCCTTCGCGGCAATGTGAACTGGATGCATGCGCGCCAGTCGCTGTTCAAGAGCGAGAAGTTCGGAGAAGACATCAGCAAGGTTAAGCCGGTGGTGAATCCGGACGGCTCCGATACAGCCATGTTCGATAATACCTTTGAATTCCTCTACCTGAGCGGACGCTCCCTGCCCCATGTGGCGATGATGATGGTTCCTGAGCCTTGGAGCAATCATGACAGCATGGACGAGAAGAAGAAAGCCTTCTATGAATACCATAGCACCCTGATGGAACCGTGGGACGGGCCTGCCGCAATGGGCTTTACCGACGGCGTGCAGATCGGGGCCATCCTCGACCGTAACGGCCTGCGTCCTGCGCGATACTATGTCACCAAAGATGATCTGATTATTCTCTCCTCTGAAGCGGGTGTCCTCGACATTCCGGCAGAAGATGTTCTATACAAAGACCGGCTGAGACCGGGCCGCATGCTACTCGTGGATACGAAGCAGGGCCGGATTATCTCGGACGAAGAGGTAAAAGCCGAAATCGCCTCCGAGCAGCCTTATCAAGAGTGGCTGGATGAGCATCTGATCGGCCTCGACCAGCTCCCGGATGCACCGGAGCTGCCGAATCCGAAGCATGATAATGTGCAGCAGCTGCAGCAGTCCTTCGGTTATACCTTCGAGGATCTGCGCAAGGTGCTGGAGCCCATGGCCTCCACAGGCGCCGAAGCTGTCGGCTCCATGGGTTATGATTCACCGCTGGCCGTGTTATCAGACCGTCCGCAGCGCCTGTACAATTACTTCAAGCAGATGTTCGCCCAGGTCACTAACCCGCCGATTGATGCCATCCGTGAAGAGCTGGTAACTTCCACAGCGACTACGATCGGACCTGAACGCAACCTGTTGAAGGCAGAACCGGAGAGCTGCCGGCAGATCTCGCTGGATTCTCCGATTCTCTCGAACGAGGATTTTGCCAAAATCCGTCATGTCCGCCGTGCGGGCTTCAAGTCGATGTCCATTCCGATTCTCTTCCCGGCAGAGCTGGGAGCAGAGGGGCTCAGAATCGCGCTTGACCGGATGAATGAGGCGGCAGACCGCGTCATGGGCAAGGGCCATAATATTCTTATTCTCTCCGACCGGGGTGTGGACCGCGAGAATGCGGCAATTCCGGCGCTTCTGGCAGTCTCCAGCCTGCATCACCATCTGATCCGCTCGGGAACCCGCACCAAGGTCAGCATTCTGCTGGAATCCGGAGAACCGCGTGAAGTTCATCATTATGCGCTTCTGCTGGGTTATGGTGTAAGTGCGGTCAATCCTTACCTGGCCTTCGAGAGTCTGGATGACATGATCAGCCAAGGGCTGCTCCGCGGAATCTCGCATGAGAAGGCTGTGAAGAACTATATCAAGGCAGCTACGAAGAGCGTGGTCAAAATTCTGTCCAAAATGGGAATCTCCACGATTCAGTCTTATCGCGGGGCGCAGATCTTTGAAGCAGTCGGGCTGAATTCCGAGTTCGTAGACCGTTACTTCACCTGGACGCCTTCACGGATCGGCGGGATTGGCCTTGCGGAAGTGGCACAAGAAGCGCTTGCCAGTCATTACCGCGCCTTCACCGACAAAGACGGCAACGATATGGTGCTGGATTCCGGCGGTGAATACCAGTGGCGCAGTGACGGGGAAGAGCATCTGTTCAACCCGCAGACTATTCATCTGCTTCAGCACTCCGTGCGCAGCGGTGATTATGAGATGTATAAGAAATATGCGGCGCTCGTTCAGGGCGAAAGCGAGAAGCACCAGACGCTGCGCTCGATGCTGCAGTTCAAGAGCGTAGGTGCTCCTGTATCGCTGGATGAGGTAGAATCGGCTGAATCGATCATGAAACGCTTCAAGACCGGTGCCATGTCCTTCGGCTCGATCAGCAAGGAAGCACATGAGACGCTGGCCATTGCCATGAACCGCATCGGCGGCAAGAGCAACACCGGTGAAGGCGGAGAAGATCCGGCGCGCTTCCTTACCGATGCTAACGGCGATTCCCGCCGCAGTGCGATCAAGCAGGTTGCTTCGGGACGGTTCGGCGTTACCTCGAACTATCTGGTGAATGCCGACGAGATTCAGATCAAGATGGCACAGGGCGCGAAGCCGGGTGAAGGCGGACAGCTTCCGGGCCGCAAGGTTTACCCTTGGGTTGCTGAGGTCCGCGGTTCAACGGCAGGCGTGGGACTGATCTCGCCGCCGCCGCATCATGATATCTATTCCATTGAGGATCTGGCCGAGCTGATCTATGATCTGAAGAATGCTAATCCGCGTGCGAGTATTAACGTGAAGCTCGTCTCTGAGGTTGGTGTGGGCACCATCGCCGCAGGTGTGGCGAAGGGACGCGCTGATATTATCCTGATCAGCGGTTACGACGGCGGTACCGGCGCTTCGCCGATGAACTCCATCCGTCATGCCGGACTGCCTTGGGAGCTGGGCCTGGCGGAGACCCATCAGACGCTGATGCTGAACAATCTGCGCGACCGTGTCGTGCTTGAGACGGACGGCAAGATGCTTAGCGGGCGCGACCTCGCGGTAGCCGTTCTGCTGGGTGCTGAAGAATACGGATTCGCTACTGCACCGCTGGTAGCCGTAGGCTGTATCATGATGCGTGTATGCCAGATGGACACCTGTCCGGTGGGCGTAGCTACGCAGAACCCTGAGCTTCGCAAGAACTTCATGGGTGATCCGCAGCATGTGGTGAACTTCATGACCTTCGTGGCACAGGACCTGCGCGAGATTATGGCAGAGCTGGGCTTCCGGACGATTGAAGAGATGGTCGGCCGTACCGATTGCCTGGATGCGGTTAAGGCATCCACACACTGGAAGAAGAAGGGCGTCGATCTGAGCAGCCTGCTGCACATTCCGGCTATGCCGGAAGGAAGCACACGCTTCCGCAGCAAGTTCCAGAACCACGGTCTGGAAGAGACCCTGGATATGACCCATCTGCTGGATATTGCTGCACCTGCGCTTGAATCCGGTACGGCAGTGGAAGCCTCCCTGCCGATCACGAACGTGAACCGTGCCGTAGGTACGATTCTCGGTAGTGAGCTGACGCGCAAATACGGCGCAGCCGGATTGCCGGATGATACGATCCGGCTGCATTTCACCGGATCAGCGGGACAGAGTCTGGGCGCATTCGTACCAAAGGGGATCACCATTACCGTTGAAGGCGACTCGAATGACTATGTCGGCAAAGGGCTGTCCGGAGGCAAGCTGATTATCCGGCCTTCACGCAAGGCCACCTTCGCGGCAGAAGAGAATATCATCATCGGAAATACGGCGCTGTATGGAGCGACCGGCGGCGAAGCTTACGTGAGCGGCATTGCCGGTGAGCGGTTCGCAGTCCGCAACTCCGGGGCCAATGTAGTTGTTGAAGGCGTGGGTGACCACGGCTGCGAATACATGACCGGCGGCCGTGTCGTTGTACTGGGTACAACGGGCCGTAACTTTGCAGCAGGGATGTCGGGCGGTATCGCTTATGTCTACGATCCTGACAATACCTTCATCAAACGCTGTAACCTGGAGATGGTACTGCTGGAGCGTGTAGAGGAAGCGGACGAAATCGCCGAGCTGCATGCTATGATCAGCCGCCATACCCAGCATACAGACAGTAATGCGGGCCGGGCGATTCTGGATTCATGGGATGAGGCTCTGCCGAGATTTGCCCGTGTGATTCCGAAGGATTACAAACGGATGCTGGAGCAGATCCGTAAGGTGGAGCAGAACGGCCTGACTGGTGAAGCTGCGCTTATGGCTGCTTTTGAAGCCAATATGCGCGAGCTTGCGCGTGTGGGCGGTTAATATTCTACATTTCATAAGTGATGTGCTTCTGCATTAACGGAGCGCATTGTCAATTCAAGAGGCCACCTCTTTCCTATATGGAAAGAGGTGGCCTCTTAGGTTTTTCTTACAGGAAATTAGGGTCTCCTCTGATGGTGATAAAGTAAGCATAACGGGGCAAATGTATGCGAAAACAGTAAGTATCCGGTACACGGGGCCCGCGCTGGCCCAATGTAATCGGTTTTTCGATTACATTTCACTCATACGCCCCGCGCTGTTCCATTGTAATCGGTTTTACGATTACATTCCGCCCACACGCCCCACGCTGGCCCAATGTAATCGGTTTTTCGATTACATTCCGCCCACACGCCCCGCGCTGGCCCAATGTAATCGGTTTTTCGATTACATTTCACTCATACGCCCCGCGCTGGCCCAATGTAATCGGTTTTTCGATTACATTCCGCCCACACGCCCCACGCTGGCCGATTATTGCACTCGCACGCAGGCGCATGGCCCGAATGTATGCGAAAAACAGCATACATTGTGCTCGCACACAGGCGCATGGTCCGAATGTATGCGAAAAACAGCATACATTGCACTCGCACGTAGGCGCATGTTTCGAATGTATGCGAAAAACAGCATACATTGTGCGATCCCGTTCATGCGGTAGGATGATTTTGTGCCAAGCCGTTTCCACTGGCTTTCACTGCATTTCTTTCCTAATTTCAGGGAAAAGGGAAGGTGTGGTAAAATATATAAATGGTTGAAAATGGGTTGTTGATGCAATGATAAGGTTAATAATAGTTTGAACTGAAAAAGACAAGAATAAGATGAGAATAACGGAGGGGAAATTTGGAACTGGAGGAGCGGTAGCGTCCGCCTGAAAGCTTTCCGCAGGAAAGCTCGCTTCGGAAGCATCAGCAGTCAGCGGATTTCAACCGCTGGCGAGCGGATTAAATCAAGAAATCTGGTGACAACAGCGGCCGGAAATCCAAATGTTCACCGCAGTTACGGCTAACATCTACATTAGCTTCTCTTCAGTTCTGCTATGAAAGCACCTTATCCGAAAGCGCAAGGCCCGTTTCACACCAAACCGACGAAAGGAAGTGAAGTTATGCCGAATACGGCAGAAGTGGTGAAGCCCGTAGCCAGCCTGATAGGAGTCACCAAAAAGATCGGCTCCAAAACGCTGATCAGCGACTTGACACTCGACATTCCACCCGGGCAAATCTTCGGATTCCTCGGGCCGAACGGAGCCGGTAAAACCACTACCATCCGTATGATGGTAGGACTTATCTCCATTAGCCGCGGGGATATCCTGATCTGCGGACGAAGCATCAAGGACCATTTTGAAGAGGCCATAGCCAACGTGGGGGCCATCGTAGAGAATCCCGAAATGTACAAGTTCCTTACCGGATACCAGAATCTTCGCCAGTACGCCCGCATGGTGCCTGGCGTGACCAAAGAGCGCATCAATGAAGTAGTGGAGTTGGTAGGACTTAGCCAACGCATCAATGACCGGGTCAAGACCTATTCCTTGGGGATGCGCCAGCGGCTGGGTGTGGCCCAGGCGCTGCTGCACCGCCCGAAGCTGCTGATTCTGGATGAGCCGACCAACGGACTGGACCCGCAGGGTATCCGCGAGCTGCGTGATTATCTGCGCAAGCTGTGCCAGAGCGAGGGGACAACCGTGTTTGTTTCCAGTCACCTGCTGTCTGAGATGGAGCTGATGTGCGATAGTGTGGCGATTATCCAGAACGGCCGCCTGATCGACGTGAAGCAGCTTAAGACGGTCGGGGATGCAGCGGTACCGGTAAGCCAGACCTTCTTCGAGGTAGATAATCCTGAGGCTGCATTGGCGCAGATCGGCCAAGGCGTGATCATGGAAGGCGGAATAGCGGTAGAGGCGGTTCGGGAGGAGATTGCCGAGCTGAATGCCAAGCTGGTAGCTGCCGGGATTAAGGTCTACAGTATCAAGGCGTTGTCCCGTTCGCTTGAAGATCAATTCTTGGAAATTACAGGAGGTGAAGGCATTGGGTGAGTTCGCTTCTCTCATACATAATGAGAATATCAAAATATTCAGACGTCTGCGGACATGGATTATGCTGGTTCTGCTGGCACTGATGAGCGCGCTGTTTCCGGCGCTAATTCATTTCACCACGAACGGGAGTAATGTAGTCGGGTTATGGGACAGCTTCCGGACCACCGTAACCATCGCATTTTTCCTGAATACCATCTTCACAGCTTTAGTGGCTGCCGACTCTGTAGCTGGCGAGTTCACCTGGGGAACGATTAAGCTGCTGCTGATCCGCCCTTGGAGCCGCTCCAAGATTCTGCTCTCGAAATATATTTCGCTGGTCATCTTCAGTCTTGTCAGCACAGGCGTGCTGATCCTATTCGGCTATGGCTCCGCCTTCATTTTCTCTTCCTCAAATGCAGGGAATACCGGGGACATGGTGATGGGCTGGGGGCAAGGGGAATATGTCTTCATGCTGATTCTGTGCAGCTACATTGAGCTGTTCCTGACAGCAGCCATTGCCTTCATGATCTCCAGCGTGTTCCGTTCCAGTGGTCTGGCGATTGTGCTGTCGCTGTCGATCATGTTCACCAAGGATATCTTTATCGCCATCTTCAACCCTGACCGGTATGAGTGGGCGAACTATCTGATTTTTGCCCATATGAATCTTAGCAATTATGTGGTGTCGGATACCGGTCCCGGAGGAGCGACGCTGTGGTTCGCGATTGCCGTCCTGGCTGTGTATTATGTTATTTTCATGGCGGTATCATGGATTGTGTTCCGTAAAAGGGATGTGGCAGCGTAGGAGCAAGAAGGAGCTTGCCAGTGTTAAGCGTACAGGCTGAGAGCTTACGGCTCATGCACCCTCAAGCTTACTCTGCTTGCCCTCTCTGCGCTTACCGACAGACTTCTTGGCAGTGACCGTATGCAGCCCGCCCGCTGTCTCAGGGGCGGGCTGTTCGGTCATGGCCACAGCCCCGTTCAGCAGGCAGCCTTCCGTAATGCTCAGGGAACCAGCGGCAATGTTACCATGCAGCTGTCCCGTTCCGGTGAGAATCAGCTTCCGCTGGGCGGTTACGTCTCCATAGACCTTGCCGGCGATGATGATCTCCTGCGCCTCAATGCTGGAATGGACGGTGCCTTGCTCACCAACCGTCACAGTACCCTCACATAGAATCTCCCCGCTGAAATTCCCTTCAATCCGCAGGTTCGTATCGCAATGCACTTTTCCCTCAAGCGTGCCGCCATGTCCGATCAGGGAGTCGGTTGCCCTCAGCGAAGCACCTGGTTGACGTTTGTTCCACATTCCCGCATTCCTCCTTAATATTCTTGAACCTATAAAGGCTTAACATAATTAAGCGGATTCACCGGCTTGTTCTGCTTCACGACCTGAAAATGCAGATGAGGGCCCGTGCTGCGCCCGGTGCTGCCCAGCATGCCGATCTGCTCCCCTTTGCTGACCCGCTCACCGGGGGTGACCGTCATCTGGTTCAAATGCATGTACCAGGTCTCCAGTCCATTGTCATGCTTGATGATGATATATTTGCCCCGGGCTCCCATTTGTTCTGCGGAGGTAACCACGCCGCCCAGTGCCGCGTATACTGCATCTCCGATATTTCCCGCAATATCAATTCCGGAATGATAAGCAGAGACTCCTTTGAAAGGATCGGAGCGGTAGCCGAAGCTGGAGGTGATGACCTTCGAGCCGGTAGGCCACATCACGGCCCGTGCCAGCCGGGCTTGCTTCTCCTGGGCTTGTTTGGCCTGAAACTCCGCTCTTGTCTTGTGTGCCTCCTCGGCCTGTGTAATCGTGCTTGAGATACTGTTCATCATCTCATCCATGATGCTGTGGATCTCCTCGAAGTCATCCTTTGTCTCCTCAACCAGCCGCTGCGGATCATTCTCGTAGACGGCCACATATTCACCGCCGACCTGCGGATTCGCAGGCAGGCTCAGTGCGGTAGCAGCAGCCCGGATACGGAAGTTGACGGCAGGCGATACAGCGGCAGAGAGAGCTTCCGGCTGTTCCCGGATGAACGGGCCGGCGCTTAACCGGCTGACCTTGCCATAGCTTCCGGCGGCTGCGGTTCCTGCCCCGGCATCAGGCAAATCGGCCACTACCGGCTGGCTGCCTTTGACGGAAGCTGCGGAAGTTGCTGTACCCGCGCTGTAAGTCTTGGCACCAACATCTTCAGTACGGATAGCCGCATTAGAACCGCTGCCGGCAGCAGAAGAGGTGGTCTCCTTGTTGATCAGCGATTGCAGCTGCTCCTCCAGCTCAGTCACACTCTTCAGCTTGTCTTTAATACTCTCCGCTTCCTCCGAGAGCTCGCTTACCTGGCCGCGCAGCTGCTGTAATGCCTGATCCTTATCGGCAACCTTCAGCTCCATGCGGATATTGGTCAGCGATAAGGCGGCCGCTTCAGCCTCCAGCTCTGCGATGGACCGGGAAGCATGCATATGAATGGAGGTGACCAGACTGGAGAGGGAGAGAGCGGCTGCGGCAGGCAGCGCCAGAGCGAAGGGCTTCGACATCTGCAGCTGCTTCACAGGCCGTCCGGCCTCACGCATAACGAGCAGCGTAATCTTTTTCTGACTTGGCTGACTCTTCATAACGTCTCCTTACTGCGGCCATGGCAGCCGCTTGGTATGAACTGACTGAAACCATCTGTCGGGGTGCAGGGGGCTTATCCGATTCGTCCTACTACTCTATGTATTCCATAACTAAGGTGAACATGACAACGGTTTACTTGAATAAAGAAGGAGAGTTAAGGCAAAACCTGTAGTAAGCGCAGGTTTATGCCGCGGCAGACTCCTCATGAAAGTTAGCAAGTGCCGTCTATGCCCGCAGAGATAGTAAGAGTTCATTCAGTTGATCAGGAGGCCCGGAATGAGGATATTTGCCGTTATCTTATGTCTTTTTATTGTGCAGCTTGCCATTATTACCGCTGCAGAATTTCGCCGTCCGCAGCGGGCGCTTGCCTGGATATGTATCACCTTCTGCTGCCCGCCGCTGGGCCTGCTGTTCTACTATTTCCTGGGACGCGATTACTGGCAGAGCCGGAAGCTTGGCAACCGGTGCGTCTCCCTGCTGCGGGAAATCCGTATTCATGTTACCGGCAAGATTCATAAGGTCAAGCAGGCGGAGGATACCGGCAACCCCGGATTTGAACACCGCTCAGAGCTGCTGCACCTGTTCGCTGGACTGGCGGACAGTCCGGTTACAAGCCACAACCGGTGTGAAGTGCTGTCCAGTGCACAGGCAGCGTATAAGTCCATGCTGGAGGTGATGGAAGGTGCGCAGGAGCACATCCATATGGAATTTTATATTTTCCGGGAGGACGGCATCGGCCGGCAGTTCCAGGAGCTGATGATCCGCAAGGTACGCCAGGGGGTGAGGGTGCGCCTGCTGTGCGATGGACTGGGCAGCCATAAACTAAGCAGGGGCTTTGTGAATACACTGAAGAACGCGGGAGTGCAGGTCTATTTTTTTCTGCCTCCGCTGACTGCACTGCCGGACCGCCGCTTCAACTACCGCAATCACCGGAAGATTCTGGTGGTGGACGGACTGACCGGATTCACCGGAGGCATGAACATAGGCGATGATTACCTGGGCAAAAATCCGGAAATGGGCTACTGGCGGGATACGCATCTGCGCCTTGAAGGGGATGCCGTCTATCAGCTGCAGTATGTGTTTCTCAAGGACTGGCGGCTGGCGGCTGGTGATATTATCAGTCATCCGCGCTTCTTCCCGGATCATAGCTGTAGCGGAAGGGATGCCGTGCAGATTGTCGCCAGCGGCCCGGATGCGGCCATAGATGCCACCCAGGAGATGTATTTCGCTTCTATCTGCGCCGCAAGGCAGCGGATCTGGCTGACCTCGCCGTATTTCATTCCCGACCCTTCGATAAGCAGGGCGCTGAAGAATGCGGTCCTTAGCGGGGTGGATGTCAGGATCATCATCCCGGCGAAACCGGATAATAAGCTGGTCTATTATGCCACGCTGTCGTATCTGGAGAATCTGCAGGACGCCGGTGTGAAATTTTACCGTTATACCAAGGGGTTCATGCATGCCAAGGTCATGATTATTGACAGTCTGCTGGCTACGGTCGGCAGTGCCAATCTGGACATGCGCAGCTTCTATTCCAACTTTGAGCTGACGGCGGTGCTGCTCCGGCCGGAGATTATTACAGAGCTGGCTGAGGACTTCAGCAGAGACCTGGAGCAGAGTGAATTCATTGATCCGAAAAAGTTCCGGGAGCGCGGCCGTAATGTCAAACGCATAGAAAGTCTGTGTCAGCTCTTATCCCCGCTATTATGACAGAAAAGATGGCGGAAGCATCGATTATCGAAGGTTATATCAATTTACATGCGTTATTTGACCTTCCTTTATGATATAATGGAGATATAAGAAGAACAGGGGAGAAGGCACAACTGTACGTTCGCTTTCGTATGCTTCTTAGATACACTATTTATAGGGGGAGTTCTATGACTGTAAGCCAACATATCTTTACGAGTGAAGAACAGAAGAAGCCGCAGAAGTCCGGAGTTTTTAAGACGGCAAGATTGGCCCAGCGGATTGTGATGATTGTCATCGGAGCGGCCATGATGTCTGTTGCGCTTGAGATTTTTCTTGTTCCCAATAAGTTGATTGATGGCGGAATCACCGGTATTTCCATTATGTTGTCCCATATTTTCAATATACCGCTCGGTATTCTATTGACCCTGCTTAACCTGCCGTTCCTGGTTATCGGGTATAAGCAGATTGGTAAGACGTTTGCCTTATCTACTCTATTCGCTGTCATTGTAATGTCCATTGGTACCCAGTTGCTGCATCCTGTTCATCCTATTACAGTTGAGCCGCTGCTGGCAGCAGTATTCGGAGGGGTCATTCTCGGCGTTGGGGTTGGACTCGTTGTCCGTTATGGCGGATCACTTGATGGTACGGAGATTGTAGCCATTCTTGTATCCAAGAGGCTTCCGTTCTCTGTAGGGGAAGTTGTTATGTTCTTCAACCTGTTTATTCTGTCCGGCGCAGGCTTTGTGTTCGGCTGGAATAATGCGATGTTCTCCCTGATTGCGTATTACATTGCTTTCAAACTGATCGATATTACACTTGAAGGCTTGGACCAGTCCAAGTCGGTATGGATTATCAGCGATAAATTCCGTGATATCGGCGAAGCCCTGACGGAGCGTCTGGGGCGCGGAGTGACTTATCTTGATGGTGAAGGCGGATTCTCCGGCGATAACAAGAAAGTGATCTTTGTAGTCATCACCCGCTTGGAAGAAGCGAAGCTTAAGTCGATTGTCGAGGATTGGGATTCCGACGCGTTCATCGCGATCGGCAATATCCATGATGTCAAGGGCGGCCGCTTCAAGAAAAAAGCAATTCATTAGCATTAGCGTTACCAGCCCAGCCGCAACGCTTTCGAAGGAAGGTATATTTACGAACGACAGATTAATCCATACGGCGGTCTTGACTTGCTGCGCCGTATTCCCATATATAATACCTTTCGTCCTGATTGAGGAGGAAACCAGATAAGCCCGCAGCCTGAGAAGGCATTTGCGGGCTTATTGCTGTCCTGAGGGCAGCTTGGCAATAATCGCTTCGACCGGCTGGGGAGGAACCTTGGCAATCAGATCTCCTAACCGGCTAAGCCGCTCCTCTATATTCAGCAGGTTGAAATCTGTAGGTTTGACGCCCCGTTCAACCTCCTCCCACAGGAGGGGAGTGGAGACGGTGGCCAGCGGCCGGGCGCGCGGGGTGTACGGGGCAGCGAGTGTTTTGCCGCCGTAATGCTGGAGATAATCGAAGTATATTTTATCCCCGCGATGCTTCTTCAGGCGCTCCAGGGTGAAGAGATCGGGCCGCTTCTCGGTGACATAACGGCCTACGAAATGCCCGATCCGGCGCAGCTCATCGAAGGTCACCCCCGGCTTAACCGGAACAATGATCTGCACTCCGGTGGCTCCCGAGGTTTTGGGAACGGAGTCCAGTCCGAGCGATTTCAGCACCTCCCCTACCACAGCGGCAGCTTCCATAATCCGCGGTTCGACCTCAAGCGAAGGGTCCAGATCAATCATCCATTCGCAGGGCAGCGTACTGCCGGCATAATGGAGGGAGGGATGGAATTCGAGCGCAGCCAGATTGCCCAGCCAGAGCAGCTCCGGCAGGCCCTGGAGCACAATATAGGTGATATCGTCCTGCACCGCCGTTCGGACGAATTCCGGCAACGGCTCCGGGGCGTTCTTCTGATAGAACGACATCCCGGGAACGCCATGGGGATAGCGGATCACCGTGAGCAGCCGGTCTTTGCAATAGCGCAGCAAGTAAGGCGAGAGGGCCGCAAGCTTTTGCAGATAGATCTGCTTGGTGATGCCCATCTCGGGCCAGAGCGGTTTGTCGGGATTGGTGATGCTGATTTGCTGCCCGTCTACGGTAATGGTTCCTTTAGTGGCCGCTGGCATGGGACATCCCTCCTTAGCTTTCCCATTAACTTAAAATTTCAAGTTCAATCTATATAGTATTTGCCTTACTTTAGTTTTTCAGTCGACCAGGGCAGTTCACTTTTTTTGCGTAAAATGTCCCTTTTGGCCCGGGCAGGTGCTTATAAGAGTGTTAGCTATAAGAGAGGAGCGTTTTACGATTTTGGATGAAATGGAACACCTCGTGGTTCAGGTGCAAAACGGCTACGTGGAGCAGTACGAGGGGATCGTTGAGGATGTTCAGCAGCCGATGTACCGTTATTGCAGCCGCCTGCTCGGCAGCGGGGCAGAGGCGGAGGACGCCGTGCAGGAGATTCTGGTCAAAGCGTATCAAAATATCGGTAAGTACCGCCCGCTGGTCAGCTTCTCTTCATGGCTGTATAAAATCGCTTATCATCATTGTCTGGCGGTTATCCGCCAGCGCCAGCGGCAGAGCCGGGTGATGATGCTGCTGCGGCCGCAGAAATACGCAGAAAGCCCGGAGCAGCGGATAGACCGCTTCCTGTTCGATGAACCGCTCGCTGTAGCGTTTGCCCGGCTGAAGGCGGAGGAGCGGAACCTGCTGGTATTGCGGATTTTTGAAGAGCTGAGCTTTGCAGAAATTGCCGTCATTCTGGGCAAGAATCAGGATGCGGTCAAAAAAAGATACCGGCGCACGATCATTAAGCTCACGGGCCTGCTGCAATCGCAAAGAGAGGGGGAGGAACAATGGACAAGCACATCGCTGCTGAAGAAAAAAGGATAAGACGAATGGGTAACGGTGAAGCTCTGGGTAGCATTGATGTTAAATCATCCGTTATGGAGCGGGTACGGGTCATCCATGCCCAGCAGATTACAGCACAGGACGATACGCTGGCTTCCCAGGAACAACCGGTGTCCGGAATGGATGCGCAGACACCTGTAATGACCAGGCAGCCAATACTTTCGCTGCGGCCTGCGGTAAAGCGGGGCAGAAGGCTGGCCGCCGGGCTCTGCGCAGTTGCGTTGCTGGGACTGGCTGGATTCAGCGTTCTCCGCCATGTGACGGACCAGGAAACTACGGTGAAGGCGCAGCAACCGGACTTTGCGGTCATCCGGCAGACGGAGGGGCAGCCACTGGCCTTGAAGGACAACAGCGGCAGAGTTGTGGCGCAGGTGAAGAGGGCTGAACCGAAGGTCTATACGCCTTACATTGGCTCTAGCTCTGCCCGGGAACGTTACTTTAAGCTAAGTGAACAATATGAACGGCAGGCGCAAGCGGGCTTACAGCCGGGAGAGACAGCAGCTTATTATGTCAATGACAGTGAATTAATTACACTCATGAACGGGCTGGGGTATGGGAAACCGCTATTTTTCACAAGCAGAACGATTACGTATACCAGCTACACACAGTTGTCAGCAGCCCGGGAGCAAACGGGCAAGTGGAGCTTTGCACTGCCGCCTGAGAGTATTGGCCAACTCCGGTTTGCAGAAGGCAGACTGTTCACAAAAGTTCCTTCTTCATTTGCTTCAGAGTACGGGGTGATTCTGGAGGCGCTGAAGGCCAAAACAGATGCCGCCCAGGACGGGAATCCGTTAGCTGTAACCATATGGCCCTTAGAGGATATTGCGAGAGCCGAGGCGGTCTATCGGGATGGAAGAAATCAGCTTGCTCTTCAGATATCCTGGGACAGTACAGTAACAACCGGTCCTTCGCAAATTCACGTATCTCCCGGCCAAACGGCTGAACTATGGACCTACGAGGATAAGGAGCTGCTGTTCATTTCAGGTGCCGAGAACAACGCGGGTTCAGTAAGCAGACTGTATTGGTATGACAGCGCCTATGGAGGACTTGCTTGGATGACGGACCCGCCGAACCAGCGGCTGACCCGGGAACAATGGGAGACCATTGCCGCCGGGATGGTACAGTATTGAGGGAATCAGTGCGCAGATCAAAGGTGTTCCAGAAGCCTCAAAGGCAAAGGGACATCTTTTTTGTGCGAAAAACCGACCACAATCGGCCACGTGTAGGCGTGCGCGCCAAATGTTATTACCGGGGGACAAGGATGAACAGGTGCAGGTTAACGGGCAGGAGATATTGTTCACCTCGTTCGGGCCGCATCATGACAAGTTGAAATCTCAATTGCAGTGGAGCAGTGCTAACGGCAGCAGGGAGTACACATTGACGGATACCAGGAACATTGTGCAGAGTAAAACTGAACTGCTGAAGATTGCCGGAAGTCTCATTCCGCAATAGACAGCTAGAACCCCCTCTGGCTTAAGGAACAAGAGTGTGCGGGCAGATCGACCTGAGCCTGAATCACGGGCTGGCGGAAGGTGCCGGAGGGATTCCATTCCAGGTAATGCAGCTTAAACACCAGCTCAGGCTTAATCCAAACGGAGCCTGAGCTTCGCTGCGGAAGTGCAGCAAACGGCATATGCTCTGTGACAAGTTCCGGAATTCTTGCGGTCAGCGTCCGCCAGTCCTGGACGGTCATTCTGCCCGCCCCGGCATGCCCGATATAATGCAACTCCCCGGCATCATCATACAGGCCGAAGAGCAGTGCATTCACGATGCCGTCACGGAAGGTGACGCCCCCGGCGACAGCAGTGACATCAGAGATGATCTTGAGTTTCTGCCAGCGTTTGTCCTTGCCGCCCGGCACATAAGTGCTGTCCAGATCCTTGCAGACGATCCCCTCCAGACTCCCCTGCCGCGCCGCAGCGAGGAGCTGGGCGGGGTCAGGGTAGCTCGGCACCTGCTGTACATGGGGATGGGGAAGCAGTCTCTCCTTCAGTATCTCCTGCCGCCTGCCAAGCGGTTCGTCCAGCAGCCAGATGCCGTCACAGTATAGCATATCAAAAACCATATACAACACCGGAACCTGCGGCTGCACTGCCCGGATCGCCGATTCGTTCTTCAGGCTGTCCCGCCGCATAACCTCATGGAAGGAGGGCTTGCCGCCGCTGAGCGCAATGACCTCGCCATCCAGAATGAAGGAGCCGGCCCGGCAATAGCTCTCTGATCCGGCCAGCTCGGGATACTGGAGGGTGCGCCGGTTGCCCCGGCGGTTAATCAGTTCGGCATGGCTCCCGTCGTAATAGGAGATCATCCGCACGCCGTCCCATTTGATCTGGGCGATCCACTGTGCTCCACTTGGAAGCACAGAGGCCAGCACAGGCTCAAACGGAGTGACGGGCTGAAGCTGAAGGGAACCGGCGGGCCTTGCAGCAGGTGCAGGAGTCCGTCCCCTAGGCACCGGTGACCTTGCTCTTCGCGCTTCTGCGCTTCGGCTTCGGGGCAATCACCGGAATCGGTCCGGTGGCATCATCTACAACCGGAGCGGCAGTTGTATCGGTTGAAGTCGCGGCGGCAGCGGCCTTGGCCGGACGTTTCTTCGCACCGGCAGCAGTCCTCGGCTTAGCCCCGCTGCCTCCTTTGGCGGGCCCGGGATCGGAAGGAATATGCTGCACAGCCTCGATACTGGCCTGCAGTGCGGCCATTAGATCGATGACATTGTTCTCCTGGCGGGCCGGAGCAATATGGAACTCCTCTCCTGCAATCTTATGCGTAATCAGATCAAGCATCCGCTGGCGGTAATCATCGGTATATTTGGCAGGCTCGAACGGGGTGGACAGCTGTGAGATCAGCAGCTTGGCCATATCCAGCTCTTTGTCGTTCACACTTCCCGGCTCCGGCAGGCCCGGGACCTGCGATACGGGACGGACCTCGTCCGGGTAATAGATCGTCTCAATCGCCAGACAGTCCGCCAGGACGCGGATGGCGGCCAGACTGCTTTTGGAGCGGATAGAGATCTTGGCAATACCGATCTTTCCGGTCTGACGCATAGCCTCCATCAGTAGACGGTAGGCATTGGCGCCTGCCTGATCGGGCGATAAATAGTAGGTCTTCTGGAAATAAATCGGGTCAATCTCCGTCAAATCCACGAAATCGAGGATGGTGATGCTCTTGCTGCTCTCCTCGCTTAGCTGATCCAGCTCCTCCTTGTCGAACAGGACAAACTTGCCCTTCTCATATTCGTACCCCTTGCCGATCTCCTCCCAGGTGACCTCCTTGTCACAGACAGGACATTTACGTACATAAGACAGCGGACTGCCGCATTCTTTGTGGATGTAGCGCAGCGAGATGTCTTTATCCTCCGTAGCGGAGAACATCTTGACCGGAACATGCACAAGCCCGAAGCTGATGGCTCCTTTCCAAACGGTATGCATGAGAATCGCCTCCTGATGGGATGTGTTATGGCTTAGTATGGGGCGTCAAGGCTTTTTCTAGCCGGATGCATTATTTGAGAGTCATGGGAAAAAATAAGGCTGCTGAGCTTGCACAGACCCATAGCGAGAAGAGGAGGCAATATGGACAAGGAATATTATCACTGGAGCGATGCCCTATCGGAGCAGGACATTCCGGCAGAGGCGGTCAATTGGGACAATATTATTGCGGGTCCGGAGGATGCGGGACTGGATGAGGACGCAGCACTGCTGGATGCTGATGCAACCATTGGGGAGCTTCCGGCGGAAGATGACGACGAAGAATAGGAGGCTAGAAAAGAATGGATATAACACGTGCGCAGGATATTTACGCTTCCAAGGACAAAATCGCGGTGCATCTTGATGGAGAACCAGTGTGGATTGAGCATGTTGATTCCGCTAACGGCATGGCAACGGTTCAGGTAGGCTCCCGGCCGGCGAATACGCAGACTGTTGGTGTTGAGCGGCTGGAGGAGCAGGGGAAGTAGCGGGAGCGTAAAAGTAACTCAGCATTGGGGCAGGACCTTATTGGCGGTATTATTAACGCCAATAAGTCCTGCTTTTTCTCGCTGAAACGGTACCGTCCTCTAAAAGGACGGCAAAGCCGTTTCCACTTGGTGTGTTGGTTGTTGGCTGATCCTCTAGCTGGTGCATGGAGCTCTATAGGCTAGTTTTAGGCGGTGGCGGTAAGCGGAAAGAGGAACATTAGTCGGGAAGGTGGTGCAGAAGTGCCCCGGAATTGGAGGAAAGGGAGCATGGGGCGGGTATAAGGTGCAGAAGTGCCTATGAATTTAAGTGAAATGGGCGTGGAGCGGCGGCTTCAGGGGGGCGAGTTGGGAGGAAGATGTTGAGCGGACTGGAGTGCTCTTATTTGGATGAAACTCTTCGTTTTGTGGACCCGACCGGACTCAGATGTCGTTAAGTAACCCACTCAGCGTAACATTTGGCTCAAAATTGGAAATTAACGGCTCCTGAGTCCGCAACAAGCATCAAAATGATATTTTAAGCCAAATAGCGGCTTCTGGGTCCGCTGAACTCCCAGCACTCCGCTTATGCGCCACCACACTCATTCGTCTCCTCACCCACTGTCGTCTTGTTCATCCGCCACCACGCTCATTCGTCACCTCACACACCGTCGTCTCGCTCATCCGCACCACACACACCCTGAACTCTCCTCACAGTCACCTCCGCCAGTAACCTTCCCTGCGTCACCCACCAGGCAACGGACCTCTAATTATAGCTGACACAGTTATTGACGCCAGGCGTGGTGACCCCCTATATTTGGAAGAAGTATTTTGACGAAAAGAGATGATGGAAGTGCGTCCGATATTGCTGGGTGTGTGCTCGGCGCTGTTTTTTGCAGTGACGTTTGTGCTGAACCGGAGGATGGAGCTTGCGGGAGGAAGCTGGGCCTGGAGCGCCTCGCTGCGGTATTTGTTCACGCTTCCGCTGCTGCTGGTTATTGTAGCCGGGAGAGGAAAGCTGAAGCCGCTGCTGGCTGCGATGAGAGAACGGCCGGGGGCTTGGCTGCTGTGGGGCACTGTCGGGTTCGGCCTGTTCTACGCGCCCATCTGCTTCGCCGCTGCCTATGCACCGGGCTGGCTGACAGCGGGAACGTGGCAAATCACAATTATCTCCGGTTCCCTGCTGGCTCCGTTCTTCGGAGAATGGGTCAGCGGACCGGGGGGACAAGTATACATAAGAGGTAAAATCCCGCTGCGCGGGCTGCTCCTCTCCCTGATTATTCTCGCCGGAGTAGCGCTGCTGCAAGTGGAACAGGTGCGGCAGCTTGCCCTATCCCAGGTCCTGCTCGGCATTGTCCCGGTACTTATCGCTTCCTTCGCTTATCCGCTCGGAAACCGTAAAATGATGGAGCTGTGCGGCGGCCAGCTGGATGTATTCCAGCGGATTCTTGGCATGACGCTCGCCAGCCTGCCCTTCTGGCTGGCTGTTGCTCTGTATGGGATGGCAGATACAGGACTTCCCTCCTCCCCGCAGGTAGGACAATCAGTCATTGTTGCACTCAGTTCGGGAATTGTGGCTACGGTGCTGTTTTTCCGGGCTACCGATCTGGTCCGGGATAACATGGGCAGTCTGGCAGCCGTGGAAGCGACCCAGTCACTGGAGGTGTTGTTCGCCTTGCTGGGGGAGATGCTCCTGCTGGCCTCGCCGCTGCCGTCCCTGCTCTCTTGGGCAGGGATTGCGGTCATTATTGGCGGAATGGTGCTGCATAGCCTATTCTCCCGGCATCCGGGGAAGCCTGCGGCGGTTCAAGCGGCCTCGAGGGACTAACAGCGGCTGTTGCGGTACAAGTAGCATACCGATATAATTAAGGATATTGTTAACCGTTAAGGGACTTCAAAAAGGTGGTAGTTGCAGCTTTGGATAATAATACACAAACGGTGTTTACCTACCGTTCATTCAGCCTTCAGGATACGGAGGCACTTGCCGCCGCCATCGCTGCCGCGTCATCGGCGGGGATGGTTATCGGACTTGACGGGGATCTGGGTGCGGGCAAAACGGCGTTCTCGCAGTGCTATGCGCGCCATTTGGGTGTGGAAGGTATTGTGAATAGCCCTACTTTTACCATTATCAAAGAGTATGAAGGACGTCTGCCGCTGTATCATATGGATGTATACCGGATATCGCTGCAGGAAGCGGACGAGCTGGGGCTGGAAGAGTATTTCTATGGTCAGGGCGTGAGTCTGGTGGAATGGAGCCGAATCATCACTGATCTGATGCCGCCGCGGCATCTCCATATAGAGCTGAAGACCGCCGGCCCGGATGAACGGGAGATTACGGTGACCGGAATCGGAGAGCCTTACGGCGAAGTGTGCCGGATGCTGATCCAGAAGTGGGGTAAAGAAACATGACGAACTCGAATAATGAGCCGCGTAAGCGGTTTTTGGCGCTGGATACATCTACGGCAGTTCTGGGAGTGGCCGTGACTTGCGGCGGGGAGCTGCTGCATGAGATTAATGCTTCCGGGGAGCGGAACCATTCGGTTCATCTGCTGCCTATTATTGAGCAGGCGCTTCAGGCGTCTGCGACGACGGCTGATACAATCGGCGGAATCTCGGTCGGGATCGGCCCGGGCTCCTATACCGGAACACGGATCGCTGTGACCGCAGCGAAGACGCTGGCCTGGGCCTGGAACGTTCCGGTTACCGGCGTATCCAGCCTGCATGCGCTGGCCTGGGGCGGATACCATGCGGCTTCTGCGCTTGGCGCGGCAGGAACAGACTGGATCATTCCGCTGATCGATGCCCGGCGGGGACAGGCGTACACCGCTGTATTCGCGGCGGACGGGGACAAGCCGCCCCGGCGGCTGGCACCGGATGCTATCCGGCTGATGGCCGACTGGGTGCAGGAGCTGGCGGTACAGCTGAAGGAAGCCGCAGCTGAAGGCAATCTGCCGGAGACCCTGTGGTTCGTAGGCGAGACGGCGCTGCACGGAAGTGCGGATATGCTGGCTCCGCTGATGGAAGCTGCCAATGTCCAGGCGTTGCCTTATGAGCTGGAAGGACGCTGGACCGGCTTACTGGCGGAAGCGGGCCTTTATGAAGAGAGCGGAGATCTGCATACGCTGATTCCCAATTATACGCAGCTGTCGGAGGCGGAGGCGAATCTGCGCCGCAGCAGCGAAGGGAGCCTGAATACACGATGATCGAACCGGAACGTAGACCAGCTCAGGGGGCTGAGCTTGTTTTTCGCCTGATGCGGCTGGAGGATGTGCCTGCGATTCTTGTGATTGAACGGGAGGCCTTCACCATGCCTTGGACAGAGGAAGCCTTCCGCAACGAGCTGACCCACAATCATTTTGCCAAATATATGGTGATGGAGCTGGAAGGGAAATTAATCGGCTACGCTGGAATGTGGGCGATTGTCGATGAGGCGCATGTCACCAATATTGCACTGCTGGAGGCCTACCGGGGGCGTAAATGGGGCGAGCGGCTGCTGGACGAGCTGATGAAAACGGCGGCTTATCTCGGCATGCAGTCGATCACGCTTGAAGTACGGGTCTCCAATGAGGTGGCCCAGAATTTATACCGCAAAAAAGGCTTCAAGCCTGCCGGTACCCGCAAGGGCTATTATTCGGACAACCGCGAGGATGCGCTCATCATGTGGGCCGATCTGCCGGAGTACGGGGAGCAAGCTGTAACGGAAGGAAGCGTGGACTTGAAATGAAGACAGACACGGGCGCAAGGGAGCCTGTATTGATTCTGGCGATTGAAACCAGCTGTGACGAGACCTCTGTAGCTGTAGTGAAGGATGGCTGTGAGGTGTTGTCCAATATTATTTCCAGCCAGATTGAGACCCACCGGGCATTCGGGGGAGTGGTGCCTGAGGTGGCCTCCCGCAAGCATGTCGAGGTGATAACGCTGGTCATTGAAGAAGCCTTAAGCGTAGCTGGCGTACGTCCGCAGGAGCTGACGGCAGTGGCAGTAACGCAGGGTCCGGGACTGGTGGGGGCGCTGCTGGTAGGAGTCGTGGCTGCCAAAAGCCTCGCGCTGGCCTGGGGCAAGCCGCTCATCGGCACGCATCATATTGCCGGTCATATCTATGCCAACCGGCTGGTCAAGGAATTGAAGTATCCTAACATGACGCTGGTGGTGTCAGGGGGACATACGGAGCTGGTGCATATGGAGCGGGAAGGAAGCTTCCGGATTATCGGGCGTACCCGTGACGATGCCGTCGGAGAGGCGTATGACAAAGTAGCCCGTGCCCTGGGCTTCCCTTATCCGGGAGGGCCGCATGTGGACAAGCTTGCGCATGAAGCGGAAGAAGCCTTCGCTCTGCCGCGTGTGTGGCTGGAGCCGGGTTCGTATGACTTCAGCTTCAGCGGGCTGAAGTCTGCGGTGCTGAATGCGGTGAATCAGAGCAAGATGAAGGGGCTTGTGCCGGATGTCGCGGCCATTGCGCGCGGCTTCCAGGAATCTGTAGTTGAAGTGTTGATTGAGAAGGCGATCCGTGCCGTCCGTGAATACCACGCGGAGCAGCTTCTGCTCTGCGGAGGGGTAGCGGCAAACAAGGGGCTGCGCGAAGCCCTGATCCGGCGCTGCGGGACAGAGGGGATTGAGCTGATTATCCCTCCTCCCGTGTATTGTACGGATAATGCGGCGATGATCGGTGCCGCAGCTTATGTGAAATGGAGACATGAAGGCGGGATTCAGCTGGATATGGTCGCCGATCCCGGGTATTCGCTGGAGAAATGGTCGGTATCTGCCTATTGACTTTTGCAGAAGCCGCCGGGTATAATCAGTTCAATTCAATTACTTTATATTTGAACAAACGCAATGATCGGAAGCAGTAAGGTCACTCCGGGATAAGAGAGCTGCGGGAAGGTGCGACGCAGTCGATGGAGACCTGAACTCGTCCGGGAGCGGAGCGGTGGAAGCAGGGAGCTCTTTGAACAGGAGCGCTAGCCGGTACAGGATGTAATCCGGCGACCTTAGGTACACCGTTACGGTTAACCTCCGTGAGAGGGTGGTCAGTCAGGGCTTGGCGGAATGGGAACATGCCGGGAACCTTGCAGACATGGAGTGGGTATCGCAGAACAGCTGGAAGGCTAGCGGGTTCGGATATCAACAAGAGTGGTACCGCGACAGTGAGCAGCCTGTCGTCTCTTGAATGAGACGGCAGGCTTTTTTGTGCACATTTTGTGAGAAGTTTATAGGAATGACACGCTAGGATCGGGAGCAGTAGACGGCTAAGGTGAACAGAGAGCTGCGGGGAGGTGCGACGCAGACACCAGAGGCCGGCGAATCTCGCCCGTGAGCGGAGCGGCGGAAAGAGCTACAGGTACGCTGCTACGGATGTCCCCGTTACGGACCCTTCAGATCTTTAGAGCTTCCGTTATCGGGGCTGTGAGATCTGATACTAAGCTGGACGCAGCCGGGACTTCTGTACATCAGGAAGCCTATGCGTCAAAAAGAGTGGTACCGCGGAGGGCTGACCCCCCGTCTCTTTATAAGAGACGGGGGGTCTTTGTGCTTTTTAGGAGGCAGCTCTCCATTAGATAAACCTAATTTGAGGAGGAATTACGATGATCATTCCGGTAAAGAAACGAATTCAGATTTTTGATACGACGCTGCGCGATGGCGAGCAGGCCCCGGGAGCCAGTCTTACCCCTGAGCAAAAGATTATTCTGGCCGGCAAGCTGGCGGACCTGGGAGTGGATGTCATGGAGCCGGGGTTCCCTGTATCCAGCCCGGGGGATTTCGCTGCGGTGGAGACGATCTCCCGCAAGATTCAGGGCGTAGAGATCTGCGGCTTCGCACGTGCAGTCAAGGGGGATATCGATGCTGCTGTACGGGCCACCCGGGATGCCGCGCGGCGGCGGATTCATCTGTTCATCTCCTCCTCCGACATCCACCTGCGCCATCAGCTGCGCATGAGCCGCCCTGAGGTAGTAGCGGTTGCCAGAGAGATGACGGCTTATGCCCGCCAGTTCTGCGATGTGGTAGAGTTCACTGCAATGGACGCTGCGCGGACGGGTATCGACGATCTGATCGAGATGGTCGAGGCGGTGATTGAAGAGGGCGCTTCGATTATCAATCTGCCGGACACGGTGGGTTATGCGCTGCCGCAGGAATACGGAGAGATGTTCCGGCGTGTGCGGCTTGGGGCCAGGGGCGGAGACAAGGTCATCTACAGCGCCCACTGCCATAACGATCTGGGCCTCGCCGTAGCGAACAGCCTGGCGGCCATTGAAGGCGGCGCCACACAAATTGAGGTCACGGTCAACGGTGTGGGCGAGCGGACCGGCAACTGTGCGCTGGAGGAGCTGGTCATGGCGCTGGAGACACGCGGAGACTCTATTGGCGCCGAGACTGGAATCGTGCTGGATAAGCTGTATGACACCTCGCGGATGATCAGCGGGGCGATGCATTTCCCGATTGCCTTCAACAAGCCGGTGGTCGGGCGCAATGCCTTCCAGCATGAATCCGGCATCCATCAGGACGGTCTGCTGAAGGACCGCAGCACCTACGAGATTATGGACCCGGAGCGGCTGGGCATCCCGCGCAGCATGATTATTCTCGGCAAGCATTCCGGCCGGCATGCACTGAAGGACCGCGCCGCGAAGTACGGCATCGCCCTGGATTCGGCGGAGCTGGACGCGCTCTACGAATCCTTCAAGGAGACGGCTGACCGCCAGAAGGCCGTCAGCGACGATGAGCTGCTGCGGATGGTCAGCAGCACCACCGGACAGCAGGCGCAGGTCTATGCGCTCGGCGAGGTCCAGGTCCTGGCCGGCAGCGCGCCGCGCCGCGTGGCCGCAGTGACGGTGCGCCATCTGCAGAGCGGCGCAGAGACGACCCAGACCAGCACCGGAGACGGTCCGCTGGAAGCAATCATTGCCGCTATAGGGCAAGGGATTGCCGAGGATATCCGCTTCGACGGGCTGGAGCTGCATTCCCTCGGCAGCGGCGGGAATGCCCAGGCCGAGGCTGCCGTCATGGTGGAGTGGAAGGACACCAAGTTCCGGGGCACGGCCATCCATCACGATATCGTGATGGCCGCAGGCATTGCCTATATCGCCGCCTGCAATGCGGCGCTGCTGTCGGAATCAGAGGTGCCCGCTCCCGGCGCGGCGGTGAACAGCTAGAGCGGGGTTGTCCAAAGCATCAGGAGCACCAGCACCAGGAGCAGGTAGAGTGCCTTTACCCTAACGCATCTTGCCAAGCCCGATTTTACGGACTTGGCAGATGCGTTTTTTTGAAGCCGGCGGGACAGGGGCATTGGAGGGGAGAGCGTAAAGCGGATATAACGGGAGGAGTAAGGAGAGGGTTACCCGTCAAAGTAATCGTGCAAAGAGAGTACAGTTGGAGAAACGTAGCTTAATTTCCCGGTTTCTGAGATATATAACGAAGCAAGTGGAAAAACAGCATTTAATGGTGCTAATTGTGCCACATGGGCCGCAACTGTGATCTATTAAATGTAGTTTCTCCAACTGCTGTTGCTGTAGGGAACAATCTTGCTTTAGCAAGTGGAGAAAATCCATTTAATGAACAGAATAGCACCGCACCTGGCTCGTACCTTGCCGAAACAGGTCATTCCGCCGCTGTCCTGTCTCTGAAATTTGAGCTTTATCCAGCAGAATTTTTGCCTCATGCGGCATTTGTCAACCTGTGGACAACGTTATCCACATATTCCGCACGAGTTGTGTAAAAACCGTGTAAAATCAGCAATAACGCCTTTTTTGCGAGCGCTATAAACAGGAGGTTATGCTCTGAAACAAAATTGTGAGAATTGTGGATAATGTGGATAATTCGGTGGATAAAAAGTCCTTGACAAGCAAAGTAGCCATTTTACGCATGAAAAAAGCCCCGAAGGGCTAATTTTAGGTGATAGTTATGCACGGAAACTGTGGATGGGGCTGTGGATAACTACATTTGAACAAATTGGAAACTGTTAAAATTTTTTTTGAACCGCTTTTACATTATTCCTCAGCCAGTTTCTCCCATTCGCTAAATAAATCTCCCAGCTCGCGTTTTTTGTCCTTCAGCTCACTTTCATGCTCCTGAAGCGCCATATAATCCTGATACACCTCAGGTTTAGTCATTTCATGCTCAATCCCCGAGATGGCTTCCTCCAGCTTCGCGATATTCTCCTCCAGTTCAGAGATGCGGCGCTGGCGGTTCCGCTCCTCGCGTTTGGCCTGTTTCTCCGCTTCATAGGAGAGGGAGCTGCCTCTTTCCGCCGCTATCGCTTCGCTGTCGGCATTGCGGGAGGACTTGGCGGCGGCAAGCTCGGCTTCCTCTTCGGCAATTGCCTTGAGCTCGAGCTTTTTCTCAATATAGTCGTCATAATTGCCCAAGTACTGATCAATTCCGTCCGGGTGCAGTTCAAGTACCCGTTCAGCCATCTTGTTGAGGAAATAACGGTCATGGGAAATGAACAGCAGGGTGCCTTCAAAATCGATCAGGGCCGATTCGAGCACCTCGCGGCTGACGAGATCCAGATGGTTGGTAGGCTCATCGAGAATCAGCATATTGGCTCCGCGCAGCATCAGCTTGGACAGGGCGACGCGGGCCTTCTCACCGCCGCTCAGCGCAGCGACCTTCTTAAGTACATCCTCGCCGCTGAACAGGAAGTTGCCGAGAATCGTGCGGATTCTGGCCTCCTCCAGCATCGGATATTCGCTCCACAGCTCCTCCAGCACAGTATTGCGCGGATTCAGCCGGGTCTGCTCCTGATCATAGTAGGCGATCTTCACCTTGGTTCCCCAGTTCACGGTTCCGCGGGAAGGCTCGCGGGTGCCGGTCATACATTGCAGCAGTGTGGACTTCCCGATCCCGTTCGGCCCGATCAGCGCCGCTGTCTCGCCGCGCCGCAGCTCGAAGGAGGCATTGCGGAAGAGCGGTGCAGCCTCCGGACTGAAGGAGACTGCCACCTCCCGGACCTGGAGCACCTCCTTGCCGGACATGAAGTCGGGCTCGAAGGAGAAGCTGGCCTTCTTCAGGTCGCCCAGCGGCTTGTCGATGCGCTCCATCTTGTCGAGCGCCTTACGGCGGCTCTGTGCCCGCTTGGTGGTCGAGGCCCGGACAATGTTGCGCTGCACGAAATCCTCCATCCGCGAAATTTCGTCCTGCTGCTTCTCGTACTGCTTCATACGGATCTCGTATTCCGCAGCCTTCAGCTCCATATAACGGCTGTAGTTGCCTGTGTATCTGCGCGATTGGTGCCGCTCGATCTCTACGATGGTCGTCACCAGGCGGTCGAGGAAATACCGGTCATGGGATACGACCAGAATGCCTCCGGCGTAGCCGCGCAGATAATCCTCCAGCCAGGTGAGCGTCTCGATGTCCAAATGGTTAGTCGGCTCATCGAGCATGAGCAGATCGGGTGCTTGAAGCAGGATACGGGCCAGTGCCAGACGCGTCTTTTGGCCTCCGCTTAACGTTGAGATTGGAGTATCCGGTGCGAACTCCCCGAAGCCCATCCCGTGCAGCACGCTGCGGATGCGTGTATTGATCTCATAGCCGCCGTGATCCTTGAACCAGTCGGAGCGTCTGGCATAACGCTCCAGCAGATCCTCATAACGCTTCGGATCTTCGGCAAGTGCGGGATCGGCGATATCCGCCTCAAGCTGCCGCAGCTCGGCTTCCGCCTCCAGCAGCGGCGCAAATACCGCGAGCATCTCTTCCTGTATGGTGTTATCCGACTGCAGGCCGCTATTCTGGGCCAGGTAGCCAATCGTAGTCTCTTTAGACTTATGAATTTGTCCGCTGTCATAAGACATCTCACCCGCAAGAATCTGCAGAAAGGTCGATTTGCCTGCTCCGTTGACGCCAACCAGCCCGACTCTCTCCCTCTCGTTCACCATGAGATTAATGCCGTCCAGCACGCTTTGTATACCGTATGATTTCGTAATTCCTGTCGCTTGAAGAAGCATTCTGATGAAACCTCCGCCCTTGCAAATTGGCCTTGGCGGCTTGCGCCCAGGCGATTGTCCAATCTTATTCTCCAGTTTACATGAAAAAGGTTGGACGTGCGAGGTCCATTCTCCTAACAAGGGGAATGAATCAACCTTGGCGAACCAGTGAGAAGAGTGGTAAACTGAGCTTACAAACTATGATAAGCTAGGAACAAGTGAAGGAGGAGGCTGCCTATGCAGGACAGCAGCATGCAGCTTGCCGGGCGGAAACGTGAGCTTCGCACCGGGAATGCCGCGCTCCGCGATGCCTTGCCCATGGAGCAGCGGGAGCTGTTATCCGCCCGGGTATGCGCCCATGCCTGGAGCTGGTTCGCGCAGGAAGGCGCAGCTTCACTGCTTGCGTATGCGCCGTTTCGCTCCGAGCTGGACTGCCGTCCGCTTCTTGCGGCGGCGTGGGCTGAAGAGCACGAGGTGCTGCTTCCCCGCGTCAACCGGGAGAGCGGGGATTTAAGCCTACACCAGGTAAGCTCCTGGGATGAGCTTGTCCCTGGAACCTACGGGATCATGGAGCCGGCGGCGGGGAGTGCTGCACTTGCCGGACCCATCATGCAAGCAGCAGGACGGGGAACCAGCTGGCCGGAGGTCATCTTCGTGCCCGGACTGGCCTTTGACCGGCGGGGCGGGCGCCTCGGCTACGGACGCGGATATTATGACCGCCTGCACACCGCCTTGGAGGCGGTAGCCCCCGGCACGGCTGCCAAGCCCATATGGATTGGTCTGGCCTACGGCCTCCAGCTGGTACCCGAAGTACCGCTTGAAGAGCATGATGCCTTAATGGATCTGCTGATTACGGAGAACGGCATCTGGGATTGCCGGAAGGAGAGGGCTACATGGAATTAACTCATTTCAACGAGCAGGGCAGAGCCCGCATGGTGGATGTGAGCGACAAGGAAGTTACCAAGCGGACAGCGGCAGCCAGAAGCCAGGTACATATGGCCCCGGAGACGCTGAGCGCCATTAAGGCGGGAACGATCCGCAAGGGCGATGTGCTTGCGGTAGCTCAGGTTGCAGGAATCATGGCGGCGAAGCAGACCTCGGGCTGGATTCCGATGTGCCACCCGCTGCCGCTTACCGGAGTGGATATCCGCTTCATGGATAACAACAAAGATGAACTATATATAGAAGCAACCGTCAGCACTACCGGCAAGACCGGGGTGGAGATGGAGGCGCTCACTGCCGTATCGGCGGCGGCGCTGACCGTATATGATATGTGCAAGGCGCTGCAGAAGGACATGATTATCGGACCTACGATGCTGGTGTCCAAGAGCGGCGGTAAGAATGGGGATTACGCGCTGGAAGCAGAATAGAGCAGCAGCAGGGAATGATACAGCCGAAGGCGCAGCGGCAGCTGCTTCAGCAGCCGGACATACATAGTACATAGAGAGGGAGGGACAACCTATGGCGTGGAAAACAGCAATCCTGACGGCCAGTGATAAAGGGGCCAGGGGCGAACGGGAAGACACGAGCGCCCAGGTGATTCGGGAGCTGGTGGAAGAGGAGCTGGGCGGCGAGATCATTGAATACCGGATCGTGCCTGACGAGCAGGATGAGATTATTGCTGCACTGATTGAGCTCACGGATTATTTCCAGGCGGATCTGGTGCTTACTACCGGCGGAACCGATCTGGCGATCCGCGATGTTACGCCGGAGGCGACGCGGCGGGTTATTGAACGCGAAGTGCCCGGACTCTCCGAGGCGATGCGCAGTACGGTCATGCAGAAGAACCGCGCAGCAATGCTGTTCCGGGGAATCTGCGGGATCCGCGGAAGAACCCTGATTGTCAATCTGCCTGGTACCCCGAAGGGGGTACATGAGAATCTGGCAGCAATTATGGATCAGCTGCCGGAAGCTCTGTTAATGGTTACAGGGCAATACCGCCAGTAATAAGCCCCGGTTCCACCCGCTTTTGTCTAAATCGTTCAGGATAGACGATGGATGTGTGATATAAGTTATGGTATTATTATTTTATCGTTAACTATTGTCATGAACGGACAGAAGGATGGGAGGAAACCGGAATGTTAGGTGGTATTGGCACACCCGGAATTATCTTGTTGGTTATCTTGGCGCTTCTGCTCTTTGGTCCCAATAAGCTTCCTGAATTGGGGCGGGCAGTCGGGCGTACCTTCCGTGAATTCAAGGATGGTGCACGGGAGATTGTGAACGAGCCGGAACCGGCCAAGCGGAGCGAGACACCTGCTCCTGCGGCCTCGCAGACGGTAGCAGCAGAACTTCCGCAGGACCGCCGTCTGCCGGAATAATTGTAAGGTTCCCACGCAGGGGCGTCTTTCCCAGGTCTGCTAATAGACTGGGACGGCGCCCTTTTTTTGAAATATAAGCATTTAAATGTTGCACACGATAAATTATCCATTGCTAATATATCTATCCGGGTGGTGTCAGTCATGTCTCTGGAAGCGGAAGAAATGTCCCTCGTCGATCATCTGACGGAGCTGCGCAGACGTCTTATCTACGTGCTGATTGTATTTGTGGCCGGACTTGTGCTGGGCTTATTCGTCGCCAAACCAATCTATCTGTACCTGATCAGCGCCGACGCTGCGCAAGGCTTTGTACTGCATGCGTTCTCCTTCTGGGACGGGATCGGGATGTATATGAAGATCGCCATGGCGGTCTCGCTGGTCTTCTCCGTACCGTTCATTGCCTTCCAGCTATGGGCATTCATCAGCCCCGGTCTGCGTCCTGTGGAGCGGAGTGCTGCCCTGCGATATGTGCCTTATGTGTTTGTGTTGTTTATTGCCGGCATTGCTTTTGCCTATTACATAGTATTCCCTATGGCCTTGTCCTTCACCATTTCGATTACGCGGAATATGGGGCTTGAAGAGACCTACGGCATCGCTGAATACTTCAACTTCCTGTTCAGTCTGGTGATTCCGCTGGCCCTGCTCTTCGAGCTGCCGCTGATTGTCATGTTCCTGACCAAGCTTAGGGTGCTGAATCCGCTGCGTCTGCGCAAGATGCGCCGTTATGCCTATTTCGCGCTTGTGTTTATTGCTGTGGTCATTACGCCGCCTGATTTCATCTCGGACTTTCTGGTGACAATTCCGCTGCTGGTGCTGTATGAATTCAGTGTGTTTCTGTCCGCGTTCGTCTACCGCAGGCAATTGGCCGAGGACGCCAAGCGGGAGGCGCGGTATGTGAAGGCAGAATGAATGGATGGGGGGCATAAACTGCCCCTTGATGGATAGAATGTAGGAAAGTGTGTGCCGGACAAGCACTGAAACCATAATTTTGCAAAAAAACAAATACGATTTTACGTAAAAGGACTTGAAATCCGCCTTCAAGTTGAGTATCATAAAAATTGTTGTTAGCACTACAGAGGGTTGAGTGCTAACGCTGCGAGAAAACCGGGATTGGCCGCAGCAATACCCCTTCAGGGATGCTGATGGTGCAGATCCCCGCAGTTCAATCTATGTTTTCAAGGCAAAACACATAATTTCAAAGGAGGCTATTTTTTCATGATTAAACCACTAGGTGAACGCGTATTGGTAGAACCAAGCGAGCAACAGGAAACCACTTCTTTCGGGATCGTGCTTCCGGACTCTTCCAAAGAGAAGCCGCAAGAAGGTACTATTATCGCTGTAGGCAGCGGGGCTTTGAAAGACGGAGTCCGTGTAGCGCTGGAAGTGAAAGAGGGCGACCGTGTGCTTTTCTCGAAATATGCCGGAACTGAAATCAAATACGAAGGCAAAGAATATCTGATTATGAAAGAAAGCGACATCCACGCTATTCTTGACTAGTCTTGAACGTCTCTCATAATTCAGATTCAGAATACATTCACAAATTATATTAGGAGGTTAACTATACAATGGCTAAAGAAATTAAGTTCAGTGAAGATGCTCGCCGTGCAATGCTGCGCGGGGTTGACGCTTTGGCAAATGCAGTAAAGGTTACACTGGGTCCAAAAGGCCGCAACGTGGTGCTGGAGAAGAAATTCGGCAGCCCGCTGATCACTAACGATGGTGTAACCATCGCCAAAGAAATCGAACTCGAAGATGCCTTCGAGAACATGGGCGCACAGCTCGTTAAAGAAGTAGCTACCAAGACTAATGATGTAGCAGGTGACGGTACTACAACTGCAACGGTTCTGGCTCAGGCTATGATCCGCGAAGGTCTGAAGAACGTAACTGCAGGCGCTAACCCGATGGTTATGCGTAAAGGGATCGACAAAGCAGTTAAGGCTGCTGTCGCTGAACTGCAGAATATCGCTAAGCCGATTGTGGATTCCCAAGCGATCGCACAAGTAGCTGCAATCTCCGCTGCTGACGAAGAAGTGGGCCAACTGATTGCTGAAGCTATGGAAAAAGTGGGCAAGGACGGCGTTATCACCGTTGAAGAATCCCGCGGATTCCTGACTGAGCTTGAAGTGGTTGAAGGTATGCAGTTCGACCGTGGATACATTTCCCCGTACATGATCACGGATACGGACAAGATGGAAGCCGTTCTGGAGAACCCGTACATCCTGATCACAGACAAGAAAATCAGCAGCACTCAAGAAATTCTTCCGCTCTTGGAGAAGATCGTTCAACAGGCACGTCCGCTGGTAATTATCGCTGAAGATATCGAAGGCGAAGCTCAGGCGATGCTGATCGTGAACAAACTGCGCGGAACCTTCAACGCTGTGGCTGTTAAGGCTCCTGGATTCGGCGACCGCCGTGAAGCGATGCTGCAGGATATCGCTGCTCTGACAGGCGGCCAAGTGATCACTGAGAAGCTGGGTCTTGATCTCAAGAGCACTTCCATTGAGCAACTGGGTAATGCCCGTCAAGTGCGCGTAACCAAAGAAAACACTACAATCGTAGACGGAAGCGGCGACAAGGCGGACATCAATGCACGCGTTAGCCAAATCCGTTCCCAGCTGGAAGAAACGACTTCCGAGTTCGACAAAGAAAAACTGCAGGAGCGTCTGGCTAAATTGGCTGGCGGCGTAGCCGTTGTCAAAGTCGGTGCTGCGACTGAAACTGAACTGAAAGAGCGTAAGCTCCGCATCGAAGATGCCCTGAACGCAACCCGCGCTGCGGTTGAAGAAGGTATCGTATCCGGTGGGGGTACAGCTCTTGTGAACGTATATGCTGCTGTAGCTGCTGTTGTAGCTGAAGGCGACGAAAGAACTGGCGTTAACCTCGTGCTGCGCGCACTGGAAGAGCCTGTTCGTACGATCGCTGCTAACGCAGGCCAGGAAGGTTCCGTTATCGTGGACCGCCTGAAAAAAGAAGCCATCGGCATCGGCTACAACGCTGCTACCGATGAGTGGGTAAACATGTTCGAAGCAGGGATCGTTGACCCTGCCAAGGTAACCCGTTACGCGCTGCAGAACGCAGCTTCCGTAGCTGCTATGTTCCTGACTACCGAAGCCGTTATCGCTGACAAGCCAGAACCACCTAGTGCTGGCGGCGGAATGCCGGATATGGGCGGCATGGGCGGTATGGGCGGCATGATGTAATAAGGGTTACAAACCCTTATGCATCAAGGGTTTTCTGAGAAGGAAACCCCGTTTGACCACATGATGCAAAAATAAGAGACTTCCTATGAGTTCATTGAACTTGTGGGAAGTCTCTTTTTCTTCAATCTAATTCTTGATCTAGAAGAGGTTTTACTAAACGACGCACTTCGTCTGTTGAAGTGGTTTCCATTAATTGGTCTCGCAGTTCGTCTGCGCCTCTAAATCCACGAACATAGATTTTGAAATAGCGAAGAAGTGGTTTAAATGAACGTGGCAAGGTTTCTGTTGAATATTTATCATGAAGATCCAACTGTAAAAGAAGTAAATTGAGAAAATCCTTCGCGCTATGTTCTTTAGAGTCTTTCTCAAAAGCAAATGGATTAGTGAAAATGCCGCGGCCAATCATGATACCATCAACGCCGTATTGTTCAACTATTTTTAATCCTGTTGCGCGGTCCGGAATATCTCCATTAATGGTTAACAACGTATTTGGGGCAATTTCATCGCGCAATTTTTTTATTTCAGGAATTAGTTCCCAGTGTGCAGCTACTTTACTCTTCTCTTTTTTGGTACGAAGGTGAATGGAAAGATTCGCAATATCTTGTTTCAATATATGTCCTAACCAATCGCGCCACTCATCAATTTTAGAGTAACCTAATCTTGTTTTAACACTAACCGGCAATCCACCTGCTTTTGCTGCTTGAATAATTTCTGCTGCAACTTCAGGATGGCGTATTAATCCAGCCCCTTTTCCACTGGCTGCGGCGTTTTGTGCCGGGCATCCCATGTTTATATCGATACCACGAAAACCAAGTTTTTTCATATCAATACTCATCTGTTCAAAAAGTGCAGGTTTATTGCCCCAAATATGAGCGACAATCGGTTGCTCATCCGCTGTGAACATTAACCGGCCACCTACATTTTCTTTTCCAACAGGATGACAATAATTTTCTGCACTTGTGAATTCTGTGAAAAATACGTCAGGTTTTGCAGCTTCACTAATGACGTGACGAAATACAATATCTGTGACGTCTTCCATTGGAGCTAATATAAAAAACGGTTTCGGTAAATCCAGCCAAAAGTTTGGTTCGTTACTCATATTATCTTCTCCTGTTGCAACATATAAAAACGATATAATCTATAGCTAAGTCTTTTACCCATCCTACATAGACTAACACATTTTGTTAGGGGATGTGAATCAATTAGGCATCCTTAAAAGTCTGATCTCCTGGAGATCAGGCTCTTTTTGCTGTTGGCCAGAAGGGAGCGGCAAGCGCGAACTTAAAGATTTCTTTAACTTTCACACAGGGGTTAATCCGCCATGTAGAATTGTAGCTTAATAGGATTAATCAATTGAAGGGCCGGAACATGATGACAAAAATCAGAGGTTTTATCATTTTTTTAGTCTTTCTTCTTGCAACAACTCCATCATCAGCAGCGGCACAAAGCTCCAGCTATGCAGAAGCGCTTAACCACTTGGGATTGTTCAGTGGAACGGAGAATGGATATGAGCTGTCGCGGGTGCCTACCAGGGCAGAAGCCCTTGTAATGATGCTGCGTCTGTGGGGCAAGGAGAAGGAGGTCCTGAAAAGCACCTACAACAGTCCATTTACTGATACAGGGTGGGAAAGCCGCTACGTGTCGTATGCCTATACCAAGGGTGTTGTTAATGGAATAGATGAGTTTCGTTTTGGCGGTAACCGGCCCATCTCGCTTAACCAGTATTGTTCAATGGTTTTAAGGGTGCTCAGATATTCAGAAACAAAGGGCGACTTCACTTATGGAACTGCGGTTTCTTTCGCCTCAATAGTTCTAGGAATAGACCTTACCCAAGAACGCGGATTCAACCGGGGAACGCTTGCAAAAATAAGCAGTTATGTTCTAAACACAAGACCCAAAGACCAGCTTGCAACGCTAGGTCAAACCCTTAGTACAGCAAATATTTTCACCACGCAAGCTTTAAACGAGGCGAGGTCACTTTGGGAGCAGGATAAAAAGTTGAATGGAACGACGATTTTAATCTATGCAGTGGGTTCTGACCTTGAATCACAGCAAGGCCGGTTAACCGATGACCTGGAAGAAATTTTGCGGGGTCAGCCCAACCAAAATACGAAAATCCTGCTGCAAACAGGCGGAACGCTCAACTATCACAACAAATATATGACCGATGGAGCAGCCGAACGCTTTGAAGTTAGTCTTGGACAACTGCAAAAGCACGAAAGCCACATCCAAACCGCCGCATCAGACCCTAAAACACTAAAGGATTTTCTTGTATGGGGCAAAACCGTTGCACCAAATGATCGTTACATTCTGATTCTATGGGACCATGGGTATGGAACAATGGGCGGATTTGGCGCAGACGAGCTAAATGAACGAAAAACGATGAAGGTCTCGGAGCTTTCCCAAGCAATCGATTCATCAGATATGTATTTCGACTTAATCGTCTTTGATGCATGCCTTATGGGCACCGTTGAAACTGCCTATGCACTTAGAAATCAGGGCAAATATCTCATAGCTTCTGAAGATTCAACGCCCGCAGCAGGCTTGTACTATACCACATGGATAGGTGCGCTAGAGCGAAACCCGCAGATCAGCACTGAAAGGATAGGGCGCTTAATTTTAGATTCCTTTACCCTTCATTCGGGGATGGAAGCTAAGATGCAAACCACCCTATCAATGATGAAGCTGTCTCAGGCGGAATCCCTGGTTAAGGCCATAGAACATACAGAATTTGATCTCTCCCTAACAGACCTTGCCAACCGCTCAGAGCTATTAGGCAAGAACGACGGGATATTCGATCAATATGATCTTATAGAGATTATGGGCCAATCCTCAGAAGTCACTGCTGCCGCCCAAGCACTTGCCTTCGAAGTAAGAAATTCAGCAGGCTATAACCATCGGGGCGGCGTAGCGGTATATGTCCCTAACAAAAAAATGGAACTCACACATCAAATGAAACAAGAGCTACAAGCCATTGGTCTTAGCTCAAAATACATAGAAACTATTTTCTAACGAGGAGGTATTTTATGAAGAAGATTATAAGTTTGATGCTGGTATTCTCGCTTTTACTATCAGTAGCACCTGTGTATGCGAATGTAGCAACAGAGTACACTTATGTGTTTGGTGTGAAAACAGGAGGCAACGAGGACGGCGGAACGGGTGATAATATTTATATGGGCGTAAGTACATATGAATCTGGAGCAAGCTCTGATCAAGCAGCAAATTTTGGCGGCGCTGCCGCTTGGTCTGATACACAACATACATTTAAATTGCAAAATACTCCACCGTGGAGAATGAACGAGCTCGTTTTTTGGCTGGTGGGCAGTGATGACTGGTACGGTGAGTCGGTGGTTCTGTGGCTTCCTCAAATTGGCGGAAACATAAATCCAACACAGACGAAGACCATTCCAATATACTCATGGACAAAAAATCAGGACAGACTGTATCGTGACATTTCGGATGTAACCAAAAGAAAATTCACAGATATGGGTGACGTTGATAAGCATGGAGGAGAGTTCTATCTGGATGCGAATTCGTCAGGCTCTGAACGTGCAGAGTGGGACAACTATGTCAGAGATCAATATGGCCACTATGACATTATGCAATATGAGGATGCTCCTGTTGTCAGCTATAGCGTTTCGGACGACGCTGTGGGCAGGGATTGGTTAACATTCCAGGAACCGACAAAAACAAAAACGTTTGAGCTCAATATTGACCGCAAGAAGCTTCACGATCAGATGGTTGCCAAGGACAAAGCAGAGATTTCGCTGACCTATAGAGTGGCGCTGCTTGCCCAGTCTACCAATGCTGAGAGCCTCGGGGGAACTTTTGCCCATACAAGTTCAGGAAATCCCGAGGTTAAAACCTATTTGACAACAAAGATAGGGCAAGCGGACTACTATTATAAAGATGTAACGTATACGTTCTATCGTAGCATTTATAACCTCGGCAACCCCGATATCACTCAAACGGTTACCTATTCACCGAGCCAGGACAATCTGTATCTCAACCGTAAATTCACAGATGTTAATATCACGGTTGAAGCGGTGTCCATTCATAAAAAAACTATGACGCAAGAAATTAAAACGGAGCTTATCACCAACCTCCAAGCCACGCCTGTGTTATATCTTGGAAACAGTACGGAAACACCGCTTACCAGCCTTACCATGACCAAACTGCAGGGCAATGACGGCAAACCAAACGGCAAGCTTCAGTTCACTGGACAAGTCCCGCTTGATGTTAGCGTAGTTGAAAGCGAGGGCGTAAGGCTTCAGCTTGACAACGTCTCTACCCATCTAACGAAAAAAGGTCAGGCGCAGGCCTATTATTTGGAGAATCCCACTCCAGAATCACCGTCATCACAAAGCTTTTATTTCTCAACTCACAAAGTGGACACCAAAACCCCAACGGTAAGAGTGACTGACCAAACTGGAAATGACCTGACGGGGGCAGATTCCATTCAAGGCAACATCAAAAAGCTGCATGAATTCTATATGGTGGCCAGCGAAACCCTCTATCCAGAAGGAAATGTCGCCCACAGCGAGTCGAATCAAAACTATTTTAATTATGAGCTGTACAAGAAAACCGGTGATTCCTATGAACCGGCCATGACCCGAATCACAAACTTTGACGGTACAGGAAACAGAGCAAGAGTTACCGCACCTATAAACACGCAGGTTATCAATGGCGTTAGCCTAAAGCTAAGTCCAATCGATCGGGCGGAAGGCGAATTCAAGCTTCGGCTGTATGGATGGGATCAAGCCGACAATCCGCTTGGCGGAGAGGCCGGATATGCAGAAATTGAGAATATCCTAATCGATAATCTGGCTCCGCGAGTGACCGTAACCGAGACGGTACATCCGCAAGATGCACAGCTCCGCAAAAGAAATGACTATAGCTTTGAAATGAATGATCTTGAGCAAAGCAATAACGGCTGGTCAAGAACTTATTATACCTTTATGAACGGGATTGCGGCACCGCCTGACACGCCAATCCATCAGATTAAACCTGCCTCCGCAGAAATTGCTTCAACTCAAGGCGCATGGGCATTCGTAGACTCAGAAGGTGATAGCACAACTGCCATTCTATCCATTCCAAAAGGGGACAACTTTGAGGGAACGCTCTATTATTTCACCGTAGACTCACTTGGAAACGATTCTAGAAACGAGCAAGCCTCCAGATACTATAAAAAGCCTGTGAGTATGTTCAATGGAAATGTTGCTGACACCCTCCATACGGAGGATTCCAGTCTGCCAAAGCCGTATTTTGACATTAGCTTTGACGTAAGCAATCCAAACCTTGAAACGAGTTACCGGTGGATTTCTGATCCTGGCAATGACAACAGCTTTACACAAAAATTTAAAGTGTACGAATCAAGCGATGATGTTGGTGCAGCTGAAAAAACGAATCTTAGCGGAACCAAAGTGCTGATGGACGGGAAATATATCCTTGAATATCGTGTGAAAAATAAACAGTCTGGTAATACTGCTGAATTTTCACAAGAATACACGTATGACGCCTATCCCCCGGAGATTAAATTTACCGTAGGAAGTCAGCACGATCATTTCAAATCATCCCATCAAATTAACGTGAAAGTGGCAGACCGCAGTGGAATTGCCAGTGCATATTACTATGTATCCAAGCCGGATTCAGAGATGAGAATTGAAGATATGCCCAACTATCCGCTGACACTGACACTTGGCAGTGACAACATAGCCCAGGTTAATCAAACCTTGACCCTGACAGGACTTCCATCAGGTGCGTACAGCATTGTGGTTGTGGCCAAAGACCCGCATGGCAGAGAAAGTAAAAAGGTGTCCCCCTACTTTGGGATGAGGTCAGAACCTGCGGTAATTGATACCTTAAACTTTGCGGGAGCAAAGATTGTAAACGGAATGGGTACAACCACGGATGGAACCTATAGTATCAATGCTGTGTTGAATGAGCCCCATGCAACATGGACTTCTGACAGCGCAACGAAATATCAGAACCCGGTATATTATGCAGCAACGGACGGCCTGCCAACAGATAACGGCGTTTTAGTTCCTGAGTTCACAGCGAGCAACAATTCCGGCGGTAATTATGCATTTACACTCGACACACCGGTTCCGCTTCAAGAAGGTGTCAACACTATCTATTTCCAGTTTGGACTTATCAATGCTCCTGCGGACGACAGACCGGAGTTTGTAACAGAAGCAAGACCGCTCACCATTCTGTATGATAGCCAGGCACCAACCTTTGAATTGCCGGACTATAGCACCATACAGCCAACCAACGCATCAGTGACAGCAACAATAATCGCAAGTGATGCGGGTACAGGGATTAGCAAACTGACCGTTGCACCCGAGGATGCTGACAAAATCACGGTTTCTCCCTATACAGACGGTGCATTCACAGTAACGGTAAGCGAAAATATAACCACAAATCTGATCTTGTCTGACGAGCTTGGCAATCGTGTTCTAGTTCCTATTTCCGTATCTAACATTGACCGGGCAGCTCCATCTGCGCTTGCTTCAAGTGACACCGTGACCAAAGGAGCAAGACAGGATGGTGTGGTTACAGTTGATGTCTCAGACAAGCATGACACAACCGTCTCCTTCGCACTTATTCAAGATCCGGCAGCAAACCCTATTCTAACCGAAGCGGACTATGCGCTGTTTCAATCAAGCCCATCCGTGGAAATGCAGAGCAGTCCGGTCGTCATTAATGGCGAAGGCAACAAACAAAAAACCTACACCATTGACTTGAAGGGGCTTAGCGGAAGCTATGCCATTGGGATCAAAGCCGCCGACACCGCAGGAAATGTGACTGAAAAAGTGTTCTTTGACGCAAAACTGGACCTGGTTGACGCAGGGGCAGCCATTGTAAGTGTCAGCGCAAACCCTAGAACTACAAAAACCACCGCAACGGTCAGCGTTTATTTTAACGTTCCAGTAACCGTAATGCCAAACGCACCAGTAGAGGGCGATGTTGTGGGTGATATGGCCAGGTCGAACCTTCTGTATACAGGACTTTTAACAACCTCCGCTAACTATGTAATGGACTATGAGGTTGTTATCCAAAACAATAATAAAATCAGCCTTTATATTCAGGACGAGGTTGGAAGAGACAGTGTTCTGGAATTCACACCTGAGGTTGAATTTGTTACAGGTTTTGATACTACAGGCTATGTAGAGAAAAATGGTCAAACGATTCAAAACGGCGGGTTCATATCCTTTAACCAGGGCGACAAGCTGTATTATATTGTAGTTCCGAATCCAAAGTATGCCGGACAATATTTCTTTGTTGAACATGCAGTGTTATCCGGGCTAGAACTAAATACCGAGCTAAGTGTTCTTGACCCTTCGTTTACAGAAGTTGAAGGAAGAACAGCTTATTCAAAGCTTGTGTTTGAAGTGCTAAGAGACGGTAAAACAACAAAATCAGCTTATTTCGAGGCCTATACGGCAGAAGGCATGGAAGCGGACCGGATGGAAGCGGAATATGTTGCCATTGCATCGGTTGACGAAACGGCACCAGCTGCAAAGGTGAACTATTCGACCACGGAGCCAACCAACCAAAATGTTACCGCAACACTTTCTGTATATGACCCGGAAAGCGGGATTCTAAAACTTGAACGTTCGTATGACGGCATAAGCTTTAGCCCCATTGACTCCGTTGTTTCGCATACCGAAACCTTTGAACAGAATGCGACGGTATATTTTAAAGTGACAAACAAAGCCGGAACAGCAACGGTACTGCCGGTCACAGTTTTAAACATTGATAAAACGCCTATCACGCAAGACACACACTACACCGTTGAATACAGCTATGAGAACTATCTTGGGAACTGGGTTCCAATCCAGGAAGGCAAAGCCTATAGAAGGGTTATGGCAACGCTCAAGTTTACCGGAGGCGGAAAAACGCTTTCGATGACAAACAACAACGCAGCCTTCTCAAGGACGCTAACGGAGGATAATAACAAATTCACATTTGAATTTAAGGATCTTTCGGGCAACACAGGTTCTCATACGGTTAGCTATAACCATTACGACAATACGATTGGCCAAACATCCTATGTGTTATCCAATACGGCCAAGACCAACAAAAATATTTTTGCAACGATCACTTTAACAGATGATTCAGGTGAAATAGCCTTTGCAGAGGTGAAGAAGGGTGATGTGGTCTATCCCTTCAAAGGGGAGCCGCTTGAGAATGAATATGTCGTTGAACTGGACAGCTCAGGAATTTATAATGTGACCGCCTATGACTATGCCGGAAACCGTTGGACGACTCCGATTACTGTCTCGAACATTAACAAAGTAGTGCCAACTGCAATTGCAAAAACGTACAGCACGCCTCCCACCACCATTACTGCACAAAGCGTGAATGTGGAGTTGACACAGTTCAGCAAGGAGTTCAAAACGATTACTGTCACTGGTGTAGAACCTGCCGGAAGCCTAACTGCCAACGATATCGTGCATATCCCCGGCACTAAAGCTGTCCGCTTTAGAAAAAATGGTACAGTGTCCATGTTCTTTGTTGACGACTATGGCAATGAAGGCCAGGAAGTGATTACCGTATCCAATATTGTGTCCACACCGCCGCAAATCAAAGCCACAGCCACATTAGCTGAAGATAAGCTGAGTGTGAATGTGACCTTTGACCAAATCCGTGACAGTGACGGCGTTCCACTGGACATTCTTAGAAAACTAACTGATCTTACCGTTTCTTATCGGGGATATGAACATGCACTTCTGACTGAAGTGAAGGATGAAGCCGGCGATGTTCTGTCCTATAAAGAGGCAATGATCAACGTTAAAACGAACGGGGAGCACGTCTTTCAAATTAGGGACCAAACAGGCATCACGCAAAAAATTCTGGTAACGGTTGAAGGAATTGAAGTGAGCGGCCCAAGGGTTAAAGAAGTCCGCTGGACATACAAATATCTCGAACAGAACCAAAGCGGCGAATGGGTGGAAAAGGATCATCAAAACAAGATTGTTGTTGGTGTGGACACCTCTGGAAAAGAAGAAGGATATGTGGTGGGCACCGACAAAAACCCGGCAACGAACCAGAATGTAAAGGTCACGGTAATTACGGATAAAGATGCTAAATTCGTGGGCGGAAACGATCCTTGGGAACAAGAGAAGTCAATGAATTATAGAGACAATGGACTTTACAATTTTAACCTTGAAGGAAGAACAGGGACCTATACCTCGTATGGTGTTGACATTGGTCTAATCGACAAAACACCCCCTGTGTTAAAACTTAAAAATGGGGAAGAGCTCATCTTCATCGAAGGCATGACGCCTAAAAAAGATGCCTCCATTGCCTATGACAAGTCCAAGCTTCTAGACTTCGAGGCATGGGATATGGTTGCGGGTAAGAAGGTAGACCTGACGAAGCGGGTCACCATAAGCTATGGAGCCGGCGGGCGGGTGTTTAACCCTGACAACATCTCGGCAAATGAATTTGTCCGCTCGAACCCGTACTATATCGACTATACGGTAAGAGATGATGCCGGGAATCAAACCACCCTTCGCCGGACCGTTCGCCTTGTGGGTCTTTATGACACCATAGCTCTTGTGAACGGCGTGATGCCAGACAGCTCCAATGCTGCGTCCGTTCTTGGAAACAAGGTTGAAATTTCTTTGAAGAATTTCTCCGGGATCTCGTATGCACGTTATGAAAAAGGTGTCTTAACCCAAGGTCAGATGAAAACAAAAGGAACGGTCCTGCGGGAGAAAAGCGGAGTGTATACCCTCGATAATGTTACAAGCGGTTGGTACACCGTATATATCCAAACGGATAAACGCGACTATTTCAACATTCATGTATATGTCTCAAATCAAGGAGGGAAATAGGCAATGACGTTCTATAGAACAATGAAACGCAGCATGGCTGCAGCTATTATTCTATCCATGCTTTTCACCTTTGCAAGTTTCCCTGTTCATGCTGACAGTAGTAATGCGGATTATTCCATTGCGAACGAATTTATGAAATATTCAATCAATTCAAAAACGGGTGGCTTCTCCATCGAAACCATTGACGGTCATCCGCAAAAAGCGTTTGATAACAACCTTCCGCTTCTGTATAAGGAAGATGCGGCCAGGAGCAACGGAACATCCTTCACAACCGTCCGTATCGACGGAAAGGATTTTATTTTCGGTCAGGAATACGGCTGGTTTGGAATTGATACCAAGCTTCATGAACCTGTCGTTTCAGAGCAAAACAGGCTTTTAACCATTGCATGGGACATTAAGGGCTATACCATCACCCAAAAGGTGTCCATTTCAATCGACCCTAACAATTCAAGGACGGGTAACATTGGTATCTCATATGATGTGAAAAATAACAATGCCACAGCCGGAAAGGTGGGGATTCGGCTTCTTCTGGACAACGCGCTGGGTTCAGAGATTGACGCACCTTATGTGCTGGTTGACCCGTCGCAACCGACAATCGTTGAAACCGAATATAGCGGTGACAACCTTCCGCAGCAAATCAGATATGTTGATTCTCTGTCGGCCTCGAACAAGACGGCTTATGCCCTCTTGTCCGGCTGGAGCGGCAACAAGG
Organism: Paenibacillus sp. FSL H3-0469; assembly: GCF_038051945.1. NCBI lineage: Bacteria > Bacillati > Bacillota > Bacilli > Caryophanales > Paenibacillaceae > Paenibacillus > Paenibacillus sp. FSL H3-0469. The sequence goes on from NZ_CP150302.1 coordinate 5,818,048, forward strand.
ATGTCAACGTTGATAAGGTGATTGTAGGACACTGGATTAATCTTGCAAACACCAGATACGAGTATACCCCAAACCCTAGTGTAGACTTTACTAATTATTCTAACCAATACTTAGTTCCCGACACTGCAACGGCCTATTATTGGAATGAAAAAGCCATTGAGCCGGGTCAAGTCAGAATTTCTGAAATGCTCTATGGGATCGGCAGCTTTGCTGAACAAACCCAAAAGGAGCATGTATCCATAGGGATTCAAACCGGAAATGTATACTTAGCTAACGACAAAAAAGGGTATGAAAACAATGGTGTTTTTAAAGCAAATGTAACCATCGACAATAGTGTCTCAGGAGCAAAGGAACTTATAGAACCCATTGTGAAGCTTAGCCTCGAAGAGGGACTTGTGTTTGCAGCCACGAAGACACGGGAATACACGGTGAAGATTTCGGGCGGTCTTAACATTGGAACGGTGTTTAATATTCCGGATGTTGACATTATTGCAGAGACTCAGTCTATGATTACGTCAAAACGGCTGGTCGTTTCGCTAAACGCCACAGAAATTATTGATGCTAAGACCAATAAAGTGGTTGACTATAGTGCCAACACAAACATTTTGATTCCTGCAGTGGAAGGAAAGCTCCCGGAGGTTTCAATGAAGCATGTTTTCCCGGCGGCCGTTTATTATGAAGGCGACAAAAACCTTACCGTTTCTGGCGATATGAAGGTTTTGATGGAGGCCCTTTCGGGAAGTGACGGATGGAGTCTGTACCTTGTTGCATCCTCAAGCGGTGAGGCTACTCTGATTGACAAAAGAAAAATAAGCTTTATTGATGAAGGCCAAACGCTTGCGTTCTCAACGAATCAGACGTTGGCGGTTGGAAAGTATGACATTGAATTCAGATTTACAAATCAACAGCTGATCGACGCCTTCGGTACCAAAATTAAAGCAGCAGCTTCAGTGGACGTTACCGATAATTTAGCAGATAAAAGTGCAAGCTACGGCATTGTTTCGCTAGTCCGCTTCACAGACGCTGCGAACCACAGACAGTTATATGACTATATCAGTTTTACAAACGAAGATGTCATGAAGAAATTCATAGCCGGCGGCGTGAGCAAAGACGGTATTCTTCACAAAGGAATTGCCTTTAAAGAAGACGAAACAGAAATTCTGTTGACCCTTCGCGGAAAAATCAGACTTATGGATACGGGGACAGAAAAATATTACTCTGCCAGCCCGGCCGATGGCGACATTACCATCAACAGCATCTTGACCTATGACAGCACCGAAGCCCTGAAGATGACCGTTGACAGCAAGGGGGCCAAGCTGGAAGGCGATGGTACCGTCAAAGTGATCAACTCGATTAATATTTGGCATAATAAGTGGCATTTTGAAGCCAGCAATGGAACCAAATATACGCTGAACCGGGAGGCTGTTGCCGGGAAGAGGGCTCAAGCCTTTGAACTACAGCTCGGTGATGCCGGTTATATGCTGCAAAATATTGCAGGTTTTTTGATCAATATTAAGTACGGTGTTATGACCCGGGAAGATGATGATTTCGGAATTAGCTTTGGCGGAAGAATTTCAATGCCTTTAAAAGCTGCTGACTCATCCAAGGGTGAGGAGCATTATGATTATAAAGGCTCGCTCACAGCGGACGTTCAAGATGTTCTCTATGGAAGTAAAGACAGCGAGATTGGTTTTGTTGGCATTAACACAACACTCTCAGTAGCTCTGCCCAAAGATATATTAGGCCCGTTAGTAGGAAACGAAGCCGGTGTTAAAGCGGATATAACCATTAACACCATTGAAGATATTTATAGTATTGATGCCGGTGTATCTGTTACCATGCTCGAAGTAGAAGGGTCATTGGCCCTCAAAAAGGTTCCTATTAACTCCGTGCCCAAAATGATGCTGGATAAGCTCACCTTCTTTTTAGCGCCATCTACAATGAAGGTTCCTGTGGTTGCACCTTATGTATTTATCACAGGCCTTGGCGGAGGCATTTCGAACCTTGCAGATACCATTGCCGGAGAACCGGCAGGGGAGCTTCCGCCCCTTACCATCCATCTTCAAACCAGGCTATTAATTAATGCCATTATTGTGGGTGACTTTAAGCTGGATGCGAAGCTATCCGGTCTTGCCATAGAAGGCAGCGGCCACTTGGAGAAAGACGAAGAGGGAAGGCTGCTTAATATTGGGGCGGGAATGAATGTTCAATGGATCTCGCCGTTTCAGCTTAATGCCTTCGGCAGCATCAGTATTCATGCCGGAGCCATTCGTGGCGGGATCACGATTAAAATTACGGAAGATTATTTCTATGGTTATGTGTACGCAGGGCTGTTCATTCCAGACTCCATCCCGCTGCTTGGGGGCAAGGAGATCGCAGGCGTTGAGGCAGCCGTCTCCTCTGACTTTGTGGGTGCAAACTTTAAGGTCATTGGGGTGAAGCTTGGCTTCATCTATTATTGGAACGGTGACCTAAGCTTTGGCGGGTCCATCGACCTCTCTTCAAGAGGAGACGCCGTTCACTATGTCCACTCGGAGGCGCTGGACGAGAGCGGCAACCTTGTGCCAACCACCATGATCTATGGAACAAATATGAGAAGATTGAGTACGGAGGCCGTCGCTAAGACAAGGGCCGGGAATGGGGTTACCAAAGAGATTAATCCGGCAACAAAGGATGCCCTTCTCTTTGAAGTTCCGCTGCGCGGTTTAATCCAGCCGTCTGCATCTGAAATCATTGTCACCAATCCAAATGGTAAAAGATTGACCATGGTTGAAGACGATAATAAGGGCAACGGAAACTATCTTGTTCAATCTTTAGACGGCACGAATTATTTGTACATTTCAGTCACTGATCCCTCTCTGATTGTTGGGGGCAACTGGTCCGTTTCAGTTTCAACACCTGATGTCTATATAGACAACTTTGCAGTAAACAGTGTTGACTATATGCCTGAGCTGACAGGAGTTAGTGCTTCTACTAGCACAAATACAAGCCGTGATATTAACGTTTCCTGGACAACGGACAAGCAGGGCCAATATTCGGGTGCGCTTAATGTCTATGTCACGAAGGACCCGTCCGTCATGAAAACCATCGAATCCTCTAACATTCAAGATACTTCATCCTTAATTAGTATCGGCAACCTGGAGTTAGATGAAATTAAATCAGGTTCTCATGTATTCACGCTTCCTGAGTCCTTCCCTGAAGGGAAATATCATGTGGTGGCCATGCTTGTGAACCATCAAGGCGGAATGAGCAAGAAAATCACGGCTTCGACCTTCACCTTTACCAATCCATTGCTCCCGCAAAACCCGAAATCTGTGTCTGCGGTCTATAGCGGCGACGGCTATGTAAAGGTTGATATAACGGGAACCGATGATACTGCAACACATTATCTTGTGGCGATCCAAGACGAAGATGGGGCCGAGGTCGAGAATTCCTTTGGTCAATTTAAAGTGGGCAGTGACATCATCCTCAAACCATTAGAAAACCAAACCAACCGGCCTCTGTTACAGGAAGGCAAGACTTACTTTGTTATAGTGCAGGCAGTTAGAATTGTGGAGTCTGCTCTTACACAGGCGGAATATTACCGTTCAACCGAATTTGCCTCATCGCCAAGCTTTGTTATGCCTTCAACGGATAAGCCCAAGCTTGTAAGCGTTGAGACGAACATTGACAGATCAAAGGAGCTCTATTACTTAAACACTGACCAATTCAAGGCGACGTACACCTTCGACAGACCTGTGAAAATGACCTTAAACCTTAACACCGAAGATAAAAACACACCTCAAGAATTTAAGAAGGTGTGGTCATTTGAAGAAAAGCTTGAAGACGGCCAGCAGCTGGTGGACTTTACAGCGGTTGCCGAAAACCATGACACCCTCCAAGGCAGCCGCTCATCAGGGGCCATTGGATTTACTGTTGATACCAAAGCGCCTGTGTTACTCCTTGATGAAGATGTTAAAACCAGCCTGGATAAGGAAAACGTTGATAACACCGTCAGCAATCAGGTTGTTTTTGTTGGTGCGGACTCCAGCTATAGCTTCCATGGCCTAACAGAGCCATCCGCAAGCTTAACGTTAGACGGCAGTTCAGACGGTATTGTTATCCGTCCTGACGGAACCTTCGTTGTCAACCGCAAGGCCTCAAGTGAGGAATCGAACCAAACTCTGATGCTTAAAGCGGTTGATGATGCTGGAAACGAAACGGTGGTTCCAGTGTATCTGGTGAATCGTGTTCTGTCAGAGTATGAGAGCATCAAACTAATCTCTGACCTGGAAAACTCCGAGGATCAGCCTGATTCGATTGAGCTGGGCATAGGCGGGACAACGGCACTTTCTGTGAAAGCACTCCGCACAGTTGACGGCACCGTTCTAAAGGCAGAAGACGTTGTGTGGGATGTTCTGTATAATCAGAACATCATCAGACTTTCACAAGACGGGACCCTTGAAGCATTAGCCCCAGGCGAAACGGCTATCAAGGTTAGTTATAGACTGTCTGCTTTTGAAGGCCAGAACGGGAAAACGGTCTATAAAGAACTGTCAGACGTTATCAAAATTCATGTAAAAGATTATGGTTACCGTTATGAAGTTCGTCAGACACAAGGGTTCTCGTTGTACACCATATATACTGAAATGAACATGGGGAAGGCAACGGTTGTGATTGGAGGCAACAAACAAACGCTGTTATATGACAATCTCAAGAAAGCATACATTGGTGCTTCAAAGGAGCTTGTCACAGGCGAGCAATTAACAGCCAAGCTTGGTTTTGAACCAACGGTGAAATCTCCTGTTCTTCTGCGTGGAGATACCGATGGCAGCGGTGCGATTGATAAAGTCGACGTTTTGGCAACCTTGAACGCTATTTTGGACAATGTTTACAACGGTTTTAGTTCTGTAGAAAATTGGATGAGAGCTGATACAAACGGCGACGGCGTGGTTGACATTGTAGATGCGCAGCTCACCCTAATGGAGGCCCTTCAAAGATGATCAAATACTTAAAAGTCATTTTGTGCATCATGCTTCTAGGGGCTGTTCTACCATCCTATGCCTATGGCGCAAATGATGCGGCAGACCTTAGTTATCGTGTGGACATCACCGTAACGGACAGCTCGGGTGCCTTGAAATCATCCTTTAAAGTCGGAGAAAAAATACTTGTTAAGCTTAGTCTTGCCTATACGGGTGCCGGAAGGGCACCGGTATATGGCTTTCAGGGAAAGCTGCAGTTTGATTCTTATGTGCTGGAAAATACCGGTGTGAAGATGGAAAACGACATTTCAATGAAAGTTTCCGATGGTGCCATCAACTATGTCTATCTGGATATGACCGCCAAGGGAACAGAGGATTCCATCCTGAAAAATATCGGAACGGCTGTATTTCAAGCTAAAAACAGCGGCACGTTCAGCCTTTTTTCAAGCAGCTTCATTCTAACCAACAAAGATGCGACACACCGGTATATTGAACCGGTTGAAGCTGTGCAAATCCTTGTTGGCGATGGAGTAAAGGATGCCTCGAAATCTCTGTTATATGAAAATATTGTTGCTGCAAAAGCTTTGCTTGCTTCAGTGACGATTGCGGATAATCCCAAAAACATCTATTATCCGGATCATTGGTACCCAACCAAATCCGCGGAAACATTGAGAGCTATGATTGCTGAAGCTGAGGCTGTTTTTAATAATAAGGATGCACTGGCTTCGGAAATCTCTGAAGCTATTGAAAAGCTTAGCATTGGCGTTTCTGACTTTGAGAACTCCAAAATTACCGGTCCGAAACGTTGGGCTGCCCAGGGGGGTGACGGCGCAGCCGATAAGGCTGCAGTGGATCTTTACTATTCCGTTAAAGCTTCAGTGAAAGGCGGAAACGGCAAAATTTCCGAGGGCTTTGAAGTTCAAACCATTCGCGCCACAACCTCTGCCACCATCCGAATGATTCCCGATGAAGGCTATGAAACCGAATATATCTTTGTCAACGGTGAGAAATGGATAGGCCACGACATTTACACTATTCCAGAGGTTAGCCGTGACACTATTGTGGTGGTTACCTTTGCGAAAAAAACGCCTTTTACAGATATAGCACATGACGACTGGTTCTATACTTCTGTAAGGTATGTTTACAACAAGGGACTGTTCACGGGAACCTCTGAGACGGAATTCTCACCCTCCGGAAAAATGAGCCGTGCCATGCTGGCCACTGTACTCTATCGCATGGAGAATAAACCGAAGGTTACATTTGTGAGTGTATTCTCTGATGTTCAAAGTGGCCGCTGGTATTCAGATCCGGTGATTTGGGCCCATCAAAAGAGTATTGTTAACGGGTATGATAAGGGGAAATTTGCTCCCAATGATGCGATCACCCGTGAGCAAATTGCGGTTATGCTGCATAGATACGCAAAGGTTAAAGGTGTTGGCCTTCAAGCTAAAGCTTCAAGCCTGAGCTTCAAAGATGCCAATCAAATTTCAGGCTATGCCAAAGAGTCCATTACTTGGGCTGTGTCCAAGGGCATCATGAAGGGCAACACTGATGTAACTATAAATCCTTCTGGTCTTGCTACCAGAGCGGAGGTTGCCACTATGCTCGAAAGGTTTAATGAGCTGAATTGAAATTTAAATGAATACCAGCCGCCCCAAAATATTTATTCATTAAATTAAAGACCGCGAAGCCTTGCTGCTGCGCGGTTTTTCTCTGTTTGTCCCCGGAAGTTTTCATTATTCTTTTATTCCCTTCCTTTAGACTCAAATATACAAGATATGATTTTGTCTATGAGAAAAATCTCATAGATTGTCGAAAACATGGGTGCTGTGATGAAGGGGGAATTGGCGTGAAGAACCACCAGGCAAAACAGAGAATCAGGCTCTTGCTCCATTGGCTGTTGATTGTCAGTCTAATTGCGGGGCTGTGGAATCCCGGACTTTGGCAGACTGGCCAGGCAGAGGCTGCGGCTGTGAACGGGACCGCCTCTGCTGCGGGCGATATCAGCGGTCATTGGGCAGAGCCGCAAATGAGCGAATGGATAGGGGACGGGTATATCAAAGGCTTCCAGGATGGAAGTTTCCGGCCTGATCAGGCTATCTCCCGCATAGAGTTTGTGGCGTTAGTGAACCGTTTGTTTGCTTACCAGGGAACGGGAAAGATTAGCTTCAAGGATGTTCCCTCTGCGGCCTGGTTCGTCTCACAGGTGCAGGCAGCGGTCCAGGCCGGATATGTGACGGGATTTCCTGACGGGACCTTCCAGCCGGACAAGCCGTTGTCACGGGTGGAGGCGGCTGTGATGCTCGCCAAGCTTACGCCTGTGCTGATGAAGGACGGCGAAGATCCGCTGAAGGTGTTCAAGGATGCGGGCAGTATTCCGGGCTATGGCCGTGATGCACTGGGTGCTGTGCTAAGTGCCGGTTACATGAAGGGTTTCCCGGACGGAACGATTGCAGCTGCGCGGCAGCTTACACGAGCCGAAGCCGTTGTGCTGCTGGATCGTCTGAAGCAGCAGTCCGGCAGTCATGCAGAGGGAGGGATCATTCCTCCGGCGAAGACCTTGGAAACCGGTGGCACTTATGGCCCTGCTACAGGCTCGTTCACCGTTGCCGGTGATCTTACCCTGAATGCGCCGGGCATAAAGCTGCGCAATATACAGGTTCAAGGAAATCTGCTCATCGGCTCCAAGGTTGGAGACGGAGAGATCTACCTTGAACAGGTGACGGTACAGGGCAGCACGGATATTCAAGGCGGCGGTGCCCATAGTGTACATATCAATCAGTCCCGGCTCGGAGTTGTAACCGTAGATCGCGCGGAGGGTCTGGTACGGGTTGTGGTCGGCGGGACAACGATCATCAGGCAGTTGAATGTCCAGTCCGGGGCTAAGCTTGAGTCAGAGCAGAGCGGGACAGCTTCCGGCGGGATTGAGGGAGTGGTCATTTCAGGGTCGGGTGAAGTCACCCTGAGCGGGAATTTCAGCTCGGTGGAGATTAAGAGCAACGTCAAGGTTGTGGTCACCTCGGGGACCATAGGCCGCTTAAGCGTTGCCGGGGGAGTTAGTAGTTCGGCCATTACGCTGAACGAAGGCGTGAAGGTGAGTGATCTGGAGCTGCATGGCACAGCCAGTGTATCGGGCACTGGGGAAATCGTGAAGGCGCTGGTAGATGCTCCGAAAGTAGTGTTTGAACGTTCCCCAGGCAGCGTGGAGACTACGACACGCGGGGAGTACACGGTTACTGCTCCGGCTTCAAGCACGGCTCCTGCCGGTGCAGGTGGAGCGGGAGGAACTGGCGGAGGAAGTGGTGGCGGTGGCGGAAGCAATCCGACGCCCCCGCCATCCCCAACAGCGACTCCGTCCCCAACGCCTCAGCCTACCCTGCCGCCTGCAGGGCAGCCGCTTGAGGTAGCAGTCACTGCTTCACTTGGCACCCCGGGAGGCTTCATGCTTAGCTTCAGCAAGCCTGTTGCGAATCTGACAGCAGCAGAGCTCTCACTGAAGGATGCCGCGGGACAGGCTGTCGGGATATCCTTCATCGGCTCACTGAACGGAGGAAGCACTTACCGGGTTGCCGCAGACTTGAAGGAGGGAGAGACCTACTCTGTGACTCTCTCCAAGGCAGGGTATGTCTTCGGCGACCCGGTCACCTTCGTTGTTCCGGTGATCGCACCAGAGGATATTCAGGTGGCTACGGCGGTGCAGAATATCACCGCAGCAGGTCTGGAGGTCCAATTTGATCAGCCGGTCGCGGATATGCCGCTGACCGGCTTCACCCTGAAGCGCAGCGGGACGGGCGAAGCTGTAGCTATTCAAGAGGCTGCCGCTCTTAATGGCGGAACCTCTTACCGGCTGGCAGCCGGCTTGCAG